>NZ_JACVUO010000007.1:0-235000 GCF_016625145.1 Pantoea sp. S61
GCGTATATTACGCTTTCCTCCTTCAGAGTCAAACACTTTTTTCAGCGTTTTATCTGGCGGGGTGAATCGCTTCACTCCCTGCTGAGCCGCTTGCGTTGCCGCTTTGCCGTCTCAGTGGATGCGCATTATAGGGATCCGATTTTTTTGCACAACCCCTTTTTTCGATCTTTTTAATCGACTGGCGAGTTTTCAATCTTTTCGCTGCGATCGCGAGCGATCCGCTCAAAATTCATCTTGTTTGCCCGCCTGATAAGCCGCAGGCTAGGGGGAAAAGTGCAAAAGGAGAACGATCATGTCTGTAGCCCTACGACCTTATAAGAACCATTTTCCACAAATCGGCGATCGCGTAATGATCGATCGCAGTAGCGTGGTGGTGGGTGAAGTGCAACTCGCCGACGATGTCAGCATCTGGCCGCTGGTTACTATCCGCGGTGATGTGAACAAAGTTGTGATAGGTAAAAGAAGCAATATTCAGGACGGCAGCGTTTTACATGTCACGCACAAGTCCACCAGCAACCCGGAAGGGCATCCTTTAGTGATTGGTGAAGACGTGACTGTCGGTCATAAAGCGATGCTGCACGGCTGTCATATCAGCGATCGCGTACTGGTTGGCATGGGATCGATTTTGCTGGATGGTGTGTTTGTTGAAGAGGATGTCATGATTGGAGCGGGTAGTCTGGTTCCGCCGGGTAAAAGACTGGAGAGCGGCTATCTCTATTTAGGCAGCCCGGTTAAACAAATCCGCCCATTGAGTGAGGCGGAAATCGCAGACCTGCTCTATTCATCGAGCAATTATGTTGGCTGGAAAGATGAATACCTCGCTCAGGAAAGCCAGATCCAACCTTGATCATCGATCTCATCCTGCCGGATAAGCGCTTCTTCTTCTTCTTCCAGATCCCAGCGATGCGCGCTAAACAGCGCCATCGCAGCACCCGTTCCAAATCGATCCTGTAATCCGTCGAGCTTGATAGCACAAGTTAACTCCATTCCTTGCACCAGCACCGGAAAGACGATCGCTCCTCGTTCCTCGTCCCAACGTTCACGATCGGGAAAATGGATCGCCTGATTCACTCCTTCATGGCCTGCTTTAATTGAGCAATAACGGGGGTAATTTCTGGCATCACGCCATGCCACAGTTGGAAAGCATGCGCCGCCTGCCCCACCAGCATGCCCAATCCATCTGCCAGCTGACCCGCACCGTGCTGCTGACACCACAACAAGAATGGCGTCAGCCCTTGCTGATAGAACATGTCGTAGCAGCGTGTTTGCGGGGTGATCAATGAGTCTGGCAACGGCGGCACTTTACCCTCAACGCCACTGGAAGTTGCATTGATGATCAGATCAAATGCCTGACCGGAGAGCTCAGCAAAGCCGTTGGCCTGGATATCCCCACTATGCTGGAAGATATCTGCCAATTCTTCAGCGCGGGCAACCGTTCGGTTGACCACTACCACTGAACATCCAAAAGAAAGCAGGGGAAGGATCACACCTCGAGCTGCCCCACCGGCTCCCACCAGTAAAATGCGGTCACCAGAACGGATCAAATTCAATCGTTCCAGATCGCTTAGCAGGCCAATCCCATCGGTATTATCACCAAAGATCGAGCCATCTGCCTTTTTCTTTAAGGTGTTAACCGCCCCAGATAAGGCTGCACGTTCACTGAGTTCATCGGCCAGTTCCCACGCCTGTTGTTTAAATGGCAGTGTGACATTTGCACCTTTTCCACCGACAGTAAAAAAGTCGCTAATTGACTGAGGAAACCCCTCCAGCGGTGCACAAACCCGGCCATAGGTGTGCGCGATTCCTGTCTGCTCGGCAAAAAGGCTATGAATGAATGGTGACTTACTGTGTGCAATGGGATGACCAAAAACGGCGAAGTGTTCCATAAATTAACCCTGACGAATAAGTTCGCCGCTGATAACGTCGCGAATTTCAGAAGGATTTAACCGCCCGCCCGTTGCAGCGTGCAACACGGGGAATTGAGCACCGAATTGCTGTGCAACTTCATCAGCATTGCGGCACGGCGCCTCGCCGGAGAGATTGGCGCTGGTAGACACCAATGGTTTGCCGAAGCCACGGCAAAGTGCCTGCACATCCGGATGATCGCTAACGCGGATAGCCAGCGAATCGAAACGTCCTGTTAGCCAGCGTGGCGTATGAGGTGTTGTCGGAACCACATAAGTCACCGGCCCTGGCCAGCTAGCAAACATGCGCTCACGCTGTAGCACCGTGAGCTCACGATCGGCAATGTAGGGTTCCAGTTGCGCATAATCTGCTGCAATCAGGATAAGCCCTTTCTCAACCGGACGCTGTTTGAGCGCCAGTAAGGCCATGACGGCGCTTTCGCTATCGGGATCACAGCCTAAGCCAAATACCGCTTCTGTTGGATAGGCAATAACCGCCTGCTGTTGTAGTTGCTCGATGCAAAACTCGAGACTTCCGGGAACATACGCTTTTTGCTTCATGATCGTTCTTCGTCCTGGGCGATGAGCTTGCCACAGCGTTTGCTGGCGCATAAGCGCTTCATGCCTTGTACGGTTTTCTTCTCTATTAATAAGGGAAACTGGCAATGCGGACAGATACCTTCAACAGGCGTTGCATTGATTGCAAATTGGCAATCGGGGTAACGGTCGCAGGAGTGAAAGGTTTTGCCATAGCGCGAACGGCGCTGAACCAGCTTTCCGTTCTGACATTGGGGACAGGCAATCGCGGTCTCGTCGGGCTTATCGATGGTTTCTGTGTAATCACATTCAGGATAGTGGCTACAACCAACAAACATCCCAAATCGCCCCTGACGCAGAACTTTATCTGCGCCACACTGAGGACACACGTGCCCTTCCAGCACTTTAACGATATGCCCATCGGCCTGATTTTTCAGGGGACGAACATAATCACAGGTTGGATAATTCACACAGCCAAGAAACGGGCCGTGTTTACCACTGCGTATCACTAAATCTGCCCCGCAAGCGGGGCAGGGATCGTGTTTACGCACAGAAAACAGTGCTGGTTTACTCATATTTCCGGATACATTAATCGCAAATTAATGCAGCATACCTTCATTGACGTCGAATAACAGTTCTTCCATCTGCTGATAAGCGTTTTCACATCCAGGGATGTTAAACAGCACCATCAGCACCACCCATTTAAGATCTTCAAGATCGAATTCCTGAGTATCAAGAGCCGTGACCCGTTCGATGACCATCTCGCGCGTTTCCATATTCAGCACCTGAACTTGTTCCAGGAACAAAATAAAACCGCGACAATCAGCATCAAGACGCTGGCATTCCTCGTCCGTATAAATTCGCATTGAGAGCGGGTCGGCAGCCAATTGTACTGGCGCGACCAGACCATCCTGATAGTCCGCTAAACGTTCAAGCCAATTCAACGCATTGTAGATATCTTCACGATGAAAACCCGCATCGGCCAAATCATCGGTCAATTTATCCTGGTCAACACGCATTTCAGCTTCGTTGTGGATATAGGTCTCAAACAAGTACATAAGTACGTCGAACATGGCATGCCCTCCTCAATCGGACATAGCCGCCGGGTACAGCTGCGATCCATCCTGCTAACTCCAGCTCCAGCAACTGGGCTGCGATAACTGGCACAGGTTGGCCGGCACGTTCAGCGACGACGTCAACAGGTGTAACCTCATCACCTACGTTAGCCAACACGCTTGCAAATGGCAATGGAACATCGTCACTGTCTTGTGAATATATTGTTTCTGAAGTGGTTGCCGGCAGCCATTGCAAATTGGAATGCAAATCTTCAAGGATGTTATTTGGATGGGCAACCAACAGTGCTCCCTGCTGAATCAACCAATGCGTACCTTCACTGCCATCATTACCCAATGCTCCGGGTAACGCATAAACATTGCGATTTTGTTCCAGCGCGCAGCGAGCCGTGACCAGCGAACCGCTTTTCAGTGAAGCCTCAACGACCAGCACTCCCTGGCTCAACCCACTGATGATGCGGTTACGGCGCGGAAAATTAACAGCATGTGGCGCCATATCAAGAGGAAATTCAGAGACTAAAGCCCCTTCGTTATCCATGATCGCCTGCGCCAGCGACTGATGGCTTTTGGGGTAGATATGTTGCAAGCCGCTACCCAGCACTGCGATTGTTTTACCACTTGCATCCAAGGCTGCACGGTGTGCAACGCCATCAATACCGCGAGCCAGTCCGCTGGTGATGGTCAACCCACTGAGTGCAAGTTGCTGTGTAAACCATGTGCCCCACTCTTTGCCATAGTGGGAACAGTGCCGACTGCCCACCACAGCTAATTGCGGTGTCTGCAAAACGGAGAGGTGACCAGATACATAGAGCAATGAGGGGCGTTGACTGATTTCAGCCAGGTGGCCCGGATAATCAGCATCTATGCAGGAGACTAAATGATGATGAGGTTGATCCAGCCACTGTAACGTGCGCGCCAGTTGCCGTGGGCAATAATCGTTAAACTGTTGGCGCTGCAATTCATTCAAACCATGGCTGTGCAGTAATTCGTCATCGACGGCGGCACCGTTTTGCAAATTCCGCGCGAGATTCACTACGCGATGCCGGCGCAGGCCTTTAACATTTGCCAGCCGGAGTATCCCTTCCACTCGCTCCACGCGTCCATCCTTAAGCCTGCTCACATGCGGTGCAATGCTGTCAATCAGGCCACAAAAAGTCTACAATATGAGGTAGTAATCTTTTCTTTAACGCATACAGATCTGGATATTTATGTCAGTTTTGCAGGTATTACATTTCCCTGATGATCGCCTTCGCAAAATCGCTGCGCCGGTGGCTACCGTAAACGCAGACGTTCAGCGCATTGTCGATGACATGTTTGAAACCATGTACGCCGAAGAAGGCATTGGCTTAGCGGCCACTCAGGTCGACATTCATCAACGCATCATTGTTATCGATGTTTCTGAAAATCGAGACGAACGTCTGGTGTTGATTAACCCGGAACTGCTGGAAAAAAGCGGTGAAACCGGCATTGAAGAGGGTTGCCTCTCAATCCCTGAACAACGTGCCTTCGTGCCGCGTGCGGAATGGGTCAAAGTCCGTGCGCAGGATCGTGACGGTAAAAGTTTTGAGTTGGAAACGGATGGTCTGCTGGCAATTTGCATTCAGCATGAAATCGACCACCTGGATGGCAAGCTGTTTATCGATTATCTGTCGCCGCTCAAGCGTCAGCGCATTAAACAGAAACTGGAAAAGCTGGCCCGCATGAATGCACGCGAAGCCTGAGTACTAACAGAAGGTTAAACTGTGTCTGCATCGCTAAAAATTATCTTTGCCGGTACACCTGACTTTGCAGCGCGTCATCTCGACGCGCTGCTTGCTTCTGAGCATCAGGTGGTTGGCGTATTTACTCAGCCCGATCGTCCATCGGGCCGCGGTAATAAACTCACTCCAGGTCCCGTCAAAGTGCTGGCGCAGTCACACGATGTTCCTGTGTTTCAGCCGAAATCGCTAAAACCTGAAGAGAACCAACAACTGGTCGCGGATTTGCAAGCCGATATCATGGTCGTGGTGGCTTATGGCCTGATTCTGCCGAAGGCCGTTCTCGATATGCCGCGACTCGGCTGCATCAATGTCCATGGTTCACTCCTGCCACGCTGGCGCGGTGCGGCACCTATTCAACGTTCGCTCTGGGCTGGCGACCGCGAAACCGGCGTGACCATCATGCAGATGGATGTGGGTCTGGATACGGGTGACATGCTGCATAAGCTCTCCTGCCCTATCACGCCTGAAGACACCAGCGCATCACTGTATGACAAACTGGCCGAGCTCGGGCCACAAGGCATGCTGGATACACTCGACCTGCTCGCTAGCGGCAAAGCGCAACCGGAAGTGCAGGATGAAGCACTGGTTTCTTACGCTGAAAAGTTGAGCAAAGAAGAGGCGCGTCTTGATTGGTCACTTTCTGCTGTACAGCTTGAGCGCTGCATTCGCGCCTTCAATCCCTGGCCGGTGAGTTTCTTCCTGATCGAGGATCAGCCCGTCAAAGTGTGGCAGGCTAGCGTTTTACCTCATCAGAACAAACGGCCGGGCGAAATCATCCATGCTGATAAAAATGGCATTCAGATTGCCACCGCTGACGGCGTACTCAATCTACTTTCGCTGCAGCCTGCGGGTAAGAAAGCCATGTCCGCGCAAGATCTGCTGAATTCGCGTCGTGAATGGTTTGCCACTGGCACCCTTCTGGCCTGATCTCCAGCCCGGTTTAACCGGGCTTTTTGTTTGATGAATGAATATGAAAAAAGCAACTAACCTGCGTAGCCTTGCCGCGCAACTCATTGAACGCGTGGTAGATAAAGGTGAATCACTCAGTGCCATTCTGCCTGGCGCGCAAAAAACATTGGCTGATAAAGATGGCGCGCTGTTGCAGGAACTCTGCTTTGGCGTAATGCGCACTTTGCCGCAGCTGGAAGCGCTGATTGGCAAACTGATGGAGCGCACGCTAACGGGTAAGCAGCGCGTGCTGCACTACCTGATCATGATTGGGTTGTATCAGTTGCTGTACACGCGCGTGCCAGCACATGCCGCACTGGCCGAAACGGTTGCAGGTGCAGAAGTGCTAAAACGCACGGCGCTGAAGGGATTGATTAACGGTGTGCTACGTCAGTTCCAGCGTCAGCAAGAAACGCTGCTTGCTGAAGTGGATCAAGGCCCGCAGCGCTACTGGCATCCCGGTTGGTTACTCAAACGTTTGCAGACCGCATGGCCAGATCGTTGGCAGCAGATCGTTGACGCCAATAATCAGCGTCCGCCGATGTGGTTGCGCGTCAATCGTCAGCATCATAGCCGCGATACGTGGCTAAGCCTGTTGCAGGCTGAAGATAAAGCAGCTTTCCCCGCCGATGCGCCGGATGCTCTGCGTCTTGAATCCCCTGCCCCCGTCAGTCAGCTACCGGGCTTCGATCAAGGATGGGTGACAGTACAAGACTTGTCTGCACAGCGCTGTGCTCTGCTGCTTGAGCCACAAAACAATGAAGCCATTCTCGATCTCTGTGCAGCACCTGGCGGCAAGACCACGCATATTCTGGAAATCGCCCCTCAGGCAAACGTGCTGGCCGTGGATATTGATCAACAACGTTTGACTCGCGTGCATGAAAATCTCCAGCGCCTGGGCATGCAAGCCGAAGTCCGCCAGGGCGATGGCCGGACACCTGCAGAGTGGTGCGGCGACCAGCAATTTGACCGTATTCTGCTGGATGCACCTTGTTCTGCAACCGGTGTGATTCGACGTCATCCTGATATTAAATGGTTGCGCCGTGATCGTGATATCCCAGAGCTGGCTACACTGCAGCGCGAAATCCTCAATGCAGTTTGGCCACGTTTGAAATCCGGCGGCACGATGCTTTACGCGACCTGCTCGATCCTGCCCGAAGAAAACCATCAGCAGATCGCGGCCTTTCTGGCTGAGCACGATGATGCTGTCGCTGAGCAGCTGCCCGAAGGCCAAATCAATGGGTGGCAAGTCTTCCCGAGCGTTGATGGCGGTGACGGATTCTTTTACGCTAAATTAATAAAAAAATAGCGCGGCGCATTCTGACAAGAGCGATTCAACGATGAAAATTATTATCCTCGGCGCCGGGCAGGTTGGCGGCACGCTTGCTGAAAACCTGGTGGGCGAAAATAACGACATCACGGTTGTAGATACGGATGCCACCCGTCTGCGCGCGTTGCAGGACAAATTTGACCTGCGCGTAGTGCACGGCCATGGTTCCCATCCACGTATATTGCGTGAAGCCGGCGCTGAAGATGCCGATATGCTGGTTGCTGTCACCAATTCCGACGAAACCAACATGATTGCCTGTCAGATTGCCTATTCGCTCTTCAATACACCGAACCGAATTGCCCGTATTCGCGCGGCGGAATATTTGCGGGATGCCGAAAAGCTGTTTGTACCGGAAGCTGTGCCGATCGATCATTTGATTTCACCGGAACAGTTGGTGATCGACAACATCTATCGCCTGATTCAGTATCCTGGCGCATTGCAGGTCGTTAACTTTGCCGAAGGAAAAGTGAGCCTTGCGGTAGTTAAAGCTTATTACGGTGGGCCTCTGGTCGGTAACCCGTTGTCCATTTTGCGTGAACATATGCCGCATATCGATACACGCGTAGCGGCTATTTTCCGTCAGGACCGCCCTATTCGCCCTCAGGGTTCAACGATTGTCGAAGCGGGCGATGAAGTTTTCTTTATTGCCGCAAGCCAGCATATTCGCGCGGTAATGAGCGAAATGCAGCGCCTTGAGAAACCCTACAAACGCATTATGCTGGTCGGCGGCGGCAACATCGGTTTTGGTTTGGCCCAGCGGTTGGAAAAACAGTACAGCGTGAAGTTGATTGAACGTAATCAACAACGCGCAGCAGAACTGGCTGAACGTCTGCACGACACCGTGGTGTTTTATGGTGATGCTTCAGATCAGGAATTGCTCGCCGAAGAACATGTTGATCAGGTGGATCTTTTCATCGCCGTCACCAATGACGACGAAGCCAACATTATGTCGGCCATGCTCGCAAAGAAGATGGGAGCGAAAAAGGTCATGGTTTTGATCCAGCGTCGTGCTTATGTCGATCTGGTTCAGGGTAGCGTGATCGATATTGCCATCTCTCCGCAGCAGGCCACCATTTCCGCCCTGCTTGGTCACGTGCGCAAGGCAGATATTGTTGGCGTCTCCTCACTGCGACGCGGTATTGCCGAAGCTATCGAAGCTATCGCACACGGGGAAGAGACCACGTCCCGCGTGGTGGGCCGTTTAATTGAAGATATTAAACTGCCGCCAGGTACGATAATCGGTGCCGTCGTACGTGGTGATGAAGTCATCATCGCGAATGACAATGTGCGTATTGAGCAGGGCGACCATGTCATTATGTTCCTGACAGATAAGAAGTTTGTCCCCGATGTTGAACGTCTCTTCCAGCCAAGTCCTTTCTTCCTCTAAATCGCCGCGGGCGTTTGCCCGCCATGATAATTTTGCTTAATCCGCTGTTATCATGGCAATTGCACAAAGGTTTGTTAGACTTTAGCCATTGGCCAAGGCAAGGAGATAACAATGAGTTTATTCAAAGAGTTTCGTGATTTTGCAATGCGTGGGAACGTGGTTGATTTGGCAGTCGGTGTGATTATCGGTGCCGCTTTCGGCAAGATTGTTTCATCACTGGTCGCGAATATCATCATGCCACCACTGGGATTACTGATTGGTGGGGTCGATTTTAAACAGTTTAAGTGGGTCCTAAAACCGGCCGAGGGTGATGTACCTGCTGTCGTAATGGAATACGGTAACTTTATTCAAACCATTTTTGACTTTGTAATCGTTGCCTTTGCCATCTTTATGGCCATCAAGTTGATGAACAAGTTGTATCAGAAGAAAGAAGTTGAAAAACCAGCGCCAAAGCCAACCAACGAAGAAGTGTTGCTCACTGAAATTCGCGATCTGTTGAAACAGCAGAACAGCGATAAATTGTGATAAAAAAGCCGCCATGTTCAGGCGGCTTTTTTGTCTGTAAAGCAGAAGGCCAGTGATAAACTTTTCTGCTTATCACTGGCCTCCCAGTTTCTACCCTTCAGATGTTTATCTTTACGTCGGTAGCTGCCTTTCCCTTTCTGATTCTGTTCAACTCGCTGACGAAACAGCGGATCATGTAACAGTGCCTCCAAAGCGTTATCGTTAATCTTGCCTTTGCGATGCTGATAGCGACTCATAGTGTCCTCCGGTTAATAATGGCGCAACTATAGGCTTTCCTGCGTGAAATTCAATCCTTGCTACAACAAATTTCCACCTGCGGCTCTTCACCTTTTTCCAGCGCTTCAAGGATAGAACAGCAGGCACTGCTATGTAGGTCCCCGCAACAGGTCGCGGCTAAACGTTCTAGTGAGCGCTGAATGGTTTGCAACTCGGTAATCATACCATTCACTTCATCCAGACGTCTGGCAACGATCGCTTTGGACTCCTGGCAGGTATGGTGTTCGGGATCGATACGGATCGATAATAAACCGCGGATCGAATCCAGGCTAAAACCGAGCTGACGCCCATAGCGAATGAAGCGCAAGCGCTGAAGATCATCATCGTTATAGAGACGGAAGCCACCTTCAGTACGAATCTCATGATCCATCATTTGCTGCTTTTCATAAAAACGTATGGTGTCAGGTGTGACGTCCGCAAGTTTAGCCAGCTGGCCAATTTTATACATGTTACTTCTCCTGCAATAGACGATGCCGAACGGGCCCGCCATATTCACCACGTAAAAAATCTGTGCTCATACCGGCCTGCTGTAACTTCATCTCCAGCAGGGTTAATCTTTTATTGAGTTCACTGACTTGATGATCGTCAGGATCCAAATGCTGTAAAAGATCGTTGAGTTGCACAGCTTCGCGGCGCATTTCAAGTTCAGGGGGTAAAAAACCTGAGTTTTTCAGCAGTCGATATGCCGTGCGTAACTCTGGCGGCACGCCACTTTCGTCTTCGAGCTGCAAAGGTGCACCTTCACCAGGTAGATTACTCAGTTCACCTTTTTCCTGCGCGGCGCGTATCTGCTGCTCTACCAGCTGGTCAATTAACCACATAATGAACCTCTGCGACTGACAACAGCGTTCAGCATAGCGAAAGATGGGGGAGATGGGGAATTGGAGGCAATAAAAAACCCGCCGAAGCGGGTTTTCTACGTTACTGCAAATTACTCTGCAGCAGCTTCTGCTTGAGCTTCTGGACGATCAACCAGCTCGATGTAAGCCATCGGAGCGTTGTCACCAGCACGGAAGCCACACTTCAGAATACGAGTGTAACCACCGGCACGGCTCGCGAAACGCGGGCCCAGCTCGTTAAACAGTTTTGCCACGATCTCGTTATCACGAGTGCGGGCGAATGCCAGACGACGATTAGCTACGCTGTCGGTCTTGGCAAGAGTAATCAGCGGCTCAACTACGCGACGCAGTTCTTTGGCTTTCGGCAGAGTCGTTTTGATGATCTCGTGACGAACCAGAGAACCGGCCATGTTGCGGAACATAGCCTGACGATGGCTGCTGTTGCGGTTCAGTTGACGACCACTCTTACGATGGCGCATGACCTTATCCTTCTCAGTGAAACCTTAACCTGTGATCTGATTATTCATCAGCAATGCTTGCTGGTGGCCAGTTTTCCAGGCGCATGCCCAGAGACAAACCACGTGAAGCGAGCACATCTTTAATCTCAGTAAGAGATTTTTTACCAAGGTTAGGCGTTTTAAGCAGCTCAACCTCGGTACGCTGTACCAGATCACCGATGTAGTGGATAGCTTCTGCCTTGAGGCAGTTAGCAGAGCGGACAGTCAATTCCAGATCGTCAACAGGGCGCAGCAGGATCGGATCGAATTCTGGTTTCTCTTCTTTCACTTCCGGCTGACGTACATCACGTAAGTCAACGAAAGCTTCCAGTTGTTCTGCCAGGATGGTAGCCGCACGACGAATCGCCTCTTCAGGATCGATTGTGCCGTTGGTTTCCATTTCGATGACCAGCTTGTCCAGGTCGGTGCGCTGTTCTACACGCGCTGCTTCAACATTGTAGGCGATACGGTCTACAGGGCTGTAGCAAGCGTCAACCAACAGACGGCCGATTGGGCGCTCATCTTCTTCCGAATGAATTCGGGCAGAAGCCGGCACATAACCACGACCACGCTGAACTTTGATACGCATGCTAATAGATGCGTTTTCATCGGTCAGATGGCAGATCACGTGCTGCGGCTTGACGATTTCGACATCACCGTCGTGGGTGATATCGGCTGCAGTCACAGGGCCAATGCCAGATTTATTCAAAGTAAGGATGACTTCATCTTTACCCTGAACTCTTACCGCCAGCCCTTTCAGATTGAGCAGGATTTCCAGGATATCTTCCTGTACGCCCTCTTTGGTGGAGTACTCGTGGAGCACGCCATCGATCTCAACCTCGGTCACCGCGCAACCCGGCATGGAAGAAAGCAGAATACGGCGCAGTGCGTTGCCAAGAGTATGGCCAAAGCCACGCTCTAATGGCTCAAGGGTCACCTTGGCGTGCGTCGAACTCACTTGCTCGATATCTACCAGGCGCGGTTTTAGAAACTCTGTCACAGAACCCTGCATTGTGTCCTCTCTTTGGTACTAAGCTTTACTTAGAGTAAAGCTCGACGATCAGGTGTTCGTTAATGTCCGCAGACAGATCAGTACGTTCAGGAATACGCTTGAACACACCTTCCATCTTAGTCGCATCAACTTCCAGCCAGGTTGGCTTTTCACGCTGCTCAGCCAGCTCCAGAGCGGCCTTCACGCGAGATTGCTGTTTGGCTTTCTCACGGATGCTAACGACATCATTCGGAGATACCTGATAAGAAGCGATGTTAACAACGCGACCGTTTACCAGGATAGATTTATGGCTAACCAGCTGACGTGCTTCTGCACGAGTGGCGCCAAAGCCCATACGGTAAACAACGTTATCCAGACGACCTTCCAGCAGAGCCAACAGGTTTTCACCGGTGTTGCCTTTCAGACGTGCTGCTTCTTTGTAGTAGTTACGGAACTGACGCTCCAGTACGCCGTACATACGACGAACTTTCTGCTTCTCACGTAACTGACCGCCGTAGTCAGACAGACGCGGTTTACGCGCACCGTGCTGGCCAGGTGGTTGTTCAATTTTGCACTTGGTATCGATCGCGCGAACGCCAGACTTAAGGAATAAGTCGGTGCCCTCACGACGGCTCAGCTTGAGCTTAGGACCCAAATATCTTGCCATTTTCTTTCTCCAACTAACCTAAAAACGGGCGTTAAACGCGACGTTTTTTCGGCGGACGACAACCGTTGTGAGGGATTGGAGTCACATCAGTAATATTAGTGATGCGGAAACCAGCAGCGTTCAGAGCACGAATTGTTGATTCGCGGCCTGGACCTGGACCCTTAACCATAACTTCCAGATTCTTAATACCGTAATCTTTCACTGCTTCTGCACAGCGCTCTGCAGCTACCTGAGCAGCAAACGGAGTAGATTTACGTGAACCGCGGAAACCGGAACCACCGGCGGTTGCCCAACCCAGTGCGTTACCCTGACGATCAGTAATGGTAACGATGGTGTTGTTAAAAGATGCATGGACATGAGCCACGCCATCTGAGACTTGCTTTCTTACACGCTTGCGTGCACGAACTGGTGCCTTTGCCATTATTTACTCACCCCGATTATTTCTTGATCGGTTTACGCGGACCCTTACGGGTACGTGCATTGGTCTTAGTACGCTGACCGCGAACTGGCAGACCACGACGATGGCGTAAACCACGATAGCAACCAAGGTCCATCAGACGCTTGATGCTCAGGGTGATTTCACGGCGCAGATCACCTTCAACAACGAATTTACCAACTGCTTCACGCAGCTGTTCAATTTGTTCTTCAGACAGCTCTCTGATCTTAACATTTTCAGCGATACCCGTTGAAGCACAGATGGCTTTAGAACGGGTCTTGCCGATACCGAAGATCGAAGTTAATGCGATTACGGTATGTTTTTGATCAGGAATGTTAATGCCTGCTATACGGGCCACTATGCACTCCTATAATTAAATAAATGCGTCCCATGCTGAAAAGCCCGTTTTCAGGATACTCAAATGGTAACGCATCGACATACAAAAGATTGGCTGGCTAATCTAGCCAGCTCAACCCGACTTTGCAAGAAAAATATGTGACAATATCAGCCTTGGCGCTGTTTATGCTTTGGCTCGGCGCTGCAAATCACACGTACGACACCGTCGCGGCGGATGATTTTGCAGTTACGACATAATTTCTTGACGGAAGCACGAACTTTCATTTTTACTCTCCGTAACTTCTCAAGCGCCTGAATTAACGGCCGTAGCCTTTCAGGTTTGCTTTCTTCAATGCAGACTCATACTGACTCGACATCATCAGAGTTTGCACTTGAGCCATAAAGTCCATGATGACAACCACTACGATAAGCAGCGATGTGCCGCCAAAGTAGAAGGGAACCTTCATGGCATCACGCATGAACTCCGGGATCAGGCAGATAAAGGTAATGTACAGTGCGCCGATTAAGGTCAAACGTGTCATTACTTTATCGATATACTTCGCCGTTTGCTCTCCCGGACGAATTCCCGGTACGAATGCTCCAGACTTCTTCAAGTTATCAGCTGTTTCACGTGGGTTGAAAACCAACGCCGTGTAGAAGAAACAGAAGAAGATGATTGCAGTCGCATAGAGTAGCACATAAAGCGGCTGTCCTGGTTGCAAATACAGCGAAATTGTTGTCAGCCAGTTCCAACCGGTTCCGCCCCCGAACCATGACGCGATGGTTGCTGGGAACAGAATAATGCTGGAAGCAAAAATAGCCGGAATTACACCCGCCATATTCACTTTCAACGGTAAATGTGTGCTCTGTGCAGCATATACACGACGACCTTGCTGACGTTTAGCGTAGTTGACCACAATGCGGCGCTGGCCACGCTCAACGAAAATAACAAAGAACGTCACTGCAAATACAAGAACTGCAACCAACAGCAACAGGAGGAAGTGCAGGTCACCTTGCCGCGCTTGCTCGATGGTATGGCCAATGGCCGGCGGGAGACCCGCAACAATACCTGCGAAGATAATGATCGAGATACCGTTACCGATACCTCGTTCAGTAATCTGTTCGCCCAGCCACATCAGGAACATTGTCCCGGTAACCAGACTTACAACAGCGGTAAAGTAGAATGCGAAACCTGGATTCATTACCAGGCCTTGCATTCCAGGCATATTCGGCAGACCGGTAGCAATACCGATCGACTGGAATACAGCCAGAACCAGGGTGCCATAGCGAGTGTACTGGCTAATCTTACGACGACCAGCTTCACCCTCTTTCTTAATCTCGGCCAACGCTGGGTGAACCACCGTCAGCAACTGGATAATAATAGAGGCCGAAATATACGGCATAATACCCAGTGCGAAGATTGAGGCACGACTGAGAGCACCACCAGAGAACATGTTGAACATTTCAATGATGGTGCCACGCTGTTGCTCAAGCAGTTTGGCAAGTACAGTGGCATCGATACCAGGGATTGGAATAAAAGAGCCAATACGGAAGACAATCAGTGCACCGATAACAAACAAAAGTCTGCGCTTCAGTTCACCAAAGCCACCTTTGGCACTTTGAAAATCTAATCCCGGTTGCTTTGCCATCTGCTACTTATTCCTCGATTTTACCGCCAGCAGCTTCGATTGCAGCACGCGCACCTTTAGTGACACGCAGACCACGAATCGTTACCGGTGCAGAAACTTCACCAGACAGAATCACTTTCGCGAACTCGATCTGAACACCGATGATGTTGGCTGCTTTCAGAGTATTCAGGTCAACAATACCGCCTTCAACTTTCGCCAGGTCAGACAGACGAACTTCTGCAGTGACCATTGCTTTGCGAGAGGTGAAACCGAATTTCGGCAGACGACGATACAGAGGCATCTGACCACCCTCGAAACCGCGACGTACGCCACCGCCAGAACGAGAGTTCTGACCTTTGTGACCACGACCACCGGTTTTACCGAGGCCAGAACCGATACCACGACCCAGACGCTTAGAAGCGTGTTTAGACCCTTCGGCCGGAGACAGAGTGTTTAAGCGCATCTCTTACTCCTCCACTTTCAGCATGTAGGAAATCGCGTTAACCATACCGCGCACTGCTGGCGTGTCTTCACGCTCAACGGTATGACCAATACGACGCAGACCCAAGCCAACCAGAGTGGCTTTGTGCTTAGGCAGGCGGCCGATTGAACTGCGGGTTTGTGTAATTTTAATAGTCTTAGCCATCGTGATTACCCCAGAATTTCTTCAACGGATTTACCACGCTTGGCAGCGACCATTTCTGGAGAATTCATATTGCCCAGGCCATCGATAGTTGCACGAACCACGTTAATCGGGTTAGTAGAACCATACGCTTTAGCCAGAACGTTATGTACTCCAGCAACTTCTAAAACAGCGCGCATTGCACCGCCGGCGATGATACCGGTACCTTCAGAAGCTGGCTGCATGAACACACGAGAACCCGTGTGAGCACCTTTAACAGGGTGCTGCAGGGTGCCGTGAGTCAGCGCGACGTTAATCATGTTGCGACGGGCTTTCTCCATCGCTTTCTGGATCGCTGCTGGAACTTCACGCGCTTTACCGTAACCAAAACCAACGCGGCCGTTACCATCACCCACTACAGTCAGTGCGGTGAAGGAGAAAATACGACCACCTTTTACAGTTTTAGATACACGGTTTACCGCGATCAGTTTTTCCTGCAGTTCGCCAGCTTGTTTCTCGATGTTTGACATCTTAGACCTCTACCTTAGAACTGAAGGCCAGCTTCACGGGCAGCATCTGCCAGTGCCTGGACACGACCATGATATTGGAACCCGGAACGGTCGAAAGAAACATTTGTAATGCCTTTCTCGACAGCGCGCTCAGCCAGAGCTTTACCTACGGCTGCAGCAGCGTCTTTGTTACCGGTGTACTTCAGTTGTTCGGCAATAGCTTTTTCTACAGTAGAAGCAGCAACCAGAACTTCGGAACCGTTCGGGGCGATCACCTGTGCGTAAATATGACGCGGGGTACGATGTACCACCAGGCGAGTAGCACCCAGCTCTTTGAGCTTGCGACGTGCACGGGTCGCACGACGGATACGAGCAGATTTCTTATCCATAGTGTTACCTTACTTCTTCTTAGCCTCTTTGGTACGCACGACTTCGTCGGCGTAACGAACACCCTTGCCTTTGTAAGGCTCAGGACGACGGTAGGCGCGCAGATCCGCTGCAACCTGACCAATCAGCTGTTTATCAGCGCCTTTCAGCACGATCTCAGTCTGAGTTGGACATTCAGCAGTGATGCCGGCCGGCAGTGCATGGTCAACAGGGTGAGAGAAGCCCAGGGCCAAGCTCACAGAGTTGCCTTTAACAGCTGCACGATAACCAACACCAACCAGTTGCAGCTTCTTGGTGAAGCCTTCGGTAACACCGATAACCATGCCGTTCAGCAGCGCACGAGCAGTACCTGCCTGTGCCCAAGCGTCCGAGAAGCCTTCGCGTGGAGCGAAAGTCAGGGCGTTGTCTGCATGCTTAACTTCTACAGCACTGTTGATAGTACGAGTCAGCTCGCCGTTTTTGCCTTTGATCGAAATTTCCTGACCGTTGAGTTTTACCTCTACGCCCGCAGGAACAACGACAGGTGCTTTTGCAACACGAGACATTTTATCCTCCGATTACGCTACGTAGCAGATAATTTCGCCACCAAGACCAGCTTGGCGCGCTGCACGATCAGTCATGACACCTTTAGAGGTAGAAATTACAGCGATGCCCAGACCAGCCATTACTTTTGGCAGCTCATCTTTTTTCTTATAGATGCGCAGACCTGGACGGCTAACACGCTGAATGCTCTCTACCACAGCCTTGCCCTGGAAATACTTTAAAGTAACTTCCAGCTCAGACTTGATGTCGCCTTCGATTTTAAAATCTTCAATGTAGCCTTCTTCCTTCAGCACGTTGGCAATTGCCACTTTCAGCTTGGAGGAAGGCATAGAGACCGCAACTTTGTTCGCGGCCTGACCGTTACGGATACGGGTCAGCATATCCGCGATCGGATCTTGCATGCTCATCTGTGTTACTCCCGTGATTCAAATGGTGACAATTACCAGCTAGCCTTTTTCAGACCCGGGATTTCACCGCGCATTGCGGCTTCACGGACCTTGATACGGCTCAACCCAAACTTCCGCAGGAAACCGTGCGGACGACCTGTCTGACGGCAGCGGTTACGCTGACGGGAAGGGCTGGAATCACGCGGCAGACTCTGCAGCTTGAGAACGGCATCCCAACGATCTTCGTCGGATGCGTTCACATCAGAAATGATCGCTTTCAGTTCAACGCGCTTAGCGAAGAACTTGTCTGCTAATTTCACACGCTTTACTTCGCGTGCTTTCATCGATTGCTTAGCCATTAAGTAACCCTACCTTACTTGCGGAACGGGAAGTCAAAGGCAGCCAGCAGAGCACGGCCTTCATCATCAGATTTCGCAGTAGTGGTAATGGTAATATCCAAACCACGAACGCGATCGACTTTGTCATAATCGATTTCTGGGAAGATGATCTGCTCACGAACGCCCATGCTGTAGTTACCACGACCATCGAAAGACTTAGCAGACAGGCCGCGGAAGTCACGAATACGTGGAACAGCAATAGTGATCAGGCGCTCAAAGAACTCCCACATGCGCTCGCCGCGCAGAGTTACTTTACAGCCGATCGGATAGCCCTGACGGATTTTGAAGCCTGCAACTGATTTGCGTGCTTTGGTGATCAACGGTTTTTGACCGGAGATTGCTGCCAGGTCAGCTGCTGCGTTATCCAGCAGTTTCTTGTCAGCGATCGCTTCACCAACACCCATGTTCAGGGTGATCTTCTCGACCCGAGGGACTTGCATGACAGAATTGTAGCCGAACTCAGTCATGAGTTTCTGGACTACTTCGTCTTTGTAGTAATCATGCAGTTTCGCCATCGTACTACTCCAAATTACTTGATAGTTTCGCTATTAGACTTGAAGAAACGGACTTTTTTGCCTTCTTCGAATCTAAAGCCTACACGGTCAGCCTTGCCGGTTGCCGCATTGAAGATTGCAACGTTAGAAACCTGAATAGCAGCTTCTTTTTCAACGATGCCGCCTGGTTGGTTCAGAGCCGGAACCGGCTTCTGGTGTTTCTTAACCAGGTTGATACCTTCAACGATGACCTTACCAGAAGTCAGGACATTCTTTACTTTACCGCGTTTACCTTTGTCTTTACCGGTAATCACGATAACTTCGTCGTTACGACGGATTTTCGCTGCCATTGCTCGCTCCTTAGAGTACTTCTGGTGCCAGAGAGATAATTTTCATGAACTTTTCAGTACGAAGTTCACGAGTTACCGGCCCAAAAATACGCGTACCGATAGGCTGCTCGCTGTTATTGTTTAAAATAACGCATGCATTACCATCGAAGCGAATGACAGAACCGTCCGGGCGACGAACACCCTTCCTGGTGCGCACCACTACCGCCTTCAGGACATCACCTTTCTTAACTTTACCGCGAGGAATTGCTTCCTTGATGGTAACTTTAATGATGTCGCCGACGCCTGCGTAGCGACGGTGCGAGCCACCCAGAACCTTGATACACATTACGCGACGTGCACCGGAGTTGTCGGCGACGTTCAGCATAGTCTGTTCTTGGATCATTTTAGTGCTCCGCTAATGTCAACTACTACTTCGGGACCCAAACCTCAGGTCGTTAAAAAGCCCCATAATTGAGGGCGCGGCATTATAACACCGGATCTCGCAGATGGGTAGAAAAAATGAACGGCTCAGACGAGCCGTTCATTTTATTTTTTAGAGGAAGCGGATTCTATTACAGAATCGCTTTCTCTACAACGCGAACCAGCGCCCAAGACTTAGTCTTAGACAGTGGACGGGTTTCGCGGATTTCTACCACGTCACCGATTCCACATTCGTTGTTCTCGTCATGGATGTGCAGCTTAGTCGTACGCTTGATGAACTTACCGTAGATCGGGTGTTTCACGACACGTTCGATAGCAACAACTGCAGATTTCTGCATTTTGTCACTAATTACACGACCCTGCAGAGTACGGATTTTATCGGTCATTACGCCGCCTTCTCAGTCAGTAAAGTCTTAACACGTGCAACATTACGGCGCACTTGCTTCAGCAGATGTGTCTGCTGCAGCTGGCCGGATGCTGCCTGCATGCGCAGGTTGAATTGCTCACGCAGCAGGTTAAGAAGCTCAGCGTTCAGCTCTTCAACGCTTTTTTCACGCAGCTCATTTGCTTTCATTACATCACCGTCTTAGTAACAAAGGTGGTTTTGATAGGCAGTTTTGCTGCTGCCAGCTTGAATGCTTCACGGGCAAGCTCTTCCGGAACACCGTCCATTTCATACAGGACTTTACCCGGTTGGATCAGGGCAACCCAATACTCCACGTTACCCTTACCTTTACCCATACGCACTTCAAGCGGCTTCTCGGTGATCGGTTTGTCCGGGAATACACGGATCCAGATCTTACCTTGACGCTTAACTGCACGGGTCATAGCACGACGTGCTGCTTCGATCTGACGAGCAGTCAGACGACCACGGCCAACAGCTTTCAGACCGAAAGTACCGAAGCTGACATCCGTACCCTGCGCCAGACCACGGTTGCGGCCTTTGTGCACTTTACGGAATTTCGTACGCTTTGGTTGTAACATCAGCGACTCTCCTTACTTACGGCCTTTACGCTGCTGCTTTTTAGGTTGAGCAGCCGGTTCCGGTTGTTCAACAGCAGCCATACCACCCAGGATCTCACCTTTGAAGATCCATACCTTAACGCCGATTACACCATAAGTGGTGTGCGCTTCAGAGGTGTTGTAGTCAATGTCTGCACGCAGAGTGTGCAGTGGCACGCGACCTTCACGGTACCATTCGGTACGTGCGATCTCGGCTCCGCCCAAACGGCCGCTAACTTCAACTTTAATACCCTTCGCGCCCAGACGCATTGCGTTCTGAACAGCACGCTTCATAGCACGACGGAACATCACACGACGCTCCAGCTGTGAAGTGATGCTATCAGCAACCAATTTAGCGTCCAGTTCCGGTTTACGGACTTCGGCGATATTGATCTGTGCAGGAACGCCAGCGATTTTCGCTACGACCGTGCGCAGTTTTTCTACGTCTTCACCTTTCTTACCGATAACGATACCCGGGCGAGCGGTGTGAATGGTCACACGGATGCTCTTAGCCGGACGCTCGATAACGATACGAGATACAGACGCTTTAGCCAGTTCCTTAGTCAGGAACTGACGTACTTTAAAATCGCTGTCCAGGTTGTCAGCGAATTCTTTGGTGTTCGCAAACCAGGTAGAGTTCCATGGTTTTACAATACCCAGGCGAATACCATTAGGATGTACTTTCTGACCCATTGCTAGTCTCCAGAGTCTCAGCGATCGGACACAACCACAGTAATGTGGCTGGTGCGCTTCAGGATGCGATCTGCACGACCTTTCGCACGCGGCATAATGCGCTTCATGCTTGGGCCTTCGTCTACGAAGATTTTCGCGACTTTCAGATCGTCGATATCAGCGCCATCGTTGTGTTCGGCGTTCGCAATGGCAGATTCCAGGACTTTCTTAACCAACACAGCAGCTTTCTTGTTGGTGTAGGTCAGAATATCCAGAGCCTGCGACACTTTCTTACCGCGAATCAGGTCAGCAACAAGGCGGACCTTCTGAGCAGAAGAACGAGCATGGCGATGTTGAGCAATAGTTTCCATCTCTTCCTCCTACTTATTTCTTCTTGGCTTTCTTATCTGCAGCATGGCCGCGATAAGTACGTGTCGGTGCAAATTCACCCAGTTTGTGGCCGACCATTTCGTCGGATACAAAGACAGGAACGTGCTGACGACCATTATGGACAGCGATGGTCAAACCGATCATGTTAGGGAAGATCGTTGAACGACGGGACCAAGTGCGCAGGGGCTTCTTGTCACCGCTTTCCACCGCTTTCTCTACCTTCTTCAGCAAGTGCAGGTCAATAAAAGGACCTTTCTTGAGAGAACGTGGCATGGCTTATCCTCTAAAATTATTTGCTACGGCGACGTACGATAAATTTATCAGTACGCTTGTTGCTACGGGTCTTCTTACCTTTGGTCTGAACGCCCCACGGAGTTACCGGGTGCTTACCAAAGTTACGACCTTCACCACCACCGTGCGGGTGATCGACTGGGTTCATCGCAGTACCGCGAACGGTAGGACGAACACCACGCCAACGGGTTGCACCAGCTTTACCCAGAACGCGCAGCATGTGCTCAGCGTTACCGACTTCGCCCAGGGTTGCGCGGCAGTCGATTTCGACTTTACGCATTTCGCCTGAACGCAGACGCAGGGTTACGTAGGAACCATCACGCGCAACGATCTGCACGTAAGTACCAGCTGAGCGAGCAATCTGACCGCCTTTGCCTGGTTTCATTTCTACGTTGTGAACGGTAGAACCCACCGGGATGTTACGCATTGGCAGGGTGTTACCTGCTTTAATCGCAGCATCAACGCCAGATTGAACCTGATCACCAGCTTTCAGGCCTTTAGGGGCCAGGATGTAACGGCGCTCGCCATCTTTGTACAGAACCAGTGCGATATTCGCAGAACGGTTCGGATCGTACTCAAGACGCTCAACAACTGCTGGGATACCATCTTTGTTGCGTTTGAAGTCAACAATACGGTAAGCCTGCTTGTGACCACCACCGATATGACGGGTAGTGATACGACCATTGTTGTTACGACCACCGGATTTGCTGTTTTTTTCTAACAGCGGAGCAAAAGGTTTGCCCTTGTGCAGCTCTGGGTTCACCACTTTAACTACGTGACGACGACCCGGAGATGTCGGTTTACATTTAACAACTGCCATTGTCTTTCTCCTCCGACTTACTCAGCGCCGCCGACGAAGTCCAGGTTCTGGCCTTCCTTCAGGGTGACGTAAGCTTTTTTCCAGTCGCTACGACGACCGATACGCTGTCCGTGACGCTTAACTTTGCCCTTAACAACCAGGGTGTTTACGTCTTTAACTTCAACTTCGAACAGCTTCTCAACAGCAGCAACGATCTCTGCTTTGGTCGCGTCTTTAGCAACTTTGAGAACGATGGTATTGCTTTTTTCCATCGCAGTAGATGCTTTTTCAGATACGTGCGGTGCACGCACTACTTTCAGCAGACGTTCTTCACGGATCATGCCAGCATCTCCTCAACTTGCTTAACTGCTTCCGCAGTCATAACGACTTTGTCGAAGGCGATCAGGCTAACTGGGTCGATACCTGCTGCATCACGCACGTCAACCTTGTACAGGTTACGCGCAGCCAGGAACAGATTCTCATCCAGTTCACCGGTGATGATCAGCACATCTTCCAGCGCCATGTCTTTCAGTTTCTGTGCCAGCAGCTTAGTTTTAGGCGCTTCTACAGAGAACGTCTCGACAACGATCAGACGGTCCTGACGTACCAGTTCGGACAGGATGCTTTTCAGCGCGCCGCGGTACATCTTCTTGTTAACTTTTTGACTGTGGTCCTGTGGACGCGCAGCGAAGGTCACGCCACCTGAACGCCAGATCGGGCTCTTTACAGAACCTGAACGCGCACGGCCGGTACCTTTCTGGCGCCAAGGCTTTTTGCCTGAACCAGTTACTTCAGCACGAGTTTTCTGCGCACGAGTACCCTGACGAGCACCAGCGGCATAAGCAACAACAACCTGGTGAACCAGCGCTTCGTTGAAATCACGACCGAAGGTAGTTTCGGAAACAGTCAGCGCGCTCTGCGCGTCTTTCAGTACTAATTCCATTGCTATCCCCTTACGCCTTCACAGCTGGTTTAACAATCAGGTCGCTGCCGGTTGCACCCGGGACAGCACCTTTGACCAGCAGCAGGTTGCGCTCAGCGTCAACACGTACCACTTCCAGGCTCTGAACGGTTACGCGCTCGTTACCCAGTTGACCAGCCATTTTCTTGCCTTTGAACACTTTGCCCGGAGTCTGGTTCTGACCGATAGAACCCGGAACGCGGTGAGACAAGGAGTTACCGTGTGTAGCGTCCTGGGTACGGAAGTTCCAGCGCTTAACGGTACCTGCGAAACCTTTACCTTTAGAGGTACCGGTAACGTCTACTTTTTTAACGTCAGCGAAAATTTCAACACTGATGCTCTGGCCTACTGAGTACTCTTCACCTTCGGTGCGGAATTCCCACAGACCACGGCCAGCTTCAACGCCAGCTTTAGCAAAATGACCTGCTTCCGGCTTGCTCACACGGTTTGCTTTTTTAGCACCGGTGGTCACCTGGATAGCCTGGTAACCGTCGTTTTCCAGGCCTTTGACCTGAGTAACGCGGTTTGCTTCAACTTCGATTACGGTTACTGGGATTGAAACGCCATCTTCAGTGAAGATGCGAGTCATGCCCACTTTTTTACCGACTAAACCAATCATTGTATCAACCTCTCAATCGCTCGATGACCTGATTAACCCAGGCTGATCTGCACGTCAACACCGGCAGCCAGATCCAGACGCATCAGTGCATCAACGGTTTTTTCAGTTGGCTCAACGATGTCTACCAGACGCTTGTGAGTACGGATCTCGTACTGATCGCGCGCGTCTTTGTTAACGTGCGGAGAGATCAGAACGGTGAAACGCTCTTTGCGAGTTGGCAGCGGGATCGGACCACGTACCTGCGCACCAGTGCGCTTGGCAGTCTCAACGATTTCCGCGGTTGATTGATCGATCAGGCGATGATCAAACGCTTTAAGACGGATACGGATTCTTTGGTTCGACATGAGACCAAGGCTCCAAACATTTTATAAACGAAAAGAATTACTACCCACACCCATTACGATTGATGGAGGAGTGTAATCGTTCAGCATATAACTCCCCAATCGGGAGTATTGTCAGGTGATACATCGCTTGCTATCACCTGCGATTCTGCTCGAATCGCGCCATACCAATATCGGCAGGCCCGCGCATTATACGCAAATCAGTTCAGGAAGCAACCCGTGATGCGTTTTTAACCACATCAATTGCGGACTAAATGCGAAAAAGCCTGTATGGGGCTCGATATTTCCCCTTACAGGCTCTGTGACATTGCTACAACGAAAGGGTTTTAGTCTGTGCTTTCTTCTTTTAATTGCGCCTGCAGGTAATTCTGCAAACCGAGTTTTTGAATCAGGTCGAGTTCGGTTTCCAGCCAGTCAATGTGATGCTCTTCCTCGCCCAGAATCTCAATCATCATGTCGCGGCTTACGTAGTCATGTACCTTGTCGGCATAGGCAATCGCTTCACGTAAATCCTTCGCCCCTTCTAACTCCAACGTCAGATCGGACTGCAGCATTTCCGGTACATCTTCACCAATACGCAACCGGCCAAGATCCTGCAAATTTGGAATCCCTTCAAGAAAAAGAATGCGCTCGATGTATTTGTCCGCATGCTTCATTTCATCGATGGATTCGTGATACTCGACATCGTTGAGGCGAATAAGCCCCCAGTTTTTGAACATACGTGCATGAAGAAAGTACTGATTAATCGCAACCAGTTCATTCCCCAGTAGTTTATTGAGATGAGTTATGATTTTACTGTCGCCCTTCATTTTGCTTCCTCCGCTTCCAGGTAAATAGATCGTAGATGCGGATAAAAAGAAGTCAAAAAAACAGGACTGTTTTTGTGGTTATTGCCAGAGGATGTCGATTCGACCTAAGCGATTTCTTTGTACAGCGGTACCTTCAGCAACTCATCATCCATAATCTCGCGCGCAAAACGGATGCACTTACCACACTGTTTTCCGATAGGAACCAGTTGACGAAGATGTTGGATCGATTTGGGCTGATAGCGACGTACTACTTCACGGAGGGTTTTGTCACTCACGGCATTACACAGACAGACGTACATTTACTGCGACTCCAGTACAAATTCTGATCAAAGTGTAAATGAGAATAGTTTTTATTTCAAACGTAGCTTTTGTGTGGGATTGACTTGAGTGGCGAATTTCAGAAAAAAAAAAGAGCACCGAAGTGCTCTCTTTTCGTGCTGCGGCGGCTACCCAGGCAGCCACCGACATTCCGCGATTAAGCCAGAACTTCAGCAACAACGCCCGCACCAACAGTACGGCCGCCTTCACGGATTGCGAAACGCAGACCCTGATCCATCGCGATTGGGTGGATCAGCTCAACGGTCATTTTCACGTTGTCGCCTGGCATTACCATCTCAACGCCTTCTGGCAGCTCAACGTTACCAGTCACGTCAGTAGTACGGAAGTAGAACTGTGGACGGTAGCCTTTGAAGAACGGAGTATGACGGCCGCCTTCGTCTTTAGACAGGACGTATACTTCTGATACGAACTTGGTGTGTGGCTTGATGGTGCCTGGCTTAGCCAGTACCTGACCACGCTGGATGTCTTCACGCTTGATACCGCGCAGCAGAACACCACAGTTTTCACCCGCCTGACCCTGGTCCAGCAGCTTACGGAACATTTCAACGCCAGTACAGGTAGACTTAACAGTCGCCTTGATACCAACGATTTCAACTTCGTCGCCCACTTTAACGATACCGCGCTCAACACGACCGGTTACAACAGTACCACGGCCTGAGATTGAGAATACGTCTTCGATTGGCAGCAGGAACGGCAGGTCGATTGCACGTACTGGCTCTGGGATGTAGTTATCCAGGTGACCAGCCAGCTCAATGATCTTCTCTTCCCACTCAGCAACACCGTTCAGTGCCTGCAGAGCAGAACCGCGTACGATTGGAGTATCGTCGCCTGGGAAGTCGTATGCTGACAGCAGATCGCGAACTTCCATCTCTACCAGTTCCAGCAGCTCTTCATCATCAACCATGTCGCACTTGTTCAGGAACACGATGATGTAAGGAACGCCAACCTGACGACCCAGCAGGATGTGCTCACGGGTCTGTGGCATTGGGCCATCAGTCGCAGCAACAACCAGGATCGCGCCGTCCATCTGCGCAGCACCGGTGATCATGTTTTTCACATAGTCGGCGTGGCCTGGGCAGTCAACGTGTGCGTAGTGGCGAGTCGGGGTTTCATATTCAACGTGTGAAGTGTTGATGGTGATACCACGAGCTTTCTCTTCTGGTGCGTTATCGATCTGATCGAACGCTTTAGCAGAGCCGCCGTAGGTTTTAGCCAGAACGGTGGTGATAGCTGCAGTCAGAGTGGTTTTACCATGGTCAACGTGACCGATGGTGCCAACGTTTACGTGCAGTTTGTTACGCTGAAATTGCTCTTTCGCCATGGCGATAATTCCTTACGTTGTGCCTTCATGAGTCATGAAGGCATCAGTTCACAATTTTTAAACCGTAGCTTATTTGCTACGAGCTTCAATAACGGCCTGAGCGACGTTGTTCGGCGCATCATCGTACTTCAGGAACTCCATGGAGTAAGAAGCACGGCCTTTGGTCAGAGAACGCAGCTGGGTTGCATATCCGAACATTTCAGACAGCGGAACTTCAGCATGAATCTGAACGCCAGTAGCGTTAGATTCCTGTCCTTTGAGCATACCACGACGACGGCTAAGGTCACCGATAACGTCACCGGTGTTCTCTTCCGGAGTCTCTACTTCAACCTTCATGATCGGCTCAAGCAGAACTGGCTGTGCTTTCTTAAAGCCATCTTTGAAGGCTAAAGAAGCGGCCAGTTTAAACGCCAGCTCAGAGGAGTCAACGTCATGGTAAGAACCGAAGTGCAGACGAACACCCAGGTCAACTACCGGATAACCGGCCAGTGGACCAGACTTCAGCTGCTCCTGGATACCTTTATCAACCGCAGGGATGTATTCAGTTGGAATCACACCGCCCTTGATATCGTTGACAAATTCGTAGCCTTTCGGGTTAACACCCGGCTCCAGTGGGTACATGTCGATAACAACATGACCGTACTGACCACGACCACCAGACTGCTTAGCGTGTTTACCTTCAACATCGGTAACTTTAGAACGAATCGCTTCGCGATAAGCAACCTGTGGTTTACCGACGTTCGCTTCAACGTTGAACTCACGCTTCATACGGTCAACGATGATGTCGAGGTGCAGCTCACCCATACCCGCGATGATGGTCTGATTAGATTCTTCGTCAGTCCATACACGGAATGATGGATCTTCTTTCGCCAGACGACCCAGAGCCAGACCCATTTTTTCCTGGTCAGCTTTGGTTTTCGGCTCAACGGCGATAGAGATTACCGGCTCTGGGAATTCCATGCGCTCAAGAATGATGACATTTTCTGGATCACACAGGGTGTCACCAGTGGTCACATCTTTCAGGCCGATCGCTGCTGCGATGTCGCCCGCACGAACTTCTTTGATCTCTTCACGTTTGTTTGCGTGCATCTGAACGATACGGCCCAGACGCTCACGGTTTGACTTAACCGGGTTGAACACGGTGTCACCGGTGTTAACAACACCAGAGTAAACGCGGAAGAAGGTCAGGTTACCCACAAACGGGTCGGTTGCGATTTTGAACGCCAGAGCAGCAAACGGCTCGTTGTCGTCAGAATGACGCTCAGCCGGCGTGTCTTTACCGTCGTCCAGCATACCGTTGATCGCGGTAACGTCAGTCGGTGCTGGCAGGTATTCAACAACCGCATCCAGCATCGCCTGAACACCTTTGTTCTTAAATGCAGAACCACAGGTTACCAGGATGATTTCGTTTTTCAGCACGCGCTTACGCAGAGAAGTTTTGATCTCTTCTTCAGTCAGCTCTTCACCGCCGAAGAATTTCTCCATCAGCTCATCAGAACCTTCAGCAGCGGCTTCAACCAGGTTGGCACGCCACTCTTCAGCCAGTTCCTGCATATCAGCTGGGATATCTTCGTAAACGAAGGTAACGCCCTGATCTTCATCGTTCCAGTTGATGGCTTTCATTTTCACCAGGTCAACAACACCGGTGAATTTCTCTTCTGCGCCAATAGCCAGCTGAAGTGGAACCGGGTTTGCACCCAGGCGCGTTTTCATCTGGTCAACAACTTTCAGGAAGTTAGCACCCATGCGGTCCATTTTGTTAACGAACGCGATGCGTGGAACTTTATATTTGTTAGCCTGGCGCCATACGGTTTCAGACTGTGGCTGAACACCACCAACCGCACAGTAAACCATTACTGCGCCATCAAGCACACGCATAGAACGCTCAACTTCGATGGTGAAGTCAACGTGTCCCGGGGTGTCAATGATGTTGACGTGGTGTGGCTCGAACTGCTTAGCCATACCTGACCAGTAACAGGTGGTTGCAGCGGAAGTGATGGTAATACCACGTTCCTGTTCCTGCTCCATCCAGTCCATGGTTGCGGCGCCGTCATGCACTTCACCGATTTTGTGGTTTACACCGGTGTAGAACAGAACACGTTCGGTAGTGGTAGTTTTACCGGCGTCGATGTGAGCACTGATACCGATGTTACGATAGCGCTCAATGGGTGTTTTACGAGCCATTTGATTCCTCTGATTCTGAGACGTTCTAAGTTAAAAAAGCCCAGCAGGTAAGCCACTGGGACGCCCGCTGGGTTAATAACAACTACGTGGCTGTTACCAGCGGTAGTGTGCGAACGCCTTGTTGGCTTCAGCCATACGGTGAACGTCTTCACGTTTCTTAACTGCAGTACCTTTGTTCTCTGCAGCGTCAGAAAGTTCGTTCGCCAGGCGAAGAGCCATTGATTTATCACCGCGTTTACGAGCAGCTTCAACGATCCAACGCATTGCCAGAGCATTACGACGAACCGGACGGACTTCAACTGGAACCTGGTAGGTTGAACCACCAACGCGACGTGACTTAACTTCTACAGTCGGACGTACGTTTTCGAGAGCAACTTCGAAAGCTTCCAGACCATCTTTACCTGCACGTTGAGCCAGGGTATCAAGTGCGGTATAGACGATAGATTCTGCAGTAGATTTTTTACCATCTACCATCAGGATGTTTACAAATTTAGCCAGCAATTCTGATCCGAACTTAGGATCTGGCAGGATTTTACGCTGACCAATGACGCGACGACGTGGCATGGAAATACTCCGTTGTTAATTCAGGATTGTCCAAAACTCTACGAGTTTATTTTGACATTAAAGTGAAAATGTTTGGCCTTACTTAACGGAGAACCATTAAGCCTTTGGCTTCTTCACGCCGTACTTGGAGCGTGACTGCTTACGGTCTTTAACACCTGAGCAGTCAAGCGCGCCGCGAACGGTGTGGTAACGCACACCTGGCAAGTCTTTAACACGACCGCCACGGATCAGGATCACTGAGTGTTCCTGGAGGTTATGACCTTCACCGCCGATGTAGGAGGTAACTTCAAAACCGTTAGTCAAACGCACACGGCAAACTTTACGCAGTGCTGAGTTTGGTTTTTTAGGGGTAGTGGTGTACACACGAGTACAAACACCACGTTTCTGCGGGCAAGCTTCCAGCGCAGGCACGTTGCTCTTTGCAACTTTGCGTACGCGTGGTTTGCGAACCAGCTGGTTAACTGTTGCCATTAAATAGCTCCTGGGATTTAGCTTTTTGCTTCGTAAACACGTAATAAATCGCCTCGTATTACTACGAGGAGGCAGAATTTTAGGGCTGTGTCAAAAGGGTGTCAAGAAATAACCAGGTTTTCCTTGCTACCAGGCCACTTGTTGTTGGTGCTTCACCGTCATCGCAACGAAACCAGTATAGTCCAAACGTGCTACTTTGGTCGAAATTTGCTCAACCAACCCACGCGCGACCACATCTTCCTCAAGGACCCAAAGCGCGGCCGGAGAGGCTTGCAGCTTGATGAACATCTGGCTGCCCTCAAGCGCCGCCGTGACGCCATCCTGCATTAGCAGCAAATCGTCGCCCTCCTGCATCAGCAGTAACAGGCTATCGATATCGCATTGCCAGGGTGATTGCAGCAGCGTGTAGAGCATGTTGGATTCTCAGAAACGAAGGATTCGATGATAAGTGGCGAGTGTCTGGCGCAGTGTCGCGGCATCCAGCACTTCAGCCGTCATCACACGTTCAGCAGTCAGACTTTGCCCACGCGCATCAAGTGACTCGCGGCAGACGAAACACTGGTCGATGTCGTAGAGATCGAGCACGCCAAACGTCGCGATATAGTTGCGAGCCAAAATCTGCTCAGGCTGCTGTTCGCGTTGCAGTTGCAGCACGCCATCGCCAATAAAGAACAGTCCAATGTCTTCGCTGAGCGCGCCAGTAGCCAGCACCGCATCCAGCCCTTCCCTGCCCGCGCTGCTACCGTGAGGTGCCTGAGTGAAAAGAAATGCCACGCGATTCATCAGAATTGCACCAGACGATCACAGCTCAGCGCGGCTTCTGCCAGCGCACCTAAGCCGCTCAGTTCAAAACCAGGCTGCAAATTACTGCCTGCCAGTTGCAAGCGAGTGGCTTCCTGTTCATCCGTCACGCCACGGCGCAATGCGGCAGCCACGCAAATATTCAGCGCGGCACCGCTCTCTTCGCGCAGTTGTTGCCATGCGCGCACCACATCCACTTCATCGCTGGCAGGTGCACTAAGCTGGTTGGCATTCAGCACGCCTTCTCTATAAAAGAAAACACTTTCCAGCTGATGCCCTGCTTTGAGCAACGCACGAGCAAACAGCAATGCACTACTGGCATGCTGCGTACCGTACGCCGGCCCCGTCACCAGCAAGGTATAGCGCATTAGCGATCCTGCCCCTGGAAGTCACCGCTTTTGAACTGACGGATGTAGAGGTAAACCGTGTGCTTAGAAATATTGAGACGGTCAGCGACCTGGTTAATCGCATCCTTGATATCAAAAATTCCCTTCTCATACAGGTTGAGCACAATCTGGCGATTCTTGGCGTTGTTCGAGACGTTGCGGTCGTTACTCACTTCCTCAATGGTAAATTCCAGCGTTTGCATCACCAGGTCTTCGACTGAGCTGGCAAAGTTGACGTTGGAGTCCACCTGCTGCATCTCGGGCGGCATAAAGGTCGACATAATCTGCGAGAACGGCACATCAAGGTTCATGTTGATACACAGCAGGCCAATCACTCGCTGCTGACGATTGCGAATCGCAATGGTGACAGATTTCATCAGCACACCGCTTTTGGCGCGCGTGAAGTAAGCACGGGACACATTGCTGTCTGCGCCATGCATATCATGCAGCATGCGCAATGCCAAATCGGTAATCGGCGAGCCCACTTTACGGCCGGTATGTTCACCGTTGGCGATGCGCACGGCGGAGCATTTCAAATCTTCCAGTGAATGCAGCACGATTTCGCAGTGCGAGCCGATCAGCATCGCGAGGCCATCAACGACGGCTTCGTAAGATTTGAGAATATCGTAATCGGCTTGCTCGAACGGACGTTGCTCCAGTAAATCGAAGTCAGTCAGTTCACCGGGATTGAATGGATTAGACATCGAAGACATTACCCTAAATGGCTGGAGCCTGTCTCGACAGCTTTGGGGCAGACTCATATTGTGATAGTTGTGCAGGCGCTAGTCTGGCAAATGTCGGGATGTTTAGCCAGAGCTTTACTCATTCCCCTAAACAATTTGGGTTGCTGCAAGACGGCATGTTCGTTCAGACCTGAGCATTGCGAGTACAGCCAGCGAATCTCAAGTCTGGCGGACAAATAAAAACGCCGCCCGGAGGCGGCGTCAGAAGCGCAAGCAGATTACTGCGCTTTCTTATCAGCAGCGGCCGGAGCCTGTGCTTTCTCATCCGCTTTTGGCGCTGGCTTGATATCCAGCAGCTCAACATCAAATACCAGCGTTGAGTTGGCCGGAATGCCCGGAACGCCATTTTTGCCGTAAGCCAGGTTCGGTGGGATAACCAGCTTGATCTTGCCGCCTTTCTTCACGTGCTTCAGACCTTCGGTCCAGCCTGGGATCACGCCGTCGAGACGGAATGACAGTGGCTCGCCACGGGTGTAAGAGTTATCGAACTCGGTACCGTCGATCAGCGTACCTTTATAGTTCACGACGACGGTGTCGCTGTCTTTAGGTGCGTCACCGGTGCCTTCTTTCTCAACCTGATACAGCAAGCCAGATTCAGTTTTCTTCACGCCTTTTTCTTTGGCGAATTTATCAGCGTAAGCGGCCCCCTTGTCAGAGTTCTCTTTCGCGTCTTTTTCCATCTTGGCCTGTGCAGCGCCTTTCACGCGGCCTTCGAAGGCTTGCAGTGTCTGCTCGATCTCTTGATCAGACAGTTTGCTCTTGCCACCGAATGCATCCTGAACACCTGCGATCAACTGATCTTTGTCCAGTTTGATGCCCAGCTTCTCTTGTTCCTTCAGAGAGTTGTCCATGTAGCGACCCAAAGAGGCACCCAGCGCATAAGCTGACTGCTGGTCTTCGTTTTTGAAGGCAGCATTTTTCGGTGCCTGCGGTGCTGCCTGAGCAGCGTCAGCCGGAGCCGCAGCGGTTTCAGCTGCCATTGCCAGCGGTGCATTCAGCGCAATGGCCATGGTGGTAGCTAACAATGTGACTTTAAACAGTGATTTCATCCTTTCTCCAAAACCGAAGCATCTAAACCTCGGGAATCATTGCGGACAGTGGCCCACACTATAACTTTACGTGGCAGCGGCGAACACTCCCACAACGTAATTACCCGCTTAACATCCGACCTTTTTTGCATCAGGAAGTTTCACCAGAGGTGAAGGCATTAGCGCTGATTTCAACCGCAAAGCCCCATAAAGGTTAAAAATCGGGTGATTCTGGCGCTAAAGGCCGTAGAATCACGCCCGATACGCGCCAGGCGCAGCACCGTGACAGGAGAAGAGATGATGCAGCATGAAGAGTGGGAACAACGCCTTGAGGCGCTGGAGAGCAAACTGGCATTTCAGGAGCATACCATCGATCAGCTCAATCTGACGGTGACTCAACACGAACTAGAGATGAGTCGTATGCGCGAACAGGTACGTTTATTAGTGGATAAAGTGAAAGCAGCGACACCCTCACCGATTGCTTCGCAGTCCGAAGAGACGCCACCACCGCACTATTAAAGCAAAAGGCCACCCGGAGGTGGCCTTTTGTTGTTCAATGCAGAACTTAGTGGCTGCAGCCGCAACCGCCAGTACCACAACCTCCCTGGCCGTGATCGTGACCATGGTCGTGATTGTGGTCATGATGATGACCATCCGCGCCATGCACATGGCCGTGAGCGATTTCTTCTTCCGTTGCTTCACGGATCGCTACCACTTCCACGTTGAAGTTCAGGTTCTGACCCGCCAGCATGTGGTTACCATCAACCACAACGTGCTCGTCTTCCACTTCGGTGATTTCAACCGGCACTGGACCCTGATCGGTTTCTGCCAGGAAGCGCATGCCAACCTGCAGTTCGTCGACGCCCATGAACACGTCTTTTGGTACACGCTGCACCAGGTTGTCATCGTACTGACCGTAAGCGTCGTTTGCTGGAATATGCACATCAAACTTATCGCCAACCGCGTGATTTTCCAGCGCTTTTTCCAGACCAGAAATCAGGGAACCATGACCGTGCAGATAGTCCAACGGTGCACTCACCGGTGACTCGTCAACCAACACACCGTCTTCGGTACGAACCTGATACGCCAGGCTCACCACCAGGTCTTTTGCTACTTTCATGATATCTCCTAACCGTTGAGAACTGAGATCCCGTCTCATTGGTCTATTTTGCGTGCAATAACCAACCAGAAAGGTTCAAGACTGAGGATGCCAACAAATGTGTTGCTGCATACTGCTCAGCGTTAATGGCGCCGATTGTAGCGGAATTCAATCCCGCTGTAAGTTTAAGCTTAAAAAAAGCTGCGCCATTCCGCTACTCAGGATGAAAAATGCCGATCACTTGCTCATTGCTGCGCACCTTATCGCGAACTTGTTTATCCGCTTCACGCATTTGATGGCCGCACTGCACGCACTCCACCACTTCGACATTGTTTTCACGCCATAACGCCAGCGTGTCTTTTTCCTGACATTGCGGACATACCGCACCAGCAATAAAACGTTTACGCATACTCTTTCCTGCCCGCTATTAAGCAACGGATATGTTAAGTGTAGTCCTACTCGTCATCCCAACCGTCGATCTGGCGCTTTTCATGCTGCATTTCGCGCTGGAAGATGTCTTCTAACTCACGGCGAGCTTCACGCACACGTGAGGCCTGCGCGTTATCATCGTGGCTTGGCACCAGCTCACGCAGCATGCGCATATCGAGTCGACGGAAGTGCTGTTGCGCACGTTGCGCCTGATGCGGATGCATGCCGAGTGAAATTAGCGTCTTGCGCCCCAGTTCCAGCGCACTGGAGAAGGTTTCACGCGAGAACAGCGTGACGCCCGCTTGCAATAATTCATGGGCTTCCACACGGCCACGCGCACGCGCCAGGATTTCCAACTGCGGGAAGTGCTGCTGGCAAAGGTGAACGATGGACATCGAATCTTCTGGATCATTGCAGGTAATCACAATGGATTGTGCATTCTCCGCACCGGCAGCACGCAGTAACTCAAGCTCAGTGGCATCGCCATAGTAAACCTTATAGCCATATTTGCGCATCAGGCTGACAGCCGAGATGTCACGCTCCAGCACCGTAATCCGCTTATTGTTAGCCATCAGCAAGCGGCCCACCACCTGACCAAAACGACCAAAGCCCACCACAATCACCTGCGGCTGATCATCTTCGACAAACGGCTTCTCATTGTCATCATCGGGCTCATTGAACCGACGTGCGAGAATTTTATCTACACCCTGCATCAACAGCGGTGTAGTCATCATCGACAGCGTCACCGTCACCAGCAACAGGGGTAATTGATCGCCGCTAAACAGTTTGGCCGACGAGGCCGCCGAAAACAGCACAAAAGCAAATTCACCGCCCTGGCTAAGCACCCCGGCAAACTGCAGGCGCTCGGAACTGCGTAAGCCATAAATACGGCCCAGCACATAGAGCACCAGCGTTTTCACCGCCACCAGAATCACTACGCCAAGGATAATTTCCGCGATATGGGTATAGAGCACGCCCAAATTCAGCGCCATGCCGACGGAAATAAAGAACAGCCCGAGCAGCAACCCTTTGAAGGGTTCGATCGCCACTTCAAGCTCGTGCCGATATTCACTCTCGGCCAGCAGGATCCCGGCGATAAAGGTGCCGAGGGCCATCGACAGCCCTAGCATATCCATAAACAGCGCCGAGCCCAGCACCAGTAATAATGAAGCCGCCGTGAACACTTCACGCACACCGGAAGCGGCGATAAAGCGGAAAATCGGACGCAGCAGATAACGGCCACCCACCAGCATGCCGGCAAACGCCAGCACCTTCATACCCACTTTCAGCCAGTCAACATGACCGCTGTCCCCACCGGCCAGCAAGGGCACAAGTGCTAATGCGGGGATGACAGCCAAATCCTGGAAGAGGAGCACTGAGAAGCCGAGCTGTCCCGCTTCGCTACGATTCATGCCTTTATCGCGCATCAATTGCAGTGCCATGGCCGTGGAGGACATTGCCAGGCCAATCCCGCCGATAATCGCGGCCTGCCAGCTAAAGTTGGTTAGCCACAACAGCACACCAAGAATCGCCGCAGAAACCAATACCTGCGCAGCGCCCACGCCAAAGATTGAACGTCTTAACGCCCAGAGCTTGGCGGGATTCAACTCCAGCCCGATGATGAACATCAGGAACACCACGCCGAGTTCGGAGAAGTGCAGAATCTCATCAACGTCGCTGATAAAGCCTAGCCCCCACGGGCCGATGGCAATGCCGGCCAGCAGATAACCCAGTACGGCACCAATGCCAAGTCGTGCCGCAATCGGCACCACAACCACAGCAGCCACCAGATAAATCACTCCGGCGGTGAGTAACGTTTGACCTTCCATCACATCACTCCCTGCGGCAACGGTGACGAGAGCCAGTCACGGTAGGCGCGCGCATAATTGCGCATCACTTCCGGCGTCTGGCGGCGCGCCCAGTAGATCACCATCGGCGTCATCCAGTGCATACGACACATCTGCGCCGTCAGCTCAAACGGACGCATGATGTCGCTCATCGGATAACGATTCAGACCATTGTGGTGGTACGCGGTTTCTGGTTCTCCGGTGGTCACCACGCTGCGCCAGTACTTGCCCTCCAGCGCATTCCCGTCCTGACCGCTGGCAAACCCGCGCGACAACACGCGATCCAGCCACTCTTTCAGCAAAGCCGGGCAGCTATAGGTGTATAGCGGGTGCTGGAAAACAATGATTTGGTGTTCGCGCAACAACTGCTGCTCGTAATGAATATCGATAAAAAAGTCCGGATAGTGGGCGTATAAATCGTGCACCGTGACGTGGTCCAGTTCCATAGCCGACTGCAGCAAAACCCGATTAGCAATCGAATCCTGTGTTTCCGGATGGGCGTAAAGCAGCAAAATTTTGGGTGGCTGCGACATCGTTCCCCTCCAAAGCGTCGTCACCGCAGCGGAATTCCGCTACCATGCTCGACGCAACTAACCATTATTGAATTATGTTGCCGATAAATTAACATATTCTGACGATACGGCGCTTATGATTGTCTTTTCCGCATTACAAATACGCCGCGGCACCAACGTGCTGCTGGACAACGCAACAGCCACCATTAATCCCGGCCAAAAAGTCGGTTTGGTGGGTAAGAACGGCTGTGGAAAATCCACGCTGCTGTCGCTACTGAAGGGCGAAATTAGCAGTGATGCAGGCAATTTCACTTTCCCAGGTAACTGGGCGCTGGCATGGGTGAACCAGGAAACGCCGGCCCTCAGTAAAGCCGCGCTGGAATATGTTATCGACGGCGACCGCGAATATCGTCAGCTTGAATCCGAATTAGCTGATGCCAACGCCAGGGATGACGGCAACGCCATCGCCCTGCTGCATGGCAAGCTGGATGCGATTCAGGCGTGGAGCATACATGCTCGCGCCTCCAGCCTGCTGCACGGATTGGGCTTTAGCCAGGAACAATTAATGCGGCCGGTGAGTGATTTCTCCGGCGGCTGGCGTATGCGCCTTAACCTTGCGCAAGCGCTGGTGTGCCGCTCCGATCTGCTGCTACTTGATGAACCGACTAACCACCTCGATCTTGACGCCGTTATCTGGCTAGAGCGCTGGCTGAAAAGCTATGAAGGCACGCTGATCCTCATCTCGCATGACCGTGACTTCCTTGATCCGGTGGTGGATAAAATCATTCATATCGAACAGCAGACGATGTTCGAATACACCGGCAACTACAGCTCGTTCGAGCGCCAGCGCGTCGCCAAACTGGCGCAGCAGCAGGCGTTGTTCCAGAGCCAGCAGGAAAAAGTCCAGCACCTGCAAAAGTACATCGATCGCTTCCGCGCCCAGGCCACTAAAGCCAAACAGGCGCAGAGCCGTATCAAGATGCTGGAGCGCATGGAGTTAATTGCGCCGGCTCACGTCGATAACCCGTTCAGCTTCAGCTTCCGCGCACCAGAAAGCCTGCCGAATCCCTTACTGAAAATGGAGAAAGTCACGGCGGGTTACGGCGAACGCATCATTCTTGATGCCATCAAACTGAATCTGGTGCCGGGTTCACGCATCGGTCTGCTCGGCCGTAACGGTGCGGGTAAATCAACGCTGATCAAACTGCTGGCCGGCGAGATTGAAGCGCTGGATGGCAAAGTTGGCCTGGCAAAAGGCATCAAGCTTGGCTACTTCGCTCAGCATCAACTTGAATACCTGCGCGCCGATGAATCGCCATTGCAGCATCTGGCCCGCATTGCGCCACAAACGCTGGAACAACAGCTGCGTGATTATCTCGGCGGCTTCGGTTTCCAGGGGGATAAAGTCAGTGAAATCACCGAACGTTTCTCCGGCGGTGAAAAAGCGCGGCTGGTGCTGGCACTGATCGTCTGGCAACGTCCAAATCTGCTGCTACTCGATGAACCGACTAACCACCTCGATCTCGACATGCGTCAGGCATTGACCGAAGCGCTGATTGATTTCGAAGGCGCGCTGGTTGTGGTTTCGCATGACCGTCATTTACTACGATCCACCACCGACGATCTCTATCTGGTGCATGACCGCAAAGTCGATGTGTTTGAAGGCGATCTCGATGATTACCAGCAGTGGTTGAGCGATCTGCAAAAGCAGCAAGCCCAGCAGGATGCGGCACCGAAGCAGGATAACGCCAACAGCGCCCAGTCTCGTAAAGATCAGAAACGCCGCGATGCCGAACTGCGTGCGCAAACCCAGCCGTTGCGTAAAGAGATCGAGAAGTTAGAGAAGCAGATGGCGAAGTGGCAGAGCCAACTGAGCGAAGCGGAAGCGATGCTGTCAGACAGTGCGATTTACCATCAGAGTCGTAAAGCGGACCTCACTTCGGCGCTGCAACGCCAGGCTGAAAGCAAATCGGCGCTGGAAGACGTTGAAATGGCCTGGCTGGATGCGCAAGAACAGCTGGAGCAGATGCTGGCGGGCTAGCCGCTAGGTTGATTCTGTAGGGTTAGCATTTTGCGAACCTGGTAAATTGTGTTGCTGTTTATGTTGCTGCCGGGTTTGGTGTAAGGGCCAGAAAAGCCCCGCCCGATCGCAAAGGGATTACGCATCCATGCTGATCGACAGCCACATCCATGTGGCGGACGCTTTGCTCTTCGGGCGGGGCTTTCCTGTCCTGTTTAGATTCTCATCGCTGTATCTTGTGCGCTTGTCTGGATGTTTGCACACTTCGTAGCGGCGCAATTTATTGCGCATTTTTTTAGACACGCGCGATAAATAGTGCCGCTACGGATATGAATCAGCCAGTTAGAACGGCACATCACCCAGCACGGTTGCACGATGCATCACTCTACGCGCCGGATAATAATCCGCATTGGCATAATGCTGCGTGACGCGGTTATCCCAAATAGCCACATCATTCTCCTGCCAGCGCCAGCGCACCTGAAACTCCGGTTTTGCCGTGTGCCAGAACAGGAAATTCAGCAGTGCTTCGCTCTCCTTCTCACGCAATCCCAGTAAACGCGTCGTAAAGCCTTCATTCACAAACAGCGCCTTACGCCCGCTCACCGGGTGCGTGCGAATGACGGGATGGTGCACCGGCGGATGCTTCGCCACGGCCTGTTGCCAGCGTTGATGTTCCTCTTCAGTCTTACGGTATTTGTATTCCTGGAATGACTTCTTGAAATCGTGTTCTGCCTGTAAGCCACTCAGTAGCTGCTTGAAAGGCTCGGACAGCGCTTCATAAGCCGCAATCCCCGTGGACCACAGCGTGTCGCCACCGCTGTCCGGCAGCAGCTTCGACGCTAAAATCGCAATCGCTGGCGGCGTTTGAATAAAGGTCACATCGGTGTGCCAGTTATCGTTGTCCGGTGGATTATCCTGATGGGTATCCAGCACGATAATTTCTTCCACCCCCTCGGCATGCGGATACACCGGATGGATGTGCAGATCACCGAAGCGGATCGCCAGAGCGCGATGCTGTTCCGGTGTGATCACCTGATTACGCAGAAACAACACCTGATGGCGCAGCAGACCATGATAAAGCTGCTCAAACTGCGCGTCGCTTAACGGGCGGCTGAGATCAAGATCGCTAACCTGCGCACCGATATGCGGGCCCAGCGCGGTAAAAGTGATACGTTCGTTCATTGCTGTTCTCCATTCCAGGGCGTTAATCGGCGCTGCAAAGCGCGCAGACCCAGTTCTAAGCTAAAAGCGATCAAGGCAATCACGGCGATTCCGGCCAGTACCACATCAGTGGCAAGGAACTCGCCCGCTGACTGCACCATGAATCCCAGTCCGCGTGTGGCGGCAATCAGTTCGGCAGCCACCAGCGTTGACCAGCCGACGCCAAGGCCAATGCGCAAACCCGTGAGAATTTCCGGCAAGGCGCCCGGCAAGATGACAAAGCGCAGCAGCTGCCAGCGCGACGCGCCCAATGCTTGTGCAGCCCGAATCCGTACCTGCTGAGCATTTTTCACACCCGCCAACGTCGAGAGCGTCACCGGCGCGAAGATCGCCAGATATATCAGTAAAATTTTTGAGGTCTCACCGATACCAAACCAAATCACCATCAGCGGCAAATAAGCGAGCGGCGGCACCGGGCGATAGAGTTCAATCAGTGGATCGAGCAGCCCCCGAATCGCCGGGCTTAGGCCCATCGCAATGCCGACGGGAATGCCAATCAGCGCGGCAAAGAACAGCGCCACCAGCATGCGCGTCAGGCTGGCGCCCAGGTGCTGCCATAACGTGGCATCCATAAAGCCTTGCGGGCTGGCAATCAGCAGCAGCTTTTGCAGCACCTGCTGTGGCGGCGGCAGAAACAGAGGGGCCACCAAACCCAGCGTTGTGACGCCCCACCACACCAGCAGCAACAACGCGACACTCAGTAGACTCAATGAAAACTGGGGGGAAAACGGCCAGCGCAGTGTGCGTCGGCGAGTCTGGGTTTTCTCATCAATCACCGCACTCATACAAACGCCTCCCGCTGAGAAAAGACCTGATTCAGCACATATTCACGGCGCTCGATAAAGGCCGGGTCGGATTTAATACTGCGGCACGCTTCACCGGCAGCGAACCGCTGACCAAAATCGAGTTTGATACGCTCCACCACACGGCCGGGTCCCGGTGATAACAGCACCAGTTCGCTGGCAAGAAACACCGCTTCTTCAATATCGTGGGTAATCAGCAGAATTTGTTTGCCGGTATCGCGCCACAGCGTCAGCAGCAGGGTTTGCATCTGTTCGCGTGTAAAGGCATCCAGCGCACCAAATGGCTCATCTAAAAGCAGCAACTGAGGATCAGCCGCCAGCGCACGCGCAATCCCCACGCGCTGACGTTGACCCCCAGAGAGCTGCCAGATATAACGCTTTTCTGCCCCTTCCAGTCCGACTTTGCGGATTAAACGGCGAGCAATGGTGTGGCGTTCAGCCTTGTCCATTCCCGCCAGCTGCAAGCCAAACGCCACGTTATCGATCACGTTACGCCACGGCAGTAGCCCTTCATTCTGAAACACCACGCCGCGTTCTGCGCCCGGTCCATTTACCGCTTTACCATCAAGCGTGATACTGCCTGACTCCAGCGGCAGGAATCCGGCGATCAAGTTCAGTAAGGTGGTTTTGCCACAGCCAGACGGTCCCAGCACCACCAGCAGGTCGCGTTGATCCAGTTGCAGATTGATATCCTGCAGCGCGGGTTGTCCGGCGTAACGTGCATTCAGGTTGGTGATGCTGAGCATAGCGCCTCCGTTATTTCGCTAAAGGTGCAACAAATTGCGTGGTGACAAAGCTGCTGTAATCATTAGCCGCGTCCGGCACTTTGCCCTGCTCTTTCAGGAAGTGCGCGGTATCAACAATGGCTTTGTTCACTGGCTTGCCCAGCTGTTCAACCTGCTGCTGTGCGGTCAGGTAGGTATTGCCTTTGACCAGCACCGGCACATCGCTTTCCGGTACGCCACTCAGGCGCGCCAGTTTGCTGAGATTGTCGGGCTGCTTCAGCCACTGTTCTGGATTAGCAATGTAGGCTTGCTGTGCCTCAATCGCGCTGCGCGCAAAGGCAGTGACGATTTCAGGATGCTGCTGGGCGAAATCTTTGCGCACCACCCACACATCCAGCGTTGGCGATCCCCATTTGCCCACCTGAGAAGAGTCGGTTAACACCGTGCCATCCTTTTCCAGCTCGTTAACCGCCGGTGACCAGACGTACGCGCCGTCAATATCACCGCGTTTCCACGCCGCAATAATGGCAGGCGGTTGCAGATTCACTAACTGCACCTGCGACGGCTTGATGCCCCAATGCTTGAGCGCTGACAGCAGGCTGTAATGGGTGGTGGAGATGAAAGGCACGGCGATGCGTTTGCCAATCAGATCCTTGGGACGGGTGATGGATTTTTTGACCACCAGCGCTTCGGAATTGCCAAGCTGTGATGCCAGTAAGAAAGCTTCGATGGGCAACTGCTGTGTTGCCGCCACGGCTAACGGGCTGGACCCGATATTACCGATTTGCACATCACCGGAAGCCAATGCCCGCAGCACGCTGGCACCGCTATCAAACTTGCGCCAGTCCACCGTCGCGCCACTCTCTTTGGCAAAGGTGTTATCGGCCTGCGCCACTTTGGCCGGTTCCGCCGAGGTTTGATACGCCACGGTGACATTCACCGCCTGTACCTGAAACGCCATCAGGGCCAATGCTGCCGCCACTGCCGTTATTGTTTTTTTTACTGCCATCATCGTTCACCCCAATGTTATGTCGTGATGGCAGTTTCTCCAGCGGCTATAATTTCATAAAGGAATTAAAAATTATCCCTAATGAAAATCTGTTCTTAGATCAACATTGGGCAAGGATATGCGAAATATGCAAATGCAAAGAACGCGTAAAGACGGAAATATGTCACGCGCTCACATAACGACTGTGCTATTGATAGGCTTCTGATTTTTCACCTCTACTGGCGGTACTGAAATCCATGTCGATTGAAAAAGTTGCCCGTCTTGCTGGCGTGTCTAAAGCCACGGTTTCTCGGGTGTTGAACCAGCATCCCGGCGTGCGAACAGATACGCGAGAAAAAGTATTGGCGGCCATCAATCACTGTGACTATCAGCCCAATTTGCTGGCTCGCCAGCTGCGTACTGCCCAGAGTCATATGTTGCTGGTGTTAATATCAGACATCACTAATCCCTTCTGCTCACGCGTGGTACAAGGCATTGAAGCTGAAGCCGAAGCGCAGGGTTATCACATCCTGTTGTGCAATTCGGCCTCGCAGCTGCCGCGCGAAGCCGCTTATCTGGCGTTATTAAGCGGTAAAGTGGTTGACGGTGTGATCACTATGGATGCCGCCGCCTGTTTGCAGCAGTTAAAAGATTTGATTGGTGACGCCCCCTGGGTGCAATGCGCCGAATACGATCCAGCCATTCCCGCTTCTAGTGTCACCATTGATAATAAAGAAGCCGCATTTGAAACGGTGCGTTATCTGGCCAACAAAGGCCGCCGACGTATCGCGCTGGTGAATTGTGATATGCGCTATCTCTATTCACATCAGCGCGAAACGGGTTATCGCGAAGCGCTGGAGCAGTTGGAACTGAGTTGGGGTGGCGTGGCTTACGCGGAAAACATTTCGTGTGAAGCGGGCAGTGCCGCACTGCGTGAACTGCTGGCGCGACCGGAGCGACCAGACGCCGTGTTTGCGGTTTCTGATGTGCTGGCGGTTGGCGTGATCCATGCAGCGCTGGAAGCGGGATTGCGGGTACCAGAGGATTTGGCGGTAGTAGGATTCGATGGCATTCCCTTCACCAGCAGCCTCAATCCACCACTGACCACCATCGAACAACCGATGAATCGACTGGGTGCACGCAGTGTTCAGCTGTTATTGAACCGCATCCGCCAGCCGCACAGTGAAGTGGTGCGTGAAGTGTTACCCTGGAAGCGCGTTGAACGCGCCTCCAGTTAACTCAACGCCAGATCAGCAGTACACAGGCTGCCGTGAGCGCACCCATCGCCAGGTTGAAGATTTTCCACGCACGCGGGCTGCGCAACAATCGGCCAATCAGCGAACCAAATCCCATCCAGATAACACCGGATACCACATTAACCAGCGCCATGCCGATACTGATCGCAATCACGGAATGCAGATACGCGTCGCCTGCAAGGCTGAAGCTGGCCACCGCGCCCAACGCCATCAGCCAGGCTTTTGGGTTGATCAGCTGTAACAGACCACCCTGCCAGAACGGCATCTGTTTCACCGTGGCGTCTTCGGTTTCCAGCTTCTCGTACTCTGCGCTAGCAATTTTCCACGCCAGCCACAACAGATAGAGACTACCGGCAATCTTCAGCACCAGATGCAGTGAAGGATAAAGCAGGATCAAACCGCCGATGCCAAATGCCACCATCAGCAACATGACTTGCATACCAATCATGATACCAATGAGCAGCGGGATGGTGCGCAGGAAGCCAAAATTAGCACCTGAGGCGGTAAGTAACATATTATTGGGCCCTGGCGTGATGGCAGCGACCCAAAGAAAACCCAACATTGATAAAAAAAGACTCAGTTCCATGTAAATTCGGGTGCTCCTCACCCAGTAAAGCGGACAACCCATCGAAGCTATCAGCGAGTTATGCATCAGACAAGCCTTTACCCAAGCTATTTTGATCGCCTGAACGGCGAGCGATTCACTCCGCTGCGCGGATTCAGTAACGCGCATCTGCAAACCCTGCTGCCGCGCATACTGCGTCGGCGCGTAACCCTGCGTCCGCACTGGCAGCGACTTGATCTGCCTGACGGCGATTTTGTTGATCTCGCCTGGAGCGAAGACCCCGCGCAGGCGCGCCACAAGCCGCGTATGGTGATGTTTCATGGCCTGGAAGGAAGCTTTCGTAGCCCATACGCCCATGGTCTGATGCAAGCGTGTCAGGCGCGGGGCTGGCTGGCGGTGGTGATGCACTTTCGTGGCTGCAGTGGCGAACCTAATCGCCTGGAACGCATTTATCATTCCGGTGAAACCGAAGATGCGACCTTTTTCTTACACTGGCTGCAGCGCGAATGGGGCACGGTGCCAACGGCAGCAGTGGGCGTTTCACTCGGTGGCAATATGCTGGCCTATTTATTGGGCATGCAGGGCAATGATGTGCCTGTGGATGCAGCCGTCGCGATTTCGGCACCCTTTGCGCTCGAACCCTGCAGTGAAAAGCTCGATGCCGGCTTCTCTCGTTTCTATCAGCACTATTTACTGACCAAGCTGAAACAGAACGCCACGCGCAAACTGCTGGCCTGGCCTGGCACACTGCCGGTGGAACTGAGCCAGCTGCGGGCATTTCGCCGTATTCGTGAGTTTGATGATGCGATTACTGCACGGGCGCACGGTTTTCTGGATGCCAACGACTATTATCAACGTGCCAGCGCTATGCCGCTGCTCACGGGCGTGCGCAAGCCGCTGCTGATCATCCATGCCAAAGACGATCCCTTTATGACCGATGCGGTGATCCCGCAGCCGGAGCAACTGTCGCCTTCGATTGAATATCAGCTGACGCAAAAAGGCGGTCACGTTGGCTTTGTTGGCGGTACGTTAATGAAGCCGAAAATGTGGCTGGAACAGCGTGTGCCTGACTGGCTTTCAACCTATCTGGATGTGTGATCGTGATTATTCCCTGGCAAGAACTTGAAGTCGCAACACTGGAAAACCTGATTGAAACTTTCGTGCTGCGCGAAGGTACCGACTATGGTGAGCAGGAGCGCAGCCTGGAACAGAAAGTCGCCGACGTGCGCCGCCAACTGGAGCGCGGAGACGTTGTGCTGGTGTGGTCGGAACTGCATGAATCCGTCAACATTATGCCGAAAGGCGAGTTTCGCGGTTAATGCACCGCACAGTAATTCGTGGTAACAATGCTCATCGCCCGACTTCACAGGGAGTTCTGTTATGTCAGCCAGGCATCCAATCATTGCCGTGACCGGTTCCAGCGGTGCCGGTACCACCACCACCAGCCTCGCCTTCCGTAAGATTTTCCAGCAGCTGGATCTGCATGCTGCGGAATTGGAAGGTGACAGTTTTCACCGATATACCCGTCCAGAAATGGATATGGCGATCCGTAAGGCACGCGATCTGGGCCGCCATATCAGTTACTTCGGCCCGGAAGCCAATGACTTCGGGCTGCTGGAACAGACGTTTAAGCATTACGGAAAAACCGGGTTGGGTGAGTCGCGCAAATATCTGCACACCTACGACGAAGCGGTGCCGTGGAATCAGGTGCCGGGCACCTTTACGCCCTGGCAGCCGCTGCCGGAAAACACTGACGTGCTGTTCTATGAAGGATTACACGGTGGCGTGGTAACACAGCAGCACAACGTCGCCGAGCATGTCGATTTGCTGGTCGGCGTGGTGCCGATTGTCAATCTGGAGTGGATTCAAAAGCTGGTGCGCGACACCAGTGAGCGCGGCCATTCCCGTGAAGCGGTGATGGATTCAGTGGTGCGTTCGATGGAGGATTATATCAACTTCATCACGCCGCAGTTCTCGCGCACCCACATCAACTTCCAGCGTGTGCCAACGGTGGATACGTCAAACCCCTTTGCCGCACGTGAAATTCCGTCACTCGATGAAAGTTTTGTGGTAATTCACTTCCGTGGGCTGGAAGGCATTGCTTACCCTTACCTGCTGGCGATGATCCAGGGCTCGTTCATTTCACATATGAACACGCTAGTGGTGCCGGGCGGCAAAATGGGGCTGGCAATGGAGTTAATCATGACGCCACTGGTGCAGCGGCTGATTGAAGGTAAACGGATTGAATAATCCAGAAATTCTGTAGCGGCGGCCGTTTGGCCGCCCGCTTATGTTATCGCTCAATCACTTCGTAACTGTGCGTCATTTTCACACTATTGCCGAGCATGATCGCCACCGAGCAATACTTCTCCGCCGACAGATCGACAGCCCGCGCCACCGCTTTATCGCTTAGCGCGGTGCCGCTAACGATAAAATGCAGGTTGATGTGCGTAAAAATACGTGGCGCTTCTTCACGGCGCTCGGAGGTGAGTTTCACCTCGCAGTCAGCCACATCATTTCGGCCTTTCTGCAGGATCGATACCACGTCAATCGCGCTACAGCCGCCTGCTGCCATCAAAACCATCTCCATCGGGCTTGGCGCTTTGTCACCCGAGTTACCGTCCATTAATACCTGATGGCCAGATGAGGATTCTCCGAGAAAGGTCAGCCCTTCCACCCATTTCACTCGTGCCTGCATTATTCTTTCTCCTGAAGTGGCGGTTTTGCCGCCAGAGTACGCTTTCACTTGATAAACAGCAATCCAGACTCTTCCGCCTGTTGCTGAAGCGAGACAACAGAAGACAGCTTGCAAAAGCTGTGCTACAAACAGTGCTGAAAATATTTTCGTCATCACAGACGAAGGCGGGAAGAATCAAAAGCGTAGCTTAAGAATCACCCGGAAATAATTTTCCTTTACTGGAAACGCTCGACGATTACACCGCCTGACAGGGAAAACTGCCCCCTGTATTTTGGGCACGATTACAACAGAGGATAATAGCGAATGGTTCTCGGCAAACCGCAAACAGACCCTACACTCGAATGGTTCCTGTCCCATTGCCATATTCACAAATATCCGTCCAAAAGCACGCTCATCCATCAGGGTGAGAAAGCGGAAACGCTGTACTACATCGTGAAAGGTTCCGTTGCGGTTCTGATCAAAGATGAAGAAGGCAAAGAGATGATCCTCTCCTACCTCAATCAGGGAGACTTCATCGGCGAACTCGGCCTGTTTGAAGAAGGCCAGGAACGTAGTGCCTGGGTACGTGCTAAGACTGCCTGCGAAGTGGCTGAAATTTCTTACAAAAAATTCCGTCAGCTGATTCAGGTAAACCCGGATATTTTAATGCGACTTTCGTCGCAGATGGCGCGTCGTCTGCAAGTCACCTCCGAGAAAGTGGGCAACCTTGCCTTCCTCGATGTGACGGGCCGTATCGCGCAAACACTGCTTAATCTGGCGAAACAACCCGATGCGATGACGCACCCCGACGGGATGCAAATCAAAATAACCCGTCAGGAGATTGGTCAGATCGTGGGTTGCTCACGCGAAACCGTGGGTCGTATCCTGAAAATGCTGGAAGATCAGAACCTGATCTCCGCACACGGTAAAACCATCGTCGTCTACGGCACCCGCTAATTTCTTATCACCCACGGCGTGATGGCAACATCGCGCCGTTTTTGTTTGCGATGAGCTGATGTGGCGCCGAATCATCTATCATCCTGAGGTCAACTACGCACTGCGGCAAACGCTGGTGCTGTGCCTGCCTGTGGCACTAGGCTGGCTGTTTGGCGATCTGCAAAAAGGCCTGCTGTTCTCATTAGTTCCTGCCTGCTGCAACATGGCGGGTCTCGATACACCACATAAGCGCTTCTTTAAACGCCTGATTGTGGGCGGCTCACTGTTTGCTACCGCCAGTTTCCTGATCCAATTTCTTACAAGTGACGCCATTCCGTTACCGCTGATCCTGTTTGTGCTGCCGCTGTTGATTGGCGTGACCGGCGAAATCAGCCCGCTGCACGGCCGCTTACTGCCCGCTACGCTCATTGCTGCCATCTTCAGCCTCAGCCTGGTGGGCCGCATGCCCATGTGGGTGCCGCCTCTGCTGTATATTGGTGGCACGCTGTGGTACGGCCTGTTTAACTGGTTCTGGTTCTGGCTGTGGAAAGAGCAGCCAATGCGCGAAACCCTCAGCCTGCTGTATCGGGAACTGGCAGATTATTGCGATGCCAAATACACCCTGTTGACGCAGCTTACCGATCCCGAGAAAGCGCTGCCGCCGTTGCTGGCACGTCAGCAAAAAGCCGTTGACCTGATCACCACCTGCTATCAGCAGATGCACATGCTCTCTGCCAGCCGCGATAACAGCCACAAGCGCCTGACGCGGGCTTTCCAGGTGGCGCTTGATTTGCAGGAGCACATCTCGGTGAGCCTGCATCAGCCGGAAGAAGTGCAAAAGCTGGTCGAGCAGAGTCACGCTGAAGCGGTGATCCGCTGGAATGCCAAAACCATCTCTGCGCGCCTGCGCCTGTTGGCCGATGCCATTCTCTATCATCAGTTGCCCGATCGCTTCCACATGGAGAAGCAACTGGGTGCGCTGGAAAAAATCGCGCGCCAGCATCCTGATAACCCGGTGGGCAACTTCTGCTACTACCACTTTAGCCGCATCGCCCGCGTGTTGCGCACGCAAAAGCCGTTATACACCCGAGACTTGATGGCGGATCGCCAGCGTCGCCTGCCGCTGTTCCCGGCGCTGCGCAGCTACCTGTCGCTCAAGTCCGCCGCATTGCGCACCGCCGCGCGTATCTCGGTGATGCTGATGTTCGGCAGCGCGCTGGCGCTGTTCTTCAATATCCCCAAGCCTTACTGGATTCTGATGACCATCATGTTTGTCAGCCAGAATGGCTACAGCGCGACACGGGTGCGTATCCAGCACCGTGCGCTGGGCACCTTTGCCGGATTGCTGATCGCCGCAGGATCGCTACAGCTCGACGTCCCCGAATCGATCACCCTACTGTTCATGCTGGCCATCACCCTCGCCAGCTACCTGGTCACGCGCAAGTATTACGGCTGGTCGATGATTGGCTTCACCGTGACGGCGGTGTATTCACTTCAGCTGTTGTCGCTGAACGGGGCGCAGTTTCTGCTGCCGCGCATGATGGATACCCTGATGGGCTGCCTGATCGCCTTTGCCGGTATGATCTGGCTGTGGCCACAGTGGCAGAGCGGATTACTGCGCAGCAACGCGCATGATGCGCTGGAGGCTTATCAGGAAGCCTTGCGGATGTTGCTGGGGCCGGAGCAGTCTCCTGAAAAGCTGGCGTATCAGCGCATGAAGGTCAATCAGGCGCACAATGCGCTCTTCAACTCACTGAATCAGGCCTCAAGCGAACCGGGCTTCAACGCGCAGTACCTGAAAGATATGCGCATGTGGGTGACCCACAGCCAGTTCATTGTGGAACACATCAACGCGATGACGATCCTGGCGCGTGAGCACACCATGCTGACGCCGAAGCTGGCGGAACGCTATCTGCAATCCTGTGAAATTGCGCTGCAGCGCTGTCAGCAGCGGCTGGCGTATGATGGGCCAGGCAATGACAGCAATATTCTGGAAGCGCCGGAGAATATGAATGAAGGGCCGGTAACGATTGTCGAGCAGCATGTGAAGCGCATCCTGCAACACCTGAATGTGATGCACACCATCTCTTCACTGGCGTGGAGCCAGCGACCGCATCACGGCCGCTGGCTGAAAGTGTTACGTCCGAAGGGCTGATTACGCCGCCAGCACTTTCTCAATCGCTTTGGCGAAACGCGCCATGCCTTCTTCGATGTCAGTCGGCTCGATCACCAGTGACGGCACAAAACGCATCACATCAGTGCCCGCGGTCAGAACCATCACCCCTTCTGCTGCTGAGGCATTGAGGATATCGCGCGCTTTACTGGCGTGTTGTGGCTTCAGCGCTGCGCCAATCAGTAAACCTTTGCCGCGAATCTCACTGAACAGATCGTATTTGCTGTCGATCGCCTGCAGTGCATCCACGAACTGCTGACGACGGGCCTCTACGCCACCCAGCACTTCTGGGGTGTTGATGATATCCAGCGCGGTTTCAGCAATCGCACAGGCCAGCGGGTTGCCGCCATAGGTGGTGCCGTGCACGCCCGGAGCCATCACCGACGCGATTTCATTGGTGGTTAGCATCGCGCTCACCGGGAAACCGCCGCCCAGCGCTTTCGCGGTGGTGATGATGTCTGGCTTGATGCCGTAATGTTCGTAGCTGAACAGCTTACCGCTACGACCCATGCCGCTCTGTACTTCATCCAGCACCAGCAGCGCTTTATGCTCATCGCACAGCGCACGCAGACCCTGCATAAATTCCTGCGTCGCAGCCACCACGCCGCCTTCACCCTGAATCGGCTCCACGACAATCGCGCAGGTGTGGTCATCCATCACCGCTTTCACCGCATCCAGATCGTTAAACGGCACATGTACGATATCTGCCGGCTTTGGACCAAAGCCGTCGGAGTATTTCGGCTGGCCGCCAACAGAAACGGTAAACAAGGTACGACCGTGGAACGCATTGTGGAAGGCGATGATTTTGCTTTTGAACGGGCTGTGTTTTTTGCAGGCGTAGTAACGTGCCAGCTTGAAGGCGGCTTCGTTGGCTTCCGCACCGGAATTACCAAAGAACACGCGATCGGCAAAGGTCGCGGCAATCAGTTTGCTCGCCAGACGTAATGCCGGTTCATTGGTAAACACGTTGCTGGTATGCCACAGGGTTTCACCCTGGCTTTTCAGCGTTTCCACCAGCGCCGGATGGCAATGACCCAGAGCCGTCACCGCGATACCGCCGGAGAAGTCGATATACTCTTTGCCCTGCTGATCCCAGACTCGGCTGCCCTTGCCTTTCACCGGCACGAACTGCGCAGGTGCATAAACAGGCAAAATCACGTTATCGAACGTTTCCCGGGTTACCGCTAGTTTTTCCGCTGCCATTGCCGACCTCATTGGGTTATTTATTGAGCTGAAGTGAAATTATAATCACAAAATATGCATAAAAAATCACACGAAGGCAAACATAAGTTACGTGTCGAGGAAATTAGCCAACAGCTGATGGCCCTGCTCGCTGAGGATACTCTCAGGATGGAACTGCACCCCTTCTAAGGGCAGCGTACGGTGGCGGAAGCCCATGATCTCATCCGGCTCGCCGTTACGCAGGCTCCAGGCCGTGACGTCGAATTCTGCAGGTAGCGTATCGCGCGCCACAATGAGTGAATGGTAGCGCGTAACGGTGAGCGGATTATTAAGGTCGCGAAAAACGCCCTGATTGGTGTGCTGGATAACAGAAGTTTTGCCGTGCATCACCTGCCGCGCGCGCACTATCTGCGCGCCATAGGCTTGCGCAATCGCCTGATGGCCGAGGCAAACACCCAGAACCGGCAAACGCCCAGCAAAATGGCGGATGGCGTCCAGTGAGATACCAGACTGATCCGGCGTGCAGGGGCCAGGGGAGATCACCAAATGGGTGAGTGGCAGCGTCTCCATCTCCGCCAGCGTGATGGCATCGTTACGCACCACGCGGACTTGTGCTCCCAGCTCACAGAAATACTGGTAGAGATTCCAGGTGAAGGAGTCGTAGTTATCAATTAACAGCAGCATAGTGCCCTCAGGCCAGTCAAACCGCCGCTATTCTACGCATTTTACCGGGCTGGGCTCACCACTTTTGCAAACTGCGCCGTCAGCGGCGTCAGATCGCCCGATACACCAGCATACAGTGCGGTACGCCACGCCTCTCGATCCAGCTTATCCCATGACAGCAGATAACCGGCGTGCAGCGCCAGCTGTTCAAAGAAAATGCGCTGCGTGCGGCCGTTGCCGGCGCGGAACGGATGCAATACGAAGATTTCACAGTAGTAATGCGCAAGCCGCGCAACAAACTCATCCTGCGTCAGGTTTGTCAGTTGATGTTCATCTTCCAGCGCGCTCATCAGCGCGTTGCCCTCTTTCTCAATATATTCGCAGTGGCAATAGGGTGTCTCATCACGCCAGATATCGATGCTGCGTAACTCCCCTGCCCAATTGTAGAGATCCTGAAACAGCGTGCGATGAATATGGCATAGCCATGGCATGCCGGTGCTGCGCGGGCCGAGTTCCAGCGTGGCTAGCCGGGCGGCACTGAAAGCCAGTTCGGCTTTACGCAACTGCACGTCATCATGAATATCAAGGCGGTTTTTCAGCACCGTATCATTGTGCCAGACATAAGGGTCGCGCACGGCCAGCGTGTTATCCGCCATATTGCCTCCTCAGTGACTCAAGTCGCTCTTCATGTTGCTCAGCCGTCATATCGCTGAGTACGTAGCCTGCAAGACGGCAACTGGCCTGATAACTGGCCATGCGGCGCTGTTGCCACAGGGTGGCTTTCTGTTTTTCGGTGAGTTGGCTGGTCATGGCGCCTCCAACAAGCAATTTGCCCTAAGTATAAGAGCTAATTTTAGCTTTGCTGGAGAGCAGCAGAACGCGCCGACGATCGCCGGCGCGTTAAATCATTAAGGCAGGACTTTCGCAGAAAGGATAACAACCGGTTTTGACGGCACATTTTGGTACGGGCCGACATCCTTGGTTGGCACCTGAGCAATCTTGTCGATCACGTCCTGGCCTTTCACAACTTTACCAAATACCGCGTAACCGAAGTCACGTTGGCCGTGATCGAGGAACGCGTTATCCGCGACGTTGAGGAAGAACTGGCTGGTCGCACTGTCTTTATCAGCAGTACGCGCCATCGAGATGGTGCCACGCAGGTTACGCAAGCCGTTGTCGGCTTCGTTCTTAATCGGTGCCACGGTCTGCTTCTGCTGCATATCCGTGGTGAAACCGCCGCCCTGGATCATAAAGCCAGGAATCACGCGATGGAAAATCGTGTTGTTGTAGAAACCGTTGTTGACGTAGTCGACAAAGTTTTTCACCGAAACCGGGGCTTTCTGGTTGTTCAGTTCGAGTTCGATATTGCCCGCAGAGGTGGTGAGCAGCACATGAGTATCCCCTTTAGCGGCCAGAGCCGAAGCGGATACAGAAGAGAGCGCTAACAGGGCGACTGCCGCTGTCAAAGTACGTTTAAACATGAAAGATTCCTTACCATGAAGTGCAAGCTCAAAAACGAGATCGATTGTAAAGAGCAAGTTATATAAGAGCCAGCGTTTTACCGATATTTACGCTGATGTTGCGATTGTCATACTTTTTTGGGCACGCAATCATTTGCGTGATGAAAATCACACTATTAATGAAATATTTCCCGCTCGTTACACTCGTTGTTTATTAAGATCACAGTTGCATTTACAATTCATGACACTTTTTGCCAATCCCGGCGCATCACAGGTTCAGAACATGACAAACCGTAATCGCATTGGCCTTACCTGGATCAGCTTTTTCTCCTACGCGCTCACCGGCGCGCTGGTGATCGTTACCGGTATGGTACTGGATAATATTGCCCAATACTTCCAGTTGCCCATCTCAGAAATGAGCAACACTTTCACCTTCCTGAATGCCGGTATCCTGGTCGCGGTATTCCTTAACGCCTGGCTGATGGTGATTGTGCCGTTGAAACGCCAGCTGATTTTTGGCTTTGTGCTGATGATCCTCGCGGTGGCAGGCCTGATGACCAGCCATAACCTGACCATCTTCTCACTGTGCATGTTTGTGCTCGGTGTGGTCAGCGGTATCACCATGTCGATCGGTACCTTCCTGATTACCCATCTGTACGATGGCCGTCAGCGTGGCTCCCGCCTGCTGTTTACCGACTCCTTCTTCAGCATGGCCGGTACCATTTTCCCGATTATCGCCGGTGTGTTACTAGCGCGCATGCTGCCATGGTACTGGGTATATGCCTGCATCGGCGTCATTTACATCGCCATCTTCGTTCTGACGTTGATGGTGGAATTCCCGGAACTGAAAAGCGAAGCTGCCGTACAAGGTGGCGAGAAAGAGAAATGGGGCATCGGCGTGCTGTTCCTGTCGATCGCGGCGCTGTGCTACATCCTTGGTCAGCTGGGCTTTATCTCCTGGGTGCCAGAGTACGCGACCAAATCGATGGGTATGGACATTGCGGCAGCCGGTCAGTTGGTGGGTAACTTCTGGACCGCGTACATGGTCGGCATGTGGGTGTTCAGCTTCCTGCTGCGCTTCTTCGATCTACAGCGCATCCTGATGGTGCTGGCCGCATTAGCGACGGGCCTGATGTACTGGTTTGTCACCACAAACGACGCCAGCATGCTGCACTGGATCATCATGATTCTCGGCTTCAGCTCCAGCGCCATTTACACCACCATCATCACCCTCGGTTCGCTGCAAACCAAAGTCTCTTCGCCGAAGCTGGTGAACTTTATCCTCACCTGCGGCACCGTCGGCACCATGCTGACCTTTGTGGTCACCGGCCCGATTGTGGCAAAAGGCGGCGCACATGCGGCACTCTCTACCGCGAATGGCTTGTATGCCGTGGTGTTTGTGATGTGTGTGCTGCTGGGCTTTGTGACCAAACATCGCCAGCACGGTCATATTACGCACTAATCGGTGACGTGCAGGGGTGAACGTTTGCCTCCGTTGCCTGGTGCAGTAGCAAGAGAGTGCGCAGTGATGCGCACTCTTTTTTATTAAGCGACTATCGTCGGAATGTCACCGCTTCCGCCTCGCCCAAATAGATTTCACTGCTCGCGGGCTGCGTTGACGCCACCACGCTTCCCTGCCGTATCGAATAGCGCACAGGCACTTGTCTGCGTACCGCATCAAAGCCACTCTCAGCCGGCAGAATAATCAGACTGGCATGGTCACCCACCGCCAGACCGTAATCCTTCAATTGCAACGTTTTCGCGCTGTTGGTGGTAATCAGACTCAGGCCGTTGTCGATCTGTTCGTAGCCCATCAACTGACAGACATGTAATCCCATATGCAGCACCTGCAGCATACTGGCCGTGCCGAGCGGATACCAGGGATCAAACACATCATCATGGCCAAAACAGACGTTGATGTCGGCGTCGAGCAACTCTTTCACTCGCGTGATGCCGCGACGTTTGGGGAAGCTATCAAAACGTCCCTGCAAATGAATGTTCACCAGCGGATTAGCCACAAAGTGAATCTTCGACAGCTTCAGCAAGCGGAATAATCGCGAGGTGTAGGCGTTGTTATAGGAGTGCATCGCCGTGGTGTGGCTGGCGGTTACGCGTTCGCCATTGCCATCACGATGCGCCAGCGCCGCGACGGTTTCGACAAAGCGCGATTGCTCATCATCGATCTCATCACAGTGTACATCCACCATGCGGTCATAACGGTTGGCGAGCGCGAAGGTTTTATGCAGCGATTCCACGCCATACTCGCGTGTGAACTCGAAGTGCGGGATGGCACCCACCACATCGGCGCCGAGACGCAATGCCTCTTCCAGCAGTGCTTCACCATTTGGATAGGAGAGAATTCCCTCCTGCGGAAACGCCACGATTTGAATATCGATCCACGGCGCCATTTCCGCTTTCACTTCCAGCATCGCTTTCAGCGCGGTGAGAGTGGGATCGGAAACATCAACGTGGGTACGCACATGCTGGATACCGTTGGCAATTTGCCACTTCAGCGTCTGCTGTGCGCGCTGTTTGACATCGTCATGGCTGAGCAGCGCTTTGCGCTCCGCCCAGCGTTCAATACCTTCAAACAGGGTGCCGGACTGATTCCAGGCAGGCTGCCCGGCAGTTTGCGTGGTGTCGAGGTGAATGTGCGGTTCGATAAACGGCGCACTCGCCAGCCCTCCTTCGGCGTCCAGTGCGTCACTCTGATCCACGATTTGCGGTGGCTGGGGACGTATCGCCGCAATTTTTCCACCGTTGATTTCCATTTGCCACAAGCCCTGCTGGCCCGCTAAGCGCAGATTGTTGATCCACTTCAGTGACCGGTTCGCCATGCCATCCTCCTGTTCAAAGCAACAGGTTAAGCTAGCACGAAAAACTGTCTGTCAGCGTCATCGATTTTTCGGATGTCATTATTGGCGAACCAGCGAGTGACTTTTCACGGCGTCATCGGCAGTGACCAGCACTGCACAATATTCAACCAAATAAGTCACTTATCTATTTCGTTCAAAATCAATTACATACCTCTAAATAGGTATATGAAGGTGTGCTTGATGTGCATCAATAAGCGCCTGATGTAGCGCGCTATCGTAAGCGCAGATACCGCAATTTTTGAGGCAAGCATGAGCAAGCACAGTGTCGTGATCATTGGCAACGGCATGGTGGGCCACCGCTTTATAGAAGAACTGATCGATAAAGCCGAGCCCGGCCAATTTTCCATTACCGTCTTTTGTGAAGAACCGCGCGTCGCCTATGACCGCGTCCACCTTTCCGCCTACTTCTCCCATCACACCGCTGAAGAGCTGTCACTGGTTCGCCCCGGCTATTACGAAAAACATCAGGTCAAACTGCTGATCGGTGAACGGGCGATTACCATCAACCGCGACGAAAAACTGATTCACTCCAATACCGGTCGCGCGGTGCATTACGACACGCTGATTTTTGCCACCGGCTCTTATCCGTGGATACCGCCGATAAAAGGCGCCGAAGGCAGCGACTGCTTTGTCTATCGCACCATCGAAGATCTCAACGCCATAGAAGCCTGCGCCCGCCGCAGCCAACGCGGTGCCGTGATTGGCGGCGGTCTGCTTGGCCTCGAAGCGGCAGGCGCACTGAAAAACCTCGGTATCGAAACCCATGTAATTGAGTTCGCGCCCGGATTAATGGCGGAACAGCTGGATGCGCAAGGTGGCGAGCAACTGCGTCGTAAGATCGAACAAATGGGTGTGCGTGTGCACACCGGCAAAAATACCCAGCAAATTGTGCACCACGCTAAAGGCGGTAAGACGCTGGAATTCGCCGATGGCAGCGCGCTGGATGTCGATTTCATCGTGTTCTCCACCGGCATTCGTCCGCAAGACAAGCTGGCAAAACAGTGTGGGCTGGAAATCGGCCAGCGTGGCGGCATTGCCATCAACGACCGCTGCCAGACGCGCGATCCGGCGATTTATGCCGTCGGCGAATGCGCAGCCTGGCAGAACCGGCTGTTCGGCTTAGTCGCGCCGGGCTACAAAATGGCACAGGTCGCCAGCGATGCGTTGCTGGGACGCGACAGTGCCTTTTCTGGTGCCGATATGAGCGCCAAACTTAAGTTGCTGGGCGTGGATGTCGGTGGTATTGGCGATGCGCATGGCCGCACGCCGGGCGCGCGCAGCTATATGTGGCTTGATGAGCAAAAGCACATCTACAAACGCCTGATTGTCAGCGAAGACAACCGCACGCTGCTCGGCGCGGTATTGGTCGGTGACACCAGTGATTACGGCAATCTGCTGCAGCTGGCGCTGAATAACATCGCGCTGCCCGATAATCCTGAAGGTTTGATTTTGCCAGCAGGCAGTGGCGAGAAGCCGGTATTGGGCGTCGATTCCCTGCCGGACAGCGCGCAAATCTGCTCCTGCTTTGATGTCAGTAAAGGCGATATCGTCAAAGCGGTGCAAGGCGGTTGCCATACCGTGGCGATGCTGAAAAGCGATACCCGTGCCGGAACGGGCTGCGGCGGCTGCATTCCGCTGATCACTCAGGTGCTCAACGCGGAACTGAGCCGCCAGGGCATCGAAGTCAACAATCACCTGTGCGAGCACTTCCCCTATTCACGCCAGGAGTTGTATCACCTGATTCGTGTCGAAGAGATCACTTCCTTCGAAGCCTTACTGGCGAAATACGGTCAGGGTTATGGCTGTGAAGTGTGCAAACCGACCGTGGGCTCGCTGTTGGCCTCCTGCTGGAACGACTATGTGCTCAAACCGCAACTCGCGCCACTTCAGGACAGCAACGATCTGTTCCTTGGCAATATCCAGAAAGATGGTACCTACTCGGTCATCCCGCGCTCACCCGGGGGCGAAATCACGCCAGAAGGGTTGATGACGATCGGTGCGGTGGCGCGCCAGTACAACCTTTACACCAAAATCACCGGCTCGCAGCGTATTGGCCTGTTCGGTGCCCAGCGTGATGACCTGCCTGCCATCTGGTCGCTGCTGATTGATGCCGGATTTGAAACCGGCCAGGCGTATGCCAAAGCGTTGCGCATGGCAAAAACCTGTGTGGGCAGCACTTGGTGTCGCTATGGCGTCGGCGATAGCCTCGGCTTCGGTATCGAGCTCGAGAACCGCTACAAAGGCATTCGTACACCGCACAAAATGAAGTTTGGCGTCTCGGGCTGCACACGCGAATGTGCGGAGGCGCAGGGCAAAGATGTCGGCATTATCGCGACGGAAAAAGGCTGGAATCTGTATGTGTGCGGCAACGGTGGCATGAAGCCACGCCACGCCGATTTGCTGGCAGCGGACCTGGATCGCGATACCCTGCTGACTTATCTCGACCGCTTTATGATGTTCTATATCCGCACCGGTGACCGCCTGCAACGTACCTCGCTGTGGCTGGAAAGCATGGAAGGCGGTATCGACTATCTGCGCAGCGTGATTATCGATGACAAACTCAGCCTGAATGCGCAGCTGGAAGCTGAACTGGCGCGCCTTCGGGCTGAAGTCGAGTGTGAATGGACTGCAACGGTGAACGATCCCCGGCAGCACATCCACTTCAGCACCTTCATCAACAGCGATCAGCGCGATCCGCTGGTGCAGCACGTCGCTCAGCGCGATCAGCACCGTCCGGCAAGCCCTGCCGAGCGTATTGCCATCACCCAGATTGAGGAGATCGACGCATGAGCCAGTGGCATTCCGTGTGTGAACTCGAACAAATCCTGCCTGCCACCGGCGTCTGCGCGCTGGTGAAAGGCCAGCAGATTGCCATCTTCCGTCCGCATGATGATGAGCAACTCTATGCGCTGAGTAACATCGATCCTTTCTCCGCCGCCAGCGTGCTGTCACGCGGCCTGATTGCCGAACATCAGCACACGCTGTGGGTCGCCAGCCCGCTGAAAAAACAGCGCTTCCGTTTAAGCGATGGCGTCTGCCTGGAAGATGCCGCCCGTTCCGTGGCGAGCTATCCGGTGCGCGTTACTGCGGGCCAGGTCGAAGTGTGCGCCTGACAGAATTCTTTTACTTTATGAGACGTCACTATGTTTACTGACACCCTGAATACCTGCGCCGCCAACGCGGCGCGCATTGTGCGTACGGCACAACACAGCCCGCTGGCCTTCTGGATCAGTTCGGCGATGGCGGGCGCTTACGTTGGCCTCGCCATCATCCTGATTTTCACCCTCGGCAATCTGGCCGATCCAGCCTGGCGTCCGTTAGTCATGGGCGCTACCTTTGGTATCGCTCTGACCCTGGTGATCATTGCAGGGTCAGAACTGTTTACGGGCCATACGATGTTCCTCACCGTGGGCGTTAAAGCCGGTAGCATTAGCCAGGGTCAGATGTGGTGTGTGCTGCCGCAAACCTGGCTGGGCAACCTGATCGGCTCGGTATTTGTCGCCCTGCTCTATTACTACGCGGCAGGCGCGATGCTGCCCAATGCAGGCGCACTGATTCACAGCGCGGCGCTGGCGAAAACCACGCAACCGGCAATAGCGCTGTTCTTTAAAGGGGCGCTGTGCAACTGGCTGGTGTGTCTGGCGATCTGGATGGCAGTGCGCACCGAAGGCACGGCAAAATTCATTGCCATCTGGTGGTGCCTGCTGGCCTTTATCGCCTCCGGCTATGAGCACTCTGTCGCGAATATGACGGTCTTTGCACTGTCGTGGTTTGGTCAGCATAATGCCGAACTCACCTTGAGCGGCATCGGCCATAACCTGCTGTGGGTGACGCTGGGTAATATGTTCTCTGGTATGGTGTTAATGGGCCTCGGTTATTGGTACGCCACCCCGCAAGCTCAAAGACCGCAAGTGGCGACACAAGCCGCTGCGCTCAAATCGGTTTAAATGTTTCTAAGCCCACGAACCTCGTTATGTGAATCACGTTATCAACATTAACGGTCACACAGATTTGCAGCGGCGCAATTTATTGCGCGTGTTTAAGCGCCTGCGCGATAAATCGCGCCGCTACGGATTATGCGTACCGAAACTAAGTTGCTTAACTGATTACCATCGCACGGCTCGCGGGCTTTTTTGAGGATGAGCGATGGACTATTTTCCACTGTTTTGCCGCCTGAAGGGCAAACGCTGCTTACTGGTTGGCGGTGGCGATGTGGCAGAACGCAAAGCGCGCCTGCTGCTGGATGCCGGTGCCGATCTGCACGTCGGCGCACTGGATTTCTCCCCTGTATTTCAGCAGTGGGCCGAGCAGGGAAAGTTGCACCTCATGTCCGGCACCTTTGAAGAGTGCTGGCTAGAAGGCTGCTGGCTGGTGATTGCCGCCACCGACGATGACACCGTGAATCAGCAAGTGGGCGATGCTGCCGAAGCACGCCGCATCTTCTGCAATCTGGTGGATGCACCACAGGAAGCCAGCGCTATCATGCCATCGATTATCGATCGCTCCCCGCTGATGATTGCGGTGTCCTCCGGTGGTCGTGCTCCGGTGCTGGCTCGCCTGCTACGCGAGAAGCTGGAAGCGATGCTGCCACAGCATTTAGGCCAACTGGCTTCACTCGCTGGCACACTGCGCAGTCGGGTGAAGAACACTTTCGCCAGCATGGGACAGCGCCGGGCTTTTTGGGAACGCTTCTTTGCCAGCGATCGTTTGGCACAAACGCTGGCGAATCGCGACCAGCCACGCGCCGATCATATCGTTGATACGCTGTTCAATGCGCCGCTGTCACAACAAGGTGAAGTGGTGCTGGTGGGCGCGGGTCCGGGCGATGCCGGATTGCTGACACTAAAAGGGTTGCAGTGTATCCAGCAGGCCGATGTGGTGGTGTATGACCGCCTGGTATCCGAACCGATTCTCAACCTGGTGCGCCGCGATGCAGAGCGCATCTTTGTCGGTAAACAGGCGGGACATCACTGCGTCCCACAGTCACAAATCAACCAGCTTCTGCTGGAGCAGGCCCAGAGCGGCAAACGTGTGGTGCGACTGAAAGGCGGCGATCCCTTTATTTTTGGTCGTGGCGGCGAGGAGCTGGAGGTGCTGGCACAGCACCACATTCCGTTCAGCGTGGTACCGGGTATTACCGCCGCATCGGGCTGTGCCGCCTACAGCGGCATTCCACTGACACATCGCGATCACGCCCAGAGTGTGCGCTTTGTTACCGGCCATCTGCAACAGCAGGGCGAAATTGAGTGGAGTAAGCTGGCAGCAGAACAGCAAACGTTGGTGTTCTACATGGGCCTGAATCAGGCACCCGAGATTCAGCGCCAGCTGTTGCAGCATGGTATGGATGCAACAATGCCGGTCGCCATCGTGCAGAACGGCACGACATCAGAGCAACGGGTAGAGACCGCAACGCTGGCTGAACTCAACACGCTGGCGCAGCAGTTTGCCAGCCCAGCGCTGATTATCGTCGGGCGCGTGGTCAGCCTGCGCCGCCAGTTACGCTGGTTTTAAACTTGGCTGCACCCGTACGATTGGGCGAGGTCTTACGCGCAAATTCATAAAAAAACGGCGAGTCATGACAACTCGCCGTTGTTAGATCATACCGCTCGTCGCTTAAGGCTGAGCCACAAAACCCACTGCTTCGTAGACTTTCTTCAGTGTCTCTTGCGCCTGCGCACGGGCCTTGGTGGCACCATCGCGCATGACCTGATTCAGGAAAGCTTCATCATTACGGAAACGATGATAACGCTCCTGCAGCTCAGTCAGCATGCCGGAAACCGCTTCCGCCACTTCGCCTTTCAGGTGGCCATACATCTTGCCTTCGAATTCCTGCTCCAGCTGTGGAATCGACTTGCCGGTGACACCCGACAAGATATCCAGCAGGTTAGAGACACCGGCTTTTTCTTTGACGTCGTAGCGTACGACTGGCGGCTCAGCGGAGTCAGTTACCGCGCGTTTGATCTTCTTCACTACCGCTTTGGTGTCTTCCAGCAGGCCGATCACGTTGTTGCGGTTGTCATCCGACTTCGACATTTTCTTGGTCGGTTCCAGCAGCGACATCACACGTGCGCCTGATTTCGGAATAAACGGCTCAGGAATTTTGAACACATCGCCATACAGTGCGTTGAAACGACCGGCGATATCGCGGCTCAGTTCCAGATGCTGCTTCTGATCTTCGCCCACGGGCACCTGGTTGGTCTGATACAGCAGAATATCGGCCGCCATCAGCACCGGGTAATCGAACAAACCCGCGGTGATGTTTTCAGAATAACGCGCGGACTTATCCTTAAACTGCGTCATACGGCTCAGCTCGCCAAAGTAGGCATAGCAGTTCAGCACCCAGCTCAGCTGCGCGTGCTCAGGCACATGCGACTGTACAAAGATGGTGCTTTTTGCCGGGTCGATACCGCAGGCAAGGTACAACGCTAACGTATCCAGCGTGGCTTTGCGCAGCGCAGCAGGGTCCTGACGAACGGTGATGGCGTGCAGATCGACGATGCAGTAAATGCAGTGGAAATCATCCTGCATCTGCACCCACTGACGCAGCGCACCCATATAGTTGCCAATGGTCAGTTCACCGGAAGGCTGGGCGCCGCTGAAAACGATGGGTTTGCTCATGTTATATCCTGATAATTACAGCCCGAGAGCGGGCAAAAGTTCGCTAAAAGTATCGAGAGTTAAATCGGGTTTGCTGGCGGCAATCGGCTCGCCATAGTTGTAGCCAAAAGTCATACCGACATTGGGTACACCCGCAGCCTGAGCTGCGTGAATATCATTACGAGAATCACCGACAAACAGTAATTCTTTTTGCAGTACGCCAAAGTGACCCAAAACAAGGAAGATCGCTGCCGGATGGGGCTTTTTCACCACCACATCATCACCGCCAATAATCAGCGTGAAGAAATCGGCAATGCCCAGCGATTGCAGCAAAGGCGCGACAAACGGCGTCGGCTTATTGGTGACGATGGCCATCGGCAAGCCTTTGGCGTGCAGCGCCGCCAGCGTCTCTTTCACCTGCGGAAACAGCGTGCTGCCCGCTTCCACTGTTTCGGCGTAGTACTTATCGAACAACGAGCGCGCGTCGCGCTGCTCCTCGGCGTGCGGTTCGCGGCCTAATGCCCAGGTCAGCGCGCGTGTCATCATCACATCTGCGCCATTGCCAATCCAGGTGGAGGCCAGCGCAACGCCGGGCGGCGGCAGCTGCAAATCACCTAAAGCATGATCGATGGCCTGGGACAGACCCGGTGCGCTATCGACCAGCGTGCCATCGAGATCAAACGCCAGCGCGCGGATATCAGTGAAATGAGCCATTAACTTTCTCCAGTTCGCCGCGCATTTCGTCGATCACTTTCTTGTAATCGGGGTGGCCAAAGATAGCTGAACCAGCCACAAACATATCCGCACCTGCCGCCGCGATCTGACCGATGTTATCGATCTTCACGCCACCGTCCACTTCCAGACGGATATCGTAACCGCTTTGATCAATCAGACGACGCGCCTGACGCAATTTGTCCAGCGTGCCAGGAATGAAAGATTGACCGCCGAAGCCAGGGTTCACTGACATCAGCAGAATGATGTCGAGTTTATCCATCACGTAGTCGAGGTAATCGAGCGGCGTCGCCGGATTGAACACCAGACCCGCTTTACAGCCGTGCTCTTTGATCAGTTGCAGCGTGCGGTCAACGTGCTCACTGGCTTCAGGATGGAAGGTAATGTAAGTCGCGCCCGCTTTAGCGAACTCTGGAATCAGCGCATCCACCGGTTTCACCATCAGATGCACATCAATCGGTGCCGTAATGCCATAGTCGCGCAGCGCTTTCAGCACCATTGGCCCCATGGTCAGATTAGGCACATAGTGGTTATCCATCACGTCGAAATGCACCACATCCCCGCCTGCTGCCAGCGCTTTGGCGGTATCTTCGCCCAGGCGAGCAAAGTCAGCAGCAAGAATTGAAGGGGCCAGCAAAAATTGTTTCATCCGATTCTCCCAATTTTGTGCGCCAGCCAGAGCTGGCGTAATGCGTTGGTCGCGGACGAAACAGGCTAGCGGAAAAGCGCCAGCAGTTCGTCAACCTGAGTGCGACCACTTATGCTTCGGCTGATGGAACGCCGGGCTTTGACTACGTGTAAAACCGCATTCTGATACCACTCACGCGTAAGCAGCGTGTCGTGGTTGGAAATCAGCACCGGTATGCTGTTTTCATGTGCCAGCTTATTTGCCAGCTCGGCCAGATGCTGCTGCTCGCGCAGGCTAAAGCTATTGGTGTGGTACGCGGTAAAGTTCGCCGTCGCCGACAAGGGCGCATACGGCGGATCGCAATAAACCACTGAGCCAGCAGGGGCGTTGTTCAGAGTAACATCGTACGATTCACAGACAAAGGTCGCTTTTTGCGCCCGTTCGGCAAACCACAACAGCTCCGCTTCCGGGAAGTAAGGTTTGCGATAACGACCAAAAGGCACATTGAACTCACCGCGCAGATTGTAACGGCACAAACCGTTGTAACCATGCCGATTGAGATAGAGAAACAGTAATGCACGCTGATATTCATCTTTGCTGGCGTTAAATGCCAGACGTTGCGCGTAATAGGTCTCTGCGATATTACCTTCAGGCGTGAACAGTTGCCGCGCGTCTTCAATGAACTCAGCCGTGCGGTTTTTAACGATGTTATAGAGATTGATTAGGTCACCGTTGATGTCCGCCAGGTGATAGCGATCATAATCGGTGTTGAGGAACACGGAACCGGCACCCACAAAAGGTTCGACTAAACAGTCACCTTGTGGCAAATGACGACGGATATCGTCAAGCAGCGGGTATTTCCCTCCGGCCCATTTAAGGAAAGCGCGATTTTTCTTCATGCTGTCGTGGTTATTACATCTTAATTATAGGCTGTGGTGGAACCGACAGCAGCTTTGCGCTTTAAACGGGGCCGCGCGATCGCAGCCCCACATCAATTACTGACTTTCTTTCTTCACCTGACTCAACGGTTTTACCCACGGATTTGCCGCACGGACTTCAGCCGGCAGTGATGCCACTGCACGCTTGGCATCGGCTGGCGTAGCGTAAGCACCGCTGACCAACACATACCAGGGCTGACCGTTACGCGTGGTTTTATACACGTGATAACCGCTCAGATTTTGTTTCTTCGCCCAGGCATTCAGGCTCTCTTCTTTCGACGCACCGCTCAACTGCAGCGTGTAACTACCGCCCGTTGGCAGTGACTTACTGGCACCGCTGCTGGCGCTCACCGGCGCATTGTGCGCGGCAGTGGTATGCGTTTTATTCTCTTTTGCTCCGGCTGCCGGTTTCGACGTGGTCGGCGCTTTATGCGCGGTGTTGCTGTGCGTTTCACGTGAACCATTGCTGTTGGTACGCGCAGGTGTCTCAGAACGCATCGCCGGAGGCGTCATCGCTTTACCGTTACCGCTTACGGTAGCAGGGGCGGTCGGCAATGAACTGTTGCCTTGTGCACCCTGTGCCGCGTTATCAACCTGGCCTTGCTGATTGCTCAGCGCACTGTTGAGATCGCCCGGCAGCGTTACACGTTGCTGATTGGCTGGCGTATCGACAGGTGCAGCTTGCGTCGGCGTTGAAGACACTGCTGGCATAGAAATCGAGTTGGAATCGCCGCCTGCTGAAGAGGAGGATGTCGCTGGCGTCTGCGGTGTGTCCACTGAAGGTGTGGCGCTTTGCTGGCCACTCATGGACGTCGAGCCGGAAAGGTCGATGTTCTTTTCACCACCGGTTGCCGTTGGCGCCGCATTGCCATTGCTGGCCGTGTTTGCAGGTTTCTTATCATCCGGACCGGTCAATGCCGAACCAATACCCAGCACCACCAACAGCAGAACAAGGATGCCGATCCCCATCATCATATGCTGACGAGAAACAGGTACCTTCGCTTTCGGCGCAGAAGACGTTTTGCGTGGCCGCGTTGGACGGCGGTCACTGGCATCAGGTTTTAACTCGTCTTCCGGTTTGAACTCATCCATCTAGCCTCCTCCGTAAAACAGCACGCTTCCCACGCACCGCATCACCACTCACTGCTTTATCCGTGATACTTCGAGCTGAAACGACGTTGGCTGCATCCTATGCATCCAGACATCTCACTGATGTCAGCGCCTGGAACGCATGCGATGGCCACCTTGCTGCAGCTCAACTTATTCCGGATATCTTCAGTATTTTATACAATCGTTAATCGCAGCCAGCACCATATCATGTGCCACACCTGCGCGCACTTCAGAGCGACCAATTGCGAGAGGCAGCACCAAACGCATTTCACCCGCCAGCACTTTTTTATCGCGCATCATGTGCGGAAGATACGCTTCTGCTTGCATGCTTGCCGGGCCGTGCACCGGTAAACCCGCTCGCAAAAATAGCGCAATAATGCGATCGGTATCCGTCGAAGTGAACTGAGCCAGCCGCTCGGCGGTACGGGCAGCCATGACCATTCCCGCCGCAATCGCTTCACCGTGTAACCAGTTGCCATAGCCCATGTGCGCTTCAATCGCATGACCAAAAGTATGGCCCAGATTGAGCAGTGCGCGTTGACCGTTTTCACGTTCATCGGCGGCAACCACTTCAGCTTTGAGTTCACAGCAGCGACGGATACAGTAGGCCAGGGCTTGCTGATCCAGTGCCAGCAGAGCATCAAGATTCTGCTCCAGCCACTGAAAGAATTCCCCGTCGAGGATAATGCCGTATTTGATCACTTCCGCCAGACCAGACGCCAATTCGCGCGCCGGCAGCGTAGCCAGGCAATCGGTATCGACCACCACTGAGGCGGGCTGGTAGAAGGCACCAATCATGTTTTTGCCCAGCGGATGGTTGACGGCTGTTTTACCGCCGACTGAAGAGTCGACCTGAGACAGCAGCGTTGTCGGTACCTGGATAAAGCGCACACCGCGTTGATAGCTCGCAGCGGCAAACCCAGTGAGATCACCAATCACACCGCCGCCGAGCGCAATTAACGTGGTATCACGTCCATGCGGTTTCTGCAGCAGCGCGGTGAAGACATCGTCCATCACAGCGAGCGTCTTGTACTTTTCACCATCAGGTAAAATCACCTGATCCACCTTTACGCCCGCCTGCGAAAGCAGTGCTGACAGCTTATCGAGGTAGATCGGGGCAAGCGTCTCATTGGTCACCAGCATGGCGTTATCGCCTGCTTTTAGCGGCCAAAAAGAAGCCGGATCGTTAAACAGTCCGGCAGCGATGGTGATGGGGTAACTACGATCCCCGAGTGAGACAGTGATCTTCTCCATGATGACCGATACCTATTGCTGAGCCGTCAGGGCGCTGGATTAATTTTTTTCCAGCATGTTGATGATCTGATTGGCGACAACTTTTGCACTTTGATCGTCAGTGCGAATAGTGACGTCAGCGATCTCTTCATAAAGTGGATTACGTTCGCCAGCTAAAGCTTCCAGTACTTCGCGCGGTGGCTCTTCAACCTGCAACAACGGACGTTTTTTATCACGCTGTGTACGAGCAAGTTGCTTTTCGATAGTCGTTTCAAGATAAACGACCACGCCGCGGGCGGAGAGACGATTGCGGGTTTCACGGGATTTGACAGAACCACCACCGGTCGCCAGGACAATGCCTTGTTTCTCGGTGAGTTCATTAATGATCTTCTCTTCGCGATCGCGGAAACCGTCTTCGCCTTCCACATCAAATACCCAGCCTACATCCGCTCCGGTACGTCGCTCAATTTCCTGATCGGAATCGAAAAATTCCATATTGAGTTGCTGAGCTAACTGACGACCAATAGTGCTTTTGCCGGCACCCATCGGCCCAACCAGAAAGATATTGCGTTTCTCTGCCATTTTATCGGTATTACTAAGAATTCGTTGATGATACCCCGCGTTCAGCATAGTGCTGGCGGGACAGGAACTGAGACCTCATGAGCATTAACAAGAGTCAGACGGAAAATTATCTCAACACTCATGGCCGTTTGGCAACCGAATAAATTGCCCCCGGCGACCTTGTAACAGGACCGGTCTGTGGTTCGCGAGACGGTAACGCCCCTCCTGTTTTCCCTCACACTTCAAGCACCATGCGCGCTGGCCGTGTCTTCGCGTCCCTTAAACTTACAGATATAAGCTTAGGAATTAACGCTTTCACCGCCGTGCTTTAACTCGAATTATTTAGGGAAAATATATTCTGACGCCAGTATCGCTTGTGACTGACGCCCATCGGAAGGTTATCCTGCCGCGTTCCGCTACACCATTTTAAAAATCGCTAAACCTTGTAAGCTAATTCCTGCCCTGCGTCAACGCAGATGGCAAATCAGAGTGAATTTTCCGCTTTATCCGGTAGTAAGCGCTGCTTCCCTGACCAGTCTGGGGGTAATGAAGATCACCAACTCCTTCTTTTTATGTTCTTTGGTTTGCTGACGAAACAGCGTTCCCAGCAAGGGCAGTTCACCCAACCACGGTACACGCTGTTCGGTCTGCATGCGCTGTTGCTGGAAAATCCCGCCCAGCGCCAACGTTTCGCCATCACGCAGCGTCACCTGCGTTTCAATTTCCTGCTTATCAATACTCAGCACGTTGCTTTCACCCACGTTCAGGCTGCGCCCCGGCATGTTCTGGCTTAAGCGCAGTTTTAACTGAATCCGTCCATTCCCCAGCACCATGGGCGTCACTTCCATCCCTAACACTGCCTCTTTAAATTCAATCGCCGTTGCACCACTGCTGCCCGACTTCACCTCGTAAGGAATTTCGGTTCCCTGTTTAATGGAAGCGGTTTGCTGGTGAGAGGTAAAAAGCCGCGGACTGGCGATGATTTCGATTTGGTTCTCCTGCTCGAGCGCGCTGAGTTCCAGATTCAACAATTCCCCACTAACCTGCCCCAGCGTGACGCCCACGCGCAACGCAGGACTATTCACGGCCAATGGGATCGCCAGTTGTGGATGATGCAATGCCGTCGTCACACTTTGCGCAGGCGCGGTGTGCCAGTTCACCCCCAGCTCACGCAGATGTTCTTCATTGATAGTGATGATGTGGGCAGACAACTCGATCTGTTCGAGTGGCATATCCAGCGCGCGCAACCAGCGCGAGGCATCACGCAGCGCGGCGGCGGTGTCACGCAATAACAAGCTGTTGGTGCGGCTATCGACCGTGACACTGCCGCGTGGAGTGAGGAGTGAACGCTCCGCTTGCAGACTACGATAGACATCGCTGGCATTGGCGTAATGCAGCGTGACGGACTGCTGTTCGAGAGGAAGTCGCTGTTGCCGCTCCTCATGTTCTGTTTTCGCCTGTTGTGTCTGCATCTGTTGCCAGCTTTCGGGGTAAACCAGCAGCACGCCCTCTTCCTGCACCACGGTGAGTTTTGCCAACCGGGTCACCAGCGCCAGTGCGCGCTCCCATCCTACATTTTCCAGGCGCAGTGATAATCGCCCTTCAACGCCGGGTGCAATCAGCAGGTTGGTTTGTTGATAATCTGCCAGCGCCTGCAAAATACGTTCAACGGGAGCATCATCAAACACCAGGCTTAAGCGTTCCTCATTTGCCTGCAGGGGCAGGCTAAAACTCAGGCACAGCAGTAGTGTCATCCATTTCATAATATCCTCCTTTTATAGACCAGGTGATTTGCTGCGGTGGGCAGCTTTGCGCGACATGCAAGGTCATGCTATTCGCGGTTAACGCTGCCACCTGCCAGCTTGAGCGCGGTAACCGAGCCGAAGGGCCAAGCCGATGGTTTTTTCCTTCTGGTGAGCGTAGCCAGGCAACATAGCGCGTGGGAGTACCGATAATGCCCTGCAACCGCCAGCCATCAGGTTCAGCCACCTGCATCCGACATTGCACCTCGGCCTGCGGCTGAAAGGGATCGCGTGCCAGCGTAAAGCCGCTCCACAGTACTAACAGCCATGCACTATGGCGCATCTCCATCCTCCAGCCACAGCTGTGTGTTCAGCGATCCCTGCTCTTCTTTGAGTTCAAAGCGCTGCGGTACAGGCAGGCGAGTCAATGACAACTCTGAAAACAGCGGGACAAATTGCGTCCAGCCGAGCCGCAGCTGTAACTGCTGTGGCTGATTATCCGGCAGCCAGCTTTCCAGTTGCTCGCCACGCTCGGTGATCAAAGCTTCGAGCGTAACTTGCTCAGTGACGCCACTAATGGGTTGCTGTAACCGTGCGATTTCCTGTTCCAGCAGGTTGATGGCAGGTCGTGCAGCCAATAGCTGCTGACGCTGCATCACCTGCTGTGACATCACCGCCTGCTGGCGTAATTGGGCAGCATGGACCTGTTGCTGCGGGCGTAGTAAAACCCACCACGCCAAAAGCATCAGCAGCAGAGACATGCCCAACAGGCAGGCAATGCGCCACATCAGGGCTAAAGCGAGCCAGCGCTGCAATGCATCATTCACCGATGTTCTCCTGCATCCGCGCGCGCAAGACAAATCGATAGTGCCCAGCAGTTTGGCGCTGCACGCTGGCCGGTTTTACCGTGGCAAACAGCGGCTGCCTCATCAATTGATGACGAAAATCCTGGATCGCCATCATGCTCTGCGCCTGCCCTTCGAACAGCAAGATGCCCTGGCGCCGCTCCACCCGTTTGAGCCAAAGCGTGTCCAGCATCAACATCGGCAAGCGCTGCCAGAACTGTTGCCAGCGCTGATGCTCATCCTTTTTACGCTGCCGTATCAGCTGCGCCTCTAATAGCTCATCGCGTTGCTGCAGCAGCAGTTGCTGTTGCGTCAACTGGCGTTGCAACGCTTCATGCTGTTGGCTGATCTCCGCCAACGTCCTGTGCATCTGGCCCTGTGCCTGGCTTCCGCGCCACCATAACGACAGCACCATCATTACCGTCGCCAGCAGGACGCATCCCAACAGGGAAAAACTTTGCTGGCGGCGGCGCTGCTGCAACCGCACGCGCCAGGGTAATAAATTGACGGCCAGCATCATGCATCCTCCGGGCGCAGCGCCAGACCGAGCGCAATAGCAAACTCACCTTCTTGCGCGGGCAGTGGCGGCTGCCGATAGTGCAGTAATGAGAGCGGTCGGCAGTGCGTCACGCTGGGTTCAGCCAGGCTGAAGGCCGAGGTGCAAAAGATGGACGATGCCTGAGGGAAGGTTTCACGCAGTTTCGCCAGCGTTAGAGGTTCTGTGGCCGCGCCTGAAGTGCCCGGCTCACTGGCTAACGTCCATAGCCAGTGATCGCTAAGCGGATGGATTAAAAGTTGGTCACGATGCAGCGGCATGCGCATGGCGATTTGGGTCAACGCCAGGCTGCTCAGTTCAAAGACATCGGGTCGCAGGCCAGCCTCCTTTAGCGGCGCCAGCCACTGCGCAATCACTTCACGCCGTGCCGCCGTAATGCACAGTTGCGTTGCATTACGTGCCGAGCGGTAGTCAATCGACAGCGTGGCGGGTTCAACCGGAAACAGGCGTGGTGCCGAGGATGCCACATAACGGCTCATCGCCGGCTCACTGAGCGAGGTTTCTGGCAGCGGCAATGTTCGCTGCAACACCAGTTGCGGCGGCAAGCCAACTCGCAGTGAATAGCGTTTCGGCAGATGACGCTGCCAGCGCGTCAACATCTCCTGTAACAGTGGGGTAGTTTGCAACACGCCGTTGCGTAACGTATCGTGCGGCAGCGGTTGTTGCCACCAATGGCGTAACTGCCAGCCATGACGTCGGCGTTCAATGCCCAGGGCGCAGAGTTGCCCGTTTTGGATGTCCAATCCGATTTGCCAGCGCTGAAAAGCCATATGCGCGATCTCCTTATCTTTTAAGGTAAAAAAAGAGATACCCTAAATCTTTCGAGTCGCGGCAAGGCGGAAAACGAGCGATGGCTCAGGCGCTTACTGAAGTCAGCATCTAAGGTAAGCTCGCGCAGCCGACACAGCTGCAGCTCGAAGTATGACGGGTATATCAAAGCGTCAGGCTTGCCTTTATACTACCGCGCGATTGTTTATAAACTGCCCAAACGACAACAGATGGGAATTCTCAGGTGAAGTTCGTAAAGTATTTATTGATTCTTACAGTGTGTTGCATTCTGCTGGGAGCAGGCACGGTTTATGGTTTGTACAAATACATAGAGCCGCAGCTGCCCGATGTGAACACGCTGAAAGACGTGCGTTTGCAAACCCCGATGCAGGTTTACAGCGCGGATGGCGAACTGATCGCCCAGTATGGTGAGAAGCGCCGCGTGCCGCTCACCCTGCAACAGATGCCGCCTGAGCTGATCAAAGCGTTCATTGCAACGGAAGACAGCCGCTTCTATGAGCACCACGGCGTCGATCCGGTGGGCATTTTCCGTGCCGCCAGCGTCGCGCTGGTGTCCGGCCATGCTTCGCAGGGTGCCAGTACCATCACGCAACAGCTGGCGCGTAACTTCTTCCTTAGCCCCGAACGCACGCTGATGCGTAAGATCAAGGAAGCGTTCCTGGCGATTCGCATTGAACAGCTGCTGAGCAAGGATGAAATCCTCGAGCTCTACCTCAACAAAATCTATCTCGGCTACCGTGCCTATGGTGTCGGAGCGGCAGCACAGGTCTACTTCGGTAAGCCGGTTGATCAGCTCTCACTGAGTGAGATGGCGATGATTGCCGGTCTGCCGAAAGCACCGTCAACCTTTAACCCGCTTTACTCTCATGCGCGCGCGCTGGCGCGTCGTAATGTGGTACTGGCGCGTATGCTCGACCAGAATTACATCACGCAGCAGCAGTATGATGACGCGCGCAACACGCCGCTGGTCGCAACCTATCATGGTCCCGAAATTGCCTTCTCCGCACCTTATCTGAGCGAAATGGTGCGTCAGGAGATGGTGAAACGCTATGGTGACGCCGCTTACGATGATGGCTACAAGGTGTATACCACCGTCACGCGTCATCTGCAGGAGGCCGCACAACAAGCTGTTCGCAATAACGTGATGGCGTATGACATGCGTCATGGTTATCGCGGCCCGACCAACGTGTTGTGGAAAGTGGGCGAAGCAAGCTGGGATAAGAGCCGCATTCAAAACGCGCTGAAAGACCTGCCCACCTACGGCCCACTGAATGCCGCCGTGGTGACCACGGCCACGGCCGATGAAGCCACCGCGATGATGAAAGACGGCAGCAGCGTCTCTCTGAGTATGGCGGGCGTTCGCTGGGCGCGTCCTTACAAATCCGACACGCTACAAGGCCCTACGCCCCGCAGCGTGACGCAGGTACTGCAGGCTGGCCAGCAGATTTGGGTGCGTAAAGTCGATAACGACTGGTGGTTAGGTCAGGTGCCGCTGGTCAACTCGGCCCTCGTCTCGCTCAATCCAGAAGACGGTGCGGTACGCGCGCTGGTCGGTGGTTTTGACTTCAACCAGAGTATGTTTAACCGCGCGACACAGGCACTGCGTCAGGTCGGTTCAAACATCAAACCGTTCTTGTATACCGCCGCGATGGACCGTGGACTGACGCTGGCTTCCATACTGAACGATGTGCCCATTTCACGTTGGGATGCGGGTGCCGGAGCGGACTGGCGCCCCAAAAACTCCCCGCCGACCTATGCGGGACCTATCCGCTTGCGTCAGGGCCTGGGTGAGTCGAAAAACGTGGTGATGGTTCGTGCAATGCGTGCGATGGGTGTGGATTACGCCGCAGAGTATCTGCAGCGCTTCGGTTTCCCTGCACAGAACATCATCCATACCGAATCGCTGGCACTGGGTGCGGCTTCGTTTACCCCAATGCAGGTGGTGCGCGGTTATGCCGTGATGGCTAACGGCGGCTTCCTTGTCGATCCTTACTTCATTACCAAAATTGAAAATGAGCAAGGCGGCGTGGTGTTTGAAGAGAAACCGAAGATTGCCTGCCCGCAGTGCAATCTGCCGGTGATCTACGGCGACACCAAAAAATCGCTGGCGTTGAATGAAGAGAGCGTGGAAAACGTCGCAACCTCCGATCAATCGCAGAACCAAGCGGTACCACAGCCCGAGCTGGAGCAAGTGCCCGCTCAACCGCAACCCGCGGGTGATCAGCAATATGCTCCGCATGTGATCAATACGCCGCTGTCGTTCCTGATCAAAAGCGCACTGAACTCCAACGTGTTCGGTGAGCCCGGCTGGATGGGAACAGGCTGGCGCGCGGGTCGTGACCTGAAGCGTAACGATATCGGCGGAAAAACCGGTACCACTAACAGCTCGAAGGATGCGTGGTTCTCTGGTTACGGCCCTGGTGTCGTGACCTCAGTGTGGATTGGTTTCGATGATTCACGCGCGCTGGGCCGCTCGACCATGTCAGGTGCGATTCCTGACCAGATTTCTGGCTATGAAGGCGGCGCGAAGAGTGCTCAGCCAGCCTGGGATGATTACATGAAATCTGCGCTGGATGGCGTGCCGGTACAGCCGCTGACACCGCCAGATGGCGTTGTCACTGTGACGATCGATCGCGGTACGGGCAAGCTGGCCAACGGTGGCGGCAATACCCGTCAGGAGTACTTCATCAATGGCACTCAGCCAACGGAGTATTCAGTGCATGATGTGGGCACCACACTCATGGACAACGGCCAAAGCCACGAACTGTTCTGATAAAAAAAGCCGGCGTATTCGCCGGCTTTTTTATTGTGTATTTGTCGTCTTCAGTAGGTCAATCGACCCTGCTTCACCAGCCACTCACGCACCAGGAACAGCGCACTGACATTCCGGGCTTCACGGAAATCTGGCTCTTCCAGCAACGCCAGCAGGTTATTGAGCGGCCAGCGGTGAACAATCAGCGGTTCAGGTTCATCCCCTTCCAGCTTCTCTTCATACAGCCCTTCTGCCACCACAATGTTCATTTTGCTGGAGAAGTAAGAGGGTGCCATAGTGAGTTTACCCAGCGCTTCGAGTTTTCGGGCACCAAAGCCGGCTTCTTCTTTTAACTCACGGTCTGCGGCTTCAAACACGCTTTCGCCTGGGTCGATTAACCCCTTAGGAAAACCCAACTCATAGCTTTCCAGCCCTACGGCATATTCCTGAATCAGGATCACATCATCACCCAGAATCGGCACAATCATCACCGCTTCCCGGTTGGAAGGTTTCATACGCTCATAGACACGGCGTGCACCGTTACTGAAAGCGAGATCAACCGCTTCAATAGTAAACAAGCGGGAGCGGGCCACCGCTTCCACGTTGAGGATGTCAGGTTTTTTCATTGGAGTTTTCATATCAGCCTCAAACTTAGCACAGCCTTGTGAATCGCGATGACGCCAGCATACCGAAGCCCGCAGCAATGTGCGACACGCAGCGCAGGGAAAGCATCGTGACACACATTTGCTTACGCCTGCTAACAACTTATTGTTATCTATACACTTAAATTTTCACAATAAGTCAATGGGGTTTTGTTAAATTCAGAAAATACCGATATTTAATTGAGTGTCCTGTGGTTAACATCCCATTAAGGAATAATCTAATAAATTATAATTCAATGATTTTGTGCGTTATTTTATCTGAGTTTTTTCTTGTAAGAATGACTTCTGCTCGCCAAAATTGACTGGTAATAATGGTTCCACCGGGAGCACATCGTAAACGTGAAGGCAGTTTTTTGGCTGGATTGAGCAAAGCATGAGCACTTTTATCATCATTCTGGCTGTCATGCTGGCCTGCTCTCTTATAGCAGGAATAGGTTATTGGTACGCTATGCGGCATCGTCCGCCGTTGGCGAAACCGCTGCCGTTTATTAGTCCCCCCTGCCGCAAACTCACTGATGAAGAACGTCTCGCCGTTGAAGCGTACATTGCGTCCCTGGCGAAACAGCAAAAACAGAGTACTGCCCGCTCCTCAAAGAAGTCGCGTGAGACCGAATCCCTGACGCTCACGGCGCAAAGCAACAATGTTTATCCCGTCACGCGTTCCATCACTCGCTATGGCCTCTCAACGGATGATGCGCATCAATGGCGCTACTACCTCGATGAAGTGGAAGTGCATCTGCCACCGCTGTGGGAGCAGTACATTGCGGAAGAGAATTATGTTGAGCTGATCCGCACTCAAACGCTGCCACTGGTGATCTCACTCAACGGTCACTCGTTAGTGAATTATGCCGTAGAACAACCCGCCTTGCCGCCGCTGGTGCGTTCAATGTCGACCAACGCCTCTATTCGTAAAGAGGAGAGCGAAAATGTCGAGCTGCTGCAGGTGCGTAAAGAATCGCCGGAAGAGTACCGTCTATCGCGGCCAGATGGCACGCGCGAGGCCATTGTTATCTGCTTTGCCTTCCTGCTGTTCTTCCTCAGCCTGGTGCTGCCCGGAAGCCTGATGGTGTGGATTGCCCTGCCAGCCTGCGCAACGATCGCGGTTAGCTTGTGGTTCCTTTACCGCTTCCCGGGTGAAAAAGGGCTGCGCGATGTGCACTGTTTGCGCGGAGCACCGAAACGCTGGGGCCTGTTTGGTGAATCCAATCAGGAGCAGAGCAATATCTCGCTGGGCATTATCGATTTAATTTATCCCGCCCACTGGCAACCCTATGTGGCGCACGATTTGGGCCAGGTGACGGATGTCGACATCTATCTGAATCGGCAAGTGGTGCGCCAGGGGCGTTTCCTCTCACTGCACGATGAGGTTCGCAATTTCCCGGTTCAGCGCTGGCGCAAAAATCTGGTGCTGGCTTGTGGTTCGCTGGTGGTCCTGGTGATGCTGTTTACCTGGATTCCGCTCAGTATGCCGATCAAGCTCAGCCTCGCCTGGGTAAAAGGCACCGAAAGCATTGAAGTGAATAGCGTGGATAAACTCAACGCCCTGCCGCTGCACATCGGTGACAACCTGAAGGTGAGTGGAACCGGCATGTGTTCCGTACCGGGCAACTATCAAAGCAATCGCAGCTATGCGTATATGCCGTTCGACTGCTCAGCCATTTACTGGAATAACGCAGCACCTCTGCCGCAGCCGCAGTCAGATATCATCGATAAAGCTGCCGCTCTGCTTGATACCACCACACGTCAGCTGCATCCGGAAACCAACACCGATCCGAAACTCAATCCACAGCTTGCCTCCGCGATTCAGAAATCGGGCATGATTCTGCTGGATGATTTCTCTGATTTAGTACTGAAAACACAGGATCTGTGCAGCCAGCAGCAAGATTGCGTCCGGCTGAAAAATGCCCTGGTGAATCTGGGCAATGCTAAGGATTGGGATTCACTGATCCACCGCGCTGATTCCGGCAAGCTTAACGGCATGAACGTGCTGTTACGCCCGGTCAGTGCGGAAGCGCTGGAGAACCTGGTGAATACCGCGACCTCGACTTTCTTCTCGCGTGAAACCCGTCGTGCAGCAGAAAATCTGAATAGCCCACCACCGGGCGGCTTCCTGATAATGAGTGATGAGGGCCGTCAGATGGTGAACCAGCCACAGCCTTCCGTGTCGCTGTTTGATCTCGATGCGCCGTCGCAATGGCGCGAATTGCAACGCATGTCCGGTATGCTGTTGCACACACCGTTTGCTGCCAACGGCATTATTACCAGCATCACCACTGACGCTAACGGCACACGCCACATTGCGTTGCACAATGAACCGGATGCGATGGCGCAATGGCGATACCTCGGTACCGCATTATTGATGCTGGTGCTGATCCTCTGCGGCGTCACCAATGGGCTGTTGGCCCTGCGACGTGTGCATCGTAATCGCCTGCGCATGGTGGAAATTCAGCAGTATTACGACAAGTGCTTCAATCACAATCTGAGCACTATGCAGAGCGTGCGCTCACTGTTCTGAGCCCTTCCCTTCTGTGCTACCCTGTCGCCCTATTTTTTAGGGCGAGAGAGTATGACGATGACGCTAAACTGGTCCGGGATTGATACCGTGCTGCTGGATATGGATGGCACGCTGCTCGATCTCGCCTTTGACCGCCATTTCTGGCTGGAGCACGTTCCGGAAACCCTGAGCCGCGAGCGTGATATCACGCTGGCCGAAGCACACCAGCTGATTCAGCAGAAGTATCAAGCCGTGGTGCATACGCTAAACTGGTATTGTCTTGATTACTGGTCGCAAGAACTGGCCTTGGATATCCGCGCCATGACATGGGAAAAGCGTCACCGTGCGGCCATGCGCGAGGATACGCTACCGCTACTCCAGGCACTGCGTGCTGCGGGTAAACGCACCATCTTGCTGACCAATGCGCATCCGTACAACCTCGAGGTAAAGCTGGAGCAAACCGGTTTGGCTCCCCACCTTGATTTATTACTTTCTACCCATACCTTTGGGTATCCGAAAGAGGATCCACGTCTCTGGCAGGCCGTGCAGCAGCAAACGGCATTCGATAGCGAACGCACGCTGTTCATTGATGATAGCGAAGCGATCCTTGATGCAGCGGCACGCTGGGGCATTCGCTGGTGTTTAGGCGTCAGCAATCCGGATTCCGGTCGGCCCGATCAATCTTTCCAGCGTCATGCTGCAGTGCGAGACTATCGCCAGTTGTGTGAAACGCTGCGTTAAAGCAGGAGCCGCAATGAAAGAAAAAACCAGCGAAGGTGTCCGCCTCGATAAATGGCTGTGGGCTGCGCGTTTTTATAAAACGCGCGCGCTGGCTCGCGAAATGATCGATGGCGGTAAAGTGCATTACAACGGCCAGCGCAGCAAACCGAGTAAAATCGTGGAATTGCAGGCCGAACTAACACTGCGCCAGGGCAACGATGAGCGAACGGTGGTGATTACCGCCATAGGCGATCAACGCCGCCCAGCCACTGAAGCGCAAGCGATGTATGCGGAGACCGCCGCCAGCATTGAGAAGCGTGAAAAAACGGCACTGGCGCGCAAAATGAATGCCCTGACCATGCCGCACCCCGATCGCCGCCCGGATAAAAAAGAGCGCCGCGATCTGATGAAATTTAAATTGTCGGGCGATGAATAACCGTCGCCCCAACGAGAGAAACACTATGTCTGTTCAAGATCAACTGCACCGTTACCTGTTCGAAAATGTCGCCGTGCGCGGCGAGCTGGTCAACGTATCCGAAACCTGGCGTGAGATTGTCAAAAACCACGACTACGCCGAACCGGTGAAAAACCTGCTGGGTGAATTGCTGGTCGCGACCAGTTTGTTGACCGCAACGCTGAAATTCGATGGCGACATCACCGTTCAGTTACAGGGCGATGGTCCACTGACATTGGCGGTGATCAACGGCAACAACAAACAGGAATTACGTGGCGTTGCACGCGTGAAGGAAGATAGCGAAATTGCGCCGGGCAGCAGCCTGAAAGAGATGGTGGGCAACGGCTATCTGGTCATCACCATTTCTCCGGAAAAAGGCGAGCGTTATCAGGGCGTCGTCGGTCTGGAAGCCGATACGCTGGCTGGTTGCCTGGAAGATTACTTCATGCGTTCTGAGCAGTTGCCAACTCGCCTGTTTATTCGTACCAGCGATAAAGGCGCCGCCGGTATTCTGTTGCAGGTTCTGCCTGCACAAGAGCCGAGCCAGGATGATTTTAACCATCTGGCCACTCTGACCGAAACCGTGAAGAGCGAAGAGCTGATTGAGCTGCCCGCGACGGATGTGCTGTGGCGCTTGTATCACCAGGAAGAAGCCACGGTGTTTGATCCGACGCCGGTCAGCTTCAAATGCACCTGTTCACGTGAACGCTGTGGCGAAGTATTAAACACGCTGCCGGTTGAAGAAGTGGACGAAATTCTCGAAGAGGATGGCAAGATCGATATGCACTGCGATTATTGTGGCTCGCACTATGTTTATGATGCCGTAGACATTGCTGCCATTCGTAACGCACCAACGCCTAACAGCGATCAATTGCACTAATCCCCCTACGGGCGGCATCGCCGCCCGCATTCCTGTCAGGAATGAACTCATCACTTTTTCGCGAAAATTAACTACCTTATACTGACTTTAGTTTCTTAAGTGGCGGATTTCTCTACTTGTCACGTTCCAGCTCGCATTTTTAACTCTCCTCACTTTTACGCCCTGCTCAGACGTGTACACTGCGCGCGATCTGCCCTGTCCGGCTATGCGCGGCAGAACGCAGAATCTCTCATAAAAATGCTATGAAGCACTGATTTAAGGAGCAGCCACATGCGCGTTCACGGCCTGACATCGCAAGCCCTTGCCGCTTTGGGCATCAGCAACACCACAGAAGTGGTGTACAACCCTGACTTTGATACGCTGTTTCAGGAAGAAACCCGCCCGGAACTGGAAGGTTATGCGCGAGGCACCCTGACGCAAAGCGGCGCCATTGCCGTGGATACCGGCATCTTTACCGGGCGTTCGCCAAAAGATAAGTACATCGTGCGCGATGACACCACGCGTGACACCTTATGGTGGAATGACGTTGGAAACGGCAAAAATGACAACCAGCCGCTGTCGCAGGAAACCTGGCAGGCGCTGAAAGATCGCTGCACGGCGCAACTCTCTGGCAAACGTCTGTTTGTTATCGACGCCTTCTGCGGCGCGAATCCGGATACCCGCCTGAGCGTGCGCTTTGTGATGGAAGTGGCCTGGCAGGCGCATTTCGTCAAAAACATGTTTATCCGCCCTGATGAAGCCGAGCTGGCCTCCTTTAAACCGGATTTTGTGGTGATGAACGCCGCGCAGTGTACCAACCCGGACTGGCAGGCTCAGGGTTTACACTCAGAGAACTTTGTCGCCTTTAACCTCACCGAACGCATGCAGCTGATTGGCGGCACCTGGTACGGCGGCGAGATGAAAAAAGGTTTGTTCGCCATCATGAACTACCTGTTGCCGCTGAAAGGCATCGCGTCAATGCACTGCTCGGCGAACGTGGGTAAAGCGGGTGACGTTGCGGTATTCTTCGGCCTGTCTGGCACCGGTAAAACCACGCTGTCCACCGATCCCGACCGCCAGCTGATTGGCGATGACGAACACGGTTGGGACGATGATGGTGTCTTCAACTTCGAAGGTGGCTGCTACGCCAAAACCATCAATCTGTCGGAGAAAGCTGAGCCGGAGATCTATCGCGCTATCCGCCGTGATGCCCTGCTGGAGAACGTCGTGGTGCGGGCAGATGGCAGCGTTGATTATGCTGATGCCAGCAAAACTGAAAACACCCGTGTTTCCTATCCCATTGAGCATATTGAAAACATCGTGCAGCCGGTCTCCAAAGCGGGCCATGCGCAACGCGTTATTTTCCTGACCGCTGATGCCTTTGGTGTGCTGCCGCCGGTTTCACGCCTGACACCGGAACAAACCCAGTATCACTTCCTGTCGGGTTTTACCGCCAAACTGGCCGGCACCGAGCGCGGTGTCACCCAGCCAACGCCGACGTTCTCAGCCTGTTTTGGCGCGGCCTTCCTGACGTTGCATCCAACGCAATATTCCGATGTGCTGGTGAAGCGCATGGAAGCAGCGGGTGCAAAAGCGTATCTGGTGAATACCGGTTGGAATGGCAGCGGTAAACGTATTTCACTGAAAGATACCCGCGCCATCATCAATGCGATTCTGGCGGGTGAGCTGGACGACGTAGCGACGGTAACGCTACCGGTATTTAACCTGCAGATGCCAGCAACCCTGGCGCAAGTCGATGACGCGATTCTGGATCCACGTCGCAGCTGGCCGGATGAAGCCGCGTGGCATGAGGCCGCGCAGGGGCTGGCGCAGCGTTTTGTCACCAACTTTGAGAAGTATACCGATAACGATGCAGGCAAGGCGCTGGTTCAGGCTGGACCGCAGTTGTGATGTGAATGAGCCGCCAAATGGCGGCTCATTGATACGAAGTCCAACGCGTTGCATCGATCTGAGCGAGGCGTTAACTGTGATGCGTACTGACTAACGCTGTACTGTTATTTTCCGGAATCGGCAACCACGCGCGAATGCGCAATCCGCCATGCTCGCTCTCACCTATCTCCAGCGAGCCTTCATGCGCATCGATAATACGCTGCACAATCGCCAACCCTAAGCCGGTGCCGCTGGTGCTGCGTGCGCTATCGCCACGTACAAAGGGCTGGAACAGATGCTGAAGCTGATCGGGCTTAATACCCGGACCATCGTCTTCCACCTGGAACCAGGCGCGATTCAGTTCCTGACCGCTGCTGACTTTGATCCAGCCGTTACCATAACGCGCGGCATTCACCACCAGATTCGCCACGGCACGCTTAATCGACAGCGGGTTGATATCCAGCATCAACTCTTCCGGCATCACCGCATTCTCAATCTCACGCTCATAGCCGCTTTCCGCCGCCACCACTTCACCTAACACGCTGTTGAGATCGGCGCGTTCGGTCTGCATCTCCTGCCCTGTACGCAGATAGTCGATGAACTGCTCGATGATGGCGTTGCACTCTTCGATATCTTTATTGATCGACTCGGCCAGATAGCCATCCTGTTCACTCATCATCTCGGTGGCGAGACGAATGCGTGTTAAGGGGGTGCGCAAATCATGGCTCACCCCCGCCATCAGCAGCGTACGGTCATCGGCGAGCTGTTTGACGCCCGCCGCCATCTGGTTAAAGGCTCGGGTGACGGAACGAACTTCCGATGCACCATACTCACGCAGAGGAGGAGGAATGATGCCTTTACCGACCTGAAGCGCTGCGTGCTCCAGGTCGACCAGGGGTCGGTTCTGAATGCGGATAAACAGCCAGGCCCCGCCGATCGCCAGCAACATAATCGCCAGGGTGTAGCGGAACAGTGGCGAGAAATCGCCCTGATGGATTTCAGTCAGCGGTACACGCACCCAAATGTCTGGCGACAACCAGGTTTTCAGCCAGACCACGGGGGAATTCTTGTTAACCTCGACGCGGACATCGGTCGGGCCACCCAGCTGTTGCGCCATCTGCTCGCTAAGGAATTCGTAATGCTGTGCCCAGCGCAGGCCACTCTCTTCTGCCGCTGCGTTGGTGTACAACGAAATACCCAGTTCACGATAAATTTCACGCCGGAAGGCGGGTGGCACTTCCAGTTGCGTGCCATCTTCCAGCTGCAGTCGATCGGTCATCAACATACGCACTTCGTAGGCGAGGACTTTATTGAACTGCTGCAAACTTGGAAGAATGGCGAAATTCAACACCACCAGATAGGTCGTTACCAGGCTGACGAACAGCAAGGTAACGATCAATAACAGGGTGCGGGCAAACGAACTGCGAGGAGAGAAGCGCAATCGCCTCATGCTTTACTGCCGTCCGGAACGAAGACGTAGCCAAGACCCCAAACGGTCTGGATGTAGCGCGGATGCGCCGGATCTTCTTCTACCATGCGACGCAGACGGGAAATCTGCACGTCGATAGAACGTTCCATCGCACTGTATTCACGGCCACGCGCCAGGTTCATCAGCTTATCGCGTGATAACGGTTCACGCGGATGGCTCACCAGCGCTTTCAACACCGCAAACTCACCACTGGTCAACGGCATTGGCTCATCTTCACGGAACATTTCACGCGTGCCGAGGTTCAGTTTGAACTTACCAAAGGCGATAACCGCTTCTTCCTGTGAAGGCGCACCTGGCAATTCATTGGCCTGACGGCGCAGCACGGCACGAATACGGGCCAGCAGTTCACGTGGGTTGAACGGCTTAGGAATGTAGTCATCAGCACCGATTTCCAGTCCGACAATACGATCCACTTCTTCGCCTTTTGCCGTCACCATAATGATCGGCATCGGGTTGCTCTGGCTGCGCAAACGGCGGCAAATGGACAAGCCATCTTCGCCTGGCAACATCAGATCCAGCACCATTAAATGGAATGATTCACGGGTCAGCAGACGATCCATCTGCTCGGCGTTGGCGACACTGCGCACCTGAAAGCCCTGCTCGGTGAGATAGCGTTCGAGCAGTGCGCGCAAACGCATATCATCATCGACGACCAGAATTTTGTAGTTCTCTTGCATTGTTCAACTCCCAAAGGCGCCATTGCCTGAGTCAATATTGTGTAAAAAAGATGCCTGCATGTGACAGTTATTAATGGTTTATATTCTAGCCGAAATTGTTACAAAGCATATTAAACAGCAGCTTATATTTAATTTAAGCCCTGAAATGCGCGTTGTCTCCCGCTTTTTATCGGGGCTTTCCAGCCGCTTAGCGCTAATCCGAAAATTTCCGTAGTTTTCTTTTCGAAAATGGATCACCGGGCCGCAGACCGCTCGTTATCACAGCATTTGGGACCATTTGACTTAAGTCGACAGGCCAGAATCGTTCGGTTGGCGATCATTCGCAGCATAATATCTGGCTCTTTTCGTTTTCAGTGCTCATCTGCTCTCGGAACAATACGCATCTCGCGCCTGATAAGGCCAGCGTTAAATAAAGTCTGATTAATCAGTTACTAATCAGCACTTTCATCCCGCATAACGATCTCAGAAACTGCAAGGGTTCCTGCTGAAATTGCGCATCTTTGGAGAGAGAAAAATGAAAAAAACTGCGGTCTTGCTGAGTGCACTGGTGCTGGTCAGCCTTTCTCAGGCTCATGCTGCCACTAGCGCGGGCGAAGCGGCGGGAGCCCAGGCTTCCACCACTGCCAAAGGCAACTCAGACGCGATTGGCGTGGGTGCCGTGGGTGCACTGTTGGGAGTGGCGCTGGCAACCATGGGCGGCGGTGACAAAGGCACCAGCAGCACATCGACCACCACCGCGACCACACCAGGCAAATAATCCGAACGTTTCAGGCGCGGCAAGGCTGCGGCGCTTCCCCCTTTTACTGCCAGCCCATTTCGCCACCGGAGAATAAGTTGCACCCAAGGCTTTTTTACCCAAGCCATTATTCTCCGCCTCTTTTTTACTCTGGGTTCTTCACATACTCGATGCAGTTAACAAACCACACTTTCTGCCCTTCCGGCGTATTCACCACGACTTCGTCATCCACCTCTTTCTTGATCAGCGCACGGGCCATCGGTGAATCAATGGAGATGTAATCCTTAACCGCATCGCCATAGATTTCATCCGGCCCCACAATGCGAAACCGCTTTGCATCACCCTGTTCATTTTCCACCTCAACCCAGGCACCAAAGAACACCTTCCCTTCCTGTTGCGGCGCATAATCGACAATTTTCAAATCGGCGAGGCACTTGCGCAGATAGCGCACACGGCGGTCAATCTGCCGCAACAGGCGTTTGTTATAGGTGTAATCGGCGTTTTCCGAACGATCGCCAAGGCTGGCCGCCCAGGAGACAATTTTGGTGATTTCCGGACGCTTTTCGTTCCACAAATGCTCGTGCTCGGCACGTAATTTGTTATAGCCTTCGCGGGTAATCAGTTGGGTTTTCATAACATCTACTCGTGGCAATAATGGGTCTTTACAGCAAAGAGGCCAACAATAAGCGACTGCATTGCTATCAGCAAGGTGTGCGCAGTGATGTGCGTGCTGCATTCAGAAAAAGACGGATTCGCCTGTCCCCGGCTGGCAATTTGCCGCCCCAATCCGTATAACTGTCCCCTATTTTCCAACCCTGTGTAAGCATTGTTAATGATGATGAAAGATTCACTGAGCCAGATTATCGCAAGTGAGCTGAAGGCACGCGCCGACCAGGTTGACGCCGCTGTACGCTTGCTGGATGAAGGGAACACCGTGCCATTTATCGCACGTTATCGTAAGGAAGTGACCGGTGGGCTGGATGATACCCAGTTGCGTCAGCTGGAGAGCCGCCTTGGCTATCTGCGTGAGCTGGAAGATCGCCGCCAGTCAATTCTGAAATCCATCGATGAGCAGGGCAAACTCACCCCAGAACTCGCCACGGCCATCAATGGCACGCTGAACAAAACTGAACTGGAAGATCTGTATCTGCCGTATAAGCAGAAACGCCGCACGCGTGGGCAGATCGCCATCGAAGCGGGCCTGGAGCCACTGGCTGAAACGCTATGGAGCGATCCTTCTCAGGAACCCGAGTCATTGGCTGCAAGCTATGTGGATGCGGATAAAGGCGTCGCCGATGTTCGCGCAGCGCTGGATGGCGCACGTTATATCCTGATGGAACGTTTTGCCGAAGACGCCACGCTGCTGGCAAAAGTGCGTGATTATCTGTGGAAAAACGCGCATCTGGTGGCTCGTGTGGTGGAAGGTAAAGAGGAAGAGGGCGCGAAATTCCGCGACTACTTCGATCACCACGAACCTCTCAGCACCGTTCCTTCTCACCGTGCGCTAGCGATGTTCCGTGGTCGCAATGAAGGCGTGCTGCAACTCTCTCTGAACGCCGATCCACAATTCGAAGAAGCGCCGCGCGAAAGCCACGGTGAAACGCTGATCGCCGACCATCTGCAACTGCGTCTGAACAATGCACCGGCAGACAGCTGGCGTAAAGCGGTGGTGAGCTGGACCTGGCGCATCAAAGTGCTGCTGCATCTCGAAACCGAACTGATGGGCACCATTCGCGAACGCGCAGAAGATGAAGCGATTAACGTATTCGCCCGCAACCTGCACGATTTGCTGATGGCGGCTCCGGCAGGCATGCGCGCCACCATGGGGCTCGATCCGGGCCTGCGTACCGGCGTGAAAGTCGCCGTGGTGGATGCCACCGGCAAACTGGTGGCACATGACACCATCTATCCGCACACCGGACAGGTGGCGAAAGCCGCATCAGCTGTGGCAGCACTGTGCATCAAACACCAGGTAGAGTTGGTGGCGATTGGTAACGGTACCGCTTCACGTGAAACCGAGCGTTTCTTCCTCGACGTGCAGAAGCAGTTCCCGCAGATCAACGCGCAGAAAGTGATTGTCAGCGAGGCTGGCGCATCGGTCTATTCCGCATCGGAACTGGCCGCGCTGGAGTTTCCGGACCTGGATGTTTCCATTCGCGGCGCCGTCTCCATTGCGCGTCGCTTGCAGGATCCGCTGGCCGAGCTGGTGAAAATCGATCCGAAATCCATCGGCGTTGGCCAGTATCAGCATGATGTGAGCCAAAGCCAGCTAGCGAAGAAGCTGGACGCGGTGGTGGAAGACTGCGTAAACGCCGTCGGCGTGGATCTGAATACCGCTTCAGTCGCCTTGCTGACGCGCGTGGCAGGCTTAACCCGCATGATGGCGCAGAACATTGTCACCTGGCGCGATGAGAACGGCCGCTTCCAGAATCGCCAGCAGCTGCTGAAAGTCAGCCGTCTTGGGCCAAAAGCTTACGAGCAGTGTGCCGGCTTCCTGCGCATCAATCACGGCGATAACCCGCTGGATGCCTCCACCGTGCACCCGGAAGCTTACCCGCTGGTCGAACGTATTCTGGCCGCGACTGAACAGGCGCTGAGCGAACTGATGGGCAACCCGGGTGGGTTGCGCGATCTCAACGCGCGCGACTTCACCGACGAGCGTTTTGGTCTGCCAACCGTCACCGACATCATGAAAGAGCTGGAGAAACCGGGGCGCGATCCCCGTCCGGAGTTCAAAACCGCGCAGTTTGCCGAAGGCGTGGAAACGCTGAACGATCTGCTGCCGGGCATGATTCTGGAAGGCGCGGTCACCAACGTCACCAACTTTGGTGCTTTCGTGGATATCGGCGTGCATCAGGATGGTCTGGTGCACATCTCTTCACTGTCAGACAAGTTCGTCGAAGATCCCCATCAGGTGGTGAAAGCGGGCGATATCGTCAAAGTGAAGGTGATGGAAGTGGATATGCAGCGTAAACGCATCGCCCTCACCATGCGTCTTGACGAGCAGCCCGGCGAGAGCAATGCGCGCGGCGGCAATAACCGCAGCAGCGGCAAAGAAAATGCACGTCCCGCCGCTAACAGCAAAGGACGCGGTAAACCTGCCAATGCACCTGCAGGCAACAGCGCGATGGGTGATGCGCTGGCAGCAGCATTTGGCAAAAAACGCTAACGCCCAGCCCTGAATAACGCGCGGAGGCGGCTTCGCTCCGCGCGTACACATTTGATAAATCCCCTCATCCGTCTACGCTGAAAAAATCCGTGTGAAAAAATGACCTTCCGCGTGGCCCGACGATCTGATGGACATAATCAACGCCTTACTTGATGAGATTTACGCAGGCCGCTTCCCCGTCCCCGCACGTGAGCGTCTGCTTTCCCACATTCGTGCAGCGCGAGATACCGCTAAACTGCCGCGCAAAGCCCACTGGGATGAGAAGGATGTGGTATTGATCAGCTACGCCGATCAGTTCCGTGAACCCGATAAGCCCACACTTGCCAGCTTCTCGCACTTCTATCAGCAGCATCTGCAATCCACTTTCAGCCTGGTCCATCTGCTGCCATTTTTTCCCTACTCTTCCGACGATGGCTTCTCCGTGATTGATTATCACCAGGTGAACCCTCTTTGTGGCGAGTGGCAGCATATTGCGGCGCTGCACAGTGAAACCCGGCTGATGTTCGATTTTGTCTGCAACCATATGTCGGCGCACAGCCAATGGTTTCGCCACTTTTTGGCGCTGGATCCCGGCTGGGATGACTTTTTTATCAGCATGCCGCCGGCCACCGATCTCAGCGCCGTGACGCGTCCCCGCACCTCGCCACTGCTCACACCCTTCGAGATGGCCGATGGTGAGACACGCTTTATCTGGACCACATTTAGCGCCGATCAAATCGACCTTAACTTTGCCAATCCTGAAGTGCTGATTCGCATGGTCGACGTATTGCTGGATTACCTGAACAAAGGCGCCGATTACGTTCGTCTCGATGCGGTGGGATATATGTGGAAAACGCCGGGTACAAATTGTATTCACCTGCCCAAGACCCACCAGCTGGTGAAGCTGTTTCGCGCCATCGCTAACGAAGTCGCACCAGGCACGGTGATCGTCACGGAAACCAATGTGCCGCACAAGGACAACATCAGCTATTTTGGTAACGGGCACGACGAAGCGCAGATGGTGTATCAGTTTTCACTGCCGCCGCTGGTGCTGCATGCCATTCATTCAGGATCCGCACGCGCGCTGCGCCAATGGGCCAGCACGCTGGGCACCAGTAACGGCACCACCACTTTCTTCAACTTCCTTGCCTCGCACGATGGCATTGGCCTCAATCCTGCGCGCGGTATTTTGTCTGAAGTGGAGATCGTAGCACTGGTGCGAGATTTAGCGCTGGAAGGGGCGCTGGTGTCTTATAAAAATAATCCCGATGGCACCACCAGCCCTTACGAAATTAACGTCACCTATTTCGATGCTCTCAACCAACAAAATGATGACGATGACACGCGTCTGCGTCGCTTCCTGCTGGCACATGCCATTCTGCTCGCCTTTCCGGGCGTGCCGGCGATCTATATCCAAAGTATTCTGGGATCGCGCAACGACAATGAAGGCGTGCGCGCGGCAGGACACAACCGCGCCATCAATCGCCAGAAATACAGTTTGCGTGAAATGGAACAGTGGATCAGCGGCGATGACCCGTTGCGTCAGCAGGTGTATGAACGACTCAGCGCATTGATCCAGCTGCGCACCCGCCAGAGTGCGTTCCACCCGGATAATGCGATGACGCTACTGGAAAGTGAAAATACCGTGCTGATGTTGCGACGGCATGCGCCAGGCAGTGATGACGGGCTCTTGTGCGTGTTTAATCTCAGCAGCCGGGAAGTCACCACGCATCTGCCACAGACACGACATTTTCAGGATGTGATCAGCGGCGAGAAGATCGACGGCAGCCAGCCGATGACACTGGCTGCGTGGCAATTTATGTGGCTGCGTGGATAAACTGCTGCACCTGCTGACAAAACGCATCAGGATGAGAGATAAAGGGAGCGTGGGCGGCCTTCTCCATCACAACCGATGGCGACGCGGGCCAGCGCGCATCCAGCTCCGCCGCAATACGACGCGGCACCAGTCCGTCGAGTGATCCATAGATACGCATAAACGGCAGCGCAAGATTATCCAGCGCCGTACGCAGATCATCCTGTCGCAAGATCTCTAACCCACCTTCCAGCACCGCGACCGAAGGCATTGGCTGCGATAGCACCACGTCTTTGAGCTGACGTGCATCCTGGCGAGCGTTTTCCGTACCCATGGTTTGCAAGGCCAGGAAACGTTCTACGGTGCGCTGGAAATCATTGCTCAACTGCTGCTGGAAGCTCTCCAGCGTCTCAGGCTTGATGCCCGGCCAATCCTCGTGCGCGGTAAAACAGGGCGACGATGCCACGCTAATCAGCGCGGTGACACGTTCAGGCTGCGTCAGTGCAAGCTGGCTGGCAACCAGTCCCCCCAGCGACCAACCGAGCAACACGGCACGCTCAGGAAGTTGTGGAACCAGCTGTTGAGCCATGTCGACTAAGGTCAGTGCATCAAATCCCTGGCTGCGGCCAAAGCCGGGCAGATCCACCAGGTGCAGACGAAAATGCGGGCTGAGTCGTGGAACAATGTTCTGCCACACTTCGGCATTCAATCCCCAGCCGTGCAGCAGCACAAGATCGCGATCGCCCGTGCCTGTGGTGTGCCAGTAAAGCGAACTCATCGGTTACACTCCCGAAAAGTGAAAAGAGGCCGCTATGCTATCAATCCCTGCCCTGTGTTGGCTATGCCGCCTGCCATTACAGATTGCCAGACATGGGCTATGCAGCCGCTGTGTGCAACAAATCCCGGCGCTGCCCGCGATCTGCCCTTGCTGTGCACTGCCGGCCAACGGCACCCGATTGTGCGGCCGCTGTCTGCGTCGTCCACCGCCGTGGCACAGCCTGACCTGCGTTAGCGATTACCTGCCGCCGCTGAGTGATTGGGTCATCCAGCTGAAATTTTCTCGGGCAACCGCACTCAGAGTGATGCTGGCGCGGCTACTTTTGTTAAAATTGTTAAATAGTCGCCGCGTTAACCTGACGCCGCGCATCGATTTGGTGTTGAGTGTGCCGTTACATCGGCGTCGTGCCTGGCAGCGTGGCTATAATCAGGCTGAGCTGCTGGCAAAACCGCTGGCACGCTGGCTAGGTTGTGAATATCGTGCGGGGGTGCGCCGCAGACGGCGGGGGTTGGTCCAGCATGCGTTGCGCGCTTCGGCGCGGAAAAAGAATCTGCGCGGGGCCTTTTCCCTTGAAATGCCGGTGCGCGGACGCCATATCCTGCTCATCGACGATGTGGTGACCACCGGAAGCACGGTGGCAGAAATCAGCCGCATTTTGCTGGCGCAAGGCGCGGCCAGCGTGCATATTGGCTGTCTGTGCCGTACCTTGTAGAGCGTCGGCGTTGGGCGTATTATAACCAAGTATTTTAGTCAACTATTGAGCAATCGCCATGATCGTTATTACTGATGCTGCGCAAGAGCACTTCTCAAAATTGCTATCAAAACAAGAAGATGGCACACAAATTCGCGTATTCGTCATTAATCCGGGTACGCCAACCGCTGAATGCGGTGTTTCTTACTGCCCACCCGATGCAGTTGAAGCCACTGATACTGAAATGAAGTTCGAAAAGCTGTCAGCCTATGTTGATGAGCTGAGCGCGCCTTATCTGGAAGATGCTGAGATCGATTTTGTCACTGATAACCTCGGTTCCCAGCTGACGCTGAAAGCGCCAAACGCCAAGATGCGTAAAGTGTCTGATGATGCGCCAATGGTTGAGCGTGTGGAGTATCTGCTGCAAGCGCAGATCAACCCACAGCTGGCTGGTCACGGTGGTCGTGTATCCCTGATGGAAATCACCGATGACGGTTACGCGATTCTGCAGTTTGGCGGCGGCTGTAACGGCTGTTCAATGATCGACGTCACGCTGAAAGATGGCATCGAGAAAGAGCTGTTGGCAGCGTTCCCTGAGCTGAAAGGTGTGCGTGACCTCACTGAACACCAGCGCGGCGAGCACTCTTACTACTGATTTTCTTGCGGCAGCGCACCCGAGCTGCCGCAGATTTCTACCTCGCTTTGCGCCCGTCATTCACCGCTTTCAGAACGTGCTTCACGGCTTTGTCGGCAAACATCTCTTCCAGCGAGACACATAACTTGCGCCGCCAGTTCGGATACTCATCCACTGTGCCAGGCACGTTTACCGGCATTGTCATGCCGAGCCAATCTTCCGGCTGCAATCCCAGTAGTGCGCTTTCCGTGCGGGCCAGGTAACGGTGCATCGCCACATTCAGCGCCGGCGTAAGCGGTTGTTTCAACGCAGGTTGACGACTGCGAGCAGGCATGGCTCCCGCCTGCTGTAAGGCATCCAGCAAAGCCTGCTTTTGTGCCGTGCGTTGTTGTTGCAGGGAGTGCAGCACGCTATCGCGATACATGCCAAGCTTTTCACCCAATGCCAAATCTTCCGCCTGCCAGAATCCGCTCAACGTGGGCAAATCATGGGTACTGGCACTGGCAATCGACTGGCGAGGATAAGCCGAAGGCTGGCGGTAGCGGCCATCGCGCTCCTGTTCGAAGAACAACACTTTCCACGAGAAAATACCGTGGCTGCGCATCATGCGCACGATGATCGGCGGCACAATGCCCAGATCCTCGCCGATCACCATGCAGCGATGGCGCTGACTTTCCAGCGCCAGAATCGCCATTAAATCGTCCACCGGATACGACACATAGGCGCCTTTATCCGCTGTCTCACCATACGGAATCCACCACAGCCGCAATAACGCCATCACGTGATCGATACGCAACGCGCCGCAATCACGCATATTGGCGCGCAACAAATCAATAAAAGGCTGATAGCCGCGCGCGCGCATCTCGTGCGGATCAAGCGGCGGCAACGCCCAGTTTTGCCCCAGTGGCCCCAGGCGATCCGGCGGCGCACCCACAGAAGCGCCCAGCTTATACAGCTGCGCATCCTGCCAGGTTTCTGCACTGTGCTGCGCCACACCCACGGCGAGATCACGGTAAAGCCCCACCGTCATGCCGAGTTGCTGGCTGTGCTGCCAGCAGGCGGCAAATTGCTGTTGCGCCAGCCACTGCAACCAGCACCAGAATTGAATCTCGTCCTCATGCTGCGAGCACCACTGTTGCACCTCGGGCTGATGCGCATTGCGCCAGGTTTCCGGCCATGACGCCCATCCCCACGCCTTCTCCTGCTGAGCGCTGCGTTCTGCCAGAATGCCGTCAAACGCCGCCTGATAGCGCAGATGATCGCCGCCCTCAGCGACAAATTGCAGGAACGCCTGTTCAGGCTGATAATGCTGCCAGGCCAGACGTAGCGCCGTGATTTTCAACTCCGCCACCGCACGATAGTCGACATAGTCAGTTGCGCGCGCGGCTTGCACAGCCTTGCGCGTTTCAGCGCGTTTCCACCAACGCTGTGCTTCATCACTTTGTGCGAATGCCGTGACCTGATTGATGTCGATATACAACATATTCAGCCAGCGACGCGAGGTGGGGCTATAAGGGCTGGCGTGTTCAGGCTGCGCAGGATAAAGCGCGTGTAACGGGTTGAGGCCAACAAAATCGCCACCGTGAGCGGCAACCTGCTCCAGCATTTGCGCAAGATCGCCAAAATCACCGATCCCCCAATTGCGATCGGATCGCAGCGTGTAAAGCTGTACCAGCGCTCCCCACCGTTTGTCGCCTTGCGCTAGCGGTTCGGATAAATAGCAGCGACGTGGCGCGATAATAATGCGCGAGTGCCACTGCTGACGTCCCTGCCGCAAGGTCAAACGGTGATAACCCTGCGCCAGACGCGGTGGCAACGCGAAGGCTTCCCCCGCCTGTAGCGTGCCGCTGTAAGTTTTGCCGCGTTCGGTTTCAAACTGCCAGCTAAACTCGCCTTTGCCCTGCGGGCAACACTGACGCGGACGGCGCGGGGTAAAAACCAGCACCGGCGGCAGTGGTGGCGCTTTACCTTCCGGCGTATTCATCACCGCCAGCAGTGCACGTTTGGTGTCGTCGCTAATGCGCACCCGCTCACCGTTCGCGTTGGTAAAATCTACCGCAATACCCGCGTCCTGCGCGGCCTTATCCAGTTTACTGAGTGTCATCGCATCTCCTTAGGTGCGGTGCGCATCCATGCGCACCCGACGAAAACCGTACCGAACAACATCGGGTTGCCATTGTTGGCGAGCTGTAAATCAGCGCGCGGCCTGCCAGATACGCTGCTGGTAATCGCGAATCGAACGATCGGAGCTGAAACGCCCGGTGCGCGCGGTGTTAAGAATCGCCGCTTTGGTCCACGCCTCCGGATTTTTCCACAAGGCTTCAACCTGCTGCTGCGCCTCGAGATAAGCCTCGAAATCGGCCAGTACCAGCCAGGGATCGCCGCCTTTGGTCAGGCTGGTGAGCAGCATGTCAAATGCCTGCTTGTCACCTGCACTGAACTTGCCCTTCTCCAGGTCTTTCAGCAAACCATCCAGATAATTATTCTGCTTGCGCAGCTTTTTCGGGCTGTAGCCGTTGGCTTTGAGCGCCTTTACCTCATCCACCGTATTGCCGAAGATAAAGATGTTCTTCTCGCCCACCGCTTCGGCGATCTCAACGTTTGCGCCATCCAGCGTGCCAATGGTCAGCGCGCCGTTCAGCGCCAGCTTCATATTCCCGGTGCCGGACGCTTCATAACCGGCGGTCGAGATTTGCTCCGAGAGATCGGCTGCCGGAATCATCAGCTCTGCGGCGGTAATGCGATAGTCCGGAATAAATACCACTTTCAACCGATCGCCAACTTTAGGATCGTTGTTAATCACTTCAGCCACTTTGTTGATGGCGTAGATGATGTTCTTGGCCAGGTAGTAGCCTGGCGCGGCTTTCGCACCAAACAGAAACACGCGTGGCACAAAGTCAGGGTTATCAGGATTGTCCCGCAACTGACGATAGCAGTGCAGCATATGCAGCAGGCTGAGGTGCTGACGTTTGTACTCGTGTAGCCGTTTAATCTGCACATCGAACAGCGCATCAGGGTTCACATCAATGCCGGTCACGCGTTTGATATACACGGTCAGCCGCAGCTTGTTCTGCTGCTTGATGATACGGAACTGCTGACGGAAAGCTTTCTTACGCGCATAGGGCGCCAGCCACTCCAGCGCATCCAGATCGTTGGCCCACTCCACCTGCAACGTCTCATCAATCAGGTTCGACAGCAGCGGATTGCACTGCTTTAACCAGCGGCGCGGCGTGATGCCGTTGGTAACATTGTGGAATTTGGTCGGCCACAGTTGGTGATACTCCGGGAACAGATCCTTCACCACCAGCTCAGAGTGCAGCGCAGCCACGCCATTCACGGCGAAACAGCTCACCACACACAGGTTCGCCATACGCACCTGCCCGTCGGCCACCACCGCCAGCTTCTGCCAGGTCGCGCTGTCGCCAGGCCACTGCTTCTTGACGATTTTTTTCAGCCGCTGGTTAATTTCGCGGATGATCAGCATATGGCGCGGCAGCAGATCGCGCACCAGCTGTTCATCCCAACGCTCCAGTGCTTCCGGCATCAGCGTGTGATTGGTGTAGGCGAAAACACGACTGGTGATGTGCCAGGCTTCATCCCAGCTCAATTGATGCTCATCCAGCAGAATACGCAGCATTTCCGGGATGGCGATGGTGGGATGGGTATCGTTGAGCTGGATGACTTCAAAATCGGGCAAGCTGTGAATCGAGCGCCCAGCGAGATGATGACGACGCAAAATATCGCCCACCGCGCAGGCGCACTGGAAATATTGCTGCATCAGGCGCAGGCGCTTGCCTTCAGCGTGATTATCGTTGGGATACAGCACCTTGGTGAGTTTGTCAGCATCAATCCCGGGCTGTTCGGCCTGCAGAAACTTGCCATCATTGAACAGGGTGAGATCGAACGGATGCACGCTGGTGGCTTGCCACAAACGTAACGGCAGCGTCACGCCATTGCGGTAGCCGACCACCGGCAAATCCCAGGCTTCACCTTTAAGATGAAGTTTAGGTCGCCACTGCAGCGAGCCATCGCTGTTTTTCTTCACTTTGCCGCCGATGCCAACCTGCACATCCTGCGCGGCGTTATGGCGAAACCACGGATAACTGTTGCGCTGCCAGTCGTCCGGCGCCTCTTTTTGCTGGCCATCGTCAAAGGTCTGGCGAAACAAACCGTACTGATAATTAAGGCCATGTCCCATCGCGGCCTGCCCGACAGTGGCCATGGAGTCCATGTAGCACGCGGCCAGGCGCCCCAATCCACCGTTGCCAAGCGCCGGATCCACCTCTTCCTCCAGCAACTCACTGAGTTCTACCTGATGGGCCACCAGCGCTTCCTTCACCTCGTCGTACCAACCGAGATTCAGCAAGTTGTTGCCGGTCAGGCGGCCGATAAGAAACTCCATCGACAGATAGTTCACATGGCGTTGGCCTGCGCGCGGTGTGGCGGGCGGCTGTGTGGCGAGCATCTCCGTCAGCACACGGCTTAATGCCTGCCACCACTGATGCGGTGTCATTTGCTGGGCGGAGGTGAGTCCAAGGTGCTGCCATTGGCGGGTAAGTGCGGCGTCGAAACGTGTCTTATTAAATTTTTGCTGCGACATATCAATCCCTTCGAATCCGTTAACGGTAAAGATGGGCGAGCGCATAACCAGAAAGGATAAGTAAAGCCGGGGGCGAAGAAAAAAGCGACAGAGAAATGCGGATGAAGGGAAAAAAAGTGGATTTAAGCGTGGCGCTCAACCTGATGCGACCCTGCGGGCGGCACTGTGACCGCCCCGGCAGGATGGATTAGCAGAGTTCGAGATGGACTTCGTGTTGCTCAATCACCTTCAGCACGCTGGCAGGCGGCGTCTGATCGGTATACATATAGTCAATCAGGCTCATATTCCCCAGGTTCACCATCGCATTACGGCCAAACTTAGAATGGTCCACCACCAACATCACGCAGCGTGAGTTTTCGATTATCGCGCGTTTGGTGCGTACTTCGTGGTAATCGAACTCCAGCAGTGAGCCATCCATATCAATACCGCTGATGCCGAGAATGCCGTAGTCGAGGCGGAACTGGGAGATGAAATCCAGCGTCGCTTCGCCCATGATGCCACCATCGCGCGTACGCACTTCACCGCCGGCGATGATCACGCGGAAGTCCGGTTTCGCCATCAGCAAAATGGCCACGTTGAGGTTGTTAGTCACCACGCGCAAATTGTTATGGTTAAGCAACGCATGCGCCACCGCTTCAGGCGTGGTGCCGATATCGATAAACAGTGTGGCACCATCGGGGATCTGGCTCGCCACACGCTCGGCAATGCGCGCTTTCTCCGCCGACCACATCATTTTACGATCCTGCCATGCGGTGTTTTCAGAGCTGGAAGGCAGCGCCGCGCCGCCGTGATGACGCTGGATTTTATTCTGATCGGCCAGATCGTTCAGGTCACGCCGAATGGTTTGCGGGCTCACCTCAAAGTGATCCACCAGCTCTTCCGTACTGACATATCCCTGGCGTCGCACCAAATCGATAATGGCGTCATGACGTTGCGTCTGCTTCACATCTCTCTCCTCGGCTCAGAGCCGTTTTCTTTTTATACCTGCTACCGACGTGCCACATTGCGCGTATCGACAAACGCCATTGCCAGGCCGACCAGCAAGCCGGTGACATGTGCAGCGTTAGCAATCGACAGCCCAAAAGCGCCGTACCAGCCAATAATCAGCCATACAATAGCGAAGCCCATCAGACCGCGCTCCAGATAAATGCCACTTTCGGGATCGCGCTCGCCACGCAGCCAGCAATAACCCATCAGCGCATACACCACGCCCGATAGTCCGCCGAACAGTACACCGCTGAATTTAGCCTGCATCCAGCCGCTCAACAGCGCGGAAATGAGCATAATCACAAACAGCTTGCCGCTGCCAATACGCTTCTCCACTGCGCCACCGAGATACCACCACCACATCAGATTGAACAGGATGTGCAGCAGTGAGAAGTGCAACAGCGCATGGCTAAACCAGCGCCACACCTGGAAATACTGCGAGGAGTCAGCAGGCCACGCCAGCCAATCCAGCGCCACATCATCACCGACAATCTGCATCATGATGAACACCGCCACGCAGGCGATCATGATCGTCATGGTGAGCGGGCCTGCGCGTTCACGAATATTCGCCCAGATGTTGCTGCGTTCATAGCGCAAGCCACTTTCGGTACTGCCTGTATGCCAGCTGGCGGCCTGATAGCGTGGATGATTAGGGTCGCGTACGAACTGGGCAAGTTCGTTTTCAACCATCTCCAGCCTGGCTTCATCATCCAGCATAATGACATAGTGGCTTTCGCGCTCAATACGCAGCGTGACGCCGCGCGTTGCCATGTAATCCACAAACGCCTGCGCCATACGCGGGTTGTTGAACTGAGTAATGCGCATCGTGCGGGTTCTCCTTCCTTTATGTGATCGTCTCAGACGCCGCCAGTGGCCACCTGCGCGGGGAAGACGGCACGCCAGGCGTCAAAACCGCCATCGATGCTATACGCTGCACTGAATCCCTGCCCTAACAAGAACTGCGCAGCACCTTTACTGCTGTTGCCGTGATAGCACATCACCAGCACCGGCAACGCATGATTCGCCTGCGCGATAAAATCCGCCAGATTGTCATTCGACAGATGCAACGAGCCTGTCGCGTGGCCCATGGCAAAGCTTTGTGGGTCGCGAATGTCCACCAGCTGTGCGCCTTGTGCCAGGTGCTCGTTAGCCTGCTGAACCGAAATACATTCGAAGTTTTCCATGGTGTCTCTCATAAGGTCGTCACAATTAGCGCCTAGTTTAACCTGAGAATCCGTCGCGATAACCTGACAAAAGTTATGGCTATGGATTTTTTTTCCTGCAGGGATGTTAGCTATATCACGCAAAAATGTTTTTATTGAGTTAAGCGCTGGCATCAATGTTGGTTTCCGATTATTATTACGCTCGAAAACGAACATTTTAGAACTATTCCGAACATCGGAGGAGATGACGTGGAAACCAAAGACCTGATCGTGATCGGCGGCGGCATTAACGGAGCCGGCATTGCAGTGGACGCTGCAGGACGCGGACTGTCAGTGCTGATGCTGGAGGCGCGGGATTTGGCCTGTGCAACCTCCTCCAACAGCTCTAAATTAATCCACGGTGGCCTGCGCTACCTGGAACATTACGAATTTCGTCTGGTGGGCGAAGCGCTGGCCGAACGTGAAGTGCTGCTGAAAATGGCACCGCACATTGCCTTCCCAATGCGCTTCCGCTTGCCACATCGCCCGCATCTGCGTCCGGCGTGGATGATTCGCCTTGGCCTGTTTATGTACGACCGCCTGGGTAAACGCACCACCTTACCGGGCAGTAAAGGCCTGCGTTTTGGCGCGGAATCGGCCCTTAAGCCTGAGATCACGCGCGGATTCGAATATTCCGACTGCTGGGTGGACGATGCGCGCATGGTGGTACTTAACGCGCAGGAAGTGGTGAAACAGGGTGGCGAAGTGCGCACCCGCACCCGCGTTAACCGTGCATGGCGCGAAGGCGGTCTCTGGATGGTGGAAGCGGAAGATATCGATACCGGCAAAATTTTCACCTGGCGCGCTAAAGGCCTGGTCAACGCCGCTGGCCCATGGGTGAAGCAACTGTTCGACGATGGTCTGAAACTAAAATCACCCTATGGCATTCGCCTGATCAAAGGCAGCCACATTGTGGTGCCGCGCGTACACCGTGAAAAGCAGGCTTACATCCTGCAGAACGAAGATAACCGTATCGTGTTTGTGATTCCGTGGATGGACGAATTCTCTATCATCGGTACGACGGATGTGGAGTACAAAGGCGATCCGAAAGACGTGAAGATCGATGACAACGAAATTAGCTATTTGCTGAAAGTGTTTAACGGACACTTCAAACAGCAGCTGAGCAAAGATGACATCGTCTGGACTTATTCTGGTGTGCGTCCGCTGTGTGATGACGAATCGGATTCTCCGCAGGCCATCACCCGTGATTACACGCTGGATGTGCACGATGACAACGGCCAGGCGCCGCTGCTGTCGGTGTTTGGCGGTAAGCTGACCACCTATCGTAAACTGGCAGAACACGCGCTGGAGAAACTGGCGAAGTACTATCCCAACGCTGGCCCAGCCTGGACTAAATCAGCAGTACTGCCAGGCGGTGATTTCTCTGGCACCCGTGAAGATTACGCCGCAGGCTTACGTCGTCGCTATCCGTTTATCAGCGAAGGCATGGCGCGCCACTTTGCCCGTACCTACGGCAGCCGCACCGAAGAACTGCTGGCTGGCGCAAGCAGTCTGGCGGATCTGGGCGAGAACTTCGGCCACGAGTTTTATGAAGCTGAATTGCGCTACCTGGTGAAAAATGAGTGGGTGCGCGAACTGGATGATGCGATCTGGCGTCGTACCAAACAAGGTATGTGGCTGACAGAAGCTGAGCAGGCGCGCATTAGTGAGTGGCTGGCAGAACACGGTCAGAAACCGGCGCTGTCGCTGGCATCTTAATCCTGGCCAAATAAAAGGCCGTTATCCTGAAAGGGATAACGGCCTTTTTTATTGTATCTGACGGTCAAAAGAGCGCGATAAATCGCGCCGCTACAATGAAGTGCACATACCGATGAATCAAATCGCTACAACGGAAGTGCACAATCCGTAGCGGCACAATTTATTGTGCATCAATGAACTTATAAGCCAGTATTCTCGCGAATATATTTGCGCGCTTTCACCGCATATTCGAACGGGTTGGCCAGTGCCGGATCCTGCTCCGCTTCCACCACCATCCAGCCTTTGTAGCCGTAATCGTCGAGGATTTTGAACACCGGTTTGAAATCAATCACGCCATCGCCCGGTACGGTGAAGGTGCCTTTCTTCACGCCATCGAGGAACGACAGGGATTTCTCGCGCACTTCGGCCACCACGCTGTCACGCACATCTTTGAGATGCACATGGAAAATGCGCGGCAGGTATTGGGTCAGCACATCCAGCATCGCCTGCTGCGAACCTTCGGAATAGTAGATGTGGCCAGTGTCATACAGCAGGCCGACATTCTGATTGGTCGATTCCATAAAGCGATCGATTTCCGCTGGGGTCTGAATGCCGGTCCCCATGTGATGGTGCAGCGTTACGCGCATGCCCTTCTTCGCCGCGATTTCAGCCAACTCGTTGTAGCCTTCCGCCGTCAGACGCCACTCTTCATCCGTGAAGATCGGTTTCTGCTCCAGCACCGCCAGCGTGGTGCCCTGAATACTTTTGCTTTGTTCAGAGCAGCCAATCACGCGCGCGCCCATGGCGTGCAGGAAGTTCATGTGATGGGTGAACTCGTCGATGGTTTTCGCCTTGTCACCGTTGGCGAAGAAAGTGCTGAACCAGGCATTGCAGATTTGGATACCACGAATATCCAACATCGGTTTCAATACTGCGGGATCTTTCGGGTATTTACTGCCGACTTCACTGCCGGTGAAACCTGCCAACGCCATTTCGCTCACCGTCTGCTGGAAGGTGTTTTCGCTGCCCAGCTCTGGCATGTCATCGTTGGTCCAGCCGATTGGCGCAATCGCCAGTTTTACATTGTCTTTGTTCATTTCAATTCCCTGATTCTGAGAGAGAAGTGTTAGCGCACGGATTCAGTTATTTGGCGTAAAAGTCTGGACGCGCTGGCATGGTCACCGGCTCAATAGCGCCGCTGTTCTGGGCTTTATGGCACGCATCCGCCGCAACGGAAGCGGCAAACCCATCCCAGGCGGAAGGACCGGTCAACTTGCCCGCCGTGGCGTCATTGATGAAGGCCTGCAGTTCAACGTCATAGGCCTCAATGAAACGGTCTTTCCAGTCAGTGAGCAGCGCATTGCCGAGACGCGCGTTTTTGCGCATCTGAATTGAGGAAGGCTCAGGCAGTTTGGCAATGCCCTCTTCGCCCACCACTTCACACTGAATGTCGTAGCCGTATGCGCAGTTCACGAAGATCTCGACATCAATACGAATGCCCTTCTGGGTTTCGAACAGTACGATTTGCGGATCTTTCAATTTGGCGTGGCTCTTCGAGGTGGAACGCGGGAACACCACCTGCACCGATTTATAATCGTCTTCGGTCAACCAGCGCAGCACGTCCAGCTCGTGAATCAGGGTGTTGGTGATCGCCATATCGGTGGTGTAATTTTCGCCCACGCTCTGGTTGCGGTGCGCACAGTGCAGCATCAGCGGCTCGCCGATTTCACCGTCAGTGATCACTTTCTTCAACGCGCGATAGCCTGAATCGTACGGACGCATAAAGCCCACCTGCACCAGGCGTTTACCGTGTTTAATTTCGGCATCAACGATGCGGCGGCAGCCTTCGGCGCTCATCGCCAGCGGCTTCTCGCAGAACACCGGCTTGCCAGCAGCAATGGCGGCGAGGGTGAATTCTTCGTGGGTCGGATCCCATGATGTCACCAGAATGGCATCCACCTCCGGCGAGTTAATCACCTGATGACCATCCTGATACACCTCAGCTTCGATATTCAGACGCTGCAGCGCCGCACGGGCCCCTTCCACGTTGATATCTGAAACCGCCACCACTTTCGCGCCCTGCAACACATTGTTGCAGCGACGAATGTGATCCTGACCAATTGCACCGGTACCAATTACACCGAGTTTGAGCGTCATAATTACACCTGTAGAGTCGGATAAGTATGCCCTTCATATTTCAAGATGCAGGTGCGTTGGCTGCTCTCGTTGGCCGCCTTCCTGACTCTCGAATTATTTGGGGTACATAGGGTTAAACAAGGCCGGCGAACGCCGGCCTAAAAAGGGTGTTAGTACTTACGTGCTTGTTCGATATGCACGTTAAGCTTGTCAGCGACTTCCTGCGTGCGTTCAGACGTTGAAGTCTGAGCCACACCAACGTGCCACCAGCTAAAATATTTGTGAATCATGGTTTTTGGCAGCACTTTGATGTCGAACAGCACTGAAACGGTCTGTTTCTGCGCGTCAATCAGTGCAGCTTCCAACTGTTCCAGCGTGGTGATGCGATAAGTTTTACAGCCGTAACCGCCCGCAATCGCCGCGAAATCGACCGGAATAAAGCCGCCATCCAGCTTGCCGCCTTCCGGGTTGCGGAAACGGAACTCGGTGGTGAAGCTGTCCATGCCGTGTTCCATCTGCAGGTTGTTAATACAGCCGTTGGTCATGTTATCCAGCAGCACCACGTTGATTTTCGCGCCTTCCTGAATCGAGGTGACCAGCTCGGAGTGCAGCATCATGAACGAGCCATCGCCAACCATCACGTAGACTTCACGCTGCGGCTGCGCCAGCTTCACGCCCAACGCGGCGTTGACTTCGTAGCCCATGCAGGAATAGCCATATTCAACGTGGTACGAGTTGTAATCTTTGGTGCGCCACATGCGTTGCAGGTCGCCCGGCAGACTGCCCGCTGCCGCGACAATCACTGCATCCTTTGGGAGCTGCTCGTTTAAGGTGCCCAGCACACTGCTCTGCGTCAGCACTGACTGCGTCAGGCGCTCAAACTCAGTAAACAGCGCTTCACGGTCAATGTGATCGGCGATTTCGGGAATAAAATCGTCGGTGTTATAAGTGGCGGCATACACACGCTGCGTCTCTTTCAGCAGCTTCCTTTGTGCCTGCTCAACCTGACCGCCCCAGTGGTTCTCAAAGCCTTTCAGTCCGCTTTCCAGTGCAGTCAACCCTTCACGCGCATCCGCTAGCAACTGCACTGCATCGAGCTTGTAGCTGTCGAAATTGCTGACGTTGATGTTGAGGTAGCTCACTTCAGGATTCTGGAAAATCCATTTCGAAGCGGTGGTGAAATCGGTGTAGCGCGTGCCGATCCCGATTACCAGATCGGCTTCTTTCGCCAACAGGTTAGCCGCCAGACAACCGGTTTCGCCGACGCCACCCACATTCAGTGGATGATCAGAAACAATGGTGCCTTTACCGGCCTGTGTTTCCGCAAACGGGATGTTAAAGCGCTCCGCGAATTTCAGCAGCGCGGCACCGGCATCAGAATATTTCAGACCGCCACCCACGATAATCAGCGGCTTGTGTTTACGCGCAATCAGCGACAGAGCATCTTCCAACTGGGCAGCGGTCGGCAGACGGCGATCCAGACGGTGCACACGTTTCTGGAAGAAATATTCCGGGAAGTCCCAGGCCTCACTCTGCACGTCTTGCGGCAGCGCGATGGTCACGGCACCGGTCTCCGCCGGATCGGTCAGCACACGCAAGGCATTAATACAGGCAGTCATCAGCTGTTCAGGACGGCTAACGCGGTCCCAGTATTTGCTCACCGCGCGGAAGGCGTCGTTGGTACTGATGCTGAGATCGTGGCTCTGCTCGATCTGCTGCAAAACGGGATCGGGCTGACGCGTGGCGAACACATCGCCCGGCAGCAGCAATAAAGGAATGCGGTTGGCGGTCGCCGTGGCAGCTGCGGTGATCATGTTCGCCGCGCCCGGTCCCACTGAAGAAGTACAGGCAATAATCTGACGACGCAGTGACTGCTTGGCGAAACCAATCGCCGCATGCGCCATGCCCTGTTCATTACGACCTTGATGCACCACCAGATCGCCGCTGTCCTGCTCCAGCGCTTGCCCCAGTCCCAGCACGTTACCGTGGCCGAAAATGGCAAAAATGCCTTTCACAAATTTGGTTTCAACGCCGTCAACGTTCAGATACTGGTTATCAAGAAATTTCACCAGCGCCTGTGCCGTGGTAAGTCTGATTGTGCCCATATGCTTCTTCCTTTACATGCTGGTACCTGACGTGAGGTACAACGCGGTTCGGGTTTTCACTGCCGTTACGGCACCCGCGGATAAGTGAAACGTGTGGCGATTATAAACAAATATTTTTTTCATTAAACGTAATTACAGAAGAAACATTTCATTTTGCGATGGAGATCAAATTCAGCGATGAAACGTTGCCAGCGGAGGCCGTTGCAGGGGTAAAAGTGGAATGACAAAATAGCATTTTAACAAGATAGCGAAATTTCATTTCACTTCAGTAGCTTCCTTTATTCACAGCCATTTTCCTGCGACCTGGCTCACAAGCCAGAGCATCAGTGAAACTGATGCTAAACAGCGTGCCGTGATAGCGCATTGTGCAGAGTTTTACCTCGGTCACAAAATCGCGATGGATGTTTCATTTCATATTGTATTTGGAATTTTTATTCCTCATACTGCGACCATAGCCAATCAGGCACCTTGAGAACCCGGAAGCATAGCGCTTGATGTTGGGCGTTTTCGCCCCAGTGTCTGCTTATCACAGAAGGAAACCACAGGTATGAGTACACAACAGAAGCGGCTTGATGTGATTTGTATCGGACGCATCGCCGTCGACCTCTACGGTCAGCAAATCGGATCACGTCTGGAAGATATGACCAGCTTTAATAAATATCTGGGCGGTTCTTCCGGTAACGTGGCCTATGGAACAGCCATTCAGGGCTTGAAATCAGCCATGCTGGCACGCGTAGGGGATGAACATAACGGCCGCTTTCTGCGAGAAGAATTGCAGCGCGTAGGTTGTAACACCGATGGGCTGATCACCGATAAAAACCGCCTGACCGGCCTGGTGATCCTCGGTATTAAAGATGAAGATACCTTCCCGCTGATCTTCTACCGCGACAACTGTGCCGATATGGGCCTGGTGCCGGATGACATTAAAGAGGAATTCATCACCTCCTCTCGCGCTGTCGCGGTCACCGGTACGCATCTTTCACATCCGCAAACCCGCGCTGCGGTGCTGAAAGCATTGGATATCGCCAAACGAAATGGTCTGCGCACCGCACTGGATATCGATTATCGTCCGGTGCTGTGGGGCCTGACGTCACTGGGCGATGGCGAAACGCGTTTCGTTGAATCCGGTGAAGTCACGAAACAGCTGCAGGAAGTGCTGCACTATTTCGATTTGGTGGTAGGAACGGAAGAAGAGTTCCATATTGCCGGCGGCAGCACGGATACGCTGACAGCACTGAAAAATGTGCGCCAGGCAAGCAAAGCCACGCTGGTGTGTAAACGTGGACCCTTGGGTTGCGTGGTGTTTGAAGGTGATATCCCGGACAGCTGGGAACAGACCAAACTGCAAACCGGTGTGCGCGTAGAAGTCCTGAACGTGCTGGGCGCAGGCGATGCCTTTATGTCTGGCCTGCTACGCGGCTGGCTCAACGATGAAAGCTGGGAACAGGCTTGCCGCTACGCCAACGCCTGTGGTGCGCTGGTGGTCTCACGCCACGGTTGCGCGCCAGCGATGCCAACCAAAGAAGAGTTGGACGATTTCCTCGGTCGCGATAAAGATGTAAAACGTCCGGATTTGGATGCGCGACTCAACCATCTGCACCGCGTCACCACGCGTAAACAGCAGTGGCCAGAACTCAACGTGTTCGCCTTTGACCACCGTAAGCAGTTGGCCGATATGGCACGTGAAGCGGGCGTCAGTGAAGATAAGATCCCGCAGTTGAAACTGCTGCTACTGCAGGCGGCACAGGAAGCGGCCAACGAAGCAGGCTTAAATGAGAAGAGTGGGATTCTGGCGGATACCACCTACGGCCAGAAAGCGCTGAACGCCATTACCGGCAAAAACTGGTGGATTGGCCGACCTATCGAACTGCCAAGCTCGCGTCCCCTGCGTCTGGAGCACGGCAACATCGGTTCGCAACTGGTCGACTGGCCGGCAGAGCACGTGGTGAAATGCCTGGTGTTCTACCATCCGCACGACAGCGCCGAGCTGCGTAAAGAGCAGGATGAACTGGTACTCGATGTGTGGAACGGTTGTAACAAGAGCGGGCATGAGCTGCTGCTGGAACTGATTCTGCCGGAGAGCAATCCTGACCGTAATGAAGCGTACTATTACAACATGCTGAGCCACTTCTACAGCCTGGGCATTCAGCCGGACTGGTGGAAGCTGCCACCGCTGTCGGCGGAGAGCTGGCAGGCCATCAGCGGGCTGATCGAACAGAACGATCCCCACTGCCGCGGCATTCTGCTGCTCGGCCTCGATGCACCGGAAGAGACGCTGAAAGCCGGTTTCGCGGCGGCGGCGCAAGCGCCGTGGGTGAAAGGCTTTGCCGTCGGACGCACAATTTTCGGCCAACCGTCACGCCAATGGCTCAACGGTGAACTGGATGATAAAGCGCTGATTGAAACGGTGAAGGGCAACTATCTGCGACTGATTGGCTACTGGCGCGCGGCGCGTGGCTGACAGGGTTTAATCACAGTTAAAAGCGGCTCGCAAGAGCCGCTTTTTTTATTGGCTTTTGCCTTCTCGCTAATCACTTCTTTTTGTGAGGCATTTCATAAACCGATGAAATAAGCGTCACGATAGCGTCAAACAAATGAAATTTTCCATCCATCTGGTACTATAGCGCTCATTATCCAGCCATATCTTCTTTTTTGACGGGCCGAAGTCATGACCAATAATCCAACCCAATTAACCTTGTTACAGGACGATATCCGTCGCCGCTATGAGACGCTGAGTAAACGCCTGAAGCAGGTGGCTCGTTATATTCTTGATAACAGCAACAGCATTGCTTTCGATACCGTCGCTTCCATCGCGCAACAGGCCGATGTGCCGCCCTCGACGCTGATTCGCTTTGCCAACGCATTTGGCTTCAGTGGTTTCAACGAAATGAAACAGGTTTTCCGTCAACATCTGATGGAAGAAACGGTGAACTACACCGAGCGCGCCCGTCTGTTCCGCCAGACCGCAACGGATGACAGCGCCAGTTCTCCTGAGAGCCCGGTTGAGATTCTCAACGTATTCACCATGGTGAACAGCCAGGCATTGCAGCAGCTAGCCATGCAGGTCAATCCGGACCAGCTGAACAAAGCGGTGAAAATGCTGGATGAAGCCGAGAATATCTACATCATTGGCCTGCGTCGCTCATTCAGCGTTGCGTCCTATCTGGTGTATGCACTGCGCCATCTGGAGCGTCGTGCGTTTCTGATCGACGGTCTCGGCGGCATGTTTACCGAGCAGTTGAGCATGGTGAATCCCAAAGATGTGGTGATTGCCATCAGCTACTCGCCATATGCGCGTGAAGCGGTTGAGCTGGTTGAGTTGGGTGCCAAACGCGGCGCACATCTGATTGCCATCACCGACAGCCAGGTGAGTCCGCTGGCCGCCTTCAGCGATGTATGTTTTGTGGTGCGCGAAGCGCAGGTTGATGGCTTCCGTTCGCAGGTCGCCTCACTCTGTCTGGCGCAGACGCTGGCGGTTTCATTAGCGTTGAATAATACCAACACCGGCGAATAACTTCGCCGAGCGTTGCACATCAAAAAGGGCAGCCATTTGGCTGCCCTTTTTACATGTGTCATTCATATCTTGCGATGTTCTGGCAGGTGCGCATCACTGCACACCCAACGACAAGCGTATCGCTAGCCGATAAGGTCGCCATTATGGCGACCTGCGACTTTATTTGCTGCGCGGGTACTTATCGCTGTTCACCCAGGCGTGATCTTTTTCCCAGGTAAACTTCCACAAACGCACCGGACCGGCCATCACGTTCAGATAGTAGTTATCGTAACCCGCAATGGTGGCCACCGGATGGTAGCCACGCGGGACGGTCACCACATCGCGGTTATACGGCGCCATGCACTCGTCGAGTGAACGGTCGTCGGTATACACGCGCTGCATCGCGAAACCAGGCTCTGGATCGAAACGGTGATAATAGGTCTCTTCCAGATAGGTCTCATCCGGGCTGGTTTTCTGGTCATGTTTATGGCTCGGGTACGAACTGGTCGCGCCCTCGTCGGTATACACTTCAACCACCAGCAGGCTGTCGGCCTCTTTGTTGTCCGGCAAAATGTTGTGCACCAGACGCTGATTGCGCCCTTTACCACGGTGCTCCACACCCACATCTTCCGGTGCAATCAGGCGCGCAGGCAGGTTGCCTTTGCTCGGCGCATTACACACCGCCAGTTCCAGATCGCTGTCGGCGTAGACTTCTACTTCATCATCGTGCGGCACATACACCGAGTACGGTGGAATACGCTCGAACGGTGACAGGCGTTTGCCGAGATTGGGAAACTCCGCGTTGCGGGTTTTCACTGAAGCAAAACCCGCCACCAGCACCAGGCACAGCTCTTTATCGCCGCTGCTGAGTTTCAGGCTTTGGCCCTTCTTCAACAGATAAGCATCAAAACCGACATACTCCCAGCCCGCACTTTCCGGCGTGACGTGCTGAATACGGCCGTTGCTGTCTGGCTGCTGTGCTTTCGAAATCAAAGACATCATCGATCTCCTTGTTAGAGCGAGATTAGCCCAGCGTCGGCATGCTGAACTCTGAAACAGTCTGCTGACCGCTCGGCCAACGCACGGTGGCGGTTTTCATGCGGGTGTAGAAACGCACGCCGTCTGGACCGTGCACGTTCAGGGCACCGAACACTGAGCGCTTCCAGCCGCCGAAGCTGTGGAACGCCATTGGCACCGGCACGGGAACGTTAACGCCTACCATGCCCGCTTCCACGTTCTGCACGAACTCACGCGCGGTGTGGCCGTTGCTGGTGAAGATGGCGCTGCCGTTGCCGAATTCATGGCTGTTTACCAGCTTCAGCGCGCTGTCGAAATCGGTAGAACGCATGATGCTCAATACCGGTCCGAAGATCTCTTCGCGCCAGATCACCATGTCCGGGGTAACGTTATCAAACAGGGTGCCGCCCACGTAATAACCCTCTTCATGGCCTGCGACTTTCACGCCACGACCATCTACCACCAGTTTTGCGCCTTCGGCTTCACCTTTGTCGATGTAGCCCAGTACTTTCTTCTGATGTGCGGCAGAAACCACCGGGCCCATTTCGTTCTCTTCAGCACCTTTCTGGATACCGGGGCCGATGCGCAGCGCTTTGATCAGTGGAGTCAGACGCGCAATCAGTTTGTCAGCAGTATCATTGCCCACTGCGACAACCACAGGCAGCGCCATGCAACGCTCACCGGCAGAACCAAAGGCGCCGCCCATGATAGCATTCACAGTGGCATCCAGATCGGCATCTGGCATCACGATAGCGTGGTTTTTCGCCGCACCAAACGCCTGCACACGTTTACCGTGGGCGCTGGCGGTTTTGTAGATATGCTCGGCCACGCCGGAAGAGCCGACGAAGCTCACTGCCGCAATACGCGGATCTTTGTACAGCTGCTCAGCATCTTCGTTAGACGAGTGCACCACGTTGAACACGCCATCCGGCAGTCCCGCTTCTTTCAGCAGTTCAGCCATACGCACAGAGGCTGATGGATCCAGCGCCGGTGGCTTCAGGATAAAGGTGTTACCGCACGCCAGTGCGATAGGGAACATCCACAGTGGCACCATCGCCGGGAAGTTGAAAGGCGTAATACCCGCGACCACGCCAACCGGCTGCATCAGCGAGTAGCTGTCCACGCCGGTGCCGACGCTTGGTGAGTTTTCACCTTTGATCAGATGCGGGATTCCGCAGGCAAACTCGATCACTTCGATACCGCGCGTCAGCTCACCTAACGCATCCGACCACACTTTGCCGTGCTCAGACACAATCAGCGCAGCCAGCTCGTCACGGTGTTTTTCCATCAGTGCTTTGAAGTTGAACATCACACGGGCACGACGCAGCGGCGCAGTTTTCGACCATTCAGGGAACGCGGCATGGGCGATTTCGATCGCTTTTTCCACTTCAGCAGCGGTGCTCTGCGTCAGTTCACGCGCGACTTTGCCGGTGGCTGGATCGTATACCGGGATGGTTTCATTGCTGGCGCTGTGGGTAATTTTGCCGCCGATAAAGTTTCCTACGATAGTCATGTCGTTGCCTCTTTGATGTGAAGTTCCCTGCAGGCAGTCGGTTATCACTGCTACACCACCTGACCAGGCAATACGAAAAGCGTGCTATGAAGCTATTACAATGAAATAAATTTTTCAAATACTTCTTTTTGGAAAATTTCCTTTTAGCGGCATGGATCGCATTTTTCCCGCTCTGTCTGTCAGGCAGGCGCAAAGCCCTCACTACGGGCGTTCTTACCCTGTTGCCCCGGCGCAATCCTAACCCACTGTGAGCAAACATTTTCTACTTAAGTCACGTCGCTATGCTGTTACGCGAAACGAAATATGAAATTTTTGCGAGGAAGATCCAATATCTGATATTTCATAATTCACTAACAATGAAATAAATGTTTTCTTTGCAGCATCTGATCCGTATCCTATTACAGGAGCCACACATGGCCATCGATCCAACCCGTTTCTGTATCAACCGTAAAATTGCGCCTGCGCTCTCACTAGAAGCTTTTTTCCAGTTAGTTCAGCGACTGGGTTTGAGCAAAGTGGAACTGCGTAACGATATGCCGGGCGGCAAGGTCACCGATGGTCTGAGCGCGTCGCAGCTGCGATCGCTGGCGGATAAGTATCACATCGAGATCGAGACCATTAACGCGCTCTATCCGTTTAACCGCCCTGATGACGCGCTGTTGAGCAAAGCCGAAGCGATGTTGCAAGAAGCAAAAGCCATTGGAGCCAAAGCGCTGGTGATGTGCCCATTGAACGAGGGTATTGCCATCGCACCAGAGAAAACGCTGGAGGCGTTGCAGATCCTGGCACCGCGCTTCGCTGAATACGGTATTCAGGGGCTGGTTGAGCCGCTGGGCTTCCCGGTGAGTTCACTGCGCTCTGCGGTGCAGACGCAAAAGCTGATTAAGCAGGCGGGCGTGCCGTTTAAATTGTTGCTGGATACCTTCCATCATCACCTGTACGAGAACGCCGAGCAGGAGTTCCCGCAGGAGATTGAGGTGAACCAGATTGGTTTAGTGCATCTCTCAGGCGTGGAAGATACCCGCCCAACGGTGGCACTGACGGATGAAGAGCGCATTATGCTGAGCGACCGCGATGTGCTGAACAGCGTGGCGCAGGTGAAGCGTCTGGAGATGCTTGGTTATAAGGGCATTTACGCATTTGAGCCATTCTCCCCGGAGCTGGAGAAGTGGGGCGCGAAAGAGATTGAACGCGAAATTCGCCAGAGTATTGAGTTACTGCAAGCCTGATTTATAACGGCGGCCGAGGGTGTGTGGTCGCCGTTTCCCCTACCCTTATCTGTGTCCATAACAAGACACACTTTGTTAGTGTTAGGCCTCGGTCGGAGGCCCTTTTTTCCATCCTCGTCATATTTTACGTCATAGCTGCGTTGGCCGCGTTTGTGCGCCCCAGTCACTTACGGACGTAAGCTCCTGAGGACTTACAAACTTGCCGCCTTGCTCTGACGTAAACTATTTAGAGGATGCCTGAGCGATTTAACAACGTTTGCTCTCACCCTAATCACTTACGGACGTAAGCTCCTGGGGACTTACCAACTTGCCGCCTTGCTCTGACGTAAACTATTTAGAGGATGACTGAGCGATTTAACATCCTGTTTCGAGGGCGCCTGAGTGATTGACATGAATAATTTGAGGATGCTTATCTATTGAGAGTCAGGCATTTTCTTTGATTTCTACGTTCGCCTCTGCGGGCATGCGCTTCATCATGCGTAACGTGCAGAACAGCGCCAGACATACCAGCAGCGCAGTCAGCAGATACACCAGCGAGACTCCGGCGTAACTCATGATAAACCCCGCAATCGGGCCGGTGATGCCCAATGACAGATCCATAAACGCCGTGTAGGTCGCTAGCGCGCTGCCCTGATTCTGCTGCGGTACCACCTTCACCGCCACCACGCCAATCGCCGGGAACACCAGCGAGAAACCTGCACCGGTTAGAAACGCCCCCATTTTGGCCATCCAGGGATCGAATGAACCCGCCACCAGAAACAGTCCAACCGCTTCGACGGCAAAACAGATGCTGGCGACGCGCAGGCCACCGAGTTTATTGATAGCGTTGGGGAACAGCAGGCGCGTGCCGACAAAGGCGGCACTGAACATCGTTAGGGCAAAGGCGGCACCATCCCAGCCTTTATCCTGATAGAACAGGGTGATAAAGGTGGCGATGACGCCAAACCCTGCTGACCCCATCGCCAGGATCAGGCCAAAACCGTAGATTTTGCCCAGCACATCACGAAACGGCAGCGGTTTGGCTTTGCTGCCTTTCACCGGCGCACGCGGCAGTGCCAGCGCAATCGCCAGCACGCAGATGGCTATGATGATGCTGGAAAGCAGCAGTAAACCGCCGCTGCGGAAAATCACCACACCCAGCGGTGCACCAATCGCCATCGCGCCGTAGGTGACGATACCGTTCCAGGAAATCACCCGACCAATATGCAGCGACCCAACGCGCGCCACGCCCCACAGTGAAGTGCCGGTGCCAGAGAAGCTTTGCCCCACGCCCAATATTACGCGCCCCAGACACAGCAAAATCAGGCTGACGACGCCCTGCCCTTCCGTCAGTGCTGAAAGCAGGATACAGATGCCGCTAATCAGACAACCCACCAGCCCCAGCACCACGACCTTCTTCGGCCCCCACATATCAGCATAGCGCCCGGCATGTGGACGGCTCAGCAGCGTGGCGATGTACTGCAGGCTGATCACCAATCCCGCCCAAAAGGCGCTGTAGCCCAATCCGTCATGGACAAAGCCCGGCAGCACCGCCAACGGCAGGCCAATCGTGAGATAGCTGGCGAAATTGAACTTCACAATGGAGAGGATCAGAAGATTCAGGCGAAGTCGGCCGTGTTCAGGGGCTGCGGCAGGCTGGTCAGGCATGAGTGATTGCGCTCGTGGGTGACTAAATATTTGTATAGAAGGCTAACTATACGCCTTTTCCTGCCGACTGCATCCGGTGATCGCCCTAATTTATGGTCATCATTTCGTCATATCGCCCACTTACACTCGCGCCCAACAAATCCCAAAGAGGATAAACAATCTGATGCTGCTCCTGATTTGCTGTCAGGCGCGCGTGCCGCAGTGCTACTCCTTCACGGGAGGTAGCCAGTGACGCATGCCGTGCCTATCGAACTGAAAAATCTCAGATGGTCGGTGAACAATCTGACGATTCTGCACGATCTCTCCCTGACGATTCCCGCAGGCGAAATCCTTGCGCTGCTCGGCCCGAGCGGCTGTGGCAAAAGCACGCTGCTAAAACTGCTGGCGGGTTTGCTGCAACCCACGGCGGGTGAGCTATGGATTGGCGATCGCTGCGCTGCCTCTGCACGTCATTGTGATGCGCCGGAAATGCGCAACCTCGGCATGGTTTTCCAGGATTACGCCTTGTGGCCGCACATGACGGTGGCGCAAAACGTCGCTTTCCCGTTGCGCATGCGCGGTGTGAAAAAAGCGGCGGCGCGTGAACAAGCCGATGCAGCGCTGGCGCAGGTTGGCCTGGCTGATTTTGGCGATCGCAAACCGGCGTTGCTCTCTGGCGGGCAGCAGCAGCGTGTCGCCCTCGCCCGTGCTTTGGTTGCCAAACCCGCGATTTTGTTGTTCGACGAACCGCTCTCCAATCTTGACCGCGATCTGCGCGAAACCCTGGTGCATACCATGGCCGATCTGCTGCGCAGTGCGGGCATTACCGCTGTTTATGTCACGCATGACCGCGAGGAAGCCAACACACTCGCCGACCGCATTATTCACCTGGCACAGGGCCAGATTGTTTCCGTTACTCACCTCTCAGGGGACCGCAATGCCATCTCTCAAGTCAGTTAAAACAGGAGCCATCAGCGCGATGATTTTGACTTCCGCTATGATGATCAACGATGCCCAGGCGCTGACGGTTTATACCGCCGGTCCGGGTTCGCTATCAAAAAGTCTTGCCACCGGATTCGAAAAGCAAACCGGTATTAAAGTGAATATCTTCCAGGCCACGACCGGCAAAGTCATGGCGCGCCTGGAAGCTGAACAGGCTAATCCGCAAGCCGATGTGCTGATCTCTGCCTCATGGGATACCGCCGAAGATCTGCAACATCGTGGCTGGCTGCTGCCGTATGAAAGCGCCAATGCGGCGAAAGTACCAGAGCAGTTCAAAACGGCAAACTATGTCGCGCAGGGTATTTCTGCACTCGGCATTGTGTGGAACACCAAAAGCGGCACGCCAGAGCCAAAAACCTGGCAGGATCTGACGGCGCCCGCGTTTAAAGATAAAGTCACCACGCCGGATCCCGCTCTGTCCGGCGCTTCACTCGATCTGTTGATTGGCCTGCAAAACAGCGAAGGCGAGAAAGCCTGGCAGTTGTTTGATCAGTTAAAAGCCAATGGCATGGTGATGAGCGGCCCGAATGCCCAGGCCGTCACACCCGTGCTGCAAGGGGCGAAAGCGGCGGTGTTTGGTGCGGTGGATTACGTCACCTATAACAACATCGCGCAGGGTGAAAGCGTCAAAGTGATCTTCCCGGAGAACGGCACCGTGGTAGCACCGCGTCCGATGATGATTCTGAAAAGCAGCCAACATGCCGATGATGCGAAGAAGTTCGTCGATTATGTGCTGTCGGATGAAGGCCAGGAGCAGGTCGCGAAGGCCTGGTTGATGCCTGCACGTACCGATATCAAAGCACAGCGTCCGCTGTTCACCGAGATCAAATTACTGCCCGCTAATAGCGATGGCAGCAGCGAGCGTTCGGCGGTGTTGAAGCGCTTTGGCGCCCTGTTCGGGCAGTAAATGATGTCGCGTGCCCTGAATGGATTGATTCTACTGGCGCTGACGCTGCTGGTGGCACTGCCGCTGCTGTTTATCGTGCTACAGGCACTGTTTTCACAGCCTGGCGAGGGGAACTGGAGTGGGGCTTTCAGCGCGTTACCGGCGCTGTTTGAAGATCCCCAACTGGTTCCGATGTGGCTGGGCACGCTGAAGATCGGCGGCGGCGTGGCGCTGTGCAGTTTGCTGCTGGGCTTACCGCTCGGCGCGCTGCGCGGCCTATTCCGCCTGCCGGGTGCGGCAATGTGGGATCTGTTATTCCTGATCCCCTTCCTCACGCCGCCCTATATCGTGGCGCTGTCATGGACGCTGGCGCTGCAACGCAACGGCTATTTTGAGCAACTCATCGGCATCAACTTTGATAGCCTGCTGTTCAGCAGTACCGGCATGACGCTGGTGATGACGCTGAATATTTTCCCGGTGGTCTATTTTGCGGTGTCGCGTTCGCTGATGGCGAGCGGTCAGCGCCTCGCCTGGGTGGCTCGCGTCCACGGCGCATCAGCCTGGCGCGCTTTTGCCCAGATCACATTGCCGCTGACGCTTCCTGCGTTAGCCGGTGGCGTGCTGCTGGCATTCACGCTGGCGATCGAAGAGTACGGCGTGCCTGCGGCGCTCGGCACTCAGGCGCATCTGACGTTGATGACGGTCGGTATTGAAATCAAACTGGCGGACTGGCCAATCGACTTACCGGGCGCGGCATCTCTCTCGTTGATGCTGAGTCTGGTGGCGCTCACCGCCTGGTTCCTGCAACGTAAATTGACCGGCAGCAGCGATGTGACGTCAGTTAACGGCAAACCGGTGGTGCAGGAACTGGCCGAGGGCGGGCGCTGGCTGCCGCTGATGTTGCTGCCGTTTATCCTCACCGTTTTACTCGCCGTGGTACTGCCGCTGGGCGCAATGACGCTGAGTGGATTACTGAATACCCTTTCCGGCGGCCTGCATGTGAATAACCTGACGCTGCGTCATTTCGGCGCGCTGTTCAGTCAGCAAGGGGATGCATTAGCGGCCTTCTCCACCAGCATTGGGCTGGCGCTGGGCGCGGCACTGCTCACTGGGCTGCTCGGTTTCCTGATTGCCTGGCGCGTATCAGAAGGGAAAACGCGCCTGCTGGCGATGATGGATGGCCTGGCGCTGCTGCCTGCCGCCATGCCGGGTGTGGTGGTCGGTGTTGGGTTGATTCTGCTGTGGAACCGCGGCTTCTGGCCGGTTTCACCTTACAACACGATGTTTATTCTGCTGCTTTCCTACAGCTGCCTGCTGCTGCCGTGGCCGGTACGCTATGTCAGCAGTGCGCTGCGTCAGCTGGCCCCCACGCTGGAACCGGCGGCGCGCGTGCACGGCGCATCACGCTTACAGGCGCTGCGCCTGATCGTCCTGCCGCTGGTCGCTCCAAGTCTGCTGGCTGCGATGATGATGGTGTTTGCCGTGGCATCGCGCGAACTGGTGACATCGCTACTGCTGGCACCCGCCGGGACGCAAACCGTGGCGATTTTTATCTGGCGTCAGTTCGAGCAAGGTTCCGTGGGACAAGGGATGGCGATGGCCACCGTGACACTGCTTGCCAGCCTCACCCTGATGCTGGGCGCCACCATGCTGATGCAGCGCCAGGGGAATAAATAGCGCGATGAACCGCGCCGCTACAACTCAGCTGCACATGCCATTAGCGGCGCAATTTATTGCGCGTTACACCGCGTCTTTGCCGAAAAACGCACTCACGCGTTTCGCTTATTCCTAAATAAACAATCACTTAATCTCGTTCAACTACACTCTCCTGAGCCATTGATGACTCAGGAGAGTAAATGAACAACCTGCCCCAGGAAAAAATTGGCCAGAACATGCTAGTCAAGATGGCGATGCTGGTGATCATTCTGGCGGGCATTCGCGCCGCGTCAGAGATTCTGGTGCCCTTCCTGCTTGCCAGCTTTCTGGCGATTGTGCTGAATCCGCTGGTCACCCTGCTGATGCGTCGCGGCGTGCCGCGTGGTCTGGCCATCACAGCGGTGATCAGCGTGATATTTATCGTCATTCTGTTGCTGGTGGGCGTGATGGCCAGTTCGGCCAGTGACTTCAGCGATACCTATCCGCAAATCCGTAGCATGCTGGAACAAAAGCTCGGCGTGGTGCAGCACTTTGCCGCTCGCTTTCATATCAATATCTCCACGGAAGCCTTAGCCGCCCGGCTCGACCCGAATGTGATGATGGATATGGCCACCACGCTGCTGAAACAGTTTTCCGGTGCCATGACCAACGTGCTGCTGCTGATCCTCACCGTGGTGTTTATGCTGTTTGAAGTGCGTCATCTGCCTTACAAAATGCGTAACGCTATGGTGAATCCGCAAATCCGCATCGCGGGGTTACACCGCGCCTTCAAAGGCGTGACCCACTACCTGGCGCTAAAAACCCTGGTTAGCCTGATGACCGGTCTCGCCGTTTGGCTGGTGCTGGAACTTATCGGCGTGAAGTTTGCGCTGTTCTGGGGCGTCGTGGCCTTTATCCTTAACTTTGTACCCAACATCGGGCCGATCATCGCCGGCATCCCGCCGTTTATTCAGGCGCTGGTATTGAACGGAACTTACGATGCGTTGTTTGTGGTGGCGCTGTTCAGCGCGATTCATATGGTGTTTGGCAATATGCTGGAGCCAAAGCTGATGGGGCGCGGATTGGGGCTCTCGACGCTGGTGGTGTTTCTGTCGCTGATATTCTGGGGCTGGCTGTTGGGGCCGGTGGGCATGCTGCTGTCAGTACCACTGACCAGCGTCACTAAGATATTGATGGAGACCACGCCGGGTGGCAGCCGACTGGCGATTATGTTAGGCAATGGCCGACCGGGATCGCGTCCGCGTTAATGCGCACATAACCAATCTGGCACGATACATCTCGCCAGATTGGTGTTTATCAATTTGCGCGTAAGACCTCGCCCAATCGGGCGGGGATATAAGCGCGGTAACTGCGTAACATCCCTTGAGTTTCTTAAATGATGTTCCGTAATATGTAAGATATGAAGCGCGCATATAAATACAGATTCTATCCTACCCCCGATCAGATTGAGCTTTTGGCTCAAACATTCGGGTGTGTGCGTTTTGTCTATAACAGCATTCTGCGCTGGCGCACTGACGCATACTATGACCGCCAGGAAAAGATCGGTTATACGCAAGCCAGCGCACGACTAACCGCTCTCAAAAAAGAGCCAGATTTTGCATGGCTCAATGACGTTTCCAGCGTTCCATTGCAGCAGGCGCTACGCCACCAACAAGCCGCCTTTTCTCACTTCTTTGCCGGTCGGGCGAAATATCCCACATTCAAAAGCAAGCGCCATAAACAGACGGCTACGCTGACCGATGCCGCGTTTAAATACCGTGATGGCAAGTTGTTTATGGCAAAGAGCAAAGCGCCTTTAGACGTGCGCTGGAGTCGCCCTTTGCCATCCGTGCCGTCTACCGTCACCGTATCTAAAGATTCAGCGGGGCGCTATTTCGTGTCGTGCCTGTGCGAGTTTGAACCTGTATCACTGCCGATCACCGCTAAAACGGTCGGCATTGATGTTGGTTTAACAGATTTGTTCGTCACCGATAACGGATACAAAACAGGCAATCCCCGCCACACCGCTAAATATGCGAAGCGCCTCGCGCTGCTCCAGCGTCGATTGAGCAAGAAGAAAAAAGGCTCAAAAAATCGCGCTAAAGCCCGTGTAAAAGTCGCCCGCATTCACGCAAAAATTGCTGATTGCCGTATGGATAATCTGCACAAACTATCCCGCAAACTCATTAACGATAACCAAGTTGTTTGCATCGAATCCCTTAAAGTGAAAAACATGATCCGCAATTCGAAACTCTCCAAGGCGATAGCAGACGCAAGCTGGGGCGAATTTGTTCGTCAGCTTGAATACAAGGGCGAATGGTCGGGGCGATCCGTGGTCGCCATTGACCGGTTTTTCCCGTCCTCAAAACGTTGTAGCGGTTGCGGCTATACCCTGCCAAAAATGGCGCTTAATGTCAGGTCATGGACTTGCGCTGAATGTGGGGCTCACCATGATCGTGACGTAAACGCGGCGAAGAATATAAAAGCGGTCGGGCTGGCCGCGTTAGCCCATGGAGCGACTGTAAACCCTAAAGCCGCTTAAGGTGGTTTAGGTAGGTTGCGTTGAAGTGGGAATCCTCGCCCATTAGGGCGGGGAGCAGTCAATGCGTAAACACGCTGTTATCGGTAATCGCCTGTACATCGACTTTGTTCGGCAAAATCTTCAGTTCGCTAAACAGATCTGACACCTTCTGCACTTTCGCCACATCTTCTGCCGTCACCCCCCGAACGCCGTGCGAAATGCGCGGCGTAATCTTCTGCGCATCTTCCGGCGAAAGACGTGTTAACTGGGCATAGACTGCGTTGTACTGCTGCGGGTGCTCCAGCGCCCATTCGCGGGCTTTGGCTAAACGATGAGTGAAATCGACAATCGCCGCTCGCTTAGCGGGATCGTCCAGCGAACTCTGCGTGGCAGTGACAAACGACAGTGCCGTGGTTAACCCTTTGCCATCGCGCAGCAGGCGTGCACCGTGCTGTTCGGCAATCCCCAGATAGGGATCGAACGTGGCCCAGGCGGCAATTTGCCCGGAATTAAACGCGGCGCTGGCATCGGTTGGCAAAACAAACCGCACCGGCACCGTATCGCGTTTTACCTGCGCTTCTTCCAGCGCTTCATACAGTAGATGCTGGGAAATGCTGCCGCGCGCCGATGACACCACCACTTCCTTTCCGACCAGATCTTTCACACTGTGAATCGGTGAATCAGCCGGGACGATCACCCCGTTCGAACCGGCATCGCCGACGTTGGTGGCGATGATCTTCAACGGTACCCCACCGGATGCCGCCATCAGTACCGGGAGATCACCGGCGTAAGAGGTATCGACTGCCCCCGCACGTTGCGCTTCAAACAGCGGTGCCGCACCCTGGAAATTCGCCCAGCGATACTGATAGGGCGCATCTTTCATCACATCGGCGGCCTCAATCAGCGAACGCAGATTGCGCGCCTGATCGCCCAGCACCAGAGTGACTTTGCTTAAATCAGGTGCCGCCTGACTGCTAAACGCCGCGCACAGCAACAGCGTCGAAACAACCGGTTTCATCCATTTCATAGGGGATTCTCAGAGTGCGTTGCGGTTGAGCTGGCGGATGTAAGCATCCCAGTGCAGCTGATATTTGTGGTTACGGATGCTGTTGTCGAAGGCTTGCGCCGCTTTCTCGGATACCGCATCAGGCAGGATGATCAAATCCGCACCGCCCGACTGAGCTGCTAGCTGCGCCTGGCAAGCACGCTCCAGGTAGTAAAGGTTATAGAATGCTTCTTCGATGCTGCCACCGCTGGTGAGTAAACCGTGATTGCGCAGAATCAACGCGTTAAGATCGCCAAGATCGGCCACAATGCGTTGCTGCTCATCAAGATCCAACGCAATGCCTTCGTAATCGTGATAGCCAAGGCGATTGTGGAAGCGCGTGCTGTGCTGCGAAATCATCAGCAAACCGTTGCGCTGCGCAGAGACACCAATGCCCGCCGCCGTATGCGTATGCAGCACGGCATGCGCATCCGGACGCGCACGGTGAATGGCGCTGTGAATCACAAATCCCGCGTGGTTAATCCCCAGCCCCGTCGGGTCATCAATGATGTTTCCGTCGATATCAATTTTCACCAGCGTCTCCGCCGAGATTTCATCGAAGGTTTGACCAAAAGCGTTAATCAGAAAATGGGGCTGATCCCCCGGCACACGCAGAGAAAAGTGGGTGTAGATATGGTCAGTCCAGCGCAGCCTGGCCGCCAGGTGATAGGCCTGCGCCAGCTTCACACGCGCCTGCCATTCGCCTTCGCTGATGCGTTGGCGCAGGGAAGCCACATCCAGGGTTTCAGTGCTCATTTTCGCTCCTCATTTCAGGTCAATATGCTTTCCCATCATCGTGGCACAGCGCTTTTCCCGCTGGGAAATGCCAATAACGGCAAAACATTGTCAATTAACGCAAAGCGACGCCGATATTTGACCTGAGTCAGTCCAAAGCAAAAGCAAAACGCTAATATGCACGGCCCCTGGAAGTGTTATGCTGCTGACGCCGCAGCTTAGCCCTCATCTGCTGCTTAAAATGACCGAGGAAAGTCAGGTGCCACCGCAAAGAAAAAATCGCGATTTTGGCTGGCTGTTAATTGTCTGTGCCGGGTTATTACCGCTGGTACTGGGCATCCTTTGTACGGCCATTGAAGCGCGGCACACGGTGAGCCAGCAGCAGATCTCCACCGCTAACTCCTTACTCACTCAAGCCGAAAAAATGAGTGATAACGCCTGGGATATGATCACCCAACTGCGTCAGTACCATTATCAGCCTTGTGCGAAGATCGAGGATCAGCTGCAGCGCGCTGGCACCCTCAACGCCTATTTCCGTTCCGTCGGTCTGCTGAGTGGCGAGAACATTAGCTGCTCGTCTGCCTTTGGTTTAGCCAATGGCACACTGACCCAGATGATGATGCAACCGCCGCCAATCACCGGCAAAGCCTGGTGGAGTATCTCGATTCGTGGCACTTACGGCGTGCCCAATCGACCCGCCGTGGTGTTCGTGCGTCAACTCCCAGACACTACCGGTTTCTGGGCGGTAATTGATGGCCAGTATCTGATGGATTTTATGCACGCCATTGGTGAGTCACGTGGCTATCAAATGAGCTTGCGCTTTAGCGGCGGCGCACCGATTACCAGTGGCCCTGCCGATATCGAACCCGAGCTGTATTTAAAAAGCGAGCCTTATCAGGCCGAATCCAGCCGCTACCCCATTAGCGTGAATGTCACCGTGCCCGCCTCCGAGTTGCTGAAGGCCTGGCGTCAGGCGCTGTTTATCTTCCTGCCGATGGCGGCAATTTTCTCTATCCTGCTGATGGTATTGACCGCCAACTGGCTGCGCCGCCGCATTTCGTGGGCCGATGAAATCCGCCGCGCGATGCGTAGCCGTCAATTCTCGGTCCATTACCAGCCGGTTTACAGCACGGAAATCGAGCGCTGTAAAGGCGCGGAAGCCCTGTTGCGCTGGCAATTGCCGAATGGTGAGATGATCCGTCCGGATATCTTTATCAGCCACGCCGAATCTGAAGGGATAATTGTGCAACTGACCCAGCATTTGCTGGATCTGATGGCGGAAGATATTCAGGGCTGGGAGGTTGAGCCCGGTTTCCATATTGGCCTGAACGTGGCGGCAGAACACTTGCAACATGCCGATTTCGTGCAGGACATTCAGCGCTTTGCCCGCCGCATTAAAGACAAGCAGATGGTGGTGACGCTGGAGCTCACCGAGCGCAGCCTGATTGATGATGGCGAACTGGTGGCGCGTAAACTCCGCTACCTGCAGTCACACGGCATGAAAGTGGCGATTGATGACTTTGGTACCGGCCACTGCTCACTTTCTTATCTGCTGACCTTCCCGCTGGATTACCTGAAAATCGATCGCGGCTTCATTAACGCCATTGAAGGTCTGGAGGTAGAAACACCGGTGCTGGATGCCATCATTAATCTGTGCCACAAACTCAAGCTGGATGTACTGGGTGAAGGGGTCGAAACCTCGTTGCAATACGAATACCTTCGGCAGCGTGGCGTGGTGCTGATTCAGGGCTACTATTATGCCCGTCCGATGGATAATGACCGGCTCCGCGCCTGGCTCAATGAGCAAGGGCGCCAACCACTTCTCGTTGAGGAATCCCATGAGCCTGAATTGCATCATTCTTGATGATTACCAGAACGTGGCCCTGTCGCTGGCCGATTGGGCATCGCTGCAACCTACTGTCCACACCACCGCACTGACCCGGCATTTTGATCATGAAGACGAGCTGATTCGTCACATCGAACACGCCGATATTCTGGTCATCATGCGCGAGCGCACACCGCTCACGGCCGAACTGATTGGTCGCTTGCCTAACCTGAAACTAGTGATCACCTCCGGCATGCGTAATGCCTCGATTGATCTGCATGCCTGTGCCGAGCGCTATATAGCCGTGTGCGGCACCGCTAGCAGCAGCGCTGCACCGATGGAACTCAGCTGGGGCTTACTGATTGGGCTGGCACGCCACATTGGGGTAGAAAACCAGGCACTGCGCAATAACGGGCCGTGGCAGCAAACACTGGGGCTCGGTTTGCAGGGCAAAACGTTGGGCTTAGTGGGGCTGGGTAAAATCGGTGGCGAGATGGCCAAAGTGGCGCAGGCCTTTGGGATGCGCATTTGCGCATGGAGTCAGAATCTCACCGACTCACGCGCGAGGGAATGTGGCGCAGAACGGATGCCTTCGCTGCACGCCTTGATGCAAGCGAGCGATTTTGTCTCGGTGCACCTGGTGCTCAGCGAGCGCTCGCGCCACGTGATTGACCGGGCTGCACTGGCGCAAATGAAGCCGGGCGCGCTGTTGATCAACACCTCACGCGCCGCACTTGTCGACCAGCAAGCGATGATTGCCGCGCTGCAATCCGGTCAATTGGCTGGGGCCGGAATCGATGTGTTCGAACAGGAACCGCTACCTGCTGACCACCCGTTGCGCCATCTGCCCAATGTGCTGGCCACGCCGCACCTTGGCTATGTCGCCGACACCAATTACCGCACCTACTTCACGCAGGCAGTGGAAGATATTCAGGGATGGATAAGCGGCGCACCCCTGCGCTCGCTACTCTGAGCGACGCCGTTTTTCGGCGATACGCAGCGCCACTTCCAGAGTGTCATCCGCCAGCGAGACCGGCGGGCGCTGGCCATTCAGGCGCTGGTTAATACGTTCCAGGGTCGGCGTCAGCTGTCCCACCAACTGCTGATACTCATCAAGCTGGGTAATGGGTTGATTACGCGCGATGCTGGTTTGCGTCAGGCGTTGCAGCTGCCGCAAACTCTCGGCCGCCTGGCTGGTGAGCAATCCCGCTTGCCGCCATGTTTTCAGGCGTTTCAGCAGCTCATCAGGTTGTTGGGCCAGTAACGCCAATTGGGCATCGGCGCGTTCACCGCAGTCAATCCAGCCAATCGGTGCCACAGGATCGGCAAACGTTCGCCGTGCATCAGGCGCATAATTGATAAGATTTCTTTCTACACTGTCAATTTGCGACAGCCAGGGATTATCAAACAATCGGGCGTTTTTTCTCGACATGAACACTCCACCTGAGCCAGGCGGCAGAGTATTACCGAATGATTACAAGCTGGCAAGCAAACTTACCGCCTCGCTTAATGATAAGAAATTCTTATTTATTTGCGCAACAATCAGGTATGGCAATCAAGCCGCCACTTGTCAGAACAATGGATTAATCAATCAGCGATGCGCAGTTGATATCACTGATAATCATCAAAATTTTCTCCGCGTTTTTTCATAAAAAAAATAAATGACACGCTTTGCCTCCCTTTGGATGCATTCCTGGCTGAAACGCACGCATTACGCGGCCTGACACGCGATAACCAGGATTTTATAAGCTGCGTTTCCTCCGTCTTTCCACCAGAGTTTTAGCCAAAAAATAGCCAGTTGCTGGCTGAAACATGACAAATATCACACAAAATCGGTATACTCTGTCGCGGGACGTAATCATTTCGCCCCTAATTATTACCGTTGCTACGCCGGATAAAATCCTCTTTCACGGCTATGCTTAAATCTTCTCAACGGCGTGGACTGGCCACAAAATGTAGTCTGCAGCGTTGAGGATTTTTCGATTTCCAATACAGGGTTACATCATGAAACTACGTAGGAAGCGTGTAAAACCTATCGGGCTGGATGACGTCACGATTATCGATGACGCCCGTTTGCGAAAAGCCATTACCGCCGCGTCTCTGGGCAACGCGATGGAGTGGTTTGATTTCGGTGTTTATGGCTTTGTCGCGTATGCGCTGGGTAAAGTGTTCTTCCCGGATGCGTCGCCAAGCGTGCAGATGATTGCTGCACTGGGTACCTTCTCTGTTCCCTTCCTGATTCGCCCGCTGGGTGGTCTGTTCTTTGGTATGCTCGGCGACAAATACGGTCGTCAGAAAATCCTCTCCATTACCATTGTCATCATGTCGATCAGTACCTTCTGTATCGGCCTGATCCCCTCTTATGCCACCATCGGCATCTGGGCTCCGATTCTGCTGCTGCTGGCGAAAATGGCGCAGGGCTTCTCGGTGGGCGGTGAATATACCGGTGCCTCGATCTTTGTCGCGGAATATTCGCCGGACCGTAAACGTGGCTTTATGGGCAGCTGGCTCGACTTCGGCTCCATTGCCGGCTTCGTGCTGGGTGCGGGCGTCGTGGTGCTGATTTCCACCGTCATCGGCGAAGCGAAATTCCTTGAGTGGGGCTGGCGTCTGCCGTTCTTCCTCGCGCTGCCGTTAGGTATCATCGGCCTGTATCTGCGTCACGCACTGGAAGAGACACCGGCGTTTCAGCAGCACGTTGAGAAGCTGGAGCAAGGCGATCGTGAAGGTCTGCGTGACGGTCCTAAAGTTTCGTTCAAAGAGATCGCCACCAAGCACTGGAAAAGTCTGCTGGCCTGTATCGGTCTGGTGATTGCCACCAACGTGACCTACTACATGCTGCTGACTTACATGCCGAGCTACCTGTCGCATAACCTGCACTACTCGGAAGATCACGGCGTACTGATCATTATCGCCATCATGATGGGTATGCTGTTTGTGCAGCCGGTGATGGGCATGCTGAGTGACCGCTTTGGCCGTCGTCCGTTTATCATCATCGGCAGTATCGCGCTGTTCGCCTTCTCGATTCCGGCCTTTATGTTGATTAACAGCGGCGTGCTGGGGCTGATTTTTGCGGGTCTGCTGCTGCTGGCGGTGATCCTCAATGCCTTTACCGGCGTGATGGCTTCGTCGCTGCCGGCGATGTTCCCAACGCACATTCGTTACAGTGCGCTGGCCAGTGCCTTCAATATCTCGGTACTGATTGCCGGTTTAACTCCGACCTTCGCCGCATGGCTGGTTGAGACAACCAACAATCTGTATATGCCGGCTTATTATCTGATGGTGGTCGCGGTGATTGGTTTGATCACCGGTATCTACATGAAAGAGACCGCCAACAAGCCGCTGCGCGGTGCCACACCGGCGGCGTCGGATATTGAAGAAGCGCGTGAAATCCTGCAGGAGCATCACGACAACATTGAGCAGAAAATCGAAGATATTGATGATGAGATCGCTAAGCTCGAGGCGAAACGTAAAAACCTGGTGCAGCAGCACCCGGACATCAACGAGTAATCTTCCCCACTCCCGCCGCCCGGCGGGAGTTTTCGTTTCCGCACACAATCCTTCATCCCCGCTGGCGAAAAGGGGTAAACTGTTGTCACTTTTTTCACCAGCAAAAGTTGTACGAACATGTCTGAATTCAATCTTCTCCAACGTCCAAGAAGACTGCGCAAAAGCGCATCAATGCGTGAAATGTTCCAGGAATCCCACCTTCGTCTGAGCGATCTGGCCCTGCCAATCTTCGTTGAAGAAGGCGTGGACGATTACGTGCCGATTAACGCCATGCCGGGTGTGATGCGTATTCCTGAGAAACGTCTCGCTTATGAAATTGAGCGTATCGCCAAAGCCGGTATTCGCTCAGTGATGACCTTCGGTATCTCGCATCACACGGATGCAACCGGCAGCGATGCATGGAATGAGAATGGCCTGGTGGCGCGTATGTCGCGTATCTGCAAAGACACCGTGCCAGAAATGATCGTGATGTCCGATACCTGCTTCTGTGAATACACCAGCCACGGCCACTGTGGCGTGCTGTGCGATCACGGCGTGGATAACGACCAGACATTGATTAACCTCGGCAAACAAGCCGTGGTCGCCGCGCAAGCCGGTGCGGATTTTATCGCTCCTTCAGCGGCAATGGATGGCCAGGTGAAAGCCATTCGTCAGGCACTGGATGCCGCAGGCTTCACCGATACGGCCATCATGTCTTACTCCACCAAGTTCGCCTCTTCATTCTACGGTCCGTTCCGTGAAGCGGCGGGAACGGCATTAAAAGGCGATCGTAAAACTTATCAGATGAATCCGATGAACCGCCGTGAAGCGATCCGCGAGTCCCTGATCGATGAAGCCGAAGGGGCCGATTCACTGATGGTAAAACCGGCGGGTGCTTACCTCGACATCCTGCGTGATATCCGCGAACGCACTACTCTGCCGCTGGCTGCGTACCAGGTGAGTGGTGAATACGCGATGATCAAATTCGCCGCGCAGGCGGGTGCTATCGACGAACGTAATGTGGTTCTGGAGAGCCTTGGTGCGATTAAACGTGCCGGTGCTGACCTGATTTTCAGCTATTTTGCCCTTGATCTCGCCGAGCAAAAAGTGCTCTGATAATCGTTACGCTTAGCAATGGGCATCGCAACCGTTGCTAAGCGCTTTATGCCGTTATGGCAGCAAAACACCAGTGAAGTTGTACCCGAATAAATCAAAAGAAAGAGTAACGCGATGAAAGCACCTGCACTGCCTGCGGACGAGTCACGTCGTCTGGCCCAGTTACGTGCGCTCAACATTCTGCACACGCCTGCAGAAGAGCGTTTTGACCGTTTAACCCGCCTTGCCCGTCGTTTATTCGGCGTGCCGGTTGCGCTGGTTAGCCTGTTGGAGGAAGACCACCAGTGGTTCAAATCCATCGCAGGCCAAAGCGCGGCGACTGCACCCCGAAATACGTCGTTCTGTGGTCATGCCGTCCTGCAAGACGATGTGATGGTGGTGGAAAACGCCCTCGAAGATGAGCGCTTCCACGATAATCCGTTGGTGAATACCTCAGAGAATCCCCTGCGTTTCTATGCCGGTTGTCCGCTGCGTACGCCCGCGGGTGCCAAAGTGGGCACGCTCTGTATCGTCGACCACCATGCGCGCGAATTCAATGCGGATGATATGAATACGCTGCGCGATTTGGCCGCGATGGCCGAAGCAGAGTTAGTGGCGTTCCAGACAGCGACCTCAGATGAACTGACGCAAATCACCAACCGACGCGGATTTATGACGCTGGGACAGCTTGCGCTGAATGAGTGCGAAGCCAAACAACTCCCGGCCAGTCTGACCTTCCTCGACCTCGACCGTTTTAAAGCCATCAATGATACGCTCGGCCACCGCGAGGGGGATCGTGCATTGATGGATTTTGCGGATGCGATGAAAGTGAGTTTCCGCCACGCTGATATCTTTGCCCGCCTGGGTGGCGATGAGTTTGTGGTGCTGTTCAACGGCTTACAGCAGGCCGATGCTGAGGGCGTTTTGGCGCGCTTTGATGGCTTCCTGCAAAAGCAAACTCAGGATCTCGACCGCCGCTACGCACTGCACTTCTCATCAGGCATCGTGGAGTTTGACCCCGACCATCCGCTGTCGCTGGAACAGCTGCTGGAAGGCAGCGATGCGCGGATGTACGAAGCCAAAAACGGCAAAAAAAAGCAGGCACAGTAATGCCAGGGCGTGATAAGCACGCCCCTCTGCCACCGCACCTTACAGTGGACGCGCCAGATCGCTAATCAGTGTCTGATTAAACTTCTGCGGCTCTTCCATCTGCGGCGCATGTCCCATACCTGGGAACTCAATTAAATGTGCCCCCGGAATCATCTTTGTCACCTGTTTGCCCAACACATTGTAATGACCTAACTGCGCTTTGACCGCAGCCGGAGCGATATCACTGCCAATCGCGGTGGTATCGGCGGTTCCGATCATCAGCGTTGTCGGCACTTTCAGGTCTTTGAATTCGTAATAGACTGGCTGGGTGAAAATCATGTCGTAAATGAGCGCAGAGTTCCACGCCACCTTCTTGTGGCCTGGCCCGCTGTTGAGGCCTGCCAGCATATCCACCCACTTGTCGTACTCCGGCTTCCACTCACCGCTGTAGTAAGTCGTCTGCTCATACTTTTTAATGCCCGCCGCACTGAGCTTCAGTTCGCGCTGATACCACTGATCCACCGAGCGCCATGGCGCACCTTTGGCTTTCCAATCCTCAAGCCCAATCGGATTTACCAGCACCAGCTTCTGTGTCTGCTGTGGATACATCAGCGCGTAGCGCGTCGCCAGCATCCCACCGGTTGAATGCCCGACCATCACCGCTTTAGCCACGCCAAGATGCGCTAACAGTTGATGGGTATTCAGCGCCAGCTGCTGGAAGCTGTATTGGTAATTGGCAGGTTTCGTCGAGCTGCAAAAGCCAATCTGATCCGGCGCAATGACCCGATATCCCTGCTGGCTAAGCGCTTTGATGGTGTCTTCCCAGGTCGCACCACAAAAATTCTTACCGTGCAGTAGCACCACCGTTTGACCATTGGCCTGCTGCGCGGGTTTGACATCCATATACCCCATGCTCAGCGGTTGCTGCTGAGAGGAGAAATAAAAATGCTCGAGTGTGTAAGGGTAATGAAAACCTTCAAGCTGTTCGCCATACACATTGGCCGCCAATGCAGAGGGGGTGGGTAGCGCTGCCATCGCCGTCAATATCACGGCAAGTGACTGTTTTATCGGGAAACGAAAAGCCATGCGCACTGCTCCTGAGCTATGAAAAAACCATCAGTCTGGCACGTTAATCGCCAGGACGTATTGATGAGGTGTGCCAGCGCCACGTTTTCTCAAACTGTTAAGCCCGGCAAAGCGATGGGGAATTTGAGTTAAAAATAACGTACGTGATTACGCTAAATATTCAACATCGGTTCAACATAAACGGCCTTTATTTCACTAAAAGCAAGACCAGTCTTGATGACAAATAATAAAACAGCCAATTCCTTATAAAACTTTACGTTAATCGGATGAATGGAAAGATTAATTATTTTACACTGTGTCCAGCTAATGGAGGATCAAAAAGATGCCGCAAAAATACAACGAAGGGGTTATTGATTCGGTGACCAAATGGATTATGGACAATCTGGATCAGCGCTTGAGCATTGATGATATCGCCGTGAAATCGGGTTATTCCAAATGGTATTTGCAGAAATTATTTGCCCGCTATCATAATGAAACGCTGGCTCGGTATATCCGTAAAAAGAAACTGGCATGCTGTGTCAGCGAGCTGAAATACAGCAACGCACCGATCATCAGCCTGGCCGTAAAATACCATTTTGAAAGCCAGCAATCGTTCACTCGCTCCTTTAAGCAAGTGATGGGTTGCACCCCACTCTACTGCCGTAAGCGTCAGCTGGGGAGCGAAGCCGAGCAGCAATTGAAAGAGAGCACTGATCCCTGCGTGATTTGCCGTAAGCATGGATTTAACAGCAGTGAGAAAATGAAAGAAGTGAGAACGCCATCGCTGCGTTCAGGTCAATTTCCCTCACGCATTGATTGTGTGATGCGTTAATAAACCGCGTAACTATTTTTCTTTGCAGGATTTGCATAACAACGGATGGTACGCCATCCGTTGTTAAGAATAACCCTCATTGACCACGCTGAAATATTCTTCTCATCAGATAGCCTGTCAAAAATGATCCGGAAATAATTTTAGTCGCCCTATTTTCAATGCATTCTTATCAATAGGTTGATTTACAAACCATTAATTCACACCCGACCACGAAATGTTTTCCGATATTGTAACGGAGACGTATTCAAATTCTTTTTAAAATGTCGTCTTAACATTAATGGCGAAGAGAATCCGGCTTTTTCAGCGATTAGCTCAATCGGTTGGTCGGTTTTTTCCAAAAATCGCTGCGCCAATGCCAGGCGCTGGTTCACTAACCAATCACTGAAACAGCTGCCGGTGGTTTGGTTAAAACGGCGCGTAAAACTGCGACGGCTCATCAACGCTCTCTCCGCCAACTGATCCAGCGTAAGGGCCTGTTGCAAATTTTCGGTGGCCCAACTGAGCGCCGACATAAATCGATCGTTACCCGCCGAGTGATAGACCGGCTGTTCAATATATTGCGCCTGGCCGCCCTGCCGATGCGGCGGGACCACCAGCATGCGCGCCACACTGTTGGCCACATCGACTCCACACTGTTCACGTACCAGATGCAGGCAGCAATCGATACTCGCTGCAGTGCCCGCCGAGGTCACAATCTGCCCTTCGTCGATATACAACACGTCACGGTCAATCGTCACATCAGGGTAAAGCCGTTCAAAATCACTCATCCAACGCCAGTGTGTCGTGGCGCGCTGCTGTTGCAGCAAGCCAGCGGCTCCCAGCACAAAGGCGCCAAGACACAAGCCAACAATCTGAGCACCACGCTGGGCAGCCTGCTGTAACGCTTGCAACAACGCGGGCGGTGGCGCAACGGCAGGATCGCTCCAGCTGGGCACCACCACCATATCCGCTTCGGCCAGCATAGCCAGTTCATGCTCCGCGACAATCGAAAAACCGCTGTTGGTGCGGAGCGGACCGGCGTGGGTGGCACAGATCATTAACCGGTAGCAAGCTCGGCCATCTTCGCGTTCTGCCTTCTCAAACACCGCACAGGGAACGGAAAGATGAAACGGGATGATGTCGTCAAACACCACAATACCGACCTTGATGGGCGCATCCAGGTGCGCCATTTTTGGCGCAAAGTGAACGTTATTTGTCATGCGCAGTACTCCTTCACTTTCGGCACAATCGCCATACTGCTGTGCATCGGAAGTCACCCTGACTTCTCACTCAAAGAGATTATTAGCGATGAAAAACTTTTTTGCTTCAGGAACCTTAGCATTAGCGATGGCAATTTCTGGCAGTGCTATTGCCGAAGAACACAAAGCTGAAAATGCACCGACCATTCGTACAATGAGCGGTGCCACCGCCACCAGCCAGCTGACAGCCAATCAAACCGCGGTCATCGTGATTGATATTCAGAACGAATACTTCGCTGGCGGCAAAATGCCCATTCCAGACGGTATGAAAGCGCTGCAAAACAGTAAGCGCCTGGTTGAGTTTGCACACAAGCATGGCATGCCAGTGTTCTTCGTCCGCCATGAAGGCGCGGCAGATGGCCCGCTGTTCGCCAAAGGTAGCCGCTTCGCTGAATTCCACAAGGATTTGCAGCCGGCCAAAAATGATCGTGTCATTACCAAAGCCACACCGAGTTCTTTCGTGGGAACCGATCTGAAACAACAACTCGACAGTCTGGGCATCAAGCAGTTAATTGTCACCGGTCTGATGACCCATATGTGCGTGTCGTCCACCGCACGTGATGCCGTACCGCTTGGCTACTCGGTCATCATCCCGGAAGATGCCACCGCCACGCGCGATCTGGCGACCTGGGATAACAAGGTGGTCGATCACAAGGTGCTGCAGCAGAGCGCATTGGCAGGCGTTGCTGATGTGTTTGCCGAGATCAAAACCACCGACGCGGTATTAGCGCTGCCCGTTCATTAATCACTGCACTGCTTTACCCGGTAATAACTTTTCAGACATCACCTTGCGGCAGGACAGACTGTCCTGCCGCGCCTGCTGTTGCTGCCCCACTGACAAATCCTGCCACACGCTTTGCAGATGTTCTGCCAGACCTGACTGGAAATGAATTTTCTGCAGCGCATAGTCCGAGTTGCTGCCTTCAATGATCTGCTGCATTGCCTGGGGTGAGTTGTCGCGCCCGTCATGGGTCAAGGTGCAGAACATGGCGATGTAATAGCCTTTGTCTTCATCGCTATAGTGCGGCATCAGCCACCAGACAGCCGCGCTGATGACGATAAGCACGGGCAGAAGGAATTTAAGTTTGAACATGGAATCATGGGCCTGTTTGAAAAAACGCGGCGATCTTAACAGATTCATCGGTTAACAGCCCTTAAACACCCACGGCAACGGCACGGCAAATGAACGCCGCCTGCGTATTCTCTTAAAGTAGCGTTTTCAGAGTTTATTTATTGAGCAGTTCGGCGCTGTTTGTTAATTTTGAGCCACTTTTCGCGCCATTCGCGCTTCATCGTGCCCGCTGTCACAGGGCCAGTTTTTCGCCTTAAAGCGGCAAAAGCTGGGATAGCGGCCGACAGGGTTACAGGAATGATGATGTCCAACCATAAACTTAAAATGCATTTGATTTCGCTGGCATTGCTGGCGGAAAAAAAACTGACCACACGCAAACGCCTTCCCGCCTACCACCCCTCAGCCGAGCAGGATATTAACTTGCAGGCTCGCGCTAATCCCCCTGCGCCCATTCCGCGTCAGGTTTGGATGTACTGGGAAAGTGAAAAGCTCCCGGCTGAAGTCCAGATTTTTGTCGACAAAATTGCCCGTGAAAACCCTGGCTATACGCTGACGGTGATCAACAATCTCAATCTGCACGACTATTTACCCGACCTGAAGTTTGTCCACGCGGGGATGCGGGCTTCGCACAAAAGCGATGTGATTCGCCTGGAGCTGCTGCATCGTTATGGCGGAATCTGGATGGATGCCACCATTATCCTCAATCGCAGCCTTGATGAGCTGTTAGCGGTGAATGCGGATGAGCGTTATGACCTGGTCGCTTTTTATCGCGAGGAATCCACCCGCGATCGCGCTTATCCGGTTATGGAATCCTGGTTTCTTGCCGCGCCGAAAAACAATGCCTTTATCGGCCGCTGGCTGCACTGCTTCCGCCCGATTGTGGAGTTAGGCTCCGAGGCCTTCTTCCAGCAATTATTGGCGCTGCCGAACTACGACACGATTCTGCAGGGTATCAAGACGCCGGATTATCTGGTGGTGTATATCGCTCAGCAGCAGGCGCTGCGGGAAGAGAATCACTACAACTTCTACTTACGCAAAGCGGAAGCCGGTGCGTTATTGTATCAAACGCTGAGCGGCTGGCGTCCGGTGAAACTGAGCCGCATGCTGATGGTGGATGCTTTACCAGAGGTGTTGCCACCGGTGTACAAACTCACCAGCTTTGACCGCAAATATATCGCGACGCATCTGAAATACGGTGTGGTCAACAGCGATAGCCTGCTGGGGCAAGTATTGCTGCACGAGCAGCCGAAAAACCTGACACCTGCAGCGACGCTAGCGGGCAAAGCCACTCAATAATGCCAGGTGCGCATCACTGCGCACACTGCAAAAAACGCGCATTGAGGGTGTTTCGTGGCCGAACCCCCAATCCGTGCATGTGGGTTGCAACGTCGCTATCACGCAAAACCTTGCGTTAGTGCTGTAGCGACGCCATGACGCAGCGCCAGGCATTAGCGCTGTAACCTCACCATCAAGCTGAATTTCGTATTCGCGCAGTAGCATCGCCATTAATGGCGACGTGATAATTTACAGCGCCTGCGCGCACGCCCACGCTGAACTCCACGCCCACTGGAAGTTATATCCACCGAGCCAACCGGTGACATCCACCACTTCGCCGATGAAGTAAAGGCCGGGCACGTCACGCGCTTCCATGGTTTTGGAAGAGAGCTGTGTGGTATCGACGCCGCCCATCGTCACTTCGGCGGTACGGTAGCCTTCGGTGCCATTTGGCTGCACGCGCCACTGATGCAACGTGGTGACCAACTCGGCCTGCTGTTTGCTGTTGAGCTGCTTCAGCGTCACATCCGGGATCTGTTTCAGCTCCTGCAACACTTCCACCAGTCGCTTTGGCAAAATTTTCGCCAGGCTGTTTTTCAGGCTGAGGTTTGGATGTGCCTCGCGCTGCACGTTGATGAAATCATCGAGCGAGGTCTCCGGCGACAGATTAATGGTGACAAATTCACCTGGCTGCCAGTAGCTGGAAATTTGCAGCACCGCCGGACCCGACAAGCCGCGATGGGTAAAGAGCATCGCTTCTTTAAACAGCGTGCCGTCCTGCGCCGTAATGGTGGTGGGCAGCGCCACACCCGACAGCGTGTTTAGCTGCTCCAGCAACGGCTTATGCAGGGTGAAAGGCACCAGTGCAGCGCGCGTCGGAAAGACTTTCAAACCAAACTGCTCGGCCACTCTGTAGCCAAACGGCGTTGCCCCGAGACCCGGCATCGATAATCCCCCACTCGCGATCACCAGCTTTTCTGCCTGCACCTCGGAGCCATTCAACTGTAGCCTGTAGCCATTTTCATCACGCGTCACGCTCAGCACTTCACTGCGCAAACGCACGGTGACTTGTCCGTCTTCGCACTCTTTTAACAGCAGATCCACGATCTGCTGCGCCGAATCATCGCAGAACAGTTGGCCAAGGGTTTTCTCGTGATATGCAATCTTGTGGCGATTCACCAGATCGATGAAGTCCCACTGGGTGTAACGCGCTAGTGCCGACTTGCTGAAATGCGGGTTATGCGAGAGATACGCCGCCGGTTCGGTGTACATATTGGTAAAGTTACAGCGGCCACCGCCGGACATCAGGATTTTACGTCCCGCCTTTTTGCCGTTATCCAGCAACAGCACACGACGACCCAACTGCCCTGCCTGCGCCGCACAGAACATGCCGGCAGCGCCTGCACCTATTACGATAACGTCAAACTTGTCCACAGTGATTAATCCACATAATTGAAAGGCGATGATTGTAGAGATCTGCGGCATTTCGCGCCAGCGTCAAAAAAATGCCGTAAATGTGTCATATTGTAACTCGCTTATTTTTCAGTCTTTTTACCTTGTCTGACCGGGTTTGTGGCAATTTTAAGACAAAAAAGGGCTATATTTTCCTTTCACATCATGCGGGTTGTCGCCGATAATGCGCCGCGTTCATGTCCTCCAAAAAATGGCGTAACGTTTATGCTACATCTGTTCGCTGGTCTTGACCTCAGTACCGGCCTGTTTTTGGTATTAGCTCTGCTGTTTGTCTTGTTCTATGAGGCAATCAACGGTTTCCACGACACTGCTAACGCAGTCGCTACAGTCATTTATACCCGCGCGATGCGGGCGCAATTGGCGGTTGTGATGGCGGGTGTTTTCAACTTCTTAGGCGTTTTGCTGGGTGGTTTAAGCGTGGCCTATGCCATCGTGCATATGCTGCCAACGGATTTACTGCTGAATGTAGGTTCTGCGCATGGCCTCGCCATGGTGTTCTCCATGCTGCTGGCAGCCATCATCTGGAACCTTGGCACCTGGTATCTGGGCTTGCCGGCATCCAGTTCTCACACCTTGATCGGCGCGATTATCGGTATTGGTCTCACCAATGCACTGATGACCGGCACCTCGGTCGTTGACGCACTCAACCTGCCGAAAGTGATCAATATTTTCCTGTCTCTGATTCTGTCACCGATTGTCGGTCTGGTGATTGCGGGTTCATTGATTTTCATCCTGCGTCGTTACTGGAGCGGAACCCCTAAACGTTCGCGCATCCATATGACACCGGCTGACCGTGAAAAGATCGATGGCAAGAAGAAGCCACCGTTTTGGACGCGTATTGCCTTGATCGTCTCAGCGATTGGCGTGAGCTACTCCCACGGCGCTAACGATGGTCAGAAAGGCATTGGCCTGATTATGCTCGTGCTGATTGGTGTGGCACCCGCTGGTTTCGTGGTCAACATGAACGCTTCGGGTTATGACATCACCCGGACGCGCGATGCGGTCAATCATCTGGAGCAGTATTACCAGCAGCATAGTGATTCACTCACGCATATCGTCCAGATGGCGCCGCCAGCGGTGCCAACGCCGGAAGAATCTGTGGGCGGTCCGCATGAGTTCCATTGCGATAGCAGCCGTGCGCTGCAGGCTATTAATCGTGCCCAACTCTTGCTGACCAATCTGAACAGCTATGACCAACTGACGGTTGATCAGCGCAGTCAGATGCGTCGCCTGCTGATGTGCGTCTCGGACACGGCCGATAAAGCGGCGAAGCTGCCAGAGACCACCCCGGACGATAAGCGCTTCCTCAACAAGCTGAAGGGCGATCTGCTGGGCACCGTAGAGTACGCACCGATCTGGATCATTATGGCCGTGGCGTTAGCGCTGGGCATTGGCACCATGATTGGCTGGCGTCGCGTGGCGACCACCATCGGTGAGAAAATCGGTAAGAAAGGCATGACCTATGCGCAGGGCATGTCAGCGCAGGTCACTGCGGCCGTGTCGATTGGTGTCGCGAGCTATACCGGAATGCCGGTTTCGACCACGCATATCCTGTCGTCATCGGTTGCCGGAACCATGCTGGTTGATGGCGGTGGATTACAGAGCCGTACTATCAAAAACATCGCCATGGCGTGGGTGTTCACCCTGCCGGTGTGTATTGTGCTGTCAGGTTCGCTCTACTGGATCGCGCTGAAAATTATCTAAGCCTTCAACGGCAAACAAGAGGGCGACTGTTCAACACAGGTCGCCCTTTTTTATTGCCGCTGTTTAATGCCAGATCGCCAGGCCAACCAGACTCACCACCACCAAAAAACAGAGCCCGCTGGTCAGGACAAACTGCCTGCGCACGCGCTCGCAGCGGCGAATAAATTCGTCGTCGTGATGATCGCGATAGCGTTTATCCCAGATATAACGCACCAGTCGCACCTGCTTGCTCGGCTGACCATGAGACGTGAAGAAACCCGCCCCATCCACATATTGATACAGCAGTGGATCGCAACCGCGCAGCACAGCCAATAGCGAGCGCAAAGAAGAGAAGTAGCGCGCCATATTCACCAGACAAACCACACACAGAGCCCAAAAAAGCGCGATAGTGCTGATCATGTTCCCCTCCCAGCTGGAGCCGCAATGACGTCGAAGGCAGCGGGGAAATGCTGCAGACGCCCCACGGGAAATTAACCAGCCACAGATGAATCGAATTGCATTGTTGTTATGCGAACCCGAGCGCGTTACCCAGACGGCAGTGGCACTCATTTTCAGTGTAGGAGATCTGTTCAATTTTTTTCCAGCGATGATTTTCGTTCGCCGCGAATGAAAATTGCGATAGCGCTTGATCTTCCTCACAAGCGAGCCGTGGATTGCAGCATTTGTTAACAACTCTGGCTATACTCAAAACATAACAACATACGCCTGATGGCATAAATGATGGCTGGCGGCGCTTCATCGCCATTGTGCGCAAAGGACAACGCCTGCCGTGAAGGCAAACAACGGGTTGCCCCCAGAATCTTGAGAAGGAGTTTTATCATGGCCTATAAACATATCCTGATTGCCGTAGACCTTTCCCCGGAAAGCCAGCTGCTGGTTGATAAAGCCGTTTCACTGGCCCGTCCTTATGATGCAAAAATCTCGCTGATCCACGTTGATGTGAATTACTCAGACCTTTACACCGGGCTAATTGACGTCAATCTGGGCGACATGCAGAAACGCATTTCTGAAGAGACGCACACCGCGCTGAAAGAGCTTTCTACCAACGCCGGTTATCCGATCAGTGAAACCCTGAGCGGCAGCGGCGATCTCGGCCAGGTGCTGGTGGATGCGATTAAGAAATATGAAGTGGATTTAGTGGTCTGTGGCCACCATCAGGATTTCTGGAGCAAGCTGATGTCATCCGCGCGACAGCTGATCAACACGGTACATATTGATATGCTGATTGTGCCGCTGCGTGACGAAGAAGACGAATAAAAACAGGGCCAGTAATGGCCCTGTTTTTTGGTAGTGGCGTAATGCATCGCGCGTCATTAAACCCCGAGCGATAAATCACGTCGCGACGCCAGCAGGCAGACTCATACCAACGGCGGATAAATATCAAAGCGATGGCTTTTGGTGACCACCGCCGATTGGGTTGCCACGCCCGCTAACGGCGGCGCGTAATCCGGGCGTTTCACCACAATACGTTTCTTCGCCAGACGGCGAGCGGGTTCCAGCAGCGCATCGGCGTCATCATCGGCACCGACCAGCGACTGAAACACCCGCATCTCCTTCTTCACCATCGCGCTCTTTTGACGATGGGGATACATCGGATCGAGATACACCACATCTGGCGCGGGCGTGATATCACTCAACGCCTGCTGACTCACCACATGCAGCAGCGTCAGCCGTTCACGCAGCCAGCCGCCGATCTCCGCATCTTCATAGCCACGACGCAAACCATCATCCAGCAGAGCCGCAACCACCGGATGGCGTTCCAGCATGCGCACCCGGCAACCCAGCGCTGCCAGCACAAAGGCATCGCGCCCCAATCCTGCCGTCGCGTCGATCACGTCCGGCAAATAGCCACCTTTAATGCCCACCGCTTTCGCCACCGCCTCGCCGCGACCGCCACCAAACTTGCGGCGATGCGCCATGGCACCGGTGACAAAATCCACAAAGATGCCGCCCAGTTTAGGCTCATCCTGTTTGCGCAGCTCGAGGCGCTCCGGCGTCAGCACCAGTGCCATTACGGCCTGATCGTCATGCTGTAAGCCCCAGCGCTGCGCCAGATGCAATAAGGCGCCGTCTCCGGCGCCTGATTCATCGATTAAACCGATTTTCACAAGCAGGCTTATCCCTGAATTCCGTAGTGTTCCAGCATCGCGTCCAGCTGTGGTTCACGGCCACGGAAGCGTTTGAACAGCTCCATTGGCTCTTCGGAACCGCCACGCGTCAGGATGTTGTCGAGGAACGACTGGCCGGTTTCACGGTTGAAGATACCCTCTTCTTCAAAGCGTGAGTAAGCATCCGCTGCCAGCACATCTGCCCACAGGTAGCTGTAGTAACCTGCGGCATAACCGCCAGCGAAGACGTGGCTAAACGCATGCGGGAAACGGCCCCACTCCGGGCTTGGCACCACGGCAACCTGCTTCTTCACTTCACGCAGGGTTTCGAGGATCTGCGCGCCTTTTTCCGGATTGAATTCGGTGTGCATACGGAAATCGAACAGGCCGAACTCCAGCTGACGCAGGATAAACAGCGCCGCCTGATAGTTCTTCGCCGCCAGCATCTTATCCAGCAGATCTTTCGGCAACGGTTCGCCGGTCTCGTAGTGGCCGGAGATAAACGCCAGCGCGTCCGGCTCCCAGCACCAGTTTTCCATAAACTGGCTTGGCAGCTCGACCGCATCCCACGGTACACCGCTGATGCCAGATACGCCCGGTGCTTCGATGCGCGTCAGCATGTGGTGCAAGCCGTGCCCAAACTCATGGAACAAGGTGGTGACTTCATCGTGGGTAAACAGCGCAGGTTTGCCCTGTACCGGACGGTTGAAGTTACAGGTGAGGTACGCCACTGGCTTCTGCAAGCTGCCGTCGGCTTTACGCATCTGACCGACGCAATCGTCCATCCACGCCCCGCCACGCTTGTGCTCACGCGCATACAGGTCAAGATAGAAACTGCCGCGCAGCTCGCCGCTTTCATCGAACAAGTCGAAGAACCGCACGTCTGGGTGGTAAACATCGACGTCTTTACGCTCTTTGGCTGTAATGCCATAAATGCGTTTCACCACTTCGAACAGACCGCTCACCGCACGCTCTTCCGGGAAGTACGGACGCAGTTGCTCATCGCTGATGGTGTACAGATGCTGTTTTTGTTTTTCACCGTAGTAAGTGAGATCCCAGGGATTCATCTCGTCAACGCCATACTCTTTTTTGGCGAAGGCGCGCAGCTGGGCTAACTCTTTCTCACCTTGCGGACGCGCACGTTTAGCGAGGTCGGTCAGGAAGTCGATCACCTGCGCCGGATTTTCCGCCATTTTGGTGGCCAGTGATTTATGCGCGAAGGAGTCAAAACCGAGCAGCTGTGCCAGCTCGTGACGCAATGCCAGCTCTTCGCCCATGATCGGGCCGTTATCCCATTTACCGGCATTTGGACCCTGCTCAGAAGCACGCGTTGAATAAGCGCGGTACATCTCTTCACGCAGCGCCGCGTTGTCGCAGTAGGTCATCACCGGCAGGTAGCTTGGGATATCCAGCGTCAGCAACCAGCCTTCCTGCTCTTTGGCTTCGGCCTGCGCTTTCGCCGCCGCCAGCGCACTTTCCGGCATGCCCGCCAGATCCGCTTCGTCGGTGATCAGCTTGCTCCAGCCCATAGTGGCGTCGAGCACGTTGTTGCTGTAAGTCGAACCGAGTTCAGACAGACGCGCCGCGATTTCGCCATAGCGTTTCTGTTTTTCTTTATCGAGACCGATACCGGACAACTCAAAATCACGCAGTGCGTTATCCACCGCTTTCTTCTGGGCGATATCCAGCGCGGCATAGTTGTCGCCCTGTTTCAGATCGCGATAAGCCTGATACAGGCCTTCATGCTGGCCTACCCAGGTGCTGTATTCGGACAGCAGCGGCAGCGTTTGCTCGTAAGCTTCACGCAGTTCCGGGCTGTTCTTCACCGAGTTGAGATGGCTCACCGGTGAGAAAATGCGGCTTAAGTGGTCATCCACTTCCGCCAGTGGCTGCACTAAATTGTCCCAAGTGTAAGGTGCACCCTGTGCTACAACGCGTTCAACTTCAGCGCGGCAGTTGTTCAGCGCTTCAGTCACAGCAGGAACCACGTGCTCAGGTTTGATCGCGGAAAACGGCGGAAGCGTGTAAGGGGTGAGTAACGGATTGGTCATAAGCGCAGTCCTTTCTTCATGGAGTGGGGGTGGCGCGCAAAGGCGCGACGCAATCTTTCTAACATGCGGTCAGTGAACGTGAAAATCAATGCTACTGAGAATGGACCGGTAAAGAAAAAAGCGCGAGCGCCGAAACGTCAGCAATTTTTACGCAGCGCGGCTATAATCGCGCCACACACGATGTTTTTATCTCCTTTGATCCAACCGCGGACCCCTCTTTTTTATGCTGAGTTATCGCCACAGTTTTCATGCCGGCAACCATGCCGACGTGCTCAAACATACCGTTGAAAGCCTGATCCTCACCGCCCTGATGGAGAAGGAAAAACCTTTCCTCTATCTGGATACCCACGCCGGTGCCGGACGTTACCAGCTGAGCGGAGAGCACGCCGAGCGTACCGGTGAATATCTGGAAGGCATTGCGCGCATCTGGCAGCAGCCGGACGCGCCAGAACTGCTGAAGCCTTATCTGACGGCCGTTCGCAACCTCAACCCGCATGGCACCTTGCGCTACTATCCAGGCTCACCGCTGATCGCCCGCTATCTGCTGCGTGAAGAGGACAAGCTGGAGCTGACCGAACTGCACTCCAGCGACTATCCGCTGTTGCGTTCTGAATTCAGTAAAGATGCGCGCGCACGCGTAGCGCGTGGCGACGGCTATCAGCAGTTGAAAGCTAAACTGCCTCCGCAGAGCCGCCGTGGTCTGATTCTGATTGATCCGCCGTACGAAATGAAAAGCGATTATCAGGACGTGGTGAAAGGCATTCAGGAAGGTTACAAACGCTTTGCTACCGGTGTGTATGCGCTGTGGTATCCAGTGGTGCTGCGCCAGCAAATTAAGCACATGATTAAAGACCTGGAAGCCAGCAACATCCGCAACATTCTGCAGATCGAACTGGCGGTGCGTCCTGATAGCGATCAACGCGGTATGACCGCATCCGGCATGATCGTGATTAACCCGCCGTGGAAACTGAAAGCGCAGATGGAAGAACTGTTGCCGTGGCTGCATAAGAAGCTGGTGCCGGCGGGTACTGGTCACTACAGCGTGACGCAGATCGTTCCAGAATAACGTGCTGATCGGGTGCGGCTCCCCGGCCGCCCTTTGCCGTTGCCCTTCTAAGGACACTCTTTATGTGGATCATTCTGGCTGGCGCACTCACTGTGCTGTCGCCTGCCAAACGCCTTGCCGTACTACTGCTGTTATTGGCGACGATAATGGGCCTGTTCCAGGATGTGCTGGACTGGCCTGCTCTCGCCATTTTAGGTGCTATCGCTTTGCTGGCGTGGGTGCGGGTGGAGAATCCCACCAACCGTGCCGTGTTGCTCATCAGCGAAGCGCTGCTGGTGCTGATCGCCGGTGGCCTGTTCCTGCACCTGTTGCCGGGCTTTAACAACCCGCGCCAGATCGAGGAGATGCAGGTTGGCCCCAACAGTGTGCCGTTCAGCTTCTACTACAACTTTGATAAAGCGCTGATTCCCTTTGTGCTGCTGGCTGCATTGCCTACGCTGTTCCGTACGCAGAAGTTTCCTGCGCCACACAAAATTCTGTGGCTGCTGTTACTGGCGGCGATCCCGCTGCTGCTGTACGTCGCCGTGCTGCTGGGTGGACTGGCGATTGAGCCACACTGGCCGGACTGGCTCGGCAGCTTTATGCTGGCAAACCTGTTCTTTGTCTCGCTGGCAGAAGAGGCGTTCTTCCGCGGCTATGTGCAACAGCGCCTGCGCCAGAAAATCGGTGGCGTGGCGGCGCTGTTGATTGCGTCAGTGCTGTTTGGACTGGCGCATTTCCCTGGCGGCATGATGTTAGTGGTCTTCGCGACTCTGGCCGGATTGATTTACGGCCTGGCGTGGCACTGGAGCGGGCGCGTGTGGATCGCCACCGGCGTCCACTTCCTGTTCAACATGACGCACCTGCTGTTCTTCACCTATCCGGCATTGCAGCACTAAATCTCGAACACCGCGAAATCCCGTGCCAGCTCGGTCGCCGCAAACACCGACTGGCACTCCGCCAGCAGTCTCTCCCGATCGCTCGATAAATAACGCGAACTGAAGTGCGTGGCAATCATGCGTTTCGCCCCCGCCAGTTTTGCTACTTCGGCAGCCTGAATCGTGGTGGAGTGGCCGCGACCATTGGCTTTTTCGGCCATTGCGGCTTCCAGCGTGGTTTCGTGCACCATCACATCCGCACCAGCCGCCAGCTCAAGCGCCACTTCGGTCGGACCGGTATCACCGAATATCGCCACCACTTTGCCCCTGGTCGCCGGGCCGAGATACGCCGCGCCGTTAATCTCACGCCCATCTTCTAGCCGGATGCATTTGCCCTCTTTCAAATCCTGATACCAGGGCCCACGCGGCACGCCCTCTGCTTTCAGTCGTGGCGCATCAAGAAAGCCCGGCTTGTCATGCTGCTCAATGCGATAGCCATAGCACTCGACCACATGATTCATTGGATAAGCAATGACGCGGAACTCGCCATCATCCAGCACTTCGCCCGCTTCAATCTCTACGATCTCCAGCGGGAAGCCGGTGTAAGAGCCACTGAGACTGAGCGCCGTCTCGACAAACAGTTTGATGCCTTTTGGACCGTAAATGGTCATCGGCTCCAGCAGCCCGGCCATCGAACGGCTGGTGAGCAAGCCCGGCAAGCCAAAAATGTGGTCACCGTGCAGATGGGTGATAAAGATTTTTTCCAGCTTGCTCGGCTTGAGTGCAGAGCGCATAAACTGGTGCTGAGTGGCTTCACCGCAGTCGAACAGCCAGGTGTCGCCCCGTTTCGATAGCGTCAGTGCAATCGCCGTGACGTTACGTTGCAGGCTCGGCGCACCCGCGCCGGTGCCGAGAAAAGTCAGATGCATAATGTCTTCCATGTAAGCGGAACCTAGATTTAACCCTATCATAATCATAGGCCGAACCTTTGCGCGGCTTGCACAAGCAGCGTTACACTCTATGCCAATTTTCTTCCAACAGATGGACATTCCGGATGACCCGACATTTTGACTACCTCGCCATCGGCGGCGGCAGCGGCGGTATCGCCTCGATTAACCGTGCAGCGATGCATGGCCAGAAATGCGCGCTGATCGAAGCGAAAGAATTGGGCGGCACCTGTGTCAACGTTGGCTGCGTGCCGAAAAAGGTGATGTGGCATGCCGCGCAGATTGCCGAAGCTATCCACCTGTACGGCCCGGACTACGGTTTCGATACCACCGTGAACAATTTTGACTGGTCAGTGCTGGTGAAAAACCGCAGCGCTTACATCGACCGTATTCATACCTCATACGATAACGTGCTGGGTAAAAATAACGTTGAAGTGATCAAAGGCTTCGCCCGCTTTATTGACGCTAATACCGTGGAAGTTAACGGCGAAACCATCACGGCCGATCACATCCTGATCGCCACCGGCGGTCGTCCAAGTCATCCCAAAGTACCTGGCGCGGAATACGGTATCGACTCTGACGGTTTCTTCGAGCTGGATGCGTTGCCGAAGCGTGTCGCGGTGGTGGGCGCAGGGTATATCGCGGTGGAGTTGGCCGGTGTGGTCAACGCACTGGGTGCCGAAACCCATCTTTTTGTGCGCAAACACGCCCCGCTGCGCAGCTTCGATCCGCTGATTGTCGATACGCTGGTAGAAGTGATGCAGGCCGAAGGCCCAACGCTGCATACCGAGTCGATTCCAAAAGCGGTGATCAAGAACGCTGACGGCAGTCTGACGCTGCAACTGGAAAGCGGTCATGAGCAAACCGTCGATTGCCTGGTGTGGGCGATTGGCCGCGAACCGGCTACCGACAATCTCAACCTCTCCGTGACCGGCGTGGCGCTGAACGACAAAGGCTATATCAACGTTGATAAGTTCCAGAACACCAACGTGAAGGGCATTTATGCAGTCGGTGACAACACCGGTGCTGTGGAGTTGACGCCAGTGGCCGTCGCCGCAGGGCGTCGTCTGTCAGAACGCCTGTTCAACAACAAGCCCGACGAGCACCTGGATTACAGCAATGTGCCAACCGTGGTATTCACCCATCCACCGATTGGTACCGTTGGATTGACCGAACCGCAGGCGCGCGAGCAGTACGGCGACGATCAGGTGAAAGTGTATAAATCTTCCTTCACCGCGATGTACACCGCTGTCACCCAGCATCGCCAACCGTGCCGAATGAAGCTGGTGTGTGTCGGCCCGGAAGAGAAGATTGTCGGCATTCACGGTATCGGTAACGGTATGGATGAGATGCTGCAAGGCTTCGCGGTGGCACTGAAGATGGGCGCTACCAAGAAAGACTTCGACAACACCGTGGCGATTCACCCGACGGCGGCAGAAGAGTTTGTCACCATGCGTTGATGAATGGGGCGGCATTTGCCGCCCTTTTTACTGCATCTGCAGCACCGGCACTTCCACAACTGTCACTTCCTGCTCGCCGCTCTCCATCAGGTGGAACACCGTTTCCATCATGCCTGCCACATCCTGTTTCACCATGCTGATGTCTTTACACAGCAGCGCGACGAACGGATCCCAGTCGAAACAGCCAATCGCCGGATGTTTATCATCAGATAACAGATCCTCAGCACGCAGAAACTGCACCACCCCTTCCAGCGAAATGGTCGAGTTCACAAACAGGCCAAATTGCCCCGTTACATGCTGCTGAAAGTGATTTTTCAACGCCGTTTGCGCTTTTTCCGGCTCATAGCCACACAGCAGCAGATTTTCCTCCGACACGGAAATGCCTCGTTCCTGATGTGCCGCCAAAAAGCCGCGCAGGCGCTCTTTACTGTTGTGATCGCTGGCGCGTCCGCCGACAAAAATCAGCGGCTGCGGGCACTTCTCCAGCAGGCTACGCGTCAGGCTCAATGCGCCATGAAAGTTATCCGAAATCACTGAAGGGGCCAGCGAACCGGGCAGATCAAGATTCAGCGAGGGTACGCCCGCGGCCTGGCACAGTGCAGTGATACGATCGGGATCGGTTGCCCCGGTCACTACCATGTAATCCACCTGCCAGGAGAGCATGGTGCGCGCCGCTTCCAGTTCCAAATCAGGATCGCGCTGCGTGCAGGTAATCACCGGGAACAGGCCGCGATCGCGCGCCATCTGCTCAAAATTTTCCACGATTGAGCCAAAATAGCGGTTGTCGTATTTGGGCACGATCATACCGATGGTTTTCGAGCGCGTGGTACGCAGCATGCTGGCCTGTCGATTCAGCGCATAGCCCTGCTCTTGCGCAATCCGGCTCACTTTCTCGGCAGTGCTGGCACTGATGCGCCGCTTCTTCCAGGTGCCGCTTAAAATCGCGCTCACCGCGCTTGCCGAAACCCCCGTGAGTTCCGCGAGGTCATAAATGGTGGTTTTCTTGTTTTTGCCGATCCCCGTCACAGAACCCATCCCTTTATTGCGCTTTTTGTTGCTGGTTAAAAGTCGGGGTGATACTTGTGCTTCATCGATTGAGCACCACCCAAAACGCCATTGATAAAGGATTATAAGATGAACTCGAACCTCTTCTCCATGCATAACCCTCTCAACGGAAAAGTCGCCGCCATTACGGGCGCTGCCTCCGGTATCGGTCTGGAATGCAGCAAAGTGCTGCTGCAGGCCGGGGCGAAAGTCGTCCTGATCGATCGCGACGGCGACAAGTTGCAGCAGCTGGTGGCGGAACTGGGCCCACAAGCGCTGCCACTGCAGATTGACCTGATGGACGGCAAACAGGTTGACGGGATTCTTGATGACATTCTCAAGCTGGCGGGCCGCCTCGATATTTTCCACGCCAATGCCGGTGCCTACATTGGCGGGCCGGTGGCGGAAGGCGATCCCGATATCTGGGATCGCGTACTGAAACTCAACACCAGCGCGGCCTTTCGCTGTGTGCGTTCGGTGCTGCCGCATCTGATCGCGCAGAAATCGGGTGACATCATTTTCACCAGTTCGATTGCGGGCGTGGTGCCAGTGGTCTGGGAACCGATCTACACCGCATCTAAATTTGCGGTGCAGGCGTTTGTGCATTCAACCCGTCGTCAGGTGGCGCAGCAAGGTGTGCGCGTCGGTGCAGTGCTGCCGGGTCCGGTGGTCACTGCCCTGCTCGATGACTGGCCGCAGGAGAAGCTGGACGACGCGCTGGCCAATGGCAGCCTGATGCAGCCCATTGAAGTGGCGGAGTCGGTACTGTTTATGGTGACGCGTTCGCCGGGTGTCACGGTGCGCGATATCGTTATCCTCCCCAACAGCGTTGACCTGTAACCAGCCGAGGTGCAGCAGCATGAGTAACGAAAAATATTTGATTGGTGTCGATGTGGGTTCGGCCAGCGCTCGTGCGGGCGTGTTTGACCGCGCGGGAAATCTGCTCGGTCATGCAAAGCAGTCCATCACCACCTTCCGCGCCCACGGTCATGTGGTTGAGCAATCCGCCAATGAGATTTGGCAGGCGGTCAGCCGCTGCGTGCGAGAGGCGGTGGCCACTGCCGCTATCGATCCCGCTGCGGTGGCGGGCATTGGCTTCGATGCCACCTGCTCGCTGGTGGTGATCGATGAACAGGGCCAGCCATTGCCCGTCAGCCCAAACGGAGAGGCAGAACGTAATATCATTGTGTGGATGGATCATCGCGCGACGCAGCAGGCCGATGCCATCAACGCGACGAAACATCCGGTGCTCGACTATGTGGGCGGACGCATCTCACCGGAGATAGAGATGCCAAAACTATTGTGGCTGAAAACATACAACCCGCAGACGTTCCAGGCTGCCGCTCACTTCTTTGACCTTACCGATTACCTGAGCTGGCGCGCGTCGGGCGATAGCGCTCGCTCATCCTGCACCGTCACCTGTAAATGGAACTATCTGGCTCATGAACAGCGCTGGGATAGCGACTACTTTCAAGCCATTGGTTTACCGGAATTCGCCCAGGAAAAGTTTGCGCGCATTGGACAACGCATCGTCGAGCCTGGCACGCCATGTGGAAGCGGTTTAACCGCTCAGGCCGCCGCCGACTTCGGTTTACCCACAGGCACACCAGTGGCCGCCGGGTTAATCGATGCCCATGCAGGCGGCGTCGGTACGCTGGGCGCAGACGGTAGCCCGGAAGACAAACTCGCCTACGTATTCGGCACCTCATCCTGCACCATGACCCCCACGCGTGAGGCCGCATTTGTGCCAGGTGTGTGGGGCCCGTATTACTCGGCGATGGTGCCGGGTTTATGGTTGAGTGAAGGTGGACAAAGCGCGGCGGGCGCCGCCATCGATCGCCTGCTGGAGATGCATCCAGCGTCTGCAAGGGCACAGCATGCCGCCGATACCGCTGGCCTTTCACTGCCGGTGTACCTTGCGGAACAGGCTTTGCAGCAAGCTCGCGGTGAATCAGCAACGGTGGATTTAGTCGAAGGTCTGCATATCGTGCCGGAATTTGCGGGTAATCGCGCCCCCTTTGGCGACCCTTACGCGCGAGCGGTGATTTGCGGTCTGGGCATGGACAATGACGAAGCCAGCCTGATCGCACTGTATATCGCCGGCTTGTGCAGCCTTGGCTACGGCCTGCGCCAAATCATTGAGGCGCAAACCAGCAAAGGCATTGTCACGCAGTCGATTGTCATCAGCGGCGGTGCGGGGCAACACTCACTGGTGCGCCAACTGCTGGCGGACAGCTGCCAGCTTCCTGTGCAATCTACCCACTGCCCTGAGCCGGTATTACTGGGCTCAGCGATTCTTGCCGCTGCCGCCAGTGGCGTGTATTCCGACGTCACCTCGGCGATGGCCAACATGACCACCGATGAAAAGCGCTGGCATCCGGAGCCGTCGGTTTCGCCACTGCATCAGCACCGTTATGATGCATTTAAATTATTGCAGAGTACCGCGCGTAATATTCGTCAGATAAGCGAATAAACGTCGAATAATATTTCCGTGCGCCGCCCGGTTATTTCACCCTGCCATTTCCTGCAAGATAAAATTTAATTTCTTCACTACTCAAGCTTACGCCACCGGGATACTATTTATCCCTTAGCTAGCGCCCTTCGCGCTGGCATTTTTATGCGTTTTTTAAGGCAAGGGGAGCAGCATGTTTATCGGTATTAAGCCGTGGTTCGAGGTTCAGGCAACCGCATGAATATCATCAGCATTATTATGTCTGCGGGCAAAGCCTCAGTGGATGTCGCGTTGTACACGCTAATTCCTATCATGGTGGTGATGTTATTCATCATGAAATATCTGGAAGTGAAAGGCGTGCTGGATTTTGTGGTTCGTCATTCCACTCCGTTATTAAAACCTTTGGGTATTACCGGACTGGCGTTATTTGCCCTGATCCAGCTGAACTTTGTCAGTTTCGCTGCGCCGTTAGCGGCATTAGCGATTATGGAAAAACGCGGCACCTCCGACCGCCATATGGCGGCCACGCTGGCGATGCTGTTTGCTATGGGGCAAGCCAACGCATTTTATCCGTTGATTCCCGCAGGACTGAACTGGACTGCGGCACTGCTGATCTCCATCTGCGGCGGCGTGCTGGCCGCAGCGGCCACTTACCACTTCTTTGGCCGCAAACTTTCTGATGCGGCGCTGCTCAATGAAGATGAAGCCGTTGCGAATAATGAAAGCAAGATGGGGCTGATTGCCATCATCAACAGTGCGGGTGCGGATGCGATTCGCCTGGCGCTGGGTTCACTGCCGATGCTGATTCTGTCGCTATCAGTGGTCGGCATTTTGAAAGAATCCGGTGGCATTGAGATGCTCACCCGGCTGGTTTCTCCGCTGCTGGATAGGCTCAACATCTCTGAAGTCTACATTCTGCCTGCCCTGACCAAATGTCTGGCAGGCGGTACTGCGTATTACGGCGTGGTGGCGGGATTGGTGGAGAAGGGACTCTACAGCGCGCATAACATTAATGCCTCGGCGGGCTGGCTGATTCAGACCTTTGACCTGCCAGGTATTGGCATCTTCCTGGGTCTGTCGAGTCGTTTCCCGCGTCTGTTCCGTTTCGCCGTGCCGGGCATTATTCTTGGCATCGCGCTACGCGGTGTGGCACACGCCCTGATATTTTAATTAACCCTGGCGCTGAAAGGCTTATTCAGCGCCCTGTTTAAATAACACTATAATTCCCGCGTGTTATTTTAAATTAACCCTATACATTCCATCGTTATTTTCATCAGTTGCAAATCTTTTAAATATCGTACTATTATCGCCAGCATGGTTTTGCAAAAATAATTAATCCCGACTTAATATCCGGTTAATTAATTCCTTAATTTCATTGCAGGTAATATTCCTGCACGTCATCTATTGATACGCAGATAGGGTAGATCCATGAGCGGTAAACAAATAACGTGGAATGGCGGGTTACAACCTGAAGCCATCGACATTCTGTCACAAGACGGCGGCATGATTGTGAGCCCAACGAAAGTCGGCTACATCATCATGACCTCTGATAAAGCCGGGCTGGAACGCAAGTTTGAAGCCAAGCAGCGCAAGCGCAACAAGCCTGGCGTAGTGCTGTGTGGCTCGCTGGAACAACTGCGTTCACTGGCTCAACTGACGCCAGAAATTGACCAGCTTTATCAGCAGCATTGGGATCAAGATATCCTGCTGGGCTGTATTTTACCGTGGCGCGAAGATGCGCTGGCGCGTATTCCAGCAGACGGTTCTAAAGAACTGATGATGGATAGACGCCAGACCAGTTGCTTCGTGATTAAATTTGGCCGTCCCGGTGAAAATATTGCGAAAGCGCTGTGGGAAGAGCACGGGAAATTCTCCTTCGCCAGTTCCGCCAACCCATCGGGTCAGGGAAACCGTGGTCTGGTTGAGGGTATTGGCGAACGTATTGAAGCACGTGCTGATTTAATTATTGAAGCCAATGACTACGTGAAATCCATTCAGCCTAACGACGAAATTAAAGTGCGCTACGAGCAGGGTGTGATGGTATCGATGGTGGATAGCGAAGGTCGTCTGATCCCGCAGCAAAACGGCGAACGTAAAATCACGCCGTGCCCGGTGCTGATTCGTAAAGGCCTGGATGTCGATAAAATCATGGCGCTGCTGTCAGATATCTTCCCATCATGGGATTACCGCCACGGTGATTACTACTGATGTGCTGACGCCTGTTTCCTCATAGAGGAAACAGGCTCACCTGATTACCACTCCACCGTAATTTTGCCGAAATGCCCTGCTGACTGCTGATGTTTAAATGCCGCTGGCAGGTCGCTCAAGGTACCGTAGCTGTCGCTGATCACCGGGCGAATACCGGTTTGCTCTAACGCCCGCACAAAGTCCTGCTGCTGGCGGCGATGCCCGACAATCAGGCCCTGAATACGTGCCTGTTTTGCCATTAACAGCGAGGTGGGGATCACCCCTTCGCGCCCGGTCAGTACGCCAATCAGCGCAATATGACCGCCGACGCGCACTGCCTCAATCGACTGCGCCATGGTGCCCGGCCCACCGAGTTCAATCACCACATCGGCCCCCTTGCCATCCGTCAGCTGTTGAACGGCTTTGCCCCACTCCGGCGTGCTGCGATAGTTGATGCCCGCATCGGCACCCAGCGCTTGCGCCCTTGCCAGCTTCTCATCTGACGAGGAGGTGACAATCACCCGTGCACCCATCACTTTGGCAATTTGCAGTGCGGTGATCGACACGCCGCCGGTACCCAGCGTGACGATGGTATCGCCCGCTTTGATTTGTGCATCCCCTACCAATGCGCGCCACGCCGTCAGGCCGGACGTGGTAATGGTTGCCGCTTCAGCATGGCGCCAGCCACGCGGGGCGAGCGTAAAGTGATGGGCCGGACGCACCACCACTTCAGCGGCAAAACCGTCTGCTCCATCGCCGGGTGTCTGGGTGAAATTGCCGACCTGGGCAAAGGGTAAACCGTCCTGCCACTGCGGGAAGAAGCAGGACACCACGTGGTCACCGGGTTTAAATTCCGTGACGCCTGCCCCGACCTCTTCGACCACGCCCGCGCCGTCCGCCATCATGATGCGATCCTGCTCGGTGGGGATCGATCCATCTGCCACCAGCAGATCGTGGAAGTTGAGTGACGTCGCGTGGATCGCCACGCGGATCTCTCCGGCGGCGGGTTTACCCGGATCGGGCAGATCTGCCAGATGCAGATGCTCTAAACCACCGGGCTGTTTTAGGATCATCGCTTGCATGATTGCTGTTCTCCTTGGTAACGGTCGCCATAAATGGCAACCCTACAATGTTGGATGCAGTGTGTTCGCTCAGATACATGGCGACCCCACTATGTTGGATACCGTGTATACGACCAGATATATGGCGACCCCACTATGTTGGATACCGTGTATACGACCAGATATATGGCAATCCTAGGGTTTCATCTTCAATCGTAGGGTGCGCATTTATGCGCACCTGGTAAAAACTGACGCTAAGTGTGGCAGTTATGCTCAATCCCTGCCTGCTACAATGTGCGGTTAAAGGGGGGCAATCATGGTTGATGTGAAACGGGTCTACGACGAGATCAGCGAGCAGGACGGCTACAGGATTTTGGTGGATCGGCTATGGCCGCGCGGCATGAAAAAAACCGATCTGCAGTACGATGAGTGGTTGAAGGCGATCGCGCCTTCTACCGAATTGCGTCAAGCGCTACACAGCGAAACCATTGATTTCGCCCATTTCGAAAAGCAGTATCGTGCTGAGTTGCAACAAAACGCAGCGCTCGCCGAGCTGAAACAGCGGATGGAAAAGCAAAAAGTGACGCTGCTGACCGCCACCAAACTCGATCAGCAGAGCCACATTACCGTATTGCAGAAACTGCTGGATTAAACATCCGCCCCGTACGCGGCGGCTTTTTGCGCACGTAACTCAGCCAGGCGCCGTTCCAGTGCGGCTTCAATATTGTCATACGCTGTGCTGCCCAGCGCTAAGCGCAGCGGCATGGCAGGCTGATCCAGTGTGGCGATCATGGCGGTGACAGATTTTGCGGCATCTCCCTTAATCGCGAAATCACCCGACAAGATCGCGCGGCGCAGCTGACCTGAAGCCGAATCATGATAAGCATCCAGCGGCTCGGCGATATCCAACCCGGCACCAAAGTTAGTGGCGGTTGGCCCCGGCTCCACCAGCAGGAAATCGATGCCAAAGCTGGCCACTTCCTGCCGTACTGCTTCAACAAATCCTTCAATGCCCCACTTGCTGGCATGATACAGGCTGAAGTTAGGATAAGCCACCTGCCCACCTTCCGAGGAAACCTGCGCGATGCGCCCGCCGCCCTGCTGGCGCAACAATGGAATCACGGCACGAATCAGCTGAATGGAACCCGTGAGATTGGTGGCGATCTGGCGATCAATCTGCGCATCGCTCAGCTCTTCCGCAGCACCAAACAGACCATATGCGGCATTGCTCACCACCACATCGACGCGTTCAACGTTGGCAAATGCCTGCACGATGGCTGGCGCAATGCTGGCGGTGTTCGCCAAATCCAGCATCATGACCTGCAACTGTTCGCCGTATCGCGCTTGCAGATCTGCCATTGCCTCGGTGCGGCGTACGCAGGCCAGCACGCGATCGCCACGCGCCAGTAAATCCTCACTCATTAAACGGCCCAGCCCACTGCTGGCACCGGTAATTAACCAGGTTTTCATTTTGTCGTCCTCCGGTTGAAAACCCGATGATAGATCGCTTTACTGGTGGCTATCGTCTCCCTAATCGCGCATGACCTGGTGAGGAAAATCCACCAATGAGAAGACCTTCCTGGAATGAATTGCAGGCCATTAAAACCCTGGGTGAGCAGCGCAGCTTCCGTCGCGCCGCTGAGATGCTTGGCCTGAAACGCTCTTCACTCAGCCATCTGGTGAAAACGCTGGAGCAGAATCTGGGGGTACAGCTTTTTCAGCGTACGACCCGCAGCGTATCGCTCACCGATGCCGGGCAACAGCTCATCGATCGCCTCGCTCCACTACTGAATGAAATGGATGAAGTGCTGCACGATGTCAGCGCTCGCCGCCAGCAGCACGCAGGCACCTTGCGCATCAGCGCCAGCGATGCGGCAATTAGTATCCTGCTGGAAAAGGTAGTGCCGGGATTTTGCGCCGCGTATCCCAATATCCAGCTCGATCTAGCTGCGCAAGGTGAACTGGTGGATATCACCGCAGCCGGATTCGATGCCGGCATTCGGTTAATGGAAGATGTGCCGCAGGATATGGTGGCGATTACGCTGGGTGGTCCATTGCACTTTATCACCGTCGCTTCCCCTGAATATCTGGCCTCACACCCGCCGGTGCAGCAGCCACAGGATTTGCTGCAGCAGCAGTGCATTCGCCACCGGCTGCCAAGCGGCAAGCGCTATCGCTGGGAGTATGCAAAGGCGGGAGAAAGCGGTGAGATCGATGTACCGGGCTTGATTACGCTGGACAATAACGCGCTGATGACCAGCGCGGCCATCAGCGGATTGGGCATTGCTTATGTACCCTCGCTTTACGCCGAAGCGGCGCTGCAATCGGGTCTGTTAGTGGAACTGCTCGCCGACTGGCGGGTGCAGTCGGCGGGGATAGCATTGTGGTTCCCGCCCAACCAGCATCAGTCGATGGCGCTGCGGCTGTTTATCGATGCGCTGAAAATCAGCCTGCCGCGCCAGTCGTAACTCAAGCCTGACGCTGTGGCGCTTTGTGCACCATGGTGTAGGCGTAATCCACGCCCATGCCGTATGCGCCGCTGTGCTCACGCACCAGATCCATCACCGCATCGTAGGTTTCTTTGCGTGACCAGTCGCGCTGGTACTCCAACAATACTTGCTGCCAGGTCACCGGCACCGCACCGGCCTGCACCATGCGCTGAATCGAACGCTCGTGGGCATCGACGCTGGTGCCGCCTGAAGTATCGGTCACCACGTACACTTCAAAGCCCTCTTTCAGTGCCATCAGGGCCGGGAAGGTCAGGCACACTTCCGTCCACAGTGCGGAGATAATCAGCTTCTTACGACCGGTTTTCTTCACCGCTTCGACGAATTTGGCATCTTCCCATGAGTTCATGGAAGTACGCTCAATCGGCCTGGATTCCGGATGCACTGCCAGCAGTTCTGGCCAGATGTAGCCGCTGAAGCTTTCGGTCTCTACAGAGGTATAAATCACCGGCACGTCGAAAACTTTGCCTGCTTTTGCCAAAGCGACGGTGTTATTTTTGAGCTGCTGGCGATCAATATTGGCGACGCCGAAGGCCATCTGCGGCTGGTGGTCGATGAAGATCAGAGTAGAGTTCTGTGGGTCGAGCAGGTCAAGTTTAGACATGATGTATTCCTTTAAAGTGTTTTTAAATTTGTGTGTTGTGCTGCTGGAATGAACTTTAGAGAAAGGGGCCGCGTAGAGATAACGCAAAGAATTTTACAAGTTGTTCAAACTGTTTTTAGAAGATTGATTTATAAAGATAAAACCAGCTTACAGAGTCTGTATTTGTGGTGAAAATACCTGACTTTCGCATTGCTTATACGGCAATGACGGGCGTAACCTGTGCTGACTAAATCATAAAAAACACCATCGCAAAAATGATCGTACGTCCTCATCAACACTGGTTCCTCCGGCTGTTCGACTGGCATGGCTCGGTACTGGTAAGCATTGTATTTCGCCTGTCACTCAACCTGCTGATGTCGGTGATTGCCATCATCGGATATCCCTGGTATTCCACGTTCGGCATTCACCTCACCACGGCACCGTTCAGCTTGATTGGTGTGTCGATAGCGGTGTTTCTCGGCTTCCGCAACAACGCCAGCTACGCACGCTTTATTGAGGCACGTACGTTGTGGGGCAATATGCATATCGCCCAGCGCTCACTGCTGCGTCAGATAAAAACGATTCGTGGCGTCAGTGAAGAACAGGTGCAGGAGTTTATTGGATTGCAGCTGGCATTCAGTTGGGCCTTGAAACACCGATTGCGCAAAACCGATGCGCAGGCTGACTTAGCGCGTTTGCTGCCGGAAAAATGGCAACGCGCGGTGCTGGGCCACCCTATGCCGACATCGCAGACGCTGTTATGTATGGGCGAGTGGTTGGCGCAGCGGCGCGATGAAGGGTTGGCATCGGATATTGTCTGGCAGAGTATTGATGAGAATCTCAATCTGCTGTCGGCATATCTGGGAGGCTGCGATCGTCTGGCCAGCACGCCGATCCCGTTTGCCTACAGTTTGATTCTGCACCGCACTGTGTATCTGTTCTGTACCCTGCTGCCGTTTGCGCTGGTGGCGGATTTGCATCTGATGACGCCACTGGTGTCGGTGTTTATTTCCTACACCTTCCTGTCGCTGGAGTCACTGGCCGAGGAGTTGGAAGATCCGTTTGGCACTGCGCCTAATCATCTGCCGCTGGATGCGCTGTGCGTCAATATCGAACGTAATTTGAAGGCGATGAATAACGATTTCCCGCTGCCCGAACCGCATCAGCCGGATCGCTATTTTAATTTGACGTAATGCGTCCATGTGTCAGACGCGCACAACCGGCACAGGACTAGCAGATCAGACCGACCCCATAGATAACACTTTTGTGGTCAGTCTCTTTGGATAATCTGTTTTTCTGTCCGGTTAGCTGTGCAGATCCAGCCAGCGCACATACGCCTGATCCCACAGCGCGGCAGGCGAACCCGCTTTACCCAGACCAAACCCGTGCCCGCCGCTGCTGAGTTCAATCAACTCGACCGGCACCTGCATACGACGGCAGGCATCGCGCATCATTTCAGTGTTATGGGGATTGGAGGTGTGATCATCTTCCGCCTGGGCGAGGAACGTCGGTGGATATTGTCGGGTGACATAATTCTGCACTGACCAGTTCGCTTCCTGGGTGGGCGTCGCGTGATCGCCTACCATCATCAGGTGCGTCTTGGTGTTCTGATACGGCGCTTCAAGGGTGATGACCGGGTAAATCAGGCCAACGCTATCGGCCGTTGGGCGGATCTGGTCAAGCGGGTCCTGCGCAGGATAGGTGGTGAAATCGGGGCGCGCCGCCGCCATACCCAGCAGATGTCCGCCGGCAGAGAAGCCGAGCAAGTGCACTTTACGTTCCATCGAACGCACCAGACGAATAGCGCGCTGCGCATCCTGCAAGGGCGCGAGGTTGCCCGCCTGCCACTTTTCTCCTGGCAAGCGGTAACTCAGCACATAAACGGTATAGCCATTGGCATTCAACCAACGCGCGACGGGCCAGGCTTCGCGCCCCATGCCGATAAAGCGGTAGCCGCCACCAGCCGCCACAATCACCGCTTCGCCATTCGGATTTTCAGGCCGGAAGCGTTGAATCGCTGGAGAAACGATATTTGTCCAGGAGCCGTTCATGCTGACTTTCAATAGTCCAGACGGCCCGCCGCCGCCCGGCGGATCGTCAGGCCACAATGGGATGATGTCATCACGGGCAAACAGTTTGCCTGTGGTCATCGAGAGAGCGGTTGCCCCGGTTGCCAACAAAAAGTGACGCCGTGTAAGTTTCATGCCCAGTCGCCAGTATTGAAAAAAACATGTCAGCCTTGTGGGCTGCGTCTCGTTATGTGATGCGTGTCTGATTTCAACGCTGGCGATTATGTACGCATTTTGTACAAAAGATCCATTAAAAAACGCGCCAGAAAAGGCGCGTATTCTGGCGATAAAAACTTTTAATCCTGTTGCTGGAATTGGGTCATCACAGTTTGCTCACACTGCTGCTGATTATGGCGCAGCTGCGCACGCTCATCCTCGCCCAGTTCCATCCAGGCGCTGATCACTTCCTGCGCAGTTTCTTCATTAAATTCAGGCTTATCCATCGCCGAAGAAGACTGGCTGGCGGCCAGCTGAGACTTCATCTTCGCGGTATAGGTATCCAGATCGCTGGTCTTTTTTTCCGTGCTCACCAGATGGCACAGCTGGCTGGCATACACATTCTCTTCGCTGGTGTTATCACCGTCGGCGGCGAAGACAGGGGCGGAAAGCGAGAGCCCAACAAGGGCGATCAATATGGCTTTCATAACAGACTCCAGTAATTTCCAGAAAATCACTTTTGATGATGTTGCGCACGCGCCGCCTGACGGGCGGCACGCCAGTTTAATAACGGCGTCACCGTGATGCCGTGCAGCACGATGCTGCACACCACTAACGTCAACGCCATATCCACCATTTGCTCTGCCTGCGGGCCACGCATGCCGTGCACCCAGGCATAAGCGATGTAATTAATACTGCCGATGCCGCGAATCCCTAACCAGCCAATCAGCAGGCGGCGCATCAGGGGAATTTCGCAGCGCCAGGTGGTGATCCACACCGCCAGCGGACGCACGACCACAAACAGCAGCAGCGCTAAGCCAATACCGGTGAGATTCCAGTGCTGCGCTAGCGTGATACCCAGCACCACCATCATGCCTGCGGCCAACAAGCGCTCGATGGTATCACCAAATGACAGCGCATCGCCGATCACCAAACCGACCGATTTCACCATGCCACTACCGCCATGCGATAGTCGCTGATTAGGATTGACGCGTGCCTCGGCGGGCAGATATTGCTCTTCTTCTGACAACTCCTCTTGCGGATAGTGCTTCACCACGCGCAATTCAGCGCGTCGAAGCCCCACGCCCGCCGCAAAGGTGGCGAGGAAGCCAGAAGCATCCACGGCTTGCGCCGCTGCATAACTCAGCGCAATCAGGGCCAGTGCGAGAAAATCGTTGGGGGCAATATCCTCGTGGGCGCTGCGCAGTTGGGTTGCTAATTGCCCGATAAGACGTCCCAGTAAATAACCGATACCCAGCCCGCCCGCGATAGCCCACAGCACGTCTTTTAACGCCCATGTGCCCCAATGGCTGATATCCATGCTTTCAGGTGCCAGCAACAGCAGCGCCAACATCAGCAACGGCAAAGCGGAACCATCATTCATCCCGGCTTCGCTGGAAAGTGCCACGCGCAGTGCATCATCATCACGCGCATCGTTGACCGATATCAGGCTGGCCAGTACCGGGTCGGTCGGTGCGACGATGGCACCAAATGCCAGTGACAGCGCCCAGTCGAAGCCGGTCATCCAATGCACCAGCAGCGTCATACCGCCTACGGTAAGCAACATCGCGGGGAAGGCCAATCGTACGCCGACACGCCAGGCATGTGCGTTAAGCGGGAGACGTAACTTGAGCCCGGTGATAAACAGCGAGGCTGCCATGGCGATTTCGGTGAGGTGGGCGGCAAGATTGGCGTGCCCGATGATGTCGATTTGCAGCAGATTGAATACCCACGGGCCACATAAGATGCCCGCAAGCAGGTAAAGCCCAAACGAAGTCACTGGCCCACGGTGTATCCAACCGGAAGCCAGTGACATCAGAAGTAACAGACCACCGGTGGCGGCGGTCCAGGCCAGGAAGTTCATAACGCTCCGTTTTTAAATAATATTCTCCCTTAAGCCTGGCACAGGATTGACGATCAGTTTTTCAAGTGACGACTCGCCAGACGAATCATTAACGCAAGCGCAGCGGCAAGTGTGGAGAGCGCCACCACGCCGGTCCAGCCAAAGTGCGCCAGCGCCAGGCTTCCGAGTGCCGCACCGGTCGCCATGCCGATAAATACCACGGTAAACATCAGCGCATTTAGTCGGCTACGCGCTTCTGGCGCCAGGCTGTAGACCAATGTCTGATGCGCCACCAGCGTGGCCTGCACGCCCAAATCGAAGCCGATGGTGCTGATGATGATCAGGCCGATCTGAGCCGGAACCGGCAACAGTGGCAGCAGGAACATCAGCGCAAAGGACACCATCACCAGCGTGGCACCATACTGGGTGACACGTGCAGGGCCGATGCGATCCGCCACGCTTCCCGCCAACGGCGCCGCCAGCGCACCCGCTGCACCCGCCAGACCAAATGCCCCCGCTATTGCACTATCAAAATGGAAGCCTTCACTCAGCATCAGCGCCAGTGTTGACCAGAAAGCGCTGAATGCCACTGACAGCAAACCCTGTGCTATCGCCGCACGGCGCAGAGTCTGGTGATGCTGCCACAAGTGTGCCAGCGACAGCAGCAGACGCGGATAGCTGACAGAGGTGCCCGGTTTGAAGCGCGGCAACACACGCCACAGCGCCAGGCTAATCATCAGCACGGCAACCGCCGCCACCATGTACATGGTGCGCCAGCCCAGATATTCCGCCACCACACCGCTCACCACGCGTGACAGCAGAATACCGACCAGCAAGCCGGTCATCACTGTGCCAACGGTTTTACCGCGACTGCGTTCTGGCGCGAGTGCTGCCGAAGCAGGCACGATGTCCTGCGCCACGGTAGCGGTTAAGCCGGTGACAAAGCTGGCGATGAGTAACGCGTTAATGCCGCCAGAGAAGCCACACAGCAACAGCGCGGCGACCAGCATCAGGCCCTTTATCAGAATAATGGTGCGGCGGTCATGGCGGTCACCGAGCGGTGCCAGCAGCAGAATACCGAGTGCATATCCCGCCTGGGTCAGCATTGGCACCATGCCGACGCTGCCGATACCGACGTTAAATTGTTTGCTGATGATATCCAGCATCGGCTGGCTGTAGTAAATCGATGCCACGCTAAGCCCGGCACCTGCAGCAAGCGTGAACACCAGCGGCGCTGGCAGTTTTTCAGCTGGCAATGCAGTAGATTGCGAAATGGCTGACATAGTGAATTCCCCCGTGAAAGTGCGCTTATTAAAGCGCGACTCTGCCATACGCGGTAGACTCATCAATAACAGAACTGTTATGCGTGGTACGTATGAGCAATCCAACCAGTATTGACCGCATTGAATTGATGCAGACCTTTATCCGCATTGTTGAAAGTGGATCGCTGTCAGCGGCGGCGGCACAGTTGGGCACCACACAGCCCACCATTAGCCGCCGTTTGCAGGCGCTGGAACAGCGACTGGGTCTCAAGCTGATTCTGCGTACCACCCACGCACTGAAACTCACCGATGATGGTGAGCGCTGCTATGCCCAGGCGCGACAGTTGCTGGCAACCTGGCATGCGCTGGAAGATGAGCTCACCGGTTCCAACGACGATCCAATCGGTACGCTGCGCGTGCGGGCGCCGCACGCTTTTGGCCAGGACCAACTGATTGACCCACTGGTGGCGTATCTGCAGCGCTATCCGCGCCTGACAGTGGAGTGGATGCTCAATGATCGCACGCCAGATTTCATCAGCGAAAATGTTGACTGCGCGATTCAGGTTGGCGTGGTGAACGATCCTTCGCTGGTGGCGATTCTGCTGGCTGAGGTCCCACGCTTTGTGGTGGCGGCGCCCTCACTGCTGGCGCAATATCCGCCCGTGGAGGACGTCACCCAACTCCCCGACTTGCCCTGGCTGGCATTAACCAGCTTTTATCGCAACGAGCTGGCGCTACAGCGGCTGAGTGATGCTCAGCCGATGAACCTGGCGATTGCGCCCCGTCTCGCCAGTGACAGTTTATATGCCGTCCGCAAAGCCGCCCTGGCGGGCATGGGCGCCGCGATTATCTCTTCGTGGGTGGTGCAGGAAGATTTGGCGGAAGGGCATCTGATTCAGCTCGTACCCGAATGGCAAGCACCGCCGCTACCGGTATGGCTCACCTATCCGTGGGCCAGTTATTATCCCGCCAGAATGCGGCATTTTTTCGCGATGATCAGGGAAGTGATGCCAAAACTGGCCGGGGCACAGCCGGTTCGGTGATTGACCAGGTCGCAATATCATTGCGGTGTTTGAACAGGGTGAAATAGCTTCGCCGTGATTAACCAGGGCGTAATATCATTGCGGTGTTTGACCAGCGTGCCTTGAATGGCGCCCCTACGCGGAATGATGCTGATTTTACCAGGGTGCAGATTTTCGGGGATGATGCTGATTTCTAATAGGGGGCAGATTTTCGGGAATTATGCGAATTTTTCATAGTGTGAAGATTTTCGAGAATTGTGCGGGTTTTTCGTAAGGTGCGCATTGATGCGCACCCGGCACACGAAACTACTTCTTCTCCACCTTCGACATATTATCCAGCCAGCCCATCACAAAGGCCGACAGCACAAAGGTCAGGTGGATAATCACGTACCACATCAGCTTGCTGTCATCGACATTGCGCGCATCCATAAAGATACGCAGCAGATGGATCGATGAAATCGCCACAATCGAGGCCGCGACTTTGTTCTTCAACGAGCCGGAATCCATCTTGCCCAGCCAGCTCAGCTTCTCTTTGTTCTCATCAATATCCAGCTTGGACACAAAGTTTTCATAGCCAGAGAGCATCACCATCACCAGCAAGCCGCCGACCAGCGTCATGTCGACCAACGACAGCAGCAGCAGAATCAGATCGTTCTCAGCAATGCTGAGAATGTTGGGCAACAGGTGAAAAATTTCCTGGAAAAATTTAACGGTCAGCGCCAGCAGCCCCAGCGAAAGTCCAATGTAAACCGGTGCCAGCAACCAGCGCGATGAATACATCAGGTTCTCGATAAAACGTTCCATAATTTCCCATTAATCAACAGACAAGTGGTCGATTATAACCGAACTTGTGTGAAGTTATTTCAGCGGTTCTTCAGAAATTTCAGGGGCCGCTGGCAGCGGTAGTGACAAGCGAAACTCTGCGCCCCCTTCCGGTCGATTTTCCGCCCAGATGCGTCCGCGATGGGATTCAATTATGGTTTTGCTGATGGCCAAACCCAGCCCGACACCGGGCACAGCCGACTCCTTATCACCGCGCGCAAACTTGTCGAAAATACGCGTCATGTTCTCAACGGCGATGCCCGGACCGTTGTCCCACACCGCAATCTCCAGCCGCTCTTTATCACGCCAGGCGCGAATGCCATGCTGCGCGGCGTTACCGGCATATTTGAGGCTGTTCTCAATCAGGTTGGTGAACACGCGCTCTAACATCGCGCTGTCGCCTTTGATCAGCACCAATTCCGGCGGCAAATCGAGTGCAAAATCGTGTCCTGTTAGCGACGGCCCCATACTGCTCAGCGCGCCGCCAATCACTTCATCCAGCGCCACCCACTCTTCGCGCAGGTTAAGACCGCCGGACTGAATACGCGCCATATCCAGCATATTGCTCACCAGCCGAATGGTGCTTAACGTCTGCTCGCGAATCTGATTGGCCTGCCCGACATATTTTGAGTCCTCACCGGCCAAATCCAGCATCAGCATTTCCGCCTGACCGAACAGCACCGTCAGCGGGGTTCGCAGGTCGTGTGAAAGTGCCGATAGCAGGGCATTACGCAGTTGCTCACGCTCTGCCGCCAGCCGTGAGGCCGCTTCACTCTGCGACAGCGCCATGCGCTCCAGTGCGTTGGCGATCAACACCGTGAAGGTTTCCACCAGACGCTGCTGTTCGGGAATCATCAGTTGGCGCAGATTCTCTGGCTCAACCACCAATAAACCCCGGCAGTGATTCCCGCTTTTCAACGGCAGAATTTGATACGGCACCGCAGGCAAGGTATCGGTGCCTGCACCCGCGGGTTGCGCTTTGCTAAAGCTCCATTTGGCGATGCCGAGATCGGGCGGCGTACCAATACCGCTCTCACCCACTGCCTGTAACTCGCCCTGCTCATCCGGCAGCAGTAGCTGGCTGCGTGCCTGCAAGGTGACATCAATCACTCGCTGGCTAGTGGCGGCGATATCCTGCGGCGTGAGCGCGCTGCCGAGCGATTTTGCCATCTCATACAGATGGCGCGCACGCTGTTCACGATAGCGCGCCACTTTAGCCTGATAGCGCACGCCTGCTGTCAGGTTCCCGACGATCACTCCTACCGCCAGCATCACCGCGAAGGTCACCAGATACTGCAAATCCGATACCGCCACGGTGCCGGTGGGGGCAACAAAGAACAGGTCAAAGGCCAGGATGTTGATCACCGTGGCAAACACCGAAGGCCAGCGACCAAAGCGCAGCGCGACTAACACCACGGCTAACAGATAAATCATCACGCCGTTGGCCGGATCGAACTCCACCAGCAGCCAGCGACCCACGGTCGTCACCAGAATGCACAGCGCAATCGCCATCAGGCAGCCGCGCAGATGCAGCCGCCACTTATCACTGTTGGCCGGTTTACCGCCCAGCGGATGCGGTGCGTCGCGCACCGGCTCGTCCAGTGCCACCACCAGTAAATCGAGGTCTGGGCCGAGCTGCCCCAAACGCTGAGCAAAGCTGTCGCGCCGCCAGCGTCGCTGTGGCTGGCGTCCGGTGACAATTTTGCCGAGATTGTGCTCACGTGCGTAACGCAGCACGGCACGGGCTTCATCGGGATCGGAAAGCGTGGCCGTTTCCGCACCCAGTTCTTGTGCCAGTTGCAGGGTGCGCAGAATAGCGCGACGACGCGCTTCCGGCAGGCGATTGAGGCGCGGGGTTTCTACATACACCGCATGCCATTCGCTGCCGAGACGGGCGGCTAAACGCGCTGCGGTGCGCACCAATTTTTCGCTGCCGGTGTCATCACCGATGCACAGCAAAATAGCGTCGCGCGTGTGCCACACTTTGTCGCGGCCTTGCTGATCGCGCCAGGCACGCATCTGATCGTCAACACGATCAGCGGTACGGCGCAGCGCCAGTTCGCGTAGGGCAAACAAGTTGCCTTTGCGGAAGAAGTTTTCAATCGCGCGTTCAGCACGATCGCCGACGTAGACTTTGCCCTCTTTCAGCCGTTGACGCAGATCGTCCGGTGGCAGATCCACCAGCACCACCTCATCGGCGCTATCGAAAAACGGATCGGGTACGGTTTCGCGCACCTGAATACCGGTCACACCGCCAACCACATCGTTGAGGCTTTCCAGATGCTGCACGTTGACGGTGGTGATCACGTCGATGCCCGCTTCCAGCAACTCTTCGATGTCCTGCCAACGTTTGGGATGACGCGAACCCTGTACGTTGGTGTGCGCCAACTCGTCCATCAGAATCACTGCCGGATGGCGTGCCAGTGCCGCATCGAGGTCGAATTCAGCGTGCCGTGAACGCCCAGTCGCGCGACGTGGCAAAACCGCCAGGCCGTTGAGCAGCGCAGCGGTTTCTTCACGTCCATGGGTTTCCACCACCCCCGCCAGCACATCAAGGCCTTGCGCACGTAAGCGCTGTGCTTCCTGCAGCATGGCGAAGGTTTTGCCCACGCCCGCACAGGCACCGAAGTAGATTTTCAGCTTACCGCGATGGCTGTCACTGTGATTGAGCAACAGCGCATCGGGGTCCGGGCGGGTGATTTCATCGTTCATTCGTTATCCGTTATACCAACTTGCGACAAATCGCGTAGTCGTCATCGGCGCGCTCATCAAAACGGTCGCCATCAATGACGACCCTACGGTTGTAGGGTGCGCATTGATGCGCACCGGGTTTTATCCTTGCAACGCATCCAGCGCCATATTCAGTCGCAGCACGTTCACCGTCTCTTCACCGATAAATGGCAGCAGCGGGCGTTCGGTGTTGCGGGCAATCAACGCTTCCACATCCTTCACCGCCATATTGCGTGCCGCAGCGATACGGGGTGCCTGCCAAAGTGCGGCTTCCGGCGAAATATCCGGATCAAGTCCACTCGCCGATGCCGTCACCAGCTCAACCGGTACCGCAGCAGGAGCCTGTGGATTGGCTGCACGCAGCGCAGCCACGCGTTCCGCCACGGCTTTATCCAGCGCCGGATTACTCGCCGCCAGATTGCTACCGCTGGAAGCCAACGCGTTGTAAGGCGTATCGCCGGTGGCCGACGGGCGGCCCCAAAAGTGTCCCGGCTGGCTAAAGGCTTGCCCGATTTGATCGGAGCCGCGCACCACGCCATCTTGCTCAATCAACGAACCGTTGGCCTGAGACGGGAACCACCACTGCGCCAAACCCGTGGTCAGCAACGGATAAACCGCGCCGGTTAACAGCGTCAGCAGTATTAACAATACAATAGCCGGACGTAACTGACTCATTTCTCTTCTCCTTAAACCAGGCCAAACAGCGTCAGCAGCAGGTCGATGGCTTTAATACCAATAAACGGCACCACAAGTCCGCCCACACCGTAAATCCACAGATTGCGGCGCAACAGGGCAGCAGCACTCATTGGGCGATAACTCACGCCCTTCAGTGCCAGCGGGATCAGGAACACAATCACCAGCGCGTTAAAGATCACCGCCGACAGAATCGCCGAGTTCGGCGAGTGCAGCGCCATCACGTTCAGCATATTGAGCTGCGGATAGGTCGCGGCAAAAGCGGCCGGAATGATGGCGAAATACTTCGCCACGTCGTTGGCAATACTGAAGGTGGTCAGCGAACCGCGCGTCATCAGCATCTGTTTACCGATGTGCACCACTTCCAGCAGTTTGGTCGGGTTGGAGTCGAGATCGACCATGTTCCCAGCCTCTTTCGCCGCCTGCGTACCCGAGTTCATGGCCACCGCTACATCGGCCTGTGCCAGTGCAGGGGCATCGTTGGTGCCGTCACCCGTCATCGCCACCAGGCGCCCTTCTGCCTGATACTGGCGAATCAACGCTAGCTTGGCTTCCGGTGTCGCTTCCGAAAGAAAATCATCCACGCCCGCTTCTGCCGCAATCGCCGCCGCCGTCAGGGGGTTATCCCCGGTGATCATCACGGTTTTGATACCCATCTTGCGCAGTTCAGCGAAGCGCTCTTTGATACCGCCTTTCACAATATCTTTCAGTGCCACCACGCCCAGCACCTGCGCCCCTTCGGCCACCACCAGCGGTGTGCCCCCGGCACGCGCCACTTCTTCCACGCTGGCGTTAACTTCAGCGGGGAAACGACCGTGATTGGCTTCGATATGGCGACGAACGGCATCAACTGCGCCTTTACGGATCAGGCGGTCTTGCACATTGACGCCGCTCATGCGCGTTTGTGCTGAGAACGGAATAAAGCTGGCCCCCATACTGCTGAGATCGCGTTCGCGCAGGTTAAATTTTTGCTTCGCCAGCACCACGATACTGCGCCCTTCCGGGGTTTCATCCGCCAGCGAGGCCAACTGCGCGGCGTCCGCTAACTGCTGTTCGGTAACGCCGGGCGCGGGCATAAACTGCGTCGCCTGGCGGTTACCCAGCGTGATGGTGCCGGTCTTATCCAGCATCAACACATCCACGTCGCCCGCCGCTTCCACTGCACGACCGCTGGTGGCGATAACGTTAGCGCCGAGCATGCGGCTCATCCCCGCCACGCCGATCGCCGACAGCAAGCCGCCGATGGTGGTCGGAATCAGGCACACCAGCAATGCCACCAGCACCGTCACGCTCACTGGCGTGCCGCCATAAGCGGAGAACGGCCACAAGGTTGCGGTTGCCAGCAGGAACACGATGGTCAGCGACACCAGCAAAATGGTTAGCGCAATTTCGTTGGGTGTTTTACGGCGTTTGGCGCCCTCCACCATGGCGATCATGCGATCAAGGAAGGTTTCGCCCGGATTGACGCTGCACTGAATCACCAGCCAGTCGGAAAGAATGCGCGTACCGCCGGTGACCGACGAAAAATCGCCGCCGGATTCGCGGATCACCGGAGCCGATTCACCGGTAATCGCACTTTCATCCACTGAAGCACCGCCCTCCAGCACTTCACCGTCGCACGGGATGATGTCACCGGCTTCCACCAGCACCACATCGCCTTTTCGCAGCGTGTCGGCCGCCACGTTGTGCCACTGGGCACCGTGGCGCGGCTCAGCCAGTTTTTTCGCATCGCTGGTTTTGCTGATGCCTTTCAGACTGTTGGCCTGCGCGTTACTGCGCCCTTCCGCCAGCGCTTCGGCGAAGTTGGCAAACAGCACGGTGAACCACAGCCAGATGGCAACCCCAGCGGTAAATCCGGCGTTGCCGCTCAGATGGCCGGTGAGCATCCCGATAGCCAGCAGCGAGGTCAGCACGCTGCCCAGCCACACCAGGAACATCACCGGATTGCGAAACTGCACGCGCGGGTCGAGTTTTTTCACCGCATCGAACATGGCGGTGCGCGTTAACGCCGCATCAAACAGCGCCAGTTGTTGACGACTCATGATTCCGTTATCCCTGAATTAATTGCAGATGTTCCGCCACTGGGCCGAGCGCCAGCGCGGGGATAAAGGTCAACGCCCCCACCAGCAACACGGTGCCAATCAGCAGCGCGATAAACAGTGGGCCGTGGGTCGGCAGCGTACCGTTGCCCACCGGCTGGATTTTCTTCACCGCCAGCGAACCGGCAATCGCCATCACCGGGATGATGATGCCGAAGCGTCCGATCAACATGCAGAAGGCCAGTAACAGGTTCCAGAACGGCGTGTTAGCGCTTAAGCCGGCAAAGGCACTGCCGTTGTTGTTCGCCGCCGATGAGACGGCATACAGCACTTCACTGAAGCCGTGAATGCCGGGGTTAGCCATACCAGCGCGGCCTGCATCGGTCATCATTGCCAGTGCAGTTCCCAGTAGCACCAAGGTCGGCGTCACCAGAATCGCCAGTGCGGTCATTTTCATCTCCCACACGTCGATCTTTTTACCCATGTACTCAGGTGTGCGACCAATCATCAGACCGGCAATAAATACGCCGAGCAGCACAAACAGCAGCATGCCGTACAACCCAGCACCTACGCCGCCGAACACCACTTCTCCCAGCTGCATCAGCCACATCGGCACCATTCCGCCGAGCGCGGTGAAGGAATCATGCATGGCGTTCACCGCGCCACACGACGCAGCGGTGGTGATTACCGCAAACAGGCTGGAGTTGAGGATGCCAAAGCGCGTCTCTTTGCCTTCCATGTTGATGGCGCTGTCCGCCCCCAACGTCAGGAAGTGCGGGTTGCCGCGCAGCTCCGCCCACATCACGGTCACCACTGCCAGCACAAACATGATGGTCATCGCCCACAGCAGCATATGGCCCTGACGACGGTCGCCCAGATGCTGACCAAAGGTGAAACACAGCGCAGCGGGGAGCAGGAAGATACTCAGCATCTGCACAAAGTTGGTCAGCGCGGTCGGATTCTCAAACGGATGGGCCGAGTTAACGTTGAAGAAGCCCCCACCGTTAGTGCCCAGCATTTTAATCGCTTCCTGCGAGGCCACCGGACCGAGCGGCAGCGTTTGCTGTGCCCCTTCCAGCGTGGTGAGTGCGTGGTATGGCTCAAACGTCTGGATGCTGCCCTGATAAACGAAGAACAGCGCCATCAACAGGCTGATCGGTAATAATACATAGACGGTGATGCGCGTCAGGTCGCGCCAGGCGTTACCCAGCGTAGCCAGTGAGCGATTGGCAAACCCACGAATCAGCGCAAAGGCCACCGCGATACCGGTCGCCGCCGACAAGAAGTTTTGCACCGTGAGGCCCGCCATCTGGCTAAAGTAGCTCACCGTGCTTTCGCCGGCGTAGGCTTGCCAGTTGGTGTTAGTGACAAAACTGATGGCGGTGTTCAGCGCCAGATCCCAGCTCAGATTAGGCAGGTGTTGCGGGTTCAGTGGCAACGATCCTTGCAGCATCAAAATTGCCAGTAGCAACAAGAAACCCAGCGCATTGAACAGCAGAATCGCCAGCAGATAGTGCGGCCAGCGCATCGCGCCGTTTTCTACGCCCGCCAGCCGCCACAGCGCCCGCTCGGTTCGTGGCAGCAGCGGTTTGTCGGCCACCAGCACCGCAAGAAAACGTCCCAGCGGTTGTGCCAGCACCATCAGCACCAGCAGGAACACCGCAATCAGTAAAAACGCATTCGCAGCCATCAGAATGCCTCCGCATTAAGCAGGGCATAAATCAGGTAGCCCAACAAGATAAACACCAGCACGATGCCGGTAATCACGCCCACGCTCACAGCAACCTCCAGAGGATTTGGTAGTGCTGCAAGCATGCGCGGCGCGGCATAAAGAAGGGGTAAAAAGGCGGGAATCCGGCGTAAAGAAAGTATAAAAATGCAGTCGAATTAGGCGGTTTCCAGTGCCCAGATACGATTGAGGTCGATGTTCTGCCACAGGCTATTGTCTTCGGCCCCCGTGATACTGTCGGTGCAGAACGAATCCCCGAGATCCAGCTCTTCAGGTTTCACTTCACGTTGCGCGTGTAAAGACCAGAACACATGCACTTTGGGTTTCAGCAATGATTTTTCGCCAGCCTGCACCACCAGCGCTACGCGCCCAGACGCGAGTCGCACCAGCGATCCCACTGGATAAATGCCAATGGTGCGCACAAAGGCGTGCAATAGCGTGTTATCGAAATGGCCGCGCCAGCTCAGCATGTTGTGCATCGCTTCGGCGGGCGTCCAGCCTTTGCGGTAAGGACGATTAGAGGTGACAGCATCATAGACATCGCACACCGCGGCCATGCGGGAAAACAGCGAGATCTCTTCCCCTTTCTGGCCATGCGGATAACCACTACCGTCAAATTTCTCATGATGATGCAGCGCGATATCCAGCAGGTCTTCGCCCGCATCGGCCTCCATGAGCATCTGCGCACCAACAATCGGGTGCTGACGCATAACGGTAAACTCTTCTTCAGTGAGCTTGCCGGGTTTGTTGAGGATTTCAAGCGGCACCGCCGATTTCCCCACATCATGGAGCAATCCGCCCATGCCTACACGCCGCTGCTGGTGCTCATCAAGCCCCATTTTTTTACCCAACGAGATCATCAAACCGCACACTGCCATGGAGTGCAAATAGGTGTAATCGTCGTGATTTTTCAGCCGCGCCACGCTAAGCAGTGCCGTCGGTTCACGGGTAATCGACCCGGCAATATCGTCCACCAGATCCATCGTATAGTCGAGATCCAGCCCCTGCCCCATACGGGCTTCGTTAAACATCGCCAGTACCTGCGGCTTGCCCTGATTAAAGATGGTTTGCGCCTGGTCCAGCTCTTTAAAAAAGGGGGTTTGCGGAATGGCTTTTTTCGGCGCAGGCTTTGCAGGTGCCTGCACCGACTTATCGAGATCGATCCAGATTTGCTGGATCCCTTCGTTGCGGATCATCGCGATCTGGCGTTTATCGGTGATCAGCATTTGGTTGCGAATGCGTTTGTCCTTGAGCCACCAAACCTCGAGTTTGTGGATGAACATTCCCTGCCGCAGTTCGTCAACGTTAATCAGCTTTATCACGATATCGCTCCTTAATATCAGTGGATGGTAAGGAGAGGTATCGGCAGCTGAGCAAATATTCTTCAGGAGTGATTTGTGCGATCTTTCGCGGTGTGATTTATCGCTCATATCTCGAGCGACCGTTCAGTAGATGGATGGACAAAAAACTCAGCGAGCGGTGGCGGCACTATTCATCGTACGTGTTTACAGCCGCAGAGCTGCTGACAGATACGCAATAAATTGCGCCGCTACGCTTTTCTGTATGGGTTTAGGGTTATAACTCGTCAGGCAACCTGCATACCGCGCTGTGCCATAAAAGTGCTTAGCGGGATGACACGGCTTAACTCTTCCTGCGTGCGGGCATCATTTTCAACTTCCCATTGGTCCTGATAACGCTGGAGGTTGAGCCAGAAATCAACGGAAGTATCAAAAACGGCCGCTAAACGGTATGCCATTTCTGTAGTCAGTTTGCGATTGTTATTGACCATCGCACTGGCGGTGTTCCTGTGCACATTCAGCATCTCAGCTAAATCATTCACTTTGAGATGAAGGGGTTCGAGGAACTCATACTGCAGCACATCACCAACACTGGTGGGCTTACGTTTTGCCTGATTCATTTTTGTGTCTCTTTGCTGGTAATTTTCGACCACAAGCAGTGGTTATCGGTGGTTTTTATAAGAATGCGGATCGAGATAAAGATCGCTGGCTTCGCCATTCATCCAGCGAAATATGAGTCGATATTGCTCATTAACTCGGATGGAGTAATACCCCAGCAAAGGAGGCTTCAGGGCTTCAAAACGATTTCCGGGCGGCGAGCGCAGGTCACGATGCGTTTTAGCGGCATTGATGATATCGAGCTTACGCGCGAGCGCGGATTCAATTGTTTTGGGGAGGCACCTGTGTGGTAAGGCATAAATAAAAAATTGCTCAAGCCAATCATCCCGAAAATGTCTAATTGCACCCTTCATATGCTTCCCTGCCTGAAAATTAAATCAGGCAGGCAAGTTAACGCCGAAATGCACAATATCAAAGTGCAATATTTAACATATTATGAAGTATTCTAGCGAGATTACAAAATTATTTTGAGATTCAAGAAAACTTCATATGAACTGTGAGCAACTTAGCATTGTGCAGCCGCTACGTTTGCCTGTATGCATCGGTAACGGCGCTATTTATCATGCAGCAGAAGCTATACCACCCGCGTCAATACCGCTTCACCCTGCGAGAACGCCAGCAGGTTTTCAAACACCAGATCCGCCATCGCGGCCATGGTTTCATGGGTGCTGCTGGCGAGATGCGGAGTGATCACCACATCATCACGCTTTAGCAGTGCGGCAGGCACCGCCGGTTCGTGCTCGAACACATCCAAACCGGCACCCGCAATCTCACCGACTTCAAGCGCCGCAATCAACGCCTGCTCATCCACCACGCTGCCGCGCGCAATGTTAATCAAAAAACCTTGTGGCCCCAGCGCACGCAGCACCTCAGCATTGACCAGGTGATGCGTCGATGCGCCACCCGGCAGCGTCAATACCAGGAAATCCGCCTGCTTTGCCAGTGATAGCAGCGAGTCATGTCGCGTGTAAGGCACATCCGGGCGCGAGCGCGGGTTGTAAAAATGCACTTCCATATCAAACGCCTGCGCGCGCTTCGCCAACTGTTTACCAATACCGCCTAGCCCCACAATTCCGCACACTTTCCCGCCGACTTTCGTTGTCAGCGGATAACGTCCTTTCGTTTGCCAGTTACCGGCGCGCACATAACGATCCGATGCGCTGATGCGGCGCGCCACATCCAGCAGCAGCGCCATGCCGGTATCGGCCACGCAACTGTTGAGCACGCCTGGCGTGTTAGTCACCACAATGCCACGCGCTTCGGCAGCCGCGATATCAATGGCGTCGTAGCCGACACCATTACTGCAAATCACTTTCAGATTGGGCAAACGCGCCAGCAATTCTGCATTGGCACCCATTAGCGCATTACCGCTGGTCACCAGTGCATCGATGCTGGCACCGTGTTCTGCCAGCCAGGCCGCCTGGTCTTCCTGCTGCCACAGGCGCGAGGTAGTGAAATGCGCGTCGAGATTATCCTGCAGCCGCTGCGGCAACAGCGGCCCTTTCAGCAGCACGTTAAACGGCTTTGATCCCATCTTGTTTCCCCTGAGTTTCGTAGGATGTTGCAGACGAATCCTGCTCGTCGCCGACACGTTCAATCGGGCCCATGACAAGCAGGAACAGCAGCGCCGCGACAATGCAATGCGCGCCAACGAACACCAATCCAATACTGTAGCTACCGGTCACACCAACGATGATGCCAAACAGCAGTGGCGTGATAAATCCGGCCATATTCCCGATACCATTAAAGATCGCGCCCGCCAGACCCACAGCTTCTTTCGGTGCGGTATCGCTAACAATCGTCCAGGTTCCCGCGCCCGCCGCTACGCCTTTGCCAAAGAAGGCAAACGACATAATGGCGATAATGCCGGCATTGGTCGGGATCACGGCTGCCAGAATCAGCGAGGCGGCCATCAGCATGCCGACGATATAGGGCGTTTTGCGCCCCCACGACAGGCTCCAGCCGTTAGCCAGCAATTTGTCAGAGATGTAACCGCCGCTGATGCCACCAAGGAAGCCAAACAGCGCCGGTGCAATGGTGGCAAAGCCCGCTTCCATGATGTTCATGCCGCGTGCCTGCACCAGGTAAATCGGGAACCAGGTGATAAAGAAGTAGCTGAGCGCAATGATGCAGTACTGCCCGATATAGGCGCACCACAGCATGCGATTGCTGAGCAAGGTCTTGAACATCGCTTTGCTCAGCGGTGGGCGGGCTTTCAGCGTTTGCGCTGAATCGATATCCACCAGCGCACCCCCCTCCTCAATATATTTCAACTCTGCGGCTGACACATGCGGATGCTGTTTTGGGCTGCGCATATACCAACCCCACACAAACACCGCCAGCACGCCAATGCCACCCAGCACAAAGAACGGCCACTCCCAACCGAAGCGAGACACCAGCCAGCCGGAGAGCGGCGAGAAGATGGCAACGGCAAAATACTGCGCTGAGGCAAACAGCGATGAGGCTCGGCCACGTTCGGCGCCGGGGAACCACATGATTACCGCACGGGCATTGGCCGGAAAACTCGGCGCTTCAATCAGGCCGAGCGCGAAGCGCAGCGCAAACATCAACACCAGCGCCATGGTCATGCCGTTGGAAAATTCGCCAATAAAGCCCATTAAAATGGTAGAAACCGACCACAGCGCCAGCGTCACGCCGTAGACTTTTTTAGTGCCGAAGCGGTCAAGGAATATCCCACCGGGGATCTGACCGATCACATACGCCCAGCTAAACGCCGAGAGGATCAGGCCCAGCTGGATCGCCGACAGACCAAACTCCTCTTTGATCGCCGATCCGGAGATCGACAAGATCGAACGATCGGCATACGCCACCACGGACAGAAACAGGATCAGGCAGAGGATCCAGATACGCACATGGCTGTTCTCATTGCGGTTTTTGCTTAGTAACATGGCTGAACCCCTTGATGAAGGAGCGTCCTGCTCCGAAGCGATGATGTTCAGGAATACCGCTTAAATTTCACTGTTCAGCAACTATAGAGAGCCAGATGTGAGGTGGTCATTGTGCGAATGGAGGAATCCTTGCGGTAATTTTGCGTCCGTTTTGGCATCTGCCACAAAGCAGGGTGCGGCGCTGCACAGAACCTTAAATAAGCCGATGCTTTTACGCCGGAATGTGCGCCAGCTCTGAGAAAAACCTTCGCAACATCACTATGAGCCTGCAAATCATCATCCACCGGCTCGTCACATGAGGCCGCCAGCATGATGCACCCGCGAGCAAAATGTGCGCTTAGCTGCAAAATCCATACATGTTGATTGTCAGGGTCCTTACCGCCTCGTAGTCTGAAAATGATTTCATTGAGCCATTTTAACTCTCATTGAAACATTCATTCTAATAACAAGCTTACCCTGGAGTCCGCGATGAAAACCCTCAAGGCGATACTGTTGCTTGGCCTGCTGTCCAGTTCTGCCTCCGCTTTGGCAGAGAAAATCGGCGTATCAATGGCGTATTTCGATCAGAACTTTTTAACCATTATTCGCCAGTCGATTGATAAAGAGGCCAAGGAGCGCGGACTCGATGTGCAATTTGAAGATGCGCGCGGCGACGTTGGCCGTCAGACCGATCAGGTGCAGAGCTTTATCGGGGCGGGCGTTGACGCCATCATCGTCGACCCGGTGGATTCCGCCAGCACGCCGCAGCTGACCAGGCTGGCGCAGCAGGCAAAAATCCCGCTGGTGTATGTCAACCGCACGCCAGGCGACAAAACGCTGCCCACGGGCGTGGTGTTTGTCGGTTCGGATGAGCGCGAGTCCGGCACGTTGCAAATGGAAGCCCTGGCGAAAATGGCCAACTACAAAGGCAATGTGGCGATCATGATCGGTAATCTGACTGATGCGGGCGCGCTGCAACGCACCAAAGATGTGGAGCAGGTGGTGGCGAAATATCCGGGCATGAAAGTGGTGCAGAAGCAGCCGGCCAACTATGCACGTAATGAAGGCATGGATCTGATGCTCAACTGGATCGGTAACGGCGAGGCGATTGATATCGTCGCCGCTAACAACGATGAAATGGCGATTGGTGCTGCGATGGCGCTGGCGAAGAGCAACAAGAAGATTCTGGTCGGCGGGATCGATGCCACGCCGGATGGTCTGAAAGCCATGGCGCAGGATAAAATGCAGGTCACCGTGTTCCAGGATGCGATTGGTCAGGGTAAAGCCTCGGTGGATGTGGCGCAGAAGCTGATTAAAGGCGAGAAAGTGGATTCACACGTCTGGATCCCGTTCGAGCTGGTGACCAAAGAGAACATGCAGAAGTACGTGGAGAAGAGTCAGTAACGTTTGCACGGTCGCCATAAATGGCGACCCTACGAACCCCTCATCCCCTCCGTAGGGTGCGCATTTATGCGCACCTGGCCAAATATCGCACAAGCCTTAATGACGCATTTATGCACACCTGCCCAAATACCGCACAAGCTTTAATGACGCATTTATGCGCACCTGGCCAAATACCGCACAAGCCTTAATGACGCCTTTATGCGCGCCTGATCAAAGCCCGCACGTCACTTAATCGCGCAGTTTCGCCATCACCACGATGTCGTGATACTCGCCCTCACGCAGACAGGCTTTGCGTTTCACCCCTTCCTGCTCAAAACCCAGGCGCTGATAGAGGCGCAGCGCTCGTTCGTTATCGTGAAACGCTTCCAGCTCAATACGCACCACGCCGAGCCAGTTAAAGGCATAATCCATGGCGTTACGAATCAGTTTCTCACCGATGCCCCGCCCGCCAAACGCCGGATCGACGCTGATACCAAAACTGATGCTGTGGCGCGTGCGCGGCCGCTGCTCAACAAACAGCGTTAGCTCGCCCACCATCTGGCCATCAATTTCGGCCACAAAGCCGATATAGCCTGCCGCGTCCATGTTCTCGAATTTTTTCTGCCAGGTTTGCACACTGGGAAACGGCAGCTGCGTGGTCCAGCGATAGACCTCAGGGTAGCTGTAAAGGCGTTGGTATGCGGCCGCATCGGTTGGTTCGCGACCGCGAATGATCAGATCCATGTCGGTAATCCCTTTCAATTGCACTAAGCTGTTAACTCTTACCAAACGGAAAGAGTGACTGTATGTTGTATCGTCGTTTTGAACGTTTTATCAATATTTTCCAGGATGCACCAACCGATTCTCCCCCTTCCAGCGTCTGGCCGTTTTACCTCTATTATCTGCGTCAGGTGTGGCCGAGCTTTGTCGCCCTGCTGATTGTGGGATTAGCGCAGGCGCTGATTGAAGTGGCGCTGTTCAGCTACCTCAGCCGCATCATCGATTTAGTGAATCACTCAACGCCCGCCACGCTGTTCACCGACAACTGGCAGGTGCTGCTATGGATGGGTTTTGTCGCGCTGATTCTGCGGCCGGTGATTATTGCGCTGCACGATATGCTGGTGCATCAAAGCATTAACCCGAGCATGACCAGCATGATCCGTTGGCAGCACCACAACTACGTGCTGCGTCAGAGCCTGAACTTCTTCCAGAACGATTTCGCCGGGCGCATCGCTCAGCGCATTATGCAGACCGGTAATTCCCTGCGCGATTCCGCAGTGCAGCTGGTGGATGCCATCTGGCATGTGGTGATTTACGCCGTGACGTCACTGGTGCTGTTCGCCGAAGCCGACTGGCGTTTGATGATTCCGCTGATTATCTGGATCGTTGCCTATAGCGTGTCGCTGAGCTTCTTTGTGCCGCGCGTAAAGCAGCGTTCAGTGGTTTCTTCAGAAGCGCGTTCTAAATTGATGGGCACCATAGTCGATGGCTACACCAACATCGCCACCATCAAACTGTTCGCGCACAACGATTTGGAAAAGCGCTACGCGCGCGAAGCGATTCAGGAGCAAACCGACAAAACCCAGCACGCCAGCCGCATGGTCACCACCATGGATATCACGCTGTCGACGCTGAATGGCCTGTTGATTGTCAGCACTTCCGGGCTGGCACTGTGGCTGTGGAGCCAGTCGCTGATCAGCGTCGGTGCGATTGCATTAGCCACCGGCCTGGTGATTCGCCTGGTGAACATGTCCGGCTGGATTATGTGGGTGGTGAACGGCATCTTTGAAAACATCGGCATGGTGCAGGATGGATTGAACACCATCGCGCAGCCGCTGAGTGTGCAGGATGAACCGCAGGCGAAAAACCTGCAGGTGACGAGCGGGCAGATTCGATTTGAAGATGTACGCTTTGATTACGGCGGCAGCCGCCAGGTGATCAATCGCCTCAACCTGAATATCAAACCGGGTGAAAAAATCGGTTTGATTGGGCCATCCGGCGCGGGTAAATCAACAATGGTGAACCTGCTGCTGCGACTGTACGACATCAACGGCGGGCGTATCCTGATTGACGATCACAACATCGCCGAAGTGACGCAAGAGAGTCTGCGCGGCCAGATTGGCATGATTACTCAGGACACCTCACTGCTGCATCGTTCGATTCGAGAAAACCTGTTGTACGGGCGACCGAACGCCACGGAAGATGAACTACAGGCGGCGATTATTCGCGCCCGTGCCGACGAGTTCATTCCGCTGCTGTCCGATCCACAGGGCCGCACCGGGTTGGATGCACATGTGGGTGAGCGCGGAGTGAAACTGTCGGGCGGTCAGCGTCAGCGTATCGCCATCGCCCGCGTGCTATTGAAAGATGCACCCATTCTGATCATGGATGAGGCGACTTCCGCACTCGATTCTGAGGTAGAAGCGGCGATTCAGGAGAGCCTGGAAACGCTGATGCAAGGCAAAACGGTGATTGCCATTGCGCACCGCCTCTCAACTATCGCCAAAATGGACCGACTGGTGGTGCTGGATAAAGGCGAGATTGTTGAGATGGGCAATCACCGCGAACTGCTGGCGCATAATGGACTCTACGCGCGTCTGTGGCAGCATCAGACCGGTGGTTTTGTCGGCGAAGATTAATCTCCGCGTCGATACGGCAGGGCTTCGCGCGCCTCAATGGCATAGGCGCGAATCCCTGCCCGTTCCTGCACTAAGTACTCTTCTACGGCTTCACGCAATCCCGGATGGCACAGGTAGTGCCATGAATGGGTAATCTGCGGTTCGAAGCCGCGCACCAGTTTGTGCTCGCCCTGCGCACCGGCATCAAAACGCTGTAATCCTTCGGCAATGGCGAAATCCATGCCCTGATAAAAGCAGGTTTCAAAGTGCAGACTGTCAAACTCTGCCAGACAGCCCCAGTAACGCCCGTACAGCGAATTGCCATCCACCAGATAGAACGCCATGGCGGCCGGATGGCCCTGCAGCGTGGCCATGACTACGCGAATCGAGCGCGGCATGCGTTCGGCCAGCAGGCTAAAGAATTGCCGGGTGAGGTAAGGACGCTGACCACGTACCGCATAGGTGTTGGCGTAGCAGGTGTAGACGAAATCCCACTGATCTTCGCTGAGTTCGTCACCACGATACCAGTTGAACTCAAAGCCGCTGCTTTGCACCTGCTCCCGCTCTTTACGCAGCTGTTTACGTTTGCGTGACATCAGCGTGTCGAGGAAGTCCTGAAAATCGCGGTAGCCTTTATTATGCCAGTGATACTGGATGCCGAGACGCGCGAGCCAGTCGGGCTGCTGTTCCATCACATCGTTGGCGAACGGCGTGGTGAAATTGATATGTGCACCGCTCAGGCCATGCTGTACCAGTTCATCAGGCAACGCCGCGAGCAGTTGGCTGATAGCGGCTCCTTCACCCAATAAACGCGCACCGGTGACCGGGCTAAACGGGATCGCACCCAGCCATTTTGGATAGTATTGAATGCCGGCGCGGTGGCAGGCATCGGCCCACGCATGATCGAATACGTATTCACCTTGCGAATTGCGTTTGCGATAGCCCGGCAGCGCGGCGCTGAGCACGCCCTTTTCCCGCCACAGTAAGTGATCCGGTTGCCAGCCGTTTTCCGGCCGCACGCTGCCGCTCTCTTCCAGCGTGAGCAGAAAGGCATGGCGTAGAAACGGTTGATCGTCAGGTAACAGCGCATCCCATTCGAGGGCGGAAATCTCCGCCAGCGATGACAGATGAAGCAAAGACATGCATGGCTCCCGGCCAGCTAAAGGCAAGGTGCTAGTTCAACAGGTTTTGCTGCGCGGGAAAAGATGCGGCGCACTGAATGTATAGCGGCATTGTTCGGTGAGGTGCGCATAAAGACACATCCTTCGTTCCTGCAATATCGCAATTTATGGCAACGATTACATTGAGCGCACGCGATAAACAGAAATCCCGCCCAATCACGTATACTCACCCTTTTCACCTCAGGAACCGCCATGGATCGCCTCGATTGTGACCGCATGTTTGTCGCTGTGCTGGAAGTCGGCAGTTTTGCTGGTGCCGCCGAGCGCCTTGGCACCAGCAGCGGGCAGGCGTCCAAGCTGGTTTCCCGGCTGGAACAAGAACTGGGCGTGCAGTTGTTTAAACGCAGCACGCGTGCACTGTCACCCACGGAAGTGGGTCGTGCCTATTACGAACGCGTGAAAACGCTGCTGGAGGCGTTCGACACGCTGGATGCCACGGTGCGAGAAAACGCCACCACGCCGACGGGGCGCTTAAAAATCAGCGCGCCCGGCACCTTTGGTACCGCGGTGCTCGCCAGCGTACTCGTGGCGTTTGCACGTCACTATCCGCTCATTGAACTGGATGTTAACTTCTCCGATCGTGCAGTGAACATCGTCGATGAGGGCTTCGATATGGCGATTCGCATTGGCAAGCTGGATGACAGCAGTCTGATTGCACGTCGTCTGGGCGATGTGCCGATTCGCGTGGCGGCCTCGCCGGGCTATCTACTGCAACACAGCACACCGCAGCACTGGCGTGACCTCGCGACGCATCAATGTATTAGCGACACCAACTTCCGCGATCCCTGGCACTGGCCATTTGTTACACCCTGCGGCGACAGTGTCAGCATGCCGATTCGTGGCCGCTTGTGTTTCTCCAATACCGAAGCTTGTTTGCAGGCAGCGATTGCCGGATTGGGTATCGCCCGTCTGCCGGGTTTTATTGCCGCACCGGCGTTGCAACGCGGTGAAATCGTCTCGCTGCTGGAAAACTTCGCCACGCCGCCGATGGGGCTGTTTGCCCTCTATCCTCCCGCCCGCCATCTGGCGCAGAAAACTCGCTTACTGATTGATTTCCTCGCCGATCATTTCCAGCAGCATCCTCCCGGCTGATTCCTTCCAATTTGGAAGCAATGAAAGCCATTTTGCCCGGATTATCACCTAACCAGCAGCGCGGTATGCTCACTCCATCACCAGAGAGGAGTCGAGCATATGTTGGTTAATGGTAAGTGGAGCGCAGAGTGGCATCCGGTTCAAGCCACCGATAAACAGGGCGGATTTGTCCGTCAGACGTCCAGTTTTCGCCACTGGATTACCGCAGACGGCTCCAGCGAATTTGCCGCCGAGCCGGATCGCTATCATCTGTATGTGGCGCTGATTTGCCCGTGGGCTTCACGCACGCTGGTGGCGCGCAGCCTGAAAGGGCTGGAAAACGTCATCAGCGTCTCGGTGGTCGAGCCGCAATTGGGTGCACAAGGCTGGCATTTTGGTGATTATCCGGGTGCTGATCGTGACTGGCTCAATAAAGCCGAATACATCCATGAGTTATATACCCGCGCCGATGCTGACTTTACCGGCCGCGCGACCGTGCCAGTACTGTGGGATAAAAAGACGCAGACCATTGTGAACAACGAATCTGCTGACATCCTGCGTATGCTCAACAGCGGGTTTGGCGATCTGGCAGACAACAGCCTCGATCTTTATCCAGAGGATCTGCGTGCTGAGATCGACGCGATCAACGCATCGATCTATCCACGTCTTAACAACGGCGTGTATCGCACTGGTTTTGCCACTACGCAGGTGAGCTATCAGCAGGCGTTTAATGATGTGTTCAGCCAGTTAGACGAACTTGAACAGCGTATGAAAGATGGCCGTACCTTCCTGCTCGGCGAGCGCCTGACTGAAGCCGATATCCGTTTGTTCGTGACGCTGGTGCGTTTTGACGTTGCCTATCATGGCCTGTTCAAATGCAACCTGCGCCGTCTGCGCGACTATCCGCTGCTCGATCGCTATCTGAAGAGTATGCTGGCAGTTTCAGGTGTGCGTCAGACAGTGAACATCGACCATATCAAACAGGGTTACTATTCGATTAAGGCGCTGAACCCGAATGGGATTGTGCCGGTAGGCCCGGATATGGCGGATTATGGTTTATAAGGAGCAGGAAGATGGCAAAAGCATTAGTGATTTTTTTACATGGGGTGGGCAGTAATGGCGACGATCTGGCGGTACTCGGCCAGCACTGGGCCAGCCTGCTGCCGGATGTGGCTTTTGCCTCGCCGAACGCGCCCTATCCATTTGAACATGCGATGGGTTATCAGTGGTTTAGCCTGACGGGCATTACCCCAGAAAATCGTCCGGCTCGCGTGCGTCAAGCCCGCGAGGCGTTTGATGAAACACTGCAACAACTGATGGCGCAGCACGGTATGGCGGATTCCTGGGATAAAGTCATTCTGGTGGGCTTTTCTCAGGGTTCGATCATGGCGCTGGATGCACTGGCATCTGGCCGTTATCCGCTGGCGGGCGTGGTGGCGTTTTCCGGCCGGTTGTCTTTTGAGGGTGCATTAACACCCAACCCGCAGACCCCGGCCCTGCTGATTCACGGCAAAGTGGATGATGTGATTCCGTTTAGCGAGAGTGAATCTGCGGTAGCGCGTCTGCAGGCGGCAGGCGTCACGGTGGAAGCGCGCTATGAAGCCGCTACCGGCCACACCATTTCGTCACAGGGTGCGATGCAGGCAGCCGCATTCATTGCCCAGTGTTTGCAGGACTAAGGCCAGTAGCGATTCAATGCGCGCCAGGCTTGTTGCGCGGCCACTTCCGGCGGTTGCGCTTTCAGCCCATCGTTAAACACTTCAATGCCGACCGGGCCACGATAGCTGGCGCTTTTTAGCTTATCGACAAAGCGATCCACTTCAATAATGCCGTCACCGGGCAATAAGCGCTGGTGACGCGCAAAATCGCTCAGCGCGCCCCTCTCTTGCGGCGGCATCTCTGCCATATCACACAGCTGCACTTCATAGATACGATCGGCAGGAATGCCATCCAGCTGCGAGGCATCACCGCCTAAAGCACAGATGTGGAACAGATCGACCACCAGTCCAATATTCGGCTGGTCCAGACGCTGCAATCGTTCCCACGCCAGCGGCAGCGTATTATCTACGCTGCACCACGCCATGGGTTCGTACATGATGCGCATGTTATAGCGCGCGGCTTCCGAGGCCATCCAACGCAGATCTTCATCGATGCGCTCCGCCACGCAATCTTCACGCGTGGTGGCCGGTGCCTGAATGGTGTTGCAACCGATAGACTGCGCAATCTGGATAAACTGCCGCAGCTCTTCACGCTTCTGTAAACGTTCGCGGTCAGGGCTGCCGGTAAAGTCGCGCAGTACCTGAACATTGGTAAATCCCAGGTTTAACTCTTGGGCCAGCTGCGGCGTACTGGCCTCCACATCATCCCGCCAGATTTCGACCTGATCGAAACCGGCGGCACGGGCCGCGCGCAGTTTCTGCTCAGGTTCACCGTTTAACAACACCAGGTTAAGGAATTTGGGGTTACTTCGCATCAACGGGCTCCCTAATCGTCCGGATAAATCGGTGACAGGTTCTGCTTGTCACGCAAACAGAACAGCGACCAGTATCTACCTCTTAGGCGTTATTTCAAGCCCGTGATGCGCAGGGCTTTTATCCCAGCAGATTCACCACCGCAAAGCCGGCGAAGGTCATCAGCACAGACCCCACTACGTGAACCATGACGCTCGACATTGCCCACAGATATTTACCGGATTGCAGCATCACCATGATCTCTGCGGAAAAGGCCGAGAAGGTGGTGAGGCCCCCGCAGAAGCCGGTGATAATCAGCAGCTTCCATGCGGGATCGAGGTGAGGATTTTTCATCAGCCACGCCATGGCGCCACCGATAATAAATCCACCGATCAGGTTCACCATCAAGGTGCCCGGCGGCAGATTAGGGAACAGTGCATTAAAGCGAATCGAGATGAGCCAGCGCAGCGTGCAGCCCACGGCACCACCGAGCACAACAGCCAGTAACGACTTCAACATACTTTTGGAGCTCCTGAAATGAGTTACGCGCAGGGCCGCGGCAGGACAGAAAAACGCCTGACACACCGCCGTCTCCCGCGCAGGGATACGAGTGTTGTCAGGCGTCATCAGCCGTCTGTTTCCAGAACGGCGGTTGGGGAAGGTGGCACGCCATCACCTTAGGGGGACGATAATACGCTGGCGCAGCGGGGGTGACAATATCGGAGGGCTAATCCGTCGTGACCTGGATAAGGTCTTTCAACAACTCTTCTCGCGTCATTCCCGTATTTGCTGCTTTATCTTTCTCTGAGAGAGCAAGTAAGGTGAGTAAAGCACAGTGTTCCTGGTAACGCTGGCCTTGACCAGATGGCGCAATGAATATCAGCGATTTTATTATCATGCATATTCCTGATTAATTTTCGCGTTTATAGCACATTCATCATCTTGATATTTTTGCTTCACTTCCATTTATACAAAATTGGAGATCCCGATGCGTACCCTGATTTTTGACACTGATATTGGCGTGGATGACGCTTTTGCGCTGGCCTATGCGGCTAAGACTCAGCAGCTGTTGGGCATCACCACGGTATTCGGTAATGTGGCGGTGGGCCAGGCGGTGAAAAATGCCCGGCTGTTCTGCGAAATGATGGGGATTGAAGCATCGGTGTATCGCGGCTGCTCGCGTCCGCTGGCGTTGGCCCCTTCGGCACCCGCCACGCTGCACGGTCTGGATGGATTGGGTGATGCGTTCGAGAACTCACACAGTGAAGAAGCACCCAGCGCGGTGCAGTTCATTATTGATAGCGTGCGCGCGCAGCCTCATGCCATCACCATCGTGGCGATTGGTCCGCTGACCAATATCGCCAGCGCCATCAATCAGGCGCCGGATATCATTCCACTAATGAAAGAGTTAGTGATCATGGGCGGTGCCTTTGGCACTGACGGCCATTCCGGTAACGTCTCACCGTTTGCCGAGTTCAATATCTGGAAAGATCCGCATGCTGCCGATCAGGTGCTGGCCTCGGCGCTGCCGGTGGTGGTACTCCCGCTGGATGTGACGCACAAGGTGCTGATTACCGGCGATGAAGTGCGGCAGTTAAATCAACCGGTATTGAGCGCCATCTGCCGTCCTTATCTGGCCTACAGCCTGCAAAAAGAAGGGTTTGATGGCATGGCGCTGCATGACACCTTGACACTTTCCTGGCTGGCATTGCCGCAGGCGTTCACCGTGACCGAAGCACCAGTGCGCGTGATAACGGAAGGCATCAGTCGTGGCCAAACAGTACGGCGTCTCAGCGCCCTCGCCTCACGTGAAGATCCGTTTGCCGGACTCCGCCCACAGCGCTTGTGCCTCGGCGTGGATGCTGAAGCGGTGCGAGAACACTTTTTTGCCACATTGCGGGCATGAGATTGATGGTCGCTATCAATGGCGTAATGCTTGCCCGTTAAGCGCCGGGTGATAACGCAGTCTGGTACCGTTCCGGGGCTGGCTGCTCTGAACTTTCAGTGCGTGTTGTCAAAAACGACACGATGGTTGAGGCCAGAGCGCCTCTGCTGCTGCAAGGGCTATCCGCAGCGCGGAGGCTTTTACGTTGGGCCAGGAGCCAGACGCAGGGATGCGACTGGCAGTTCGGGTTGGCCTGGATGGCCTTACCCGAACGGTCCGTAGGCACGACGTGCAAGCCGAAGGCACCGCGTCAGCGGCGCGAGGACGGCCCGGCAGCTGCAGAGGTGCTCTGGCCCGCATTGGCGCGCAGTTAACCGCACCGACTACCTCGCAAAATGAATCACACCTTTGATCAGCTCACGATTGTTAATCACCTCTGCCTCAAAATTCTCAGCCAAAGTAGAAAAATCATAATGCCGATTGAGCATAATGTCGGCGCGTAGCTGACCCGAAGCCATCAGTTCACCGACTTTGGCGAAATCTTCGTGCGTGGCATTGCGGCTGCCCATTAACGTTGTTTCACGTTTGTGGAACTCAATGTCAGGAATCACCAAATCGCCTTTATGCAAGCCGACAAACACAATGGTGCCGCCATGACGAATCAGCTTCACCGCACCGTTCATCGCCGCTGGATTGCCAGTAGCATCAATCACTTTCGCTGCCAGACGTCCACCAAACTCCGCACGCAACGTGGCTTCGAAATCCTCGGCCATCGGGTTGAGGGTCGCGAGCCCCAGTTTGTCTGTGACATGCGCGCGTCGCGGTTCGCTGGTATCGGCCACCACTACCTGGGCACCCGCCGCAGCCGCTATTGCCGCGACACCCAGACCAATCGGCCCGGCTCCGACCACCAACACCTGCTCATCCGCTGCCACCGCCGCACGTCTTACCGCATGTGCACTGATGGCAAAAGGCTCGATCAGTGCCGCCGCTTCCGGCTCTACATCATCAACAGCTAACAGGTTGCTGGCGGGTACGCTAAGGAACTCGCAGAAGCCTCCATCCTGATGTACGCCAATCACCGAAATATTTTCGCAGCAGTTGGTCTTCCCACTCAGGCATGCATCGCACTGCTGGCATGAAACATAAGGAATGAGCGCCACGCGCTGGCCAACCTGGAAACCCGTTACCCGACTGCCCAGTTCCACCACTTCGCCACACAGCTCATGGCCCAGCACGCGTGGATAGCTAAAGAACGGCTGGTTACCCGCCCAGGCATGAATATCGGTGCCGCAAATCCCGGCGGCGATCGGTTTAATCACAGCCTCCTGGGCGGCCGCTGTCGGTTTCTCTCGCTGCTGCCACACCATTTTGCGTGGTTCGGCAACCACCAGAGTTTTCATTGTTGTCATGGGATTCTCCTGTGCTGATGTCGCAGTTATGGCGAAAATCGCTGATATCCGCTTTTTGCACATCCCGATCTGTGAGGCAGGCCAATTTTTTTGGGCTTTGTGTGGTTTTTAATAAATAAAAAACCGGAGAATCGCATGAGCCGAAGCCTGAATTTACGCCAGAACGTGATCAATCAAATGCTGGAAGGCATCGCCAAACGCCACATCCGTTCTCCGCTGCCACCGCAGGCTGCGCTGGCTGAAATGTTCAATATCAGCCGTACCACCGTGCGCCATACCTTGCAGCATCTGCATGAGCGCGGCGTGCTGGATAAGGTTGAGGAAACCTACGTTATCGTGCGCGATCCCAGCGAACAGGATGGCTTTAGTGCATTAACGCCTCCGATTGACCAGCAAGCGCGACAGTTTGAACAGACGTTTTTTAATCTGATCAATCAACGCCAACTCATGCCCGGCGATAGCTTTAGCGAGTTGCAGTTGGCGCAACAGGTGAAAACCAGTCCTGTGGTGGTGCGCGAGTTTCTGCTGCGGTTTATGCGTTACGATCTGCTGGAACTGGTCAAGCGCGGCCATTGGCGCATGAAAAAGTTTGATCAACTATACGCTGAGAACCTGTTCGAACTGCGTGAAATGCTGGAAACACATGCACTTACCCGCTTTCTCAACCTACCCTCCAGTGATGAGCGCTGGATTCAGGCGCGCGACCTGTTAGATCGCCACCGTGCCATGCGTGACACCATCGCCAGTAACTACCGCCACTTTGCCGCGTTGGATAAAGAGATGCATACGCTGATTCTGTCAGCGGCTAATAATCCGTTCTTCAATCAGTCACTGGAGATCATCTCCGTGATTTTTCATTCGCATTATCAATGGGATGAAACAGATTTAAAACAGCGTAACATCGTGGCACTGGAGGAACATATGGCTATTCTGACCGCGCTAATCAGCCGCCGGGATGTCGAAGCTTTGTGCGCGTTACATAACCATCTTGGTACGGCGAAGTCATCGATGATCCGCTGCATTCGTCAGTACAATTAAAAACCGATTAAAAACCACAATTCTGAAGCGCCCGCACGAATCTGAAACATCCTCGCAACATCCCAACCGGTTTACTTCTAGTCTCCAAAGCAATCCGTTGTGGCAGCACCGTTTCGCTGCCGCAGGACCCCAACCCTCGATAACGATAAGACCCCAGACCTGGGAGGTTGCAATGGAAAATACATCTGCACGTGGCCGTGACGCTGCGCCAACATCCGTCGCCGATGGACAAGACTTTGTCCCGGCACGCGGCGATGTGGTGCGCTCACCGCGCATTAAGAAGATTCAGCTGACCGCCATGTTGCTGCTGCTGTTTGCTGCCATCATCAACTATCTCGATCGTAGCTCGCTGTCAGTGGCAAACATGACCATTCGTGGAGAACTGGGCTTATCCGCCACCGAAATTGGTGTGCTGTTGTCGGCATTCTCGCTGGCCTACGGCCTGGCACAGTTGCCCTGCGGCGCGCTGCTGGACCGTAAAGGTCCGCGCATCATGCTGGCGCTGGGGATGTTTGTCTGGTCACTGTTCCAGGCCGCTGCCGGTCTGGTGCATAACTTCACCCAGTTTGTGCTGGTGCGCATCGGATTGGGCATCGGTGAAGCGCCGATGAACCCGTGCGGCGTTAAGGTGATCAACGACTGGTTCAACATCAAAGATCGCGGCATGCCGATGGGCATGTTTAACGCGGCATCGATGATTGGTCTGTCGATTGCGCCACCGATTCTGGCGGCGATGATGCTGGTGATGGGCTGGCGCGGCATGTTCGTCACCATCGGCGTGCTCGGGATGTTCCTCGCCATTGGCTGGTATTTGATGTATCGCAACCGCGATAACAGCAAGCTGAGCGGTGAAGAGATTCACTATCTGCAAGCCGGCAGCGTGGCATCACGCAAAGAGCCGCTGAGCTTTGCCGAGTGGCGCGGTTTGTTCAAGCAGCGCACCATGTGGGGCATGATGATTGGCTTCAGCGGCATCAACTATACCGCGTGGCTCTACATCGCCTGGCTGCCGGGTTATCTGCAATCGACCTACCATCTGGATCTGAAAAGCACCGGCTTGCTGGCGGCGATTCCGTTCCTGTTTGGCGCGGCGGGCATGCTGTTAAACGGCTATGTGGTGGATGCGCTGGTGCGCCGTGGAATGGATGCGGTGAAAGTGCGTAAGATATCGATTGTCAGCGGCATGCTGCTGTCTGCGGCCTTCACCACCTTCGTCACCCGTGCAACAGACACCACCAGTGCAGTGACGCTGATTGGCATGGCGCTGTTCTGCATTCACTTTGCCGGGACATCGTGCTGGGGCTTGATTCACGCTAACGTCACCGCGCGTATGACGGCTTCCGTGGGCAGCATCCAGAACTTCGCCAGCTTTGTCTTCGCCTCATTCGCGCCGGTGATCACTGGCTGGGTGCTGGACACCACCAAATCGTTTAGCCTTGCGCTGATGATTTGTGCAGGCGTGGCCGTGGTGGGTGCACTGGCGTATTTGGTGCTGGTGCGTAAACCGATTACCGATGGGGTTTGATTCCCGGTGCGCATGAATGCGCACCCTACGAAAACCGCACCAAGCCATTGTAGGGTCGCCATTAATGGCGACCCAAACGCGCTTAAGTGGCAAGCATTACGGTATTCATGGCGACCGGGTAAAAAACCGCGTTTCACACTGTCGCGCAATCTCCCACAGCTTATTGCGAATCACCTGTTTCAGCTGCAACGTTGACTGCGATTGCGGCTGATCGCGGCGGCTGATCAACATCACTTCAAACGGCAGCGGTTGTGCCACCGGCAGCAGTTTTAGCTGGTCGGCATAGCGGCAGGCGGTAAACAGATCCACCACGCCCACGCCACCGCCTGCCAGCACCATATCAGCAATCACCGAATAGGTTTTGATCGACAACGACACCGCCGGGTCCAGCCCTTTGTCACGCAACGCACGGTGCAGCACGCGCCCAAGTGGGTCCTGGTTCTGCATCATCAACAGGTTATTGGCACACAACCACTCCAGCGTGGCGGGTTCGTTATGGGTGTGATGCTGCGGCAACAGTGCCACCATTGAGGATTGAAACAGCGGTTCCGCCAGCAGATCGGCATCCACCTGCTGACCAAACACCAGCGCGAAATCGAGCTGGTTATCCATGATCATCTGACACAGCGTGCTGAAGTGTTCGGTCACTAACTCCACACTCACCGATGCAGCCTGCTGTCGCCAGTTGACCAGTGCGGGTGCTAATACCATCTGACCAAAAGCGTGTGCAGCACCCACACGCACTGTTTGCCCCTCGCCGCGCCGCAACTGCTCGGTAAGTTGGGTGATGGAGTGTAAACGCTGGTAGAGATCTTCCACTTCGGGCAGTAAACGCCGACCTTCTGCGGTGACCACCATGCCCTGCGCACGACGCTCAAACAGGGCAAAACCCAGTTGCTGCTCGGCGTGCGTCAAGACGCGACTCACGTTCGGCTGCGACACATTGAGCAATCGCGCCGCCGCACTGATGCTGCCGGTCTGCACAATCGCCTGAAAGACTTCAATGTGTCGTAATCGCATAATTACTCGCCCCAGGTCGCTTCGAGCACGCGCAGCCAGTTGCCGTGGCAAATTTTCTCCAACAGTTCACGCGAATAACCGCGTGCCGCCAGCGCGTTCACCACCAGCGGAAAACCGGCCACATCTTTCATGTCGCCCGGCATGGTGGCGCCATCCAGATCGGAACCAAAGCCCACGCCATCTTCACCCACTTTTTCCAGCAGATACTCCACATGCTGCACGATGGCATCCACGGTGGTGGGTGCATGACGATCGCCATCTTCACGCAGGAAAGGTACGGCGAAGTTCACGCCAACAAAGCCGTGGGTTTCTTTGATCGCCGCCAGTTGGCGATCGGTAAGATTGCGCGACTGGGCGCTAATCACATGAGCATTAGAGTGACTCGCTACCAGCGGTGCATTGCCGATCTCCGCCGTGTGCCAGAAGCCCTTTTCATCCATGTGCGACAGATCAACCATGATGCGGCGCTGATTACAGTCACGCACCAGCTGCTTACCCGCTGCGGTTAAACCGTTACCGACATCGGGTGAAGACGGATAGAGGAACGGCACGCCCTCGCCAAACTGATTGGGTCGGCTCCATAACGGCCCCAGCGTACGCAGGCCGCTGGCATACAGGATATCCAGCAATTCGCCATCGGTATCCAGCGCTTCCGCTCCTTCCACGTGCATCACCACCGCCAGCACGTCCTTTGCCATGCAGTCACGAATATCGCGCACGCTGCGGCAAATCTTCACTTGTCCTTCAGAGGCCTGTTCTATTCGCAGCAGCAGCGCCAGCATCGAAAAAGTGGCATCGCGCGCAGCGCCAATAATTTCCTGAGGAAAATCTGAGAGGTCTGGCGCACTTCTTGCAATCAGAGGGTGAGATGGCACCCAGGTGGCAAATATCCCACCTACCATATTTCCCTGGCGGATACGGGGAAGATCCATCTGACCGCGTCCGGTGCCCTGCATGAAGGCCCGCACTGCGTCAGGCTGATGGTGCTGCCAGAGTTTATTGAGCACATCGTTGTGACCGTCAAAGACCGGAATGTTGAAGATGTCAGACATGTTTTATCGGTTCCATATTCGGGAGAAAGCGCAAGCGCTGCCAGCTGGCGGGGCAATTTGCACCAAAAAGAGGCAAGTCTTTACGCATGAAACAAATGGCTTAATCCCATTATTAATCCTCCCGCACTGCGGGAAAGTCAAGACAAAAAACAGCAAAATAATTAAATTTAATTTTAATAATCAATAACTTGGAGTTGTCATGGTAACCAGAAGACGTTTTCTCGCAGGATGCGCCGCCGTCCCTGCTTTTTCCTATCTGAGTCTCAATACCGCCTTCGCTGATACGCCACCGAGTATGTTCGTGATGGCGATGCAGTTGGACAACATCACCAGCCTCGACCCGCACGAAAGCTTTGAAGCCACCGGCGGCCAGATCTGCGGCAACATGTACCAGCGCCTGGTCACGCCCGATCCACATAAAGCCGACAAGGTGATCGGCCAGCTGGCAAAAAGCTGGGATGTCAGCAGTGATAACAGCACCTACACCTTCCACCTCGACCCGGCAGCGAAATTCGCCGATGGCACAGCGCTCACCGCAGAAGATGTCGCCTATTCGATTGAACGTATCGTCAAACTGGATAAAAGCCCGGCCTTTATCATCAACCAGTTTGGCTTTACCAAAGATAATGTGACGCAGTTGGTCACCGCGAAAGATGCGCATACCGTGGAGATGAAACTGGGTGCGCCAGCAGCCGAAACCTTCCTGCTGTATTGCCTCTCCGCCACCGTCGGCAGCATCGTGTCGAAGAAAGCCTGTGAAGCCAACCAGCAGAACAACGACTTCGGTAATGCGTGGCTGAAACAGCACAGCGCCGGTTCGGGCGCCTTCACCCTGCGCACCTGGAAAGCCAGCGAAACGGTAATTCTGGAACTGAGCCCGCAATATGCTGCGCAGAGCAAGATTAAGCGCGTGATCCTGAAGCACATCACTGACCCGGCAGCCCAGGCGTTGATGGTGAAGAAAGGGGATGTCGATGCGGCCTACGATCTCACCACCGAGCAGCTGTTGCAGGTGAAGAACGACAGCAACGTGTCGCTGGTCAATCAGTCGCTGTCAGCCATCATGCTGATGTCATGCAACACCAATAACGAATACCTGAAAAAGCCGCAGGTGTGGCAAGCCCTGAAATGGGCGCTGGACTACGACAGCATCCAGAAGAACATTCTGTCGATGAGCTTTATTACCCATCAAAGCTTCCTGCCAAGCGGCTTCCCGGCGGCATTGGACGATACGCCCTTCCACAAAGACGTGGCGAAAGCTAAGTCGCTGCTGGCGGAAGCGGGTTATCCCAATGGATTCGAGATCACCCTCGACCACTACTCAATGCAGCCTTATCCCGATATCGCTCAGGCGATCCAGACCCAACTGGGCGCCATTGGCATCAAGGTGTCGTTGATTGCTGCCGAGAACCGCCAGGTGTTGACCAAGATGCGTGCGCGTCAGCATCAGCTCGCACTGACCGTGTGGGGCGCGGACTATTTCGATCCCAACTCCAACACCGAAGCCTTCTGCGTCAACACCGACAACAGCGAAAATGCCCGCAGCCGCACGCTGGCCTGGCGCTGCAGCTGGTCAGATGAAGAGTTCAACAAGCTGACCGAGCAGGCACTGCACGAGCCGGATCCGGCGAAGCGTATTGCGCTCTATCAGCAGATTCAGCAGTTGGGCCGTGAGAAAAGTCCGTTCATCTACATGATGCAGAAGACCAAGAATGTCGCCTGCGGCAAAAACATCTCGGATGTGCACATGACGGTGCTGGAGCAATGGCCTTACGATCAGGTGAAAAAAGCCTGATGCCTTTACTGAAGAAAATCGTCAGCACCCTGGGAAGCCTGGTGCTGACGCTGTTTGGTCTGTCGGTGCTGACCTTCTTTATTGGTCGAGTGATGCCCACCGATCCAGTGCTGGCGGCGGTGGGTGATAACGCACCGCAGTCCGTGGTGGATCGCGTGCGCATTGAAATGGGGCTGGATCAGCCCCTCTACATTCAGTTCGGCCACTATCTCAACCAATTACTCCATGGCGATCTGGGTAAATCGATTCTCACCTCAAATCCGGTGACCACCGATATTGCGCGCTTCTTCCCCGCCACCATGGAACTGGCGACAGCGGCGATTATTATCGCTGCGCTGGTCGGTATTCCGCTGGGAGTCTGGGCAGCAGTACGGCAAAGCACCTGGGTCGATCAGACCATCCGCGTGGTGTGCCTGGCGGGACATTCACTGCCGGTGTTTGTGCTGGCGCTGTTGAGCCTGCTGGTGTTCTACGCGGTACTCGGCATTGCGCCGGGGCCCGGTAGGCAGGACATCATCTGGCAGGATATGGTGCCGCAGGTCACTGGCTTTCTCACCATCGACTCGCTGCTCGCGGGTGAAACCGACGCCTTCTGGGATGCGCTGGCACATATGGCGCAGCCGGTATTGATCCTCGCTTACTTCAGCATGGCCTACATCACGCGTATGACGCGCACCTTTATGCTCAATGCCTTGAGCGGCGAGTTCGTGATCACCGCGCGCGCTAAAGGGCTGTCATCGCGCCGGGTGATTTGGCGGCATGCCTTCCCTACCGTGGCGGTGCAGCTGGTGACCGTACTGGCGCTGACCTACGCCGGCTTGCTGGAGGGCGCGGTCGTCACCGAAAACGTCTTCTCCTGGCCCGGCCTCGGACAGTATCTCACCACCTCGCTGATGAACGCCGACATGAACCCGGTGGTCGGTGCCACGCTGCTGGTCGGCACCGTGTATGTGTTGCTGAATCTGCTGGCTGACCTTCTCTATCGACTTTGGGACCCACGCGTAAAATGATCTTCTTCTCTCGTGACTGGCTGCTGGACGATACGCCAGCCAATCGCCGTCAGGCGGTGTGGGGCCGACGCTATCGCTTGTGGCTCAGCCTGCGCAGCAACCCGCTGGCGATGGCCGGATTGGCGGTCATTGCCGTTATGCTATTGCTGGCACTATTCGCCCCGTGGCTGACGCCCTTTGACCCTGGCACACAACATCTGGAAAACCGCCTGGCGCTGCCTTCCGTGTCGCACTGGCTCGGCACGGATGAACTCGGCCGCGATGTCTGGACGCGCATTATCTATGGCGGACGTACCACGCTCGGTATGGTGATCGCCGTGGTGCTGCTCACCGCCCCACTCGGCCTGCTGATTGGCTGTATCGCAGGCTACGCGGGTGGCATTGTGGATAAGACGCTGATGCGTATTACCGACATCTTCCTCGCTTTTCCGCGTTTGATTCTGGCGCTGGCGTTTGTGGCTGCGCTAAAACCCGGCGTGGAGAGCGCGATTCTGGCGATTGCCTTAACCGCCTGGCCGCCGTATGCGCGTCTGGCACGTGCCGAAACCATGCAGTTCCGCCACAGCGATTTTATCGCCGCCAGCCGACTCACCGGTGCCTCGCCGCTGCGCATTATCCTGCGCCACATCATGCCACTGTGCGTGCCAAGCCTGATTGTGCGTGTCACGCTCGATATGAGTTCCATCATCATCACCGCCGCCAGCCTCGGTTTTCTGGGTATGGGCGCGCAGCCGCCGTCACCTGAATGGGGCACCATGATTGCCACCGCGCGCCGCTTCCTGTTTAGCGAATGGTGGGTGCCGCTGATGCCATGCATCGCCATCTTCCTGACCTCACTGGCGTTTAACTTTCTCGGCGACGGTCTGCGTGACGTGCTGGACCCTAAGGAGCGCTAAATGCTGGTGGAAATTGAAAACCTGCGCATTGCCTTTCGCAGTCGCACAGAAACCTTTGAAGCGGTGCGCGGCGTCAGTTTTAGCGTGGGCCGCGAGAAGTTTGCCATTGTTGGCGAAAGCGGATCGGGCAAGTCGCTGACCGCACGCTGTTTGATGCAGCTACTGCCAGGCAATGCCGAAGTGACCGCCGACGTGTTGCGTTTTGACGGTATCGATCTGCGCGGCGCCAGCGAAAAAGTGCTGCGCCAAATTCGCGGCAAACGCGTGGGATTTATCCTGCAGGACCCGAAATATTCGCTCAATCCGGTGATGACCATTGGGCAGCAGATTGCGGAAGCCTGGCGCGAACACAAAGGCGGCAGCCGCAAAGCAGCGATGCTGGCAGCGATTGATCTGCTGGAGCAGGTGAAAATTCGTGATGCCGCCGCGGTGGCGAAGCGCTATCCGCATGAAGTTTCCGGCGGGATGGGCCAGCGCGTGATGATTGCCATGATGCTGGCACCGGATCCAGAACTGCTGATCGCCGATGAGCCTACCAGCGCGCTGGATGCCACGGTACAGGCGGAGATCCTCAAGCTGATTGACGATCTGGTTTCAGCGCGCGGCATGGGGTTGATCCTGATCAGTCACGATCTGCCGCTGGTTTCGCACTTTTGCGATCGCGTAGCGGTGATGTACGCCGGGCGCATCGTTGAGCTGCTGGAGGCGGGACAATTGCAGCAGGCGCAACATCCGTACACCCGTGGATTGCTGGCCTGTTTGCCTTCGTTAAAACATCCGCGCGAACGTTTACCGGCATTGCAGCGCGATGCGGCGTGGCGGGAATAACGCCTTGCCCATCAACGCGGTTTTACCCCCATGCCCGCTTTACGCCCGCAGGATGCGTACCGTTCAACGAACGCACAGAATTTACAGGCAGCTTCATGATTGAAATCGATAACCTGCGCATCGCCTTTGGTGCGCATCAGGTAGTGAAAGGTGTGAGCTTCGCCGTCGCCAACGGCGAAAGCTTTGGCATGGTCGGCGAGAGTGGTTCGGGCAAATCCACTATTCTGCGCGCCCTCGCCGGGCTCAATGCCGACTGGCAAGGCAGCATGAAATTTGGTGGCATGGAGCTGGGCGCCAAACGCAGCCGTGCTTTCTATCGCCAGGTACAGATGGTGTTTCAAGACCCCTTTGGTTCGCTGCACCCGCGTCAAACTATCGACCGCATTTTGCATGAGCCGTTGCTGGTGCATCAGCTTGATCGCGCCGAACAGCGTATCAGCCAGGCGCTGAGTGAAGTTGGCTTACCCGCAGCGGTACGTTTCCGTTATCCGCACCAGCTTTCGGGTGGTCAGCGTCAGCGCGTGGCGATTGCCCGCGCATTGATTGCCGAACCGGAAGTGCTGCTGCTGGATGAGCCCACGTCGGCGCTGGATGTCTCGGTGCAGGCCGAAATCCTGAATTTACTCAGCGATCTACGCAGCGAACGCAAACTCACCTACATTATGGTGACGCATAACCTCGCGGTGGTGACCCATCTGTGCCAGCGCATTGGGGTGATGCAGCACGGTGAGATGGTGGAGCAGTTGAGCGCGGAGGATTTGCGCGCGCGGCGCATCCAGCATCCGCATACCGCTCAACTGTTTGATCTCAGCATGACGCTGGAGGAACCAGCATGACCGCGAACTGGCAACAGGCCGCCGAGGTGGCACAGCAGATAACACAAGGCTGGCAGCAACCCGGCGCACCGGGTGGTGCGATAGTCCTGTTTGATGCTCATCAGATTCACTCGACACACTGCGCTGGTCTGGCCGATCTGGCGCAACAAACCCCCTTCAGCGCCGACAGCGTGGTGCGTTTTGCCTCGATAACCAAGCATCTGTTTGCCGCGCTGGTCACCGGGCCGGGCCGCCGCTATCTGCAACTCGACGATAAGCTGGTGCAGCATCTACCGCAGCTTACGGGCACCAACGGCCAGATCACCGTCGGCCAGGCGCTGGATATGAGCAGTGGCCTGCCTGATGTGCGCGAGACCCTGTCGCTGCTGGGATTGTCGGTGTACAACGCCACCAGCGCTGCCGATCTGCTGGATTTTGTCGCACAGGAAGGCGACCTCAGCTACCCGCCGGGCAGCGAGATCTCTTACACCAACACCGGTTACCGTCTGGTGGAAGAGGCGCTGAAAGCCAAAGGTGTGCTGTTCAACGATCTGTTGCAGCAATATATCTGTGAGCCGCTGGATATCAGTTTGATCGCGCCGGAAACCTGGTTCGATATCGTGCCGGGACTGGTGCCGGGTTACTGGCAAAATGGCCAACAGTGGCAGCTCTCCAGCGCCGGATTACACCTTTCCGCCTCGGGCAGTGTCACCGGCAGCGTTAATCATCTGACGCGCTGGCTGCAAAGCCTGTTAGCGGATAGCGGTCCCGGCGCAGGGGTATTGCAACGTCTGACCGCACCGCGCAGCCTCAATGATGGCCGCACCAGCGGCTACGGGCTGGGCATCACCAGCTCCACGCTGGGCAGCCAAACGCTGTTTGGTCATGGCGGTTCACATGCGGGTTACAAGAGCTACTTCCTTTTGCATCCGGAGTTGAAGCTGGGCGTGGCGATTGTCGCTAACCGCGAAGATGTGACGACGTCAGAAAGCGCACTGCGCGTAATGGCGGCGCTGCTGAATCGCACGCTGCCGGAGAAAGGTCATGATCTGACGCCGGGCCTATACGCGGCGGAAAACGCCGCCGACTGGCTGGAGATCAAAGGTGTCACGGCGACCTGGCTTGGCGCTGGCGAAACGCTATGGCGCGCCGACCCACACGGTGATGCGGTGTCGCTGTCCAGCACCTTCCCGATAAAACTGCGTCATGAAGGCGATGCCATTGTCGGTGAAATCGGTCATGCGCCGCGTCGTTTTGTGCCGGTAGAAGCAGACAGTGCCAGCCTTGAACAGCTGCAAGGCCGTTGGTTCGCGCAGCCGTGGCGCAGTGAAATGGTGATTGAGGGTGACCGGCTGATCATGGGCATTGGCCCAGCGGCCATTCATGCCACGTTGCAATCGCTGGGCGGCGATCGCGTGCTCGCCACTGCACAGGATGGGCCTTGGGAAAAACGCTTTGTGATAGCGCGTGAAGGTGACTCGCTGCGGCTGCTGCTCAATCGCAGCCGCGTGGTGAGATTTACGCGCTAAGCGGACGCCATTGCTACATGGCGTTGGTCAATGAAAATCACATTCGCAAAAGCGGCCATTTTAATAATGCCCGCTTTTTTCCTTTGGGTGGACATGCTGGAGTGCGGTCCAGCGCACCTCTGCTGCTGCCGGGCCGCCCGCCAGCCCCTGAGCGGCACCATACGGCGTTATCCTCTGCCGCGGAATGAATAATCATTACGCCTTAAATGGCAATCTGCGCATTCAAGCATCACGGCTTAAACAACGTGGTGGCGCAAACGACCAATCTTCTCGATCTCGACTTCAATCACATCACCTGGGAACATAAACAGCGGTGGTGTGCGTTTTTTACCGACGCCGCCCGGTGAACCGGTGATGATCACATCACCTGCTGACAGCGGGCTGAACGCCGAAATGTATTCGATGATTTTTGCCACCGGATGCACCATGCTGGCGGTGGTGTCGTTCTGCACTTCACGCTGATTCAGCCAGGTTTTGATCGCCAGCTGCTGCGGATCGGGGATTTCATCTGAGGTGGTCATCCACGGACCAAAGCCACCGGTCTGCTGCCAGTTTTTACCGGCGGTAAACCAGGTAAACTGCATGTCACGCACCGTGGCATCCATAAAGCAGCTGTAACCCGCCACATGTTGCAGCGCATCGGCCGCTTTAACCTGATAGGCATCTTTGCCGATGATTACTGCCAGTTCGCCTTCGTAATCGAACTCCTGCGTGGTGGCCGGTTTTAACAGCGGCTGCTCGTGACCTGCCAGTGAATCGGCAAAACGCACAAACAGCGTTGGCGCTTCTATAGTCTCGGCAAACTCTTTACGCTTGTCCGCGTAGTTCATGCCGACACAGAACACTTTGCCAGGATTTTCCACTACCGGAAGAAAGCGAATAGCGCTGTATGGGTGATCCGCAGGCAGTGAGCGAAAGGCTTCCAGGTCGCTGACCGCGCCGCGTTGTAACAAAGATTTCAGGTCCGGGCACTCCGCGCCGAGGCGCGAACCGACGTCAACAATGCCTTCTTCCCGCACGATTCCGTAACTTTTTCTTTCCTGGTCAATAAGATAAAAACTGCAGAGCTGCATGACTGCCTCGTTGTTATATATAAATTGCGCGCAGGTTACCAAAAGCCAGCAGGAAATGCGGTACGACCTGCCAGGAATATGCCTGCACCATGCCTTGCTCAACCCCGCTGCGGTGAGATTTATCGCGCTCTCCTGGAGCGGCATTGTTGATGCAAGGTGCGCAATAAATTGCGCCGCTACACATTCAGTTGCCTTCTATGCTGGCGGCATTGTTGCTGGCAGATGCGCAATGTATTAAGCCGCTACACATCCAGCGGCCTTCGATGCTGACGGCATTGTTGCTGGCAGATGAGCAATATATTGAGCCGCTACACATTCAGTGGCCTTCGATGCTGGCTGCATTATGACTGGGTGCTGGCCAGATAGGAGAACGCACTCAGCAGGCTGATCAAGGTGCCCATTTGATCGGCACGATAGCCCACGGTTACGGCATCAATACGCGTCACGCCGGGAATCAGACTGAACAAATCCGCGAGCACCGGTTTACTGGCCTGCAACTGCATCTCATACGGCGCGGTCAAACGTGTGGTGCTGACCTGGCGCGCACGCTGTACCGCCGCGGTGGCGGCAGCACGAATGGCGTTTTGAGCCGCTTGCGGACTGATGGACTCGGCGCAGGTATGGGAAATCGCGCGTTTCACGCAGACGTAATCCACCGACGGATAGTGTTCGGCGATCCAACCTTGTAGCTGGTCGTCACCGCTGACGAGCCAAAGCGGCGTACCCTGTTCGGCGGCGGCAGCAGCGTAGATATCGCTTTCGCCCATCACTTTGCCATTGATATGAATGCGCCAAAAAGCACGGCCGTTAATGGTGTGCGCCAGCACGCCCGGCTCACCCGCCGCACTGTGATAACCGATAAAGAACAGGCCATCAAACGGCTGCTGCTCAATGCCTTCCACCATCGACAAGCCACGCGGCTTGCCTTGCACCATGCGCGCACGAGGGTCGATGTTTTCTGCGCGCAGGTTGGTCATTTGCGCATGGCTGTCTGCCACCACCACTTCGGTGGCGCCGCCGGCAAATGCACCGTCGATGGCGGCGTTCACTTCCTGTTCAATCAACCCGCGTGCCAGCTGGTATTCCGCATGGCCGGGTGAGCACTGTTCCGGACGCATCACGCCCGCGATACCTTCAATGTCAGCAGAGATGAATATTTTCATGAGTCAGGCAAATTCCATGCGGGTTGAAACACGGTCGCCATAAATGGCGACCCTACGGGCAATTGTGGGTCAAGTGCAGCATTCAGGCTGACCGCAAGCGCTGCTGTAAAAGGCGCCATTAATGGCGACCGAAACGCACTGAAGTGACAAGCATTACGCTATGAATGGCGATCCTGTCATTAGCAGTACAGCCAATCGCAACCCTAAGATTTAGCCAATTCATCCAGCACCTGCGTCAGTGACGGACGATGATGGCCGCGAAAACCGCTGACCGCTTCGGCGCTTAACAATGCATCCAGCACCGCGTGTTCAGTGGCATCGGCAGCGGCGGCGAGCAGCGGTTCCAGCGCCGCATCGTCCGGCGGAATTGGCTGCGTTTGCGTGGAAAATGCCACGGCAATATCGCCTGAGCCATGGCCCCAGTAGCTGCCTAAACGACCTAATCCGGCACCGGCGCGTTTGGCGATACGCTTGAGCTGGCGGGCATCCAGCGGCGCATCGGTGGCCATGATAATGATGATGGAGCCGGCATCGCGCTGCGGTGCCAGTTCTGGCAGCAGCGGCCCAATCATGTCACCCATGCGCACACCATCCAGCGTGAACGCATTGAGTGCCCCAAAGTTAGCCAGCACCAGCACGCCCAAAGTGGCATTCAGTGAAGGAATTAAGCGCGATGCGCTGCCAATGCCGCCCTTCAAACTGAAACAGCTCATGCCACGTCCGGCACCGACGCTACCACGGGCGAAATCGGCCTGCGCCGAGTCCAATGCATCCTGCGCCATCGCTTCGGTCACCGCCAGCGCCTGAATGTCGTTCAGCCAGCCATCGTTGCACTCCAGCGCCAGCGGATTGACGGTCGGCAAACTGCGACCCAGCTCCGGGTTGCGGCTGATGGCATCGCGTACCAGCGTGGTAAACAGCGTGCCGACTGCCAGCGTGTTACTGAGCAAGATCGGCGTTTGCAGCACGCCTAACTCTTCCACTTGCACCAACCCGACCGGCTTGGCAAAGCCATTTAAGACCGCCGCGCCGCAGGGTAACGGCTTGAGAAACAGATTATCGCCCGGCGGCACAATCGCCGTCACACCGGTTTGTCTCTCACCGTCTGCCAGCGTGTGATGGCCGACGCGCACGCCGGGCACATCGCTAATGCGGTTGGTGGCGCCGCAAGCACTGCGCGGTTGCCCCAGCTGTCGCTCGCTGCGCCAGCGTTGCAGCAGCCCATCGCGCTGCAATTGTTGGAAATCCATGTTTAACTCTTTAGTTTGGGATCGAGCGTATCACGCAGCGCATCACCCAGCAGATTAAACGCCAGCACAGTAATGAAAATCGCCAGGCCGGGGAACACGCTGACGTGCCATAAACCGCCCATCATCATGCTGCGGCTCATCGCCAGGATATTACCCCACTCCGGCACATCCGGTTCCGGGCCTAAGCCGATAAAACTGAGCCCCGCTGCCGTTAGAATACTGGTGCCGATACGCATGGTGAAATAGACAATCACATTGGAGAGTGTGCCGGGCAGAATGTGGCGCAGCAGGATCACACGATCGGGTGCCCCGGCGCAGCGCACCGCTTCGACATACGCAGCCTGTTTGAGCGATAACGTTGAGGCGCGCACTATGCGAGCAAATACCGGCACGCTGAACACCGCTACGGCGATAATCACGTTATTCAGTCCCGGACCGAGAATCGCCACCACCGCAATCGCCAACAGCATGCCGGGGAAAGCAAACAGCACGTCGGAACCGCGCATGATGAGCATATCGATCCAGCGACCGTAATAGCCCGCCAGCAAACCGAGGAGTACGCCCACCACCATGCCCAGCGTTACCGACAGCACGCCAACATAGAGTGAAATGCGCGCACCGTAGATGATGCGGCTCAGCAGGTCGCGTCCCAGGTCATCGGTGCCCATCCAGTGTGCCGCTGAAGGGGGTGATGATAAGGCCATCCAGTCCGGTGCCATCGGATCCCACGGCGCCAGCCAGGGCGCGAAGATCGCCACAATAACCAGCAGCAATACAAAACCACCGGAGACCAGCGCCAGCGGATTACGTACAAAGGCGTGCAGGAAATCGCGCCACGGTGAGCGGATGGTCTGTGACGTTGCGGCAGAGAGATATTCTGTACTCATCACGACTCCTGTCGCAGGCGAATGGCTGGATTGACCACGGCGTAGAGCAGGTCCACCAGCAAGTTAATCACAATAAATTCAAACACGAACAGCATCACCAGCGCCTGAATCACCGGCTGATCTTGTGCTTTGATCGACTCGATCAACAGCCAGCCCAAACCGGGCCAGTTGAAAACGCTCTCTACGACGATCGATCCGCCGAGCAGAAAACCGAACTGCAAGCCGAGCATGGTGATCACTGGGATCAGGGCATTACGCATCACGTGCTTCCACGTCACCAGCCGATTGCGCAGCCCTTTGGCTTTGGCGGTGCGCACATAATCTTCCTGCGCCACTTCGAGGAAGGCGGAACGGGTGAAGCGCGCCATCACAGCGGCCACCGAGGAACCCAAAGTGATAGCAGGCAGGATGATGTCGCTGGCCTTGTTGAACCCGCTCACCGAGAACAGGCCAAAGGGCATGGCAACGAACTGGATCAGCAACAGGCCCAACCAAAAAGTGGGCATCGAGATGCCGCCGACGGCGACGCTCATCAATGTCCAGTCCTGCCATTTACCACGCTTCAGTGCGGCCAGCACACCGAGAAACAGGCCGAGGATCACCGACCAGGCGAAGCCCGCCAGCGCCAGCAATAGGGTTGGCATAAAGCCTTGCTTGATCACTTGCAGCACCGGCTGTTGCGTGCGGTAAGTGACGCCAAGATCGCCACGCAGCAGTCCGCCGATCCAGTTAACGTACTGCTGCGGCAGCGGATCGTTGAGTCCAAGATGCTGACGCGCGGCTTCGACCGCTTCAATCGGTGCGTCTGGCCCGGCGTAAATACGTGCGGGATCGCCCGGTAGCAGCTTGATAAAGCCGAACACCAACAGCGAGACCACCAGCAAGACCGGGATCATCTCCAGCAGTCGGCGAATAATGTATGCGAACATGCAGTTCCTTTTGGATGGCGACCAGGTACGTATAAATGCGCACCCTACGTAAAATGTGCTGATGAGCCGTAGGGTCGCCATTTGCGACGACCCATCACGACAAGTTCTTACTTAAAGGCCGCCTGGGTATAAAGGAAGTTGCCATCTGCCAGCATGGACACGCCTGTCAGGTTGCTGCGTTTGCCCACCAGGTTGTCCGGCGTGCCGAGGAAGGCAACTGGCGCCTCTTTCCACAGCAGTTTCTGGGCTTCCGCATAGGCTTCACCGCGTCTGGCTGGATCGGCAGTGGCTAACCCACCGGCAATGGCTTTATCGACATCCGGATTGCTGAAGTACGAGACGTTATATGAGGTCGGTACCCAGGATTCGGTGGCATACAGTGGACGCAATGCCCAGTCCGCATCACCGGTTGAGGTCGACCAACCGCCGTAATAGAGGTCAAACTCTGCCTGTTTGGGATCTTTTACGCCCCACAGCTTGGCGTTGCGTGTGCCGGAATCCATTGGCGTCACTGTGGCACGAATGCCGACGGTCGCCAGCTGGGCTTTGAGCACCTGCGCCGCACGCACGCTGGCGGTGGTGTTAGTGGTCCACAGTTTCAAATCCAGACCGTTCGGGTATCCGGCCGCTTTCAGCAAGGCTTTGGCTTCATCCGGAGCGTAGTGATAATTCGGCTCGCTCTGCTTCTGATAGAACTGCACCCCTTCCGGCATCGCGGAAGAAGCGGGTTTGCCCATACCGGCAAACGCCACTTTCAACCACAGATTACGGTCGATGGCGTAGTTGATCGCCTGACGCACGCGCACGTCTGCCAATGGCTTGTGCTGGGTGTTGATCGCCATGTAGTAGAGATAGATGCTCGGATCGCGCTGGATCGCTAATTTACTGTCGCTCTGCACGGTGGCTATCAGATCCGATGGCAGCGGCCAGATCGCATCCACCTGCCCTGATTTCAGTGCGGCAACGCGGGTGGCATCTTCCGGGCTGGGCGAGAAGGTCACTTTATCCACCTTCGGCCAGCCTTTTTGCCAGTAGCCATCATACTTCACCAGCGAAACGGCCTTGCCCGGCTGCCAGTCGACAAACCTGAACGGACCGGTGCCGACCGGATGCAGGCGCAACTGTGCTTCTTCTGGGTATTGTTTGAGGATCGCCGGGCTCCACATCACCGCTGATGGGTGCGCCAGGGTATTGATGAAGGCACCAAAGGATTGATTGAGGTCGATTTTCACCTGATCCGGCGCCAGCACCGTGACCTTGGCAATCATCTTATACAGGCTATTGCGCTTCAGGCCTTTGGTCTGATCGGCGAGGCGATCGAGGTTGGCCTTGACCGCTTCAGCATCAAACGGCGTGCCGTCCTGGAATGTGACGCCTTTACGCAGCGTCAGGGTAAATTCGGTGGCGTTGTCATTATGGGTATAACTGGTCGCCAGCCAGGGTTGCAGCTTCATCTGCGCATCGAACTGGAACAGGCGTTCAAAGATGCCGCTCTGTACCGAATAGCTGACGTTGTCCGAGGTATCGTGTGGGTCAAGACCGGTGATATCGGCATACATCGAAATACGCAGATCCTGCGCCTGCGCGGCGGCAGCCAGCGCGAGGGTCAAGCCAAAAGCCAGTGACGAACGGCGAAAAAGGGTTTTCATGAAATCTCCTGGTATTGAGCGTTAGCGCGATGCAATGTCGTCAGCGACCCAGTGTTGCGGTGCAACCTGGCGATAACGGGGTTTGGTGACCGTTTCGCCCAACTTGCGCAGCGGCGAAGGAATTTCGCTATCTTCGAAAGTACGGGTCTGACGGTTCTGTGGATCGGCCACCGGCACCGAGGCCAGCAGACGTTGGGTATACGGATGTTGCGGCTGGTTGAACACCGACTGACGCGGGCCAAGCTCGACAATCTGGCCGAGATACATCACCGCCACGCGGTTAGCGATACGCTCCACCACCGCCATGTCGTGCGAGATGAAAATCCACGCCACGCCGGTCTGCTTTTGCAGGTCCATCATCAGATTGACCACCTGCGCCTGAATGGAGACATCCAGCGCTGAAACGGCCTCATCGGCGATGATAACTTTGGGTTTTAACGCCATGGCACGGGCAATCGCGATACGCTGACGCTGGCCGCCGGAAAACTCATGGGGATAGCGCGTGGCATGTTCGGGCAACAGACCAACGCTTTTCAGCAAGGCATCGACCTGCGGCGTGGCTTCTTCCAGCGATTTCACCAGGCCGTGCAGCAGCAGAGGCTCGGCAATGGTAAAGCCCACGGTCAGACGCGGGTTTAAAGAGGCGTAGGGATCCTGAAATACCATCTGAATTTCGCGGCGCAGCGGCTGAAACTCCGCCTCTTTCAGGTTGGCGATTTCACTGCCCTGGAAATGAATGCTGTCGGCCTGACTTTTAATCAGACGCATCAGCGCGCGGCCGGTAGTGGATTTGCCGCAGCCGCTCTCGCCGACAATCGCCAGGGTTTCGCCCGGCCACAGGCTGAAGTCGATCTGCTCCACTGCGTGCACCTGATGAGTCAAGGCAGAAAAGATGCCGCTGCGAATCGGGTAGTAAACTTTTAAACCGCGCACATCCAGCAGCGGGGTTTCGTCATAACGGGCGGTGCGCTGTTCACCGCTATCGGCGGGCTGAGTGGCGCCCAACAGTGGGAAGCGCTGCGGCCAGCGCTGTTCGCGCATGTCGCCCAATTTCGGCACGGCGGCCAAGAGCGCTTTGGTGTAAGGATGCTGCGGCGCATTGAAGATGTCGGCGACCGTGCCCTGTTCCACCACTTCACCGCGCAACATCACCACCACGCGGTCGGCGATTTCCGCCACCACGCCCATGTCGTGAGTGATAAACAGCACTGCCATCTGCTTCTCGCGTTGCAGGTCGCGCAGGATCTGCAGGATGCGTGCCTGCACGGTGACGTCCAGCGCGGTGGTCGGTTCATCGGCAATCAGCAGCTGTGGATCGCACGCCAGCGCCTGCGCAATCATCACGCGCTGACGCATGCCGCCCGACAGCGAGTGCGGGTAGCTTTTCATGACGCGATCAACATCGGCAATGCGAACCTGGCGCAGCAGTGCCCGCGCACGCGCATCCGCTGCGGCTTTATCGCACATCTGATGATCACGCAGCGCTTCCGTCAACTGATCGCCCACTCGCAGCACCGGATTGAGTGAGGTCATCGGCTCCTGAAAAATCATCGCCATCTCACGACCACGTAAAGTGCGGCGGTGAGTGTCGTCCAACTTTTCCAGTGCGTGGGTTGTGCCGCGACGGTCGCGGAACTGCATACTGCCGCGATCGATACGGCCTGAAGCGGCCAGCAGGCCCATCACCGCCAGCGAAGTGACAGATTTTCCCGAGCCGCTTTCACCCACTACGGCGACAATTTCACCGGGATAAATGGCAAAAGTGATGCCTTTCAGTGCCTGATTTTCGCCGCTGCGGCCGCGAAACGAGACGCTGAGATCCTGTATCGCGAGTACCGGCGCGGGACCGGCAACGCTGGCGGCGTTGGGGGTAAGTAAAGTGTCCGTCATCGTTGCCTCTTGCGGTTACAGCCAGATTCGGCCCTGAGCGTAGGAAAGGAAGGGTGAGCTATCGGCGGCCAGCCAGATGGGGCCATCCAGATCGACGTGTTCTGCAGCCATCGCCACCGGCAGCGCAGCTTCCATTGCGAGTGAGGAGCCCAGCATGCAGCCAACCATCAGACGCATATCCCGCTTCTGCGCTTCTTCGACCATCGCTAAGGCTTCGGTCAGGCCGCCGCACTTATCCAGCTTGATGTTGATCATCTCGTAGCGATTACGCAGCTCGGCGATGTCTTCACGCGTATGGCAGCTCTCATCAGCACACACCGGTATCGGGTGGTTAAATCGTTGCAGATCCTGGTCTTGTCCGGCAGGCAGCGGCTGTTCAACCATAGCGATGTTGTAAGCCTGTAGCGCAGTGAGCAGACTATGCAGATCGACGCCCGACCAGGCTTCATTGGCATCGATGATCAAGGTTGCACGCGGCGCAGCCTCTCTGATGGCTGCCACCTTCTCTAATATTTCGTCACGATTAAGTTTGATTTTCAGCAGGATGGCGCCACGCGACACGGCATCAGCCGCTGCGGCCGCCATGTTTTCGATGGAGTCGAGGCTTAAGGTCTCCGCCGTGATCACCGAAGGCGGTGCAGTGCGTTCGCACTGCTGCCACAGCGTCTGCTTCGCCAGCGCGGCATCCAGACGCCACAGCGCACAGTCCAGCGCATTACGCGCTGAACCGGCAGATAAACGGCTTTGCAGATCGATACGGCTTAAGCCCGCTTCGACATCTTCACGCATCGCTTCCAGCTGCGCCTCAACGCTGTCTGGTGTTTCATCGTAGCGCGGCGTCGGCGTGCACTCGCCACGTCCAATAAAGCCGTTTTGCTCCAGCGTGACGCGAATGACAGTAACGGCGGTACGCGTACCACGCGAAATAGCGAAAGGACGCGCCAGCGGCAGCTCCAGCACTTCAATCTGCATGCGCCGCATCTTAGCCACGTTCCTGCAGCAGGGCGGCAATATCTGCGATACCAAAACGCACCGGATCGGTAGCAGGCACGCCGAATTCAGCGCTGACTTCCGCACAATAGGCGCGGGCCTCTTCTTCGCTGTAGTTGGAGGTGTTAATAGCAAAACCAGCCAGCTGAACATTGTCGCTGGTGACATCGGCCGCGCGCAGGTTGGCCTCCACGCAATCTTTCAAACTCACCATCGGCTGATGCGGTAAATGACGCATGTGCGGACGGCCCATTTCGTGGCACATCACCAGCCAGTGCGGCTGCGCACCGTGAATCAGGCCCATGCTGACGCCCGCATAAGAAGGATGGAACAGCGAGCCCTGACCTTCAACGATATCCCAGTGGTCGGCATCATTGGCGGGTGACAGGGCTTCCACTGCACCGGCGATGAAGTCGGCAATCACCGCATCAATCGCAATGCCTTCACCAGCAACCAGAATGCCGGTTTGCCCGGTCGCGCGGAAATCCGCCTTCATACCGCGTTCACGCATTGCCGCTTCCAGCGCCAGCGAGGTGTACATCTTGCCAACTGAGCAGTCCGTACCGACAGTAAGTACACGCTTACCTGTACGCTTTTTGCCGCTGCCGACATTCAGTTTTGGACGCATATGACGCAGGTCAAACAGCTCAACGCCAAACTCCTGGGCTAACGCGACCAGCTCTGGCTCATCCACCAGACGATGGTGCAAACCGCTCGCCACGTTCATACCGGCTTTGATGGCGCCTTTAACCGTGTCGAGCCAGTGCTCGGGCAGATAGCCCCCCGCATTGGCGGTGCCCAGTACCAGCGTTTTCGCGCCACGTTCTTTTGCCGTGGCGATATCGAGCACGTCCAGACCTAAGCTGACAGTACAGCCCGGCAGTTTAATTTCGCCGACGCACTGCTCAGGGCGCCAGACGTGAATGCCGCGCGCCGTTTTAGCGGCCAGTGGATCGGTGACATCGCCAAGGAACAATAAATAGGGTTGTGGGATCAGCATGATGTTTCTCGTTTCAGACGGGTTAGAGGGTCTGAATCGACTATTCCATGCGGGTTAAGAGGTGACGAATGCTTGTTTGGTAGCGGGGTATAACATCAGGCTATAGCCATATCGAAAACTAATGGTTAACGATACTAAGCCTTTGATAGAGAGAAAATTCGCGGCGTTATTGAGCGGGGGAGATAAGAAAATCATTGATAACCACAGGTCGATCCCTGACCGCGATTATCGAGGGTATAAAGTGCGATTAATGCAGTGCGCCTGGCGGGACGTGCTTGAAAGTCTCAACATATGCACGAAACACGTAGCGGAAAAAACGTTTCATTGGATACCTGGCTCAAAAATTGTTGAAGAAATACGCGAAAAGTATAACTAACGCGCGTTTTTCACGCAATTATTTTTGAGCCAGATCACAAAATGAGGGGTTTGGCAGATGCCTGAATTAGCTGAACAGGCCAAGGTGCTCGCTGAGAATGGTGCAGCCGATGCTGATTAATACGACACCCCCTAACACTTCAGCCCATTTACCCAAAACCGGACCGATAAAGCGTCCGACCATCACGCCCGTGGTGGCCATAATCGTCGTGGCGGCGCCAATGGTCAGTGCGGTGAGCACAATATTCACCTGCAGGAATGCCAGGCCGACGCCCACCGCCAGCGCATCAAGGCTGGTTGCTACGGCGGTCATCGCCAGTACCATAAAGCCATGACGCTGCGGCGCTTCGCAGGGATCATCCGCCGTCTGACGGAAACCTTCCATCATCATGCGGCCACCAAGAACGGTTAACAGGGCAAACGCCACCCAGTGATCCCATGCCATTATGTAGCGACTGGCCGCCAGGCCGATCGCCCAGCCAATCAGCGGCGTCAGCATTTCAATCACACCAAAGATCAGGCCGGTGCGCAGCGCTTCTTTGAAGTTCGGGCGATGCAGCGATGCGCCTTTGCCCAGTGCTGCGGCGAAGGCGTCCATCGACATACCAAAGGCCAGAATCAGAGTTGCGATAAATGTCATGGGTTTTCAATCAATGCCGCGAAAAATGCTTTCAAGCGAGCGATTTTCCGCATCTATTGTTCAGTAATGAAAAAGTGCGCGCAGTCTAGCACGCAAAATCACCAAAAAAAAGACAGTAAAATCATGGATTTAAGTATAGCAAAGGCTATAACTCTTAACTTGCGCTATTTATGACGCTAAGTGGATGGAATAGAAGAATTTTCTTAGGGTTACCCGGCACAGGGATTGCACGCCAGCACGCTTTTATGCGCTAATGCCCGCGCTAATTGATAGGAAACCTGCGATGAAAAACCCGTTTGAAACGCTGATTATCCCTGGCGGAATCCTGCTGCTGGGCTTTCTCTCCGCGCTACTGCTGCCCGCGCCGCAATTCGGCCTGGAATTGTCCAGACGGATTCAGGAGATGCTGCGTTTGCAGGACCTGAATCAGCTCTACACTATCGTGTTTTGCTTGTGGTTCCTGCTGCTGGGCGCGATTGAATTTTTTGTCATCCGCTTTGCATGGCGTCGCCTCGCTAAGAAGTGATCCCCACCGCCGCGTAATGCTTTTTTCCTCTGACCCCTGTCTGACGCGGCGAAAAATTAACACCCACAAAAATGTAACATTAGTTTTACACGATCTGGCGAAATATCACGCAACATAAAAACCGCATAAAAAATCAATCCACTATAAATTGATATTAATCATGCAATTAAGATGTGACGCCGCTCACTCTCTGAACATTAGCCTGCGCATTCCTCTCACAATATCGCAACAACTGCATTACCATAACCCTCTGATTAAGGGATAAAAATCCCTTATGACAGCAGGGTTGAGCTGATTAATTCTTATGCTGAATCATTTCGGCCTTTAAAAAATAAACAAACGTTTAATTCCGATACGAGAATGTTATATTCAAATGCATATGCATAACGTGCAGTTAACCGTTATCGTCCCCTGACTTAAACCTGAGTCTTAACCTTTGAGAAATAGCGCGACGCGCTCGAAAGAAGCGTGGCTGTTTCGCCTGCGAACCTGTTGAACTTCAGGTCAACAGAGAGAGGAGATGTCGCCTCATGAGTACTACTGCGGTAAACCTGGCGCTCGCCGCCGCTGGTATGGATAGCGCAAACCTTCAGGAACGAAAGGATGTCGACGTACTGCTGATCGGCGCAGGCGTGATGAGTGCCACCTTAGGCGCGTGGCTGCAGGATCTGGAGCCAGACTGGTCGATTGAGATGGTGGAACGCCTTGACGATGTCGCGGTGGAATCCTCTAACGGCTGGAATAATGCCGGGACCGGTCACGCTGCGTTGGCCGAGCTGAACTATACGCCGCAGAAGGCGGATGGCAGCATCGACATTGCAAAAGCGGTGGCGATCAACGAATCGTTCCAGATTTCTCGCCAGTTCTGGGCGTACCACGTTCAGAAAGGCAATCTGCGCAATCCAAAAAGCTTTATCCACAGTACGCCGCACATGAGCTTCGTCTGGGGCGACGATAACGTTGAGTTCCTGCGCAAACGTTTCCAGGCGCTGCAAAAAAGTACCCTGTTCCGTGGCATGAACTATTCAGAAGATCGCGACCAGATCACCCAGTGGATTCCGCTGGTGATGAATGGCCGTGACAGCAAACAGAAAGTGGCTGCCACCTGGACCGAAATGGGCACCGACGTCAACTTCGGTGAAGTGACGCGTCAACTGATTGCCTCTTTACAGAAGAAAGCCAATTTCCGCCTGCGTCTGCGTCAGGAAGTGCGTGATATCAAGCGCCTGAGCGATGGCCGCTGGCAAGTGACGCTGCATAATCTGGCCAGCGGTGAAAATCGCCAGCTGATCACGCGGCAGCTGTTTATCGGTGCGGGCGGTGCCGCGCTGCCACTGCTGCAAAAATCCGGCATCCCGGAAGTGAAAGGCTACGCCGGTTTCCCGGTGGGCGGTTCCTTCCTCGTGACCGAGAATCCAGAAGTGGTGCAACAACACATGGCGAAGGTGTACGGCAAAGCCAGCGTTGGCGCACCGCCGATGTCGGTACCACACGTGGATACGCGTGTGCTGGATGGTAAGCAGGTGCTGCTGTTTGGCCCGTTCGCCACCTTTTCGACCAAATTCCTGAAACAGGGTTCGCTGCTGGATATGTTCGGCGCGATGAACGGCAGTAACCTGTTACCGATGATGCAGGTCGGCCTGAAGAGTTTCGACCTGGTGAAATATCTGGTCGATCAAGTGCTGCAAAGCGATGACGATCGGATGGAAGCGCTGCGTGCTTATGTACCGCAGGCTAAGCAGGAAGACTGGCGTTTGGTCACTGCCGGCCAGCGTGTACAGATCATCAAAAACGATGAGAAAGAGGGCGGCGTACTGCGTTTAGGCACGGAAGTTGTGACCTCTGAAGATGGTTCGATTTCAGCCCTGCTCGGCGCTTCGCCAGGGGCATCTACTGCAGCGCCGATTATGCTGGAGCTGATGGCGAAAGCCTTCCCTGAGCAGATGCGTTCACCTGAGTGGCAGACCAAAATCCGCGCGGTGATCCCAACATGGGGCCGAAAGATGAACGGTGACGTAGCGCTGACCGAGAAGATTCTGGCGGAAACCAGCCGCGTACTGCAGCTCAATTACGCACCAATCGTTACGCCTGACGCAGCCAACGACGAAGCCCGCGAGACGGCGCACGTGGTGGGGAAGTAACCAGTCAATCCTGATTGCTGTGAATACTGATAAGGCCGCGCAAGCGGCCTTTTTTATGAGTGCACTTCAGCTCAACTCAGCAGCACCGCGTCGTACAGCATCCAGGCCGTGGTGGCCACCAGCGACAGCGCCATCAGACTGTTAAACGCCTGACGTTTCCACGCCACCTGCAGATGACTGCGCAGACGATCCCCCATCGCGGCCCAGATCAGGATGCAGGGTAAGTTCAATGCGGCAAACCCCAGCAATATCGTGATGACGCCGTTGCTGTTGGCGTACATCAGCGCCACGTTAGTCACCATCAGCCAGGCCTTGGGATTCACCGCCTGAAAACAGATGCCGCCCACCAGCGTCATCGGGCGCGGACGTTCACGCGCTTCTGGTGCTGCGGCCCGAAAGATTTTCCATGACAGCCACAGCAAATAGCTGCACCCCACCACCGTTAATGGCAAACGAATGGATGCCATCCAGTGCAGCAACACATCCAACGCCATGCTAGCCAGCAGCATCTGTATCGCACAGCCGAGCAGAATGCCAAACAGCATGGGCAGCGTGCGTTTAAAACCAAAATTGACGCCCGATGTGGCGAGCAGCAGGTTGTTCGGTCCGGGGGTGATCGACATCACCGTGACGTAGCTGAAGAATGAAGGGTCGAGCATGATGCGCTTCCTGATGGTTCAAAGTTAACATCATGCTAATGCGTGCCGGACAATGGAAACAGAGACACAAAACAACTATTGTAATGGATACAGTTTGCTTTATTTTAGATTGTACCCATTGCACGCGGAGGCTTTTGTGTCCCTTCCCCTTTCATCCGGTCAAACGCTGTATCAGCAGCTGGCAGATAGCTTTGCCGAGTCGATTCATCAAGGCACGCTGAAGCCGGGCAAACGGCTGCCCGCTATTCGCCGCGTGGCACAATCGCATCAGGTTAGTGTCAATACTGTGCTCAATGCCTGGCAAATTCTTGAAGATCGCGGCCTGATAGAAGCGCGTCCGCAATCGGGCTATTACGTGCGTGGTGTGATGCCGGCCGTGACGCGTCCGGTCAAACCGCTGCCCGCGAAAATCAACGACCCCAGCACGCAGAAACTGGAACTGATTGAGCAGGTGTTTGCCGCGCAGAATAATGCCGATTACACCAATATCTCTCTGGCCTGTCCGCAGGATGGCACCTTCTATCCGGCAGCACGCTTAGGCCGAATTACCTCAGGCATTTTACGGCACAATCCCGACATCATCGGGCGCTATGCGCTTCCGCCTGGTAGTGAACGCTTACGGGAGGAGATAGCGCGCCGCAGTCTGCACACCGGCATCAATCTGACTGCGCAAGAGATCACCCTCACCCACGGCTGCATGGAAGCCTTACAACTGGCGCTGCGTGCGGTCACGAAACCTGGCGATTGCATTGGGCTGGAATCCCCCACTTACTTCTTCCTGTTCCCACTGCTGGCCTCACTGGGCCTGAAAGCACTGGAAATCCCCACCGATCCACAGCAAGGGCTGTCACTGGACGCGCTGGAGATGCTGCTGCAGGAGAAGCGTATTCAGGCGCTGATCGCCATGCCCGGCGCGCAGAATCCTCTTGGCTATGTGATGCCACTGGAGAATAAGAAGCGGCTGGCAAAGTTAGTGAATACTTACCACGTTCCATTGCTGGAAGATGGGCTGTATGACGAGTTGCAGTTTGACTGGCCTCTATCACCGCCGGTGAAAGCCTTTGATAGCGAGGGCTGGGTGATTTACTGCACCAGCTTTACCAAAACGGTGGCGCCGGATTTCCGCGTGGGCTGGACCGCTGCCGGCCGCTTCCATCAGGCCATCGCCCGTTTGAAAGCCGTCTCTTCCATGTCTGAGTCGCGCCTATTGTGTGAGACCCTCGCCGAATTTCTGGCAAGCGGTGGCTACGACCATCATTTGCGATCGCTGCGCCGTCGCTATGCCGCCAATCTCGATGCGGCGCGCGGCATCATGGCGCGCCATTTTCCGCAGGGAACCCGCGCTACCCTGCCCAAAGGAGGTTTTGTGTTTTGGGTGGAGTTGCCCGGAAAAGTGGATACCGTGGAGATGTTCCACCGGTTATTGCAGGAGCAGATTTGCGTGACGCCGGGAGCGCTCTACTCGCTGAGCGACCGTTATAAACATGCACTGCGCCTCTCCTGCTGTTATCCGTTTGATGAGCGTTATACGTGGGCACTAAAACGCACCGGTGCGCTAGCCTGCGAAATCACAGGCCTGGCACCGGGACAGGATCAAGGCTTGCCGTTGCGGCCCCAGGTGGTGTAACCCTCACGCTCGGTCAGACGCTCGTAATAGAGTTGCACGGCTGGAAATTCAGGGTGCTCCAGTGGGGTTTCAAACCAGCGATTGACCGCAAGCCCTACCGGAATGTCTGCCAGCGAGAAGTTACGTCCTGCGACGTAGCGCCCGGTTTTTTGCAGATGCTGGTCAAGAATATTCATGGTGTGCGTCCAGCCTTTAATCGCGGCGGCCAGCAAACGCGGATCCTGATGGGCGGGTGAGTTGCGCACCAGTGACATAAACGCATAGCGCCAGGAAGTATTGAGTTCGGTGGCTTGCCAGTCCATCCATTGATCCACCGGTGCACGCGCACGTGGGTTTTCAGGATAGAGCCAGTCGCCGCCGTTGCTGTTGGCAAGATAGCGCAGAATGGCGTTGGATTCCCACATCACGAAGTCATCTTCGATGATCACCGGCACCATGGCATTAGGGTTGAGCGCCATGAATTCCGCCGAGTGCAGCGATTGCGGGTCTTCACCCCAGGGCTCGAGCTCATACGCGAGATCCAGTTCTGAACACAACCACAGAACTTTGCGCACGTTGATTGAAGAAGTACGACCAAGAACTTTTAACATAGCGGACTCCGATTCCAGAATTCTTAACCTATTCATAGTCCTGTTGACTGACATTAGCAATCTGCAGGATGTAAATCAGGATTTCAGAGTGCCTCAACCAGCAAGGAGAGAAAATGAAAGTCGCGTTTAAGCAGGTGGATGTGTTTACCTCATCAGCGTTTAAAGGTAATCCGCTGGCAGTCATCATGGATGCAGAGGGATTAAGTGACGCCCAACTGGCCGCTATCGCCCGCTGGACCAATTTGTCGGAAACCACCTTTGTCCTGCCACCACAGGATGCTGCGGCCGATTATCGGGTGCGCATTTTTACCACTGAAGGGGAATTGCCCTTTGCCGGTCATCCGACGCTGGGCACGGCTCACGCCTTGCTGGAAGCGGGATGGACAGTGAAAACACCGGGTAAGATCGTGCAGGAGTGCGGCGTTGGCCTGGTGGATGTGCGCATTAGCGAGGATGGCGCACTGGCCTTCGCCGCACCCGACGTCACGCTGACGCCATTTGAAGACGCGTTGATGAGCAGCGCACTGAATAGCGAAGCCTTTGATACCCACCAGACGCCGACCATTGTCGATATGGGGATTCGCTGGCTGCTGATCCCGATGAACAGCGCGCAGGCGGTGTTGGATGTGCAGGCCAGCGCAGCGGATCTGCTGCGTTTGCAAAAACATGCCGACGTCAATGGCACTGCGCTGTTTGGCCCGCTGCCAGAGGAGTGCGGTGAGCAGTATGAGGTGCGCGCGCTGCTGGTTGAGAACGGCAGCCTGACCGAAGATCCGGTAACAGGCAGCGCCAACGCCTGTCTGGCGCGCTATTTCGCGGCGCAGGGGAAAACCGAGGATTATCGTGCGCGTCAAGGCAGCGCTATCCAGCGTAAAGGGCGAATTCAGGTGAGTTTTAGCGGTGATAACATCTGGATTGGCGGCCAGACAGTGACGGTGATTGACGGGACGATCGAGATCTAAAAACACGCGCAATAAATTGCGCCGCTACGGCTCTCTGCATGGCTACGTAGCGGCGCGATTGAGATCTCAAACATGGGCAATTAACGACCAACCTCATGATTGCTTAGCTGGGCGATTGAGATCTCAAACACGCGCAATAAATTGCGCCGCTACGGCCATCCAAAGGAGTGCGTAGCGCCGCGATTTATCGTGCATGAATGCCGCGTCACTCAGCGTGCATGATTACAGCGACTGTCCGCCTGACGCTTCGATGCGCTGCGCGGTGATCCAGCCGGTTTCCTCACTCAGGATGGCGCTGATCGCGTCACCAATATCATCCGGTTGACCCACACGGCCCAGCGATGTCACCGAGGCAATGTGATCGTTAAGATCTTTGGTGTCACGCACGCGTCCACCGCCGAAGTCAGTTTCAATCGCACCCGGTGCCAGAATATTGACGCGAATGCGGCGCTCGCCCAGCTCTTTGGCCTGATAGCGCGTCAGCACTTCCATCGCCCCTTTCACCGAAGCATAGGTGCCTGAGCCCGGCAACGTCATGCGCGTTAATCCGCTGGAGATGTTCAGGATGCGACCACCATCAACGATCAACGGCAGCAGCTTCTGCGTCAGAAAGTAAGGCCCTTTGAAATGCACATTGATCAGCGCATCAAATTCTTCTTCCGTGGTTTCTGCAAACAGCTTGTAGTGACCGTGACCGGCGTTGTTCACTAAATAATCAAAGTTGTCGCGCTGCCAGGTTTTTTGCAGTGCCTCTCTCACCTGTGCCACGAAAGTGTTAAAGGTGCTGCTGTCACCAACATCCAGCTGCAGTGCCACAGCACGCGCGCCCAGCGCCTCAATCTCTTTCACCACGGCCTGCGCTTCTTCCGCGTGACCACGATAGGTGAAAAGAATATCGACACCTTTGGCCGCCAGTTTCAGCGCACCATTCTTGCCCAAACCGCGGTTGCCGCCGGTAATCAATGCAATTTTATGACTCATGTTTCGCTCCAGGTGGAAAATTGAACACGGGATAAGGATATTCGTTATAAATTGATCTATAAACGCAGAGGAATACGCAGCACTGTTTCACTAACAACAACAATCGGTGAACAACATGGATAAAATTCACGCAATGCAGGTTTTTGTGCGGGTGGCAGAAATGGGCAGTTTTACCCGTGCAGCTGAAAGTCTTGGACTACCAAAAGGCAGCGTATCGCGCCAGCTTCAGGCGCTGGAAAATCAAATGGGCACGCGTCTGCTGCATCGCACCACCCGGCGTGTTCATCTCACCCAGGATGGGCTGGTCTACTACGATCGTTGTCTTGATCTGTTGTCGATGCTCGACGATATGGACAGCCTGTTCCAGCACGACCCCGCCACCCTGAGCGGCAAGTTGCGCGTCGATATGTCGGTGGCCATGGCCACCGGATTTATCCTGCCGCGTTTGCCCGAGTTTCTGCAGCATTATCCCGGCATCGAAATTGAGCTTAGCAGCAGCGATCGCCAGGTGGATGTGATTCGTGAAGGTTTTGACTGCGTGATCCGTGTGGGCGAGCTGAAAGATTCGGGTCTGATTGCGCGAAAAATCGGATCACATGCCTTGATTAACTGCGCCAGTCCCGACTACCTTTCCCGCTTCGGCATGCCGGTGCGCCTCGAAGATCTGGCACAGCACGCGATGGTGCATTACACCCAGCAGCTGGGACAGCCCTCTCTGGGGTTTGAATATTTTGATGGTAAGCAGTGCCACTATGTTCAGACCGGCGGCGTGGTGACGGTGAACAGCACCGAAACTTATCGTGCCGCCTGCATCGCGGGTTTAGGCATTATTCAGGTGCCCGCGATTGGCGTGCAGCCACTGCTGGAATCAGGCCAGTTAGTGGAAGTGCTGCATCACTTCCCGGCTAAGCCGATGCCGATTTCGTTGCTTTACCCACATCGCCGCAACGTAGCACGCCGCGTGCGGGTGTTTATGGAGTGGCTGAGTCAGGTGTTGCAGGAGTATGTGACATAAAGGGCTATAATTTTAATTTCGCAGTGAACAGGATGCTGACCGTCTATGACAGACAAACCTAACCAAGAATCCACGGCTGAAAAGAAGCCGCTTATTGATATCAAGACCGGTAACAAAACCGTGGATGGCTCAATCCAGAACGTGTCGCGGTTTGCGACCTGGTTCCAGGCCATTCCGGCGGTGGCGCATTTTATGCGCGCGCTGGATCGGTTTAACGATCGCCTCGGCAGCCAGTTTGGTGCGGCGATCACTTACTTCTCCTTCCTATCTCTGATACCGATTTTGATGGTCTCCTTTGCGGCAGTCGGTTTTGTGCTGGCGTCGAATCAGGATTTACTCACCGAGTTGATCAACAAAATCGTTAACAGCATCAGCGATCCTACGCTGGCCACCACCCTAAAGAACACCGTGAACACCGCGATTCAGCAACGCGCGACGGTCGGGTTAACCGGTTTGCTGCTGGCGCTTTACTCCGGCATCAACTGGATGGGCAATTTGCGCGAGGCGGTGCGTGCGCAGTCGCGTGATGTTTGGGAGCGTAAGCCGGACGATCAAGAGAAGTTGTGGAAGAAATATGCGCGTGATTTGGTGTCGTTGCTCGGCCTGATGCTGGCATTGGTGATTACGCTGTCGCTGACCTCCATTGCCGGTGCCGCGCAGAATGCCATCGTTAACGCGTTGGGATTGGAGGATATCGAGTGGCTGCGCCCGGCAATGACCATCATTGCGCTGTCGATCTCCATTTTTGCCAACTATTTGTTGTTCCTGTGGATTTTCTGGATTCTGCCGCGCCACAAGCCGCGCAAAAAAGCGCTGTTTCGCGGCACGCTGCTGGCGGCGATTGGCTTTGAGGTGATTAAGTTTGTCATGACGCTGACGCTGCCTAAGCTGGCCACCTCACCGTCCGGCGCAGCCTTTGGTTCGGTGCTGGGATTAATGGCGTTCTTTTACTTCTTCGCCCGTCTGACACTGTTCTGCGCCGCGTGGATCGCCACCGCAAAATACAAGGATGATAAAGAGATGCCGCAGCCGCATCAGGGCAATTAACATCGCAAATTTGTTACATTTGCCCTGACAGCTAAAAATGTTTCCTGCGGGCTATTATTTCAGCAAAAACCAGCAGGAAACGCTAAAGGGTCACTTTAATTTGGCCCTTTTGCAGAGATTCCCGCCAAAAAAGTGACACTTCCCGTTCCCATCCCCCGTCGATTGCCGCAACTCAGAAATTATCCACTTTTTCGCCGAAAATGCCTGTTCTGGCGCGGGTTTTCGTCATTGAATGCCGCAAAACAGGTGCGTAAGATTCTCTGTCTACATTTACAATTAAGAAACAGTCATGCAAGCCTCCATCACAGAAACACTCGACAAAAAACACGACGACACGCCCGTAAACTCACGCGGCAAAGTGGTCGTGGCATCGCTTGTCGGCACCGCGATCGAATTCTTCGATTTCTATATTTATGCCACTGCGGCAGTGATCATTTTCCCGCACATTTTCTTCCCGCAGGGCGATCCCACCGTCGCGACGCTACAGTCGCTGGCGACTTTCGCTATCGCCTTTGTCGCGCGTCCAATTGGTTCTGCGCTGTTCGGCCACTTCGGCGACCGTGTCGGCCGTAAAGCGACGTTGGTAGCATCGCTGCTGACCATGGGCGTCTCCACGGTATTGATCGGCCTGCTACCGAGCTATCAAACCATTGGCGTCGCCGCTCCACTGCTGCTGGCGCTGGCGCGTTTTGGTCAGGGTCTGGGCTTGGGTGGTGAATGGGGCGGCGCGGCTCTGCTGGCAACCGAGAATGCCCCCGCGAAGAAACGTGCGCTCTACGGCTCTTTCCCACAGCTCGGCGCGCCGATTGGCTTCTTCTTCGCTAACGGTACTTTCCTGCTGCTCTCCTGGTTGCTGACCGATGAGCAGTTCATGAACTGGGGCTGGCGTGTGCCGTTTATCCTTTCTGCCGTACTGGTACTGATTGGCCTCTATGTGCGCGTTTCGCTGCATGAAAGCCCGGTTTTTGCCAAAGTGCAGAAAGAGAACAAGCAGGTCAAAATGCCCATCGGCACGCTGCTGAGCAAGCATCTGACCGCTACGATTCTTGGCACCTTCATCATGCTGGCGACCTATACGCTGTTCTACATCATGACCGTGTACTCGATGAGTTACGGCACTGCGCCAGCGCCTGCGGGCTTGGGTTACTCCCGTAATAGCTTCCTGTGGATGCTGATGGTGGCAGTGATTGGTTTTGGTGTGATGGTGCCGATTGCAGGTCTATTGGCGGATCGTTATGGCCGTCGTCGCACCATGATCACCATTACTTTGATGATTATCGCTTTCGCGCTGATGTTCCCAATGCTGCTGGGTTCAGGCTCGCAGATTCTGGTGATGGGCTTCCTGCTGCTGGGTCTGAGCATTATGGGCCTGACGTTTGGTCCGATGGGCGCGCTGCTGCCAGAGTTGTTCCCGACGGAAGTGCGTTATACCGGCGCATCCTTCTCGTACAATCTGTCGTCAATTTTAGGTGCGTCTGTTGCGCCTTATATTGCGACATGGTTGAACGCTAACTACGGTTTGCAGGCAGTCGGTTTCTATCTGGCTTCCATGGCGGTACTGACGCTGATTGCACTGATTGCCTGTAAAGAGACGCGCCATCAGACGCTGTACGAAGCGTGATAGCGCCTGTTTGAAATGATGAAACCCGGCTCAGGCCGGGTTTTTTATTGGGTGAGAATTGAGATAGGGCCAAAAATACATTGCCTTGAATGGCGTTATTCCAGCTATTTGAGGCCATACGCATTGTGACCTTTTTAACAAAACGCACAAAAGTTCAGGAGCAGGCTGGGGCCGCTTAGGGGCGGGCAATCCGCAGCGCCGAACAGAATGAGTATGCCAGGATAGCCCGCAGGACGCGGGCGAAAGGCGGGGCGGCACAGGGATGTGCCATCCCCCGCCGTTCCGTCAGGCAGACGAATGACGTGAGGGCACCGCGTTAGCGGCGCGAGGACGCCAGACCCTAAGCGGACCCAGGCTGCGTTATCGCCATGGCATTGCGGCTTAGTCGCGTTTTTTAGTTATTGGCTGCGGGAAGCTATCTGTTCAGGCATAAAAAAACCCCGGCAAGCCGGGGTTCTTCTTATGCTGAAAACTGTGTCGCGTGTGGCTTAGCCAGCAACCGCGATACGTTTCATGTCGGTCATGTAGCCACGCAGTTTACGGCCAACCGCTTCGATTGGGTGCTGACGAACGGCTTCGTTGACGTCACGCAGCTGTGCGTTATCAACCTGAGTGCCTTCGATTGCTTTACCCAGATCGCCTGGCTGCAGCGTGGTCATGAACTCTTTCAGCAGCGGTACTGCCGCGAAGGAGAACAGGTAGTTACCGTATTCTGCAGTATCAGAGATAACCACGTTCATTTCATACAGACGCTTACGTGCGATGGTGTTCGCGATCAGCGGCAGCTCGTGCAGTGATTCGTAGTAAGCCGACTCTTCAATGATGCCTGCGTCGATCATGGTTTCGAAGGCCAGCTCAACGCCCGCTTTCACCATGGCAACCATCACAACGCCTTTATCGTAGTATTCCTGCTCTTCGATTTTGCCGTCGAACTGTGGTGCGTTCTCGAATGCAGTTGCACCGGTCTCTTCACGCCAGGTCAGCAGGTTTTTGTCGTCGTTCGCCCAGTCAGCCATCATACCGGAAGAGAATTCGCCCGAGATGATGTCATCCATGTGCTTCTGGAACAGCGGAGCCATGATGGTTTTCAGCTGCTCAGACAGTGCGTAAGCACGGATTTTCGCCGGGTTAGACAGACGATCCATCATCAGGGTGATACCACCGAACTTCAGTGATTCAGTGATGGTTTCCCAGCCGAACTGAATCAGTTTTTCGGTATAAGCCGCATCGTGACCTTCAGCCACCAGCTTGTCAAAGCACAGCAGAGAACCGGCCTGCAGCATACCGCACAGGATAGTCTGCTCGCCCATCAGGTCAGATTTCACTTCTGCAACGAAGGAAGACTCCAGGACGCCAGCACGGTCACCGCCGGTTGCAGCAGCCCAGGCTTTCGCAATCGCCAGGCCTTCGCCTTTTGGATCGTTTTCTGGGTGAACCGCGATCAGGGTTGGAACACCGAAACCACGCTTGTACTCTTCACGCACTTCAGTACCTGGGCACTTCGGTGCAACCATCACCACAGTGATATCTTTACGAATGGTTTCGCCCGATTCAACGATGTTGAAACCGTGTGAGTAACCCAGCGCTGCGCCATCTTTCATCAGAGGCTGAACCGCCTGAACCACTGCGGTGTGCTGTTTGTCTGGCGTCAGGTTAACCACCAGATCCGCCTGTGGGATCAGCTCTTCGTAGGTGCCTACTTTGAAGCCGTTATCGGTCGCTTTGCGGAAAGAAGCACGCTTCTCAGCGATCGCTTCAGCACGCAGTGCATAAGCGATGTCCAGACCGGAGTCACGCATGTTCAGGCCCTGGTTCAGACCCTGAGCGCCACAGCCAACGATAACGACTTTTTTGCCTTTCAGGAAGCTTGCGCCATCCGCGAATTCATCGCGTGACATGAAACGACATTTGCCTAACTGCGCTAACTGGTTGCGCAGATTCAATGTGTTGAAGTAGTTAGCCATGGGTACTCCGGTTAGATGTTGTGATTGCTTTTGTTCGGTAACGACACCCTGTTCAGTGCCGCGAATGACCCCATCATATGACAGGAAATCTATTGCTTAAATTGATATATTAGCAAGGTCACATTGCAGAATTTGCAACAACCCTTTGAGGTGAAACGCGCATGGATTTACGAGACCTGAAGCTCTTTCTTCATCTGGCCGAAAGCTGTCACTTTGGTCGCACCGCGCGTGCTATGCACGTCAGTCCCTCCACGCTATCGCGCCAGATTCAGCGCCTTGAAGAAGATGTGGGTCACGCGCTGTTTCTGCGCGATAACCGCACCGTCACGCTCACTGAAGCCGGTGAACGCCTCAAGCAGTTTGCACAACAAACCTTATTGCAATATCAACAACTGCGCCACGTGATGGATCTGAACGGCCCGTCCCTAAGCGGCGAACTGCGCATATTTTGCTCGGTGACCGCCGCTTACAGCCATTTGCCGCCGATTCTCGACCGCTTCCGCGCCGAACATCCGCAGGTGGAAATCAAACTCACCACCGGCGATGCCGCCGACGCAATTGAGATGGTGCAATCTGGCGAGGCAGATTTGGCCATTGCCGGACGTCCGGAATCGCTGCCCGCCAGCATCGACTTCACGCCGCTCGCCATTCTTCCGCTGGTGCTGATCGCGCCCGCCCTGCCGTGTGCGGTGCGCAGCCAGGCCACACAGGCGCAACCTGATTGGTCGCAGATTCCGTTTATTGTGCCGGAACAAGGCCCGGTGCGGCGCGGTATCGATTTGTGGTTCCGTCGCCATCGCATCCCCAATCCGCAAATTTATGCCACGGTGTCCGGGCATGAGGCGATTGTCTCAATGGTGGCGCTGGGATGTGGTATTGCGCTGCTGCCAGATGTGGTGCTGGAGAACAGCCCGGAGCCGGTACGCAATCGCGTACTGACGCTGGAGAATGTGGAGTCGGTCGCGCCGCTGGAACTGGGCGTCTGTGTACAAAAAAAGCGGCTCGGGGAGCCGCTGATCAGTGCTTTCTGGAACCTGCTGTAACTACTGCCCAGCGAGGAAGAAACGGAACGCCGGGTTGTTCGCCTCATCGTGCCATTCGTAGCCCAACGCCGTGAGATGCGTTTCAAAATCCGGCTCTTGATCGTTGGCTTCGAAGGCCGCCAGCACACGACCAAAATCGGTGCCGTGGCTGCGATAGTGGAACAGCGAGATATTCCAGTGCGCGCCCAGCGTCTGCAGGAATTTCAGCAGCGCGCCGGGTGCTTCCGGGAACTCAAAGCTAAACAGACGTTCGCGCAACGGTTTCGACGGACGACCGCCCACCATGTAGCGCACATGCAGTTTCGCCATCTCGTCATCCGACAGATCCACGACGTTATAGCCACTCTCATTCAGTTGACTGATGATCTCGCTGCGCTCTTCCAGACCGCGCGTTAAACGCACGCCGACGAAGATGCAGGCGTTATCGGCATCCGCATAACGGTAGTTAAACTCGGTGATCGAACGGCCACCCAGCGTCTGGCAGAACTTGAGGAAACTGCCCTGCTGTTCGGGAATCGTTACCGCCAGCAACGCTTCGCGCTGTTCGCCAATTTCGCAGCGTTCCGACACATAGCGCAGACCGTGGAAGTTGACGTTGGCGCCCGACAAGACGTGCGCGAGGCGCTCGCCTTTGATGTCGTGCTGCTGGATGTACTTCTTCATGCCCGCCAGCGCCAGCGCACCCGAAGGTTCCGCTACCGCACGCACATCTTCGAACAGGTCTTTCACCGCCGCGCAGATGGCATCGCTATCCACCGTGATGATGTCATCGAGATACTCTTTGCACAGACGGAATGTCTCGTTGCCGATGCGCTTCACCGCCACACCTTCAGCAAACAAGCCGACGCGCGCCAAATCCACTGGCTCGCCCGCATCCAGCGCCGCTTTCAGACAGGCTGAGTCTTCCGACTCTACCGCGATCACTTTGATCTGCGGCATCAGCTGTTTGATCAGCACCGCCACGCCAGCTGCCAGGCCACCACCGCCGACCGGCACGAACACGCGATCGATATGCGCATCTTGTTGCAGCAATTCCATGGCCAGCGTGCCCTGCCCGGCAATCACTGCCGGGTGGTCAAACGGCGGCACAAAGGTATAACCCTGCTGCTCGGCCAGCTCGATGGCTTTGGCTTTTGCCTCGTCGAAGTTAGCACCAAACAGATAAACCTCACCGCCAAATGCGCGCACTGCATCAACCTTGATGTCTGCCGTGGCCACCGGCATCACAATCAGTGATTTGATGCCAAGCCGACTCCCCGAAAGTGCCACACCCTGTGCGTGGTTACCGGCCGAAGCCGTAATCACGCCGCGTGCTTTTTGCTCTTCGGTCAGTCCGGCAATCATCGCGTAGGCCCCACGCAGCTTGAAGCTGTGTACTGCCTGGCGATCCTCACGCTTCACCAAAATGGTGTTGCCGAGACGCGATGAAATTTTTTCCATTTTTTGCAGCGGCGTGACCTGCGCAATTTCATACACAGGCGCACGCAGCACCGCGCGCAAATACTCCGCGCCGTTAGGCGACGCGGGTAGCGGTTGAGACTCAGCCATTCGTTGTTAGCCTCCCAGCTTGGACTTATCGCGCACCGCGCCTTTATCAGCACTGGTCGCGAGTGATGCATAAGCACGCAGCGCGAAGGAGACGGCACGTTCGCGGTTGTGCGGGGTGTAAGCCGCTTCGCCACGCGCCAACTCTTTTTCACGACGAGCGTGGATTTCGTTGTCCGGCAGGTCCAGATGGATACGACGGTTCGGGATATCCAGCTCAATCATGTCGCCATCCTGGATCAGCGCAATGGTGCCGCCGCTCGCCGCTTCAGGTGAGATGTGACCCACAGAGAGACCGGAAGAACCGCCGGAGAAGCGACCATCTGTGATCAACGCACAAGCTTTACCCAAGCCCATGGATTTCAGATAGGTGGTCGGATAGAGCATTTCCTGCATGCCCGGACCGCCTTTTGGCCCTTCGTAACGGATGACAACGCAATCGCCAGCCACAACTTTGCCGCCGAGGATCGCTTCTACCGCATCATCCTGGCTTTCGTAAACTTTTGCCGGGCCTTTGAAGGTCAGCAACTCAGCGTCAACGCTGGCGGTTTTTACGATACAGCCATCTTCAGAGATGTTGCCGTACAGCACGGCCAGACCGCCATCCTGAGAAAACGCGTGTTCGCGGGTACGGATACAACCATTTTCACGGTCATCATCCAGCGTGTCCCAACGGCAGTCTTGTGAGAAGGCTTGGGTGGTGCGAATACCCGCTGGGCCCGCGCGGAACATTTTCTTCACGGCTTCGTCTTGGGTCAGCATGATGTCGTACTGATCCAGGGTCTCACGCATGCTCTGCTGCAGAACGTTGCGCGCACTGGTGTCGATCAGCCCGGCACGATCCAGCTCGCCCAAGATCGCGACCACGCCACCGGCACGGTGCACATCTTCCATGTGATATTTCGGCGTACTCGGTGCCACTTTGCACAGGTGCGGCACTTTGCGCGACAGGCGATCGATATCCGACATGTTGAATTCGATTTCGCCTTCCTGCGCCGCTGCCAGCAAGTGCAGAACGGTGTTGGTGGAACCGCCCATGGCGATATCCAGCGTCATCGCGTTCTCAAACGCGGCTTTGGTGGCGATGTTGCGTGGCAGTACGCGCTCATCATCCTGCTCGTAATACTTTTTGGTCAGGCTAACGATGCGCTTACCGGCGTTGAGGAACAGTTCTTTACGGTCGGCGTGGGTCGCCAACAGTGAACCGTTGCCCGGCTGTGCCAGACCCAGCGCTTCGGCCAGACAGTTCATCGAGTTCGCGGTAAACATGCCTGAGCAAGAACCACAGGTTGGGCAGGCAGAGCGTTCGATTTTATCGCTGTCTTCATCGCTGACGTTCGGGTTAGCCCCCTGAATCATCGCATCAACCAGGTCCAGCTTGATGATTTTGTCTGACAGTTTGGTCTTGCCAGCTTCCATCGGACCGCCGGACACAAAGATCACTGGGATGTTGAGGCGCAGTGATGCCATCAGCATGCCGGGGGTGATTTTGTCGCAGTTAGAGATACACACCATGGCATCGGCGCAGTGCGCGTTCACCATGTACTCCACGGAATCGGCGATCAGCTCGCGCGAAGGCAGTGAATACAGCATGCCGCCATGACCCATGGCGATACCGTCATCCACCGCGATGGTGTTGAACTCTTTAGCGACACCACCGGCGGCTTCGATTTGCTCAGCCACCAGCTTGCCCATATCGCGCAGGTGCACGTGGCCCGGCACGAACTGGGTGAATGAGTTAACCACGGCGATAATCGGTTTACCGAAATCGGCGTCGGTCATTCCTGTGGCGCGCCACAGGGCGCGTGCACCCGCCATGTTACGACCATGGGTGGTGGTGGCAGAACGGTACTTAGGCATGCTCTATTTACTCCAGTCTGAAATATGACGCGGGCGCAGCGGCACCCGCGTAACTGTCTTGTTATGGATTAACTTGATCCAACCAGCCGTACTTGTCTTCAGTTTCGCCCGTGAACAGGCCGAAGAATGCGCTTTGAATTTTGGTGGTCACTGGACCGCGTTTGCCCGCACCGACCTGAATGCCGTCAACGCTGCGTACCGGGGTGATTTCTGCCGCAGTACCCGACATGAACACTTCATCAGCCAGATACAAAGATTCACGCGACAGCGTTTGCTCACGCACTTCGATACCCAGATCAATCGCCAGTTTGATGATGGCGTCACGAGTGATGCCCGGCAGTGCTGAAGAAGTGAACGGTGGTGTGAACAGAATGCCATCTTTCACTTCGAACAAGTTTTCGCCAGCACCTTCTGAAATATAGCCGTTGGTGTCGAGAGCGATACCTTCCTGATAACCGTGGCGACGCGCTTCGCTGCCGACCAACAGTGAGGAGAGGTAGTTACCACCGGCTTTAGCCGCAGTTGGCAGGGTATTCGGTGCAACACGGTTCCATGAAGACACCATCGCATCGATACCGTTTTCCAGTGCTTCAGCACCCAGGTAAGCACCCCATGGGAAAGCAGCGATGATCACGTCGGTGGTGTAGCCATCTGGTGGGTTCACACCCAGACCTACGTCGCCAACAAACGCCAATGGACGAATGTAAGCGCTTTTCAGTTTGTTCACACGAATCACTTCGCGGCACGCTTCCATCAGCTCATCAACAGAGGCGGCGATAGGAAAACGATAGATTTTGGCGGAGTCGTGCAGACGCTGCATGTGTTCACGGTGACGGAACACCACTGGGCCTTTGTGTGAGTCGTAGCAACGTACGCCTTCAAACACTGAAGTACCATAGTGCAGTGCGTGAGACATGACGCTAACCTTGGCGTCTTCCCACTTAACCATCTCCCCGTTGAACCAAATAAAGTCTGCTTTCTTCGTACTCATTGCTATTTCCTTTGGCGACTAAGCGCGGATTTGTTGTGATGTCTGTTGCTGGATCTCGACACAGGCGACATCCATAAGTTTGCTTAACTGCGAAGACAGTAAATCGACAGAACGCTGGCTGGCAACGGTCATCTCGATATTAATGTTCTCAGCGTTGATCGCAGATGCCATGTTCATCGAGCACACCTGGAAGCCACGGTGGCGGACAACACGCAAAATGCGCTCCAATATTTCAGGGCGGAAGCGGGCTTCGATAGACAATTGATGCTGATTCATGCGGTTTTCTCCATCATGTTTGCGTTGCTGGCACCCGGCGGTACCAATGGCCAGACGTTCTCATGCTCATCAATCGAAACATGCAGGAAGTAAGGACCTTCACTGTTCAGCAGAGCATCTATCGCGGCGTCGACCTGATCTTTACGGCTAATGTGCTGGCCTGGGATATCAAAGGCGCTGGCCAGCGTGAGGAAATCGGGGTTATCGGTGAGGATGGTTTCGCTGTAGCGACCATCAAAGAACAGCTGCTGCCACTGACGCACCATGCCCAAACGTTGGTTATCCAGCAGCAGGATTTTCACCGGCAGCTTGCCGCGTTTGATGGTGCCCAGTTCCTGGATGTTCATCATGATTGAGCCATCACCTGACACGCAGATCACGGTGTCTTCCGGGCGAGCAACCTGCGCACCGATGGCGGCAGGCAGACCGAAGCCCATGGTGCCCAGGCCGCTGGAGGTGATGAAGTTTTCTGGCGCGGTGAAGCTCATATGCTGCGCAGCCCACATCTGATGCTGCCCAACATCGGTGGTGACTACGGCGCTGTCTGCTTTACGATCGGAGAGCTGTTTCAGCAGCAGCGGCGCGTAAATGGCCTCGCCTGGATGATCGTAACGCCAGTCAAACTCGGCTTTCATCGCTTTAACTTCGGTGCGCCAGCCTTCAATCTGCATTGGCATACTCAACGCGGGCAGCACCTGGTTCAAATCACCTTGCAACGAAACGTGCGCGCGACGGAGTTTGTTCAACTCGGCCGGATCGATATCGATATGAATGACGTTCGCATGCGGGGCGAAGGTGTCTAATTTGCCGGTCACGCGGTCGTCGAAGCGCGCACCAACGGCAATCAGCAAATCACAGGATTGCACGGCAAGGTTGGCAGCTTTGGTGCCGTGCATACCCAACATGCCGAGATAGAGATCGCTGCTGGCGTCTGCGCTTCCCAGGCCTTTCAACGTGGACACCGTTGGGATGCCGGTTGCTTCAGCCATGGCACGTAATGCAGGCACCGCTTGTGCCATGCCAACACCGCCGCCGATATACAGCATTGGCTTATGCGACTGCGCCATCAATGCGCGGGCTTCCGCGATATGCTCTGGCGAGTGACTGATCGCCTCTTCAACCGGCAACAGGTGTGGGGTTAAATCGGCACTGGCAATTTGGATGTCCTTCGGGATATCCACCAGAACCGGACCGGGACGGCCAGACTGGGCGATGGCAAAGGCTTCAGCCATCACGGAAGGCAAATCTTCGAGGGATTCAACCAGGAAACTGTGCTTGGTGCAGGCTAATGACAGGCCGAGAACGTCGATTTCCTGGAAGGCATCGGTGCCGATGAACGCAGATGAAACCTGACCAGTGATCGCGACAACCGGGATGGAATCCATAAACGCATCTGCTAAACCGGTGATCAGGTTAGTGGCGCCGGGACCGGAAGTGGCGATACAAACGCCCGTTTTACCGGTGGCACGGGCATAACCAATTGCCGCCATCACTGCACCTTGTTCATGACGACACAGTAGGTGTTCCACGCCGCCATCGTAGAGCGCATCGTACACTGGCATGATTGCGCCGCCAGGATAGCCAAACACTGTGTCGACACTCTGCGCGCGTAAAGACTGAACTACCCACTGTGCACCTGTCATCGTTATTCTCCTGTATTCCTGGTGGAACAACAGAATTTTATGCTACTGCTCATAATCTGTTCCTCGCTGATTCGCTGATATTTAGCCAGGTCGAAAAAAAACCCCCGGACCTTTCGGTGCGGGGGTTTTTGGAATTCCGGGCTTGATTTTTAAGCCTTTCTTTCTCCAAGCGATGCCCCGCACGGTGGGATAATAATCACCACCACGCTAATCACGACTAGGCTAATCACTTGTAGAAGGGCTTTCATGTGTTGTCTGTTTTTTCGATTGTTCGAAGTAATACCTACAGAGTTACCATAGTTATCTACGCATTGACAATTATTTTCATAATGTTTTTTTATGACGCAAGCAATGGGTGTGGGTTATCGCCTTGTAAGTTAAAGGTTATTTTTAGTTGTGAAAAATTTTCATTACGCACACTGCGTAACCTCTCTGTTAATTCTGCGATATTGACCTCAATTGCGGCGAAAACAGTGTAAAAACCGTCGATTCACTGGAACCCGGCGCTGATATTTTTTAATCGCATTCGCAATCTGAATTTACTCCTCGCATGATGAAGACAACAAGGAGTGGTTATGTCTTTATCAAAGGTTCTCACTCGCGCGGCGCTCGGTGTGCAGGCGCCATTAGTAACGGTTGAGGTGCATATCAGCAAGGGCTTGCCCGCTTTAACGCTGGTTGGCTTGCCTGAAACCACGGTGAAGGAAGCGCGGGAACGGGTGCGCAGTGCCATTATCAATAGCGGATTCACCTTCCCTGCTAAACGCGTCACCATCAATTTGGCCCCCGCCGATCTGCCAAAAGAGGGAGGACGCTACGACCTTCCCATCGCCATTGCGATTCTCGCGGCCTCAGAGCAGCTTCCTGACGCGAAACTGGCTCACTATGAATTCCTGGGGGAGTTAGCACTGAACGGCGCGCTCTGTGGCGTTCAGGCCTCCATTCCAGCAGCGATGGCCGCATTGCAGGCCGGCAGGCAGATGGTGTTAGCTGAAGAGAATCAACAGGATGTCGGATTGATCCAACAAGGGGAAACGCTTGTCGGTAAACATCTGCTCGAGATCTGCGCTTTCCTGCATAACCAATCGACACTCACCGTTGCGCATTATCAACCTGAGGCGCTGCAACAGGAAAGCCAGGATCTCAGCGAAATCATCGGTCAGGAGCAAGGACGTCGCGCCCTGGAGATCACTGCCGCTGGCGGGCATAACCTGTTACTGCTTGGACCGCCCGGCACAGGGAAAACGATGCTGGCGACCCGCCTGCCCGGCATTATGCCGCCCTTAGACGACCAGGAAGCGCTGGAGTGCGCAGCGATTAATAGCCTGGTCAGCAGCCGAAACCTCCATCATCAGTGGCGCAGAAGGCCATTCAGAGCACCTCATCACAGCGCTTCGCTGTATGCATTAGTGGGAGGTGGAGCACTCCCCCGGCCTGGTGAGATCTCTCTGGCGCACAATGGCGTCCTGTTTCTGGATGAACTCCCGGAGTTTGACCGCAAGGTACTGGATGCATTACGCGAGCCCATTGAATCCGGCGAGATCGCAATTTCCCGTACACGCGCCAAAGTCACTTATCCAGCGCGCTTTCAGTTAATTGGCGCCATGAACCCCAGCCCTACCGGGCATTATCAAGGCAGTCATAACCGATGCACGCCGCAACAGGTGCTGCGCTATTTGAGCCGGCTCTCAGGTCCGTTTCTTGATCGCTTTGATCTGTCTCTGGAAATCCCGTTGCTACCCAGTGGAACCTTAAGTCAAAAACAGGAAGTCAGTGAGAGCAGCGAGACTGTACTTAAACGCGTCCTTGCTGCTCGTCAGAGGCAAATTGAGCGAGCAGGCAAAATAAACGCTCATTTATCTAATCCGGAGATTGCCCAGTGCTGTGTACTGAGACAGGATGATGCTATATGGCTGGAAGCTGTGTTGAATTCGTTGGGCCTTTCTGTGCGCGCGTGGCAACGCATTTTGAAAGTCGCCAGGACGATTGCCGATTTGGCAGGGGAGGAGACAATTTCACGTCAGCATTTGCAGGAGGCGGTGGGTTATCGCAGCATTGACCGATTGCTAATCTTTCTGCACAACAGTCTGGAATAAAAAACGGGGCTTTAGAAGCCCCGCTATTTTTTAATCATCGCTATCGCTAAAGTCTTCCACAGTGTCCATCTGCGGCTTACCGCCAGACAATGTGTGGAAACGCTTAGGACGCTTAATACGTGCGGTATATTTCGACCAGACACGTTCAGCTTCCGTTTGCGGCTCACGCAGACCACGACATACTTCTAAAAACGAACGCTCTTCTTCAGTCGCTGGTTCACGCTTGGCGAGGTCCAGTTCATTAAAGGCGTAACCGTGGCGTTCCAGAAGCTGAGCTTCTTTAATGGTGAAATCACCATGACGTGAAAAACCACGAGGGTAATGTTTGTTATCAAAGAAACGATTTGTTGTTGCGAAGCTATCCGCCATTTTACACGCTCCCGACTCTCTTATGGCCGTGCTATTTATGGCGCGGAGTATTAGATAGGCTTGACAGAGTGTAAAACAAAACATTTAAATCAGTACGACAAACATTTTTTGGGAGAATGCTGTGGATACGGAATTACTGAAAACTTTCCTCGAAGTGAGCAGAACACGCCATTTCGGGCGTGCTGCTGAAGCGCTTTACCTCACGCAATCTGCCGTTAGTTTTCGCATTCGTCAGCTGGAAAATCAGTTGGGAGTCAACCTTTTCACCCGTCATCGAAATAATATTCGGCTGACCTCTGCGGGTGAGCGTTTATTACCCTATGCAGAGAGCCTGATGAGTACCTGGCTGATGGCCAAAAAGGAAGTTTCACATACACAACAGCATCATGAGCTATCGATAGGCGCCAGCGCGTCGTTGTGGGAAGCTTATCTAACCCCTTGGTTAAAAACGCTTTATGAGAACCGTGAAAGCCTTCATCTTGAAGCACGTATCGCACAACGGCATTTGCTGGTAAAGCAATTACATGAGCGTCAATTGGATCTTTTAATCACCACCGAAGCGCCCAAAATGGATGAATTAACCAGCCAACAGATTGGTCATATTTCACTCGCGCTCTTCCGTGCACGTAAGACTGAGAAACGTGAAAAATATGATTACATTAAACTGGAATGGGGTGCGGATTTTCATCAACATGAAAGTTATTTATCCAGTGATGATGTGCCAGTATTGACCACAACTTCAGCGCATGTGACACGTGAATTACTGCACACTACCGGCGCTTGCGCGTTTTTACCGGATTCATGGCACAGCATTTATAGTGATTTGATGGTTATTCCAGATACACCCGTTGCCGTTCGCCCACTCTATGCGGTGTGGCTGCAGAATAGTGATCAACAGGCGCATATTCGTCAGCTGCTTAAATTTCCAGTATTGACGCAATAAAGCAGAAATTGAGAGGGGTTTGAGTGTCGCGCAGTGAAACTCAAACCCTTTTCACTGGCGAATTTATGAGGTAAATGCCAAATTTTGGACAAAAAAAATCCTTTGCCGAAGCAAAGGATTGTTTTCTGGCAGGGGCGGAGGGACTCGAACCCCCAACACCCGGTTTTGGAGACCGGTGCTCTACCAATTGAACTACGCCCCTAAAAGGGTGGCGGAACGGACGGGGCTCGAACCCGCGACCCCCTGCGTGACAGGCAGGTATTCTAACCAACTGAACTACCGCTCCACCGATTCTGTACCAAAATCAGAAAATCGTTCTGAATCTGGGTATTTCACCCTTTCAGCGTCACTTGAAAGGTCACGACTCACGAATGAGTCTTAAATTGATGCCTGGCAGTTCCCTACTCTCGCATGGGGAGACCCCACACTACCATCGGCGCTACGGCGTTTCACTTCTGAGTTCGGCATGGGGTCAGGTGGGACCACCGCGCTAAAGCCGCCAGGCAAATTCTGTTATTCACGCCGCCCTCGCAGGCCGCGCAAATCAATCCGTTCGAACAAAGCTGAAAATCTACTCGCGTCTCTCAAAAACGCCTCTGGCGTTGTAAGGTTAAGCCTCACGGGTCATTAGTACCGGTTAGCTCAATGCATCGCTGCACTTACACATCCGGCCTATCAACGTCGTCGTCTTCAACGTCCCTTCAGGACTCTCTGGGAGTCAGGGAGAACTCATCTCGGGGCAAG
>NZ_JACVUO010000080.1:0-205 GCF_016625145.1 Pantoea sp. S61
CAGCGTGCCTTCTCCCGAAGTTACGGCACCATTTTGCCTAGTTCCTTCACCCGAGTTCTCTCAAGCGCCTTGGTATTCTCTACCTGACCACCTGTGTCGGTTTGGGGTACGATTTCGTGTTACCTGGAGCTTAGAGGCTTTTCCTGGAAGCAGGGCATCAGTTACTTCACCACCGTAGTGGCTCGTCATCACACCTCAGCGTTAA
>NZ_JACVUO010000081.1:0-205 GCF_016625145.1 Pantoea sp. S61
AGTATTTAAATGGAACCGGTTTTCAGTCCGTTAAGTGACTACACTGAAATACCGTAATAAAGCGGAGGGAGAGCAAATCATGCCTGATAATGACCATGACCATGACCATGACCATGACCATGACCAGAACCAGATGATTATTGGCGAAGCGGCGGTTCATCTGGCGATGAATAATGCGGACATTACCGTTGGCTCGCTTATCCGC
>NZ_JACVUO010000082.1:0-204 GCF_016625145.1 Pantoea sp. S61
CCACCTGAATCGCGCTTTTGTTCCTGCTGTACCTGTGTAGCCTGGCCCCGTTGCATAGAGGGATTCACCGCGTTCAGAGCATAGCAGCCAGTCGGCTTTGTTTTCTGACATCATAAAAAATAGTGAAGCAGGACGTTATCTACTGCTGCAGCGATTGAATCAAAAAACATGAATTTATTTTTCATAAAACTACCGGATACATTT
>NZ_JACVUO010000083.1:0-200 GCF_016625145.1 Pantoea sp. S61
CCTGGTGCCGTGCATGCTGGCCTGCTCCGGCTGGTTCATTGAATATGCGGCCGGCATGACGACGGAAGCCTGGGATCGCCCCATCATTTATCAGCGCAGAGACGAAAAGATGGCGCAGACAAGCCCCCTCAGCCTTATCGAGCAGGTGATACTGCATGGTACGCGACACCGCGGCGCGGTGAGCTGGCTTATCAAAGCGT
>NZ_JACVUO010000008.1:0-219726 GCF_016625145.1 Pantoea sp. S61
ACCACCTTGACATGGTGGGGGTCGATGGTTCGAGTCCATTAGAGCGCACCAAGTGCGTCCGTAGCTCAGTTGGTTAGAGCACCACCTTGACATGGTGGGGGTCGGTGGTTCGAGTCCACTCGGACGCACCAAATTTCTAAAATGCGCTCTTAGCTCAGTTGGTTAGAGCACCACCTTGACATGGTGGGGGTCGATGGTTCGAGTCCATTAGAGCGCACCACTCTTTGTTTTCTCTCTCTTTGCGCAACACCCCTTTCCTTGATCTGTATCGTTTTCTCTCTCAGCTTTTATATTGGTTTTCGCATACTTAGCGTCTATACTATGCCGCGTTGTCCACCTGAAAGGTTTCAGCGCTAACGTGCCTATGCAAACAACTCAAATGATTTGCGCAACACTGCTCTGCCAGTTCCCTCGCGTACTGCGCAACTTCTCTGCACGCTTAGCCTCTGTCACCTATTCTTACTCCTGTACGATCCAAACCAACACCATACACATTTTCACTTCGCTGCCTTGCGCTGCGAATCCCGACCTCTATCATCCATCACAACTTACAGAAAACCTGACATGAAAAAGACCAAGATTGTTTGTACTATCGGTCCGAAAACCGAATCTGAAGAGATGCTGACTCAACTGCTGGAAGCGGGCATGAACGTCATGCGCCTGAACTTCTCTCACGGGGATTATGCCGAACATGGTCAGCGCATCACTAACATGCGTGCCGTCATGGAAAAAACCGGTCGTCAGGCCGCGATTCTGCTGGACACCAAAGGTCCTGAAATTCGTACCATGAAGCTGGAAGGCGGCAACGATGTTGCATTGAAAGCCGGCCAGACTTTCACTTTCACCACCGATCAGTCAGTGATTGGTAACAGCGAACGTGTTGCTGTGACCTATGCAGGCTTCACCGAAGACCTGAAAATCGGCAACACCGTGTTGGTCGATGATGGCCTGATTGGTATGCAGGTGACTGAAGTGACAGAAAACACTGTCGTCTGTCATGTGCTGAACAACGGTGACCTCGGTGAAAACAAAGGCGTTAACCTGCCAGGTGTTTCTATCCAGCTGCCAGCATTGGCTGAAAAAGACAAACGTGACCTGATCTTCGGCTGCGAGCAAGGCGTTGACTTCGTGGCGGCTTCCTTTATCCGCAAACGTTCGGATGTCCTGGAAATTCGCGAGCACCTGAAAGCCCACGGCGGCGAGCATATCCAGATCATCTCTAAAATCGAAAACCAGGAAGGCCTGAACAACTTCGACGAGATTCTGGAAGCCTCTGACGGCATCATGGTTGCACGTGGTGACCTGGGTGTTGAGATCCCGGTTGAAGAAGTGATCTTCGCCCAGAAGATGATGATCAAGAAATGTAATAAAGCACGCAAAGTGGTCATCACCGCGACGCAGATGCTGGATTCTATGATCAAGAACCCACGCCCTACCCGCGCGGAAGCAGGCGACGTGGCGAACGCCATCCTTGATGGTACTGATGCGGTAATGCTGTCGGGTGAAAGTGCTAAGGGTCGTTACCCGCTGGAATCCGTGACTATCATGGCGACCATCTGTGAGCGTACCGACCGCGTAATGAAATCACGCATCGGTGAGCTGCAGGATTCACGCAAAATGCGCATCACTGAAGCGGTTTGTCGCGGTGCAGTGGAAACAGCAGAAAAGCTGGAAGCCCCTGTTATTGTGGTGGCGACCGAAGGCGGTAAGTCTGCCAAAGCGATTCGTAAATACTTCCCGGATGCCACCATTCTGGCGCTGACCACCAATGCGACCACCGCACGTCAGCTGATTCTGAGCAAAGGCGTGGAGACGCGTCTGGTGACTGAAATTGCCTCAACGGATGATTTCTACCGTATTGGCAAGGAAATGGCGCTGGAAAGTGGCTATGCACAGAAAGGCGACGTTGTGGTGATGGTATCAGGTGCGCTGGTTCCAAGTGGCACGACCAACACCGCTTCAGTCCACGTACTCTGATTTTTGCCTGAAGTTTTATTTAAAAGCGCCTTTTAGGGGCGCTTTTTTTATTCTTGCGCTAATACAAAATCCAGATTTTTCCAATCGATAATAACTATTCAATATCCCGCACAATTAAGGTTAGTCCGATTAAATCTCTCTGTTTTAGCTAAATATTTTCATCATCTTCTGCGAAACGCTGCTTCTTTGAGCGAACGATCAAATTTAAGCATGTTCTCATCAAAAATTTATTCTCAACTCAAAAAGCTTTGTGTAATACTTGTAACGCTACATGGAGATTAACTCAATTCTAGAGGGTATTAATAATGAATCGTACTAAACTGGTACTGGGCGCGGTAATTCTGGGTTCAACTCTGCTGGCTGGTTGCTCAAGCAACGCTAAAATCGACCAGCTGTCTTCAGACGTTCAGACTCTGAACGCTAAAGTTGACCAACTGAGCAACGACGTGAACGCAATCCGTTCTGACGTTCAGGCTGCTAAAGATGACGCAGCTCGCGCTAACCAGCGTCTGGACAACCAGGCTCACTCTTACCGTAAGTAAGAGTTCTGGTTTGAAAAATGGTGCCCATGTGGCACCATTTTTTTTGTCCTGATTTTGGTTCTGAATCAGGGTTTCGCGCCGCTCTCACCCATCGCCTGACTGATGGTCGCTTGTCCTGCCCCAGCGCCACTCTGCTGCGTTTGCAGTACATCCGGTAACGCCGTGTCCTGCGTAACGGGTTCGCCGCTGCTCACCAGTACGGGCATCCCTGAACGACGCGCCATCGCCTCTTTGATCAGTGCCGTGTCACTCTTCTGGCTATTGATAAACGCCTTAGATTTTGCGGTCAACGCAATCGGCATCGTTTGCGGATCGTCCTTCTCATTGCGCGACAACGGCTGATGCACCTCTACGTAACGCTTGCCATCCGGTTCCACCGCATACTTGATCGGCTCGTTAACGATCTGCACCCTCGTTCCCTTCGGCACGCTGTTGAACAGCGCTTCGATATCATCCGGACGCAAACGAATACAGCCCGAGCTCACGCGCATCCCAATACCGAAATCGGCGTTGGTGCCGTGGATCAAGTACTGGCCGGTCCCGCGCGCCAGACGCATCGCAAACAGACCCATCGGGTTGTCTGGCCCGGCCGGAACGACACCCGGTAAGGTGATGCCCTCTTTCGCGTAGCGTTTGCGGATATTGACGGTAGGCGTCCAGGTGGGATTGGGGATTTTCTGGCTGATGCTGGTGACCATGCTGGGTGTCGCAGCGCCCAACTGGCCGATTCCGATCGGATACACCACCACGCGATTCTCCCCTTTCGGATAGTAGTAGAGACGCAGCTCCGCAAGGTTGATGACGATGCCTTCACGAGGAGCATCAGGCAGCAGCATTTGTAATGGAACCGTCAGTTGCGTCCCCGCTTTGGGCAGCCAGGGATCGACACCAGGATTGGCCTCCAGCATGCCGAGCATGCCAATCTTATAATGCGCTGCGATGCTCTCTAAGGGCCGTTTGTCGTCAGGGACAGTGGTCAGGGTATTCTCGCCAATTAAACGGCTGTTATCGGCTGGCAGGGGATATTCCGTTGCAAATGCAGGTGCAGAAAGTCCGAAGCAGGACAACAGCAATGCACCGGCTAAACGTAACGCTGGTTTCATGCAATTTTCTCTTTGTCGGATGGAACAGACCCCGGTCATGCCGGGGTCTGGAGAGTGTAACTTAGCTGAGGCTTTGAGCGTTATGACGGATCGCGCGAATCATCGCTTCCAATCCTTGAGAACGTGTAGGAGTGAGGTGTTGAGTCAACTCTAATTCTGCGAACCAATGACCGACATCCAGCGCGAGAATCTCCTGCGCTTGCAAGCCCTGATAGAGGCTAAATACCACCGCAATCAAGCCCTTAACGATGGCGGCATCACTGTCCCCTTCAAAGGCGATGGTGCCATCAGCTTGTGGGGTCATGCGGATCCACACCTGGCTCTGGCAACCGGAAATCACATACTCTGGCTGCTGTAAGCTTTCAGAGGATTCTGGTAATTTCGCACCGAGTTCAATGATGTAGAGATACTTCTCTTCCCAATTAGCGCAACGGTTAAAGTTGCGCACCAGCTTCTCTTTCTCTGGCAAATTCGCCATGGATAACTCCTGAAATCTGCTCAACCGCCCAGCAGACGATGAATACGCGTCAAACCTGCTGCCAGGCGATCGGCTTCTTCTTCACTGTTATACAGTGCAAACGAGGCACGACACATCGCGGGCACCGCATAATGGCGCATCAGTGGCATAGCACAATGATGGCCGGTGCGGATCGCAATGCCGTATTGATCGAGGAAACTCCCGACGTCGAATGCATGATGCTTACCAAGGTTGAATGCCACCACGCCACTGCGCTGTGCAGGACCGTAAATGATCAGGTCTGGCACCGACGCAAGCTTATCTAATGCATAACGCATCAGTGACGTCTCACGTTCGTTGATGACATCCAATCCCAGCTCACTGATCCAGTTCAGCGCCGCGCCTAAGCCGATAATGCCACCGGTATTCGGTGTGCCGGCTTCAAAACGCCATGGCGTGCTGTTCCAGGTGGTGCCAGTTGGCAGCATCACCTGATCGATCATTGAACCGCCGCCTTCCCAAGGTGGCATGATCTCCTGCAGTGCTTTACGCGCGTACAGTACGCCGATGCCGGTCGGCCCATAAATTTTATGGCCCGAGAAGACGTAGAAATCGCAATCGATATCCTGCACATCCACCTTGTGATGCATCACCGCCTGAGCACCGTCTACCAGCGTGATCACGCCAGCGGCTTTCGCCTGTGCGACGATGGCTTTTACCGGGTTTACGGTACCGAGCACGTTGGAAACATGCGTCACCGCCAGCAGGCGTGTGCGGCTGTCGATCAACCCACTCAGTTGCTCAAGGGCTAATTCACCTTGCTCGTTAAGCGGCAGAACGCGAATCTCTGCACCGGTACGCTGCGCCACCATCTGCCACGGCACGATATTAGCGTGGTGCTCCATCTCCGTGATGATGATGTTATCGCCCGATTGCAGCTGACTGCCGCCCCAACTGTTGGCCACCAGATTGATGCCTTCAGTGGTGCCTTTAACGAAGATAATCTCTTCTGGCGATGCCGCATTGAGAAAACGCGAGGCTTGCGTACGCACGTTTTCCATATCGGTGGTGGCTTGCGCACTGAGCGAGTGGATGCCACGGTGCACGGCGGCATAGCCGTGCTGGTAAAAATAACTTTCCGCATTGATAACCGCGAGCGGGCGCTGAGCGCTGGCCGCGCTATCAAGGTAGGCCAGCGGATGTCCGTTGACCTCACGTTTCAGAATCGGAAATTCCGCTCTGATTCGTTCGAGATCGAAAGTCATAACTCAACTCCAGGGAAACGCGCACTAATGCGTTCCAGCACCAGTTGGCGCAGCGGTTCTTCTTCCAGCAGTTCGGTCAATTCAGCTGCGAACGCATGGATAATCATCTGCTGTGCGGCATCTTCAGGGATACCACGCGAGCGCAAATAGAACATCTGTTCATCGTCGATACGGCCAATTGTCGCGCCATGGCTGCACTTCACATCATCCGCATAGATTTCCAGCTGCGGCTTGGTATCCACTTCCGCCAGGCGACCGAGCAACAGGTTGTTGTTGGTCATCTGTCCGTCAGTTTTCAGTGCATGCTTCGCCACTTTTATGTGACCGTTGAAAATCGAACGGCCCTTATCGCGCGAGATGGTTTTGTGCAGCTGACGACTCAGGCAGTAGCCTTTGTTGTGTTCCAGATAGCTGCGGGTATCCGCCACTTCTGCGTTGATCGGCAGCACCAGACTGTTAAGTGACAGCTGGGTGTTTTCACCGTTGAGCTGCACGCTGGTGTTGTGACGAGACAAGCCGGCACCCAGCAGGAAGCTGGTGCTGCTGACCTGCGCATCACGACCAATCACGATGTCATTGTGTGCAAAGTGATAGCTACTGCTCTCTTCAAACGCCAGCTTGATGTGTTTCAGTTGGGCATTGTCGGCGACAGCAAAGGTAAAGCGAGCACCAGTAAAGTGTGCCGCACCGTTCAGCGTCACGTAATGCTCAATCACTTCAGCTTCGGCGCTCTGCTCCAGCTCAAGATGATGGCGGTGATGAACGGTGTTCAACGCATCGACTTTGCCGCTGGTGATGTGCAGTAAATACAGCGGACGTGCCGCCGACTTGCCGCGCGCCAGACGAATGGAAGTCACTTCTTCCGCCAGGCTTTCTGTCAGATGCAGGAACACTTCTGGCTGCACCGCAGCAGGCAACGGGCGGCGTTCAGCCGCACGGCTGGGCTGCACGTCAAACAGATCGGTGTCGCGCGCACTCAGCTCAGGCTGGAAGCGGCCATCAACAAACACCAGACGCACCGCATCCACCGGCAGCGCTAATTCAGCAACCTGTTCCGCCGTAACGGTCTGCGCTTCTGGCAGCACGAACTGGTTGGCGAACAGGCCATCCAGCGCGGTGTATTTCCAGTTTTCATGCTTACGGGTCGGCAAGCCGACACGCATTAATTGCTGCCAGTGCTGCTGAGCCTGCAGAGAACGCACCTCACCGCGCGATTCAAACAGGTGATGCCACTGTTGCAGGGCGTTATCACTCTTCGTCGGTAAGCCAGCCATAGCCTTGCTCCTCCAGCTGTTTAACCAGCGAGAAATCGCCAGACTTAACGATTTTGCCCTGATACAGCACGTGCACGTGATCTGGCTTGATGTAATCCAGGATGCGCTGGTAGTGGGTCACGATAATGAATGAACGCTTGCCGTCACGCAGGCTGTTAACGCCTTCAGCGACGATTTTCAGCGCATCGATATCCAGACCGGAGTCGGTTTCATCAAGGATGCACAGTTCTGGCTCAAGAGCGGCCATCTGCAGAATGTCGTTACGCTTCTTCTCACCACCGGAGAAGCCAACGTTTACTGAACGGGTCAGCAGATCTTCAGGCATCTTCAGCAGTTTAATTTTGTCTTCGATGAAGTCCTGGAAATCAAAACGATCCAGCTCTTCCTGCTCACGGTATTTGCGCACCGCATTCACAGAAGTCTGCAGGAAGAATTGGTTGCTGACGCCCGGAATCTCGACCGGGTACTGAAACGCCATGAAGATGCCTTCGCCCGCGCGCTCTTCTGGCTCGAGTTCCAGCAGATCTTTGCCATGGAAGCTGACCGAACCACCGGTCACTTCGTAATCTTCACGACCTGCCAGCGTTGCAGACAGGGTACTTTTACCCGAGCCGTTAGGGCCCATGATGGCGTGGACTTCGCCCGGCTTCACTTCAAGGTTCAGACCGCGCAAAATCTCTTTGTCTTCAACGCTAACCTGTAAATCTTTAATGCTTAACATACTCTTTCCTTCACATTGCTTCCGGCAACGCGTGTGGCATCAGCCCACACTGTGCTCAAGGCTGATAGCCAACAGTTTTTGCGCTTCCACGGCGAATTCCAGTGGCAGCTCGGAGAAAACATCTTTGCAGAAGCCGTTGACGATCATTGAGATCGCATCTTCTTCGCTAATGCCGCGCTGCAGACAATAGAACATCTGGTCTTCGCCAATACGCGAGGTGGTGGCTTCATGTTCCAGCTGTGCTGTGTTGTTTCGCGTTTCCACATAAGGGAAGGTGTGCGCACCGCACTCGGCACCAATCAGCATCGAGTCACACTGGGTGAAGTTACGCGCGTTGGTCGCGGTTGGCATGATTTTTACCAGACCACGATAAGTGTTCTCACTCTTACCGGCAGAGATCCCTTTCGAGATGATGGTCGACTTGGTGTTTTTACCAATGTGGATCATCTTGGTACCGGTATCCGCCTGCTGACGGCCGCTGGTCAGTGCGACAGAGTAGAATTCACCCACAGAGTAATCACCACGCAGGATACAGCTTGGGTATTTCCAGGTGATGGCTGACCCCGTCTCTGACTGTGTCCAGGACATCTTGCTGTGGTCGCCTTCACACAGCGCACGCTTGGTCACGAAGTTGAGGATACCGCCCTCGCCTTCACCGCCCGGGAACCAGTTCTGTACGGTGGAATATTTCACTTCGGCGTTTTTGTGGATGATCACTTCAACCACTGCGGCGTGCAGCTGGTAGGTGTCACGCACAGGCGCGGAGCAGCCTTCGATGTAGCTGACATAGCTGTCTTCATCGGCGATCAGAATGGTACGTTCGAACTGACCCGTTTTCGCCGCGTTGATACGGAAATAAGTCGACAGCTCCATCGGGCAACGCACGCCTTTGGGGATGTAAACAAAAGTACCGTCTGAAGCCACAGCAGAGTTCAATGCTGCGAAGAAGTTATCGTTGTGGGGAACCACAGTACCGAGATACTTCTGCACCAGCTCTGGATGATCGTGAATCGCTTCACCGAATGAGCAGAAGATAATGCCTTGCTCAGCCAGTTTGTCACGATAGGTGGTGGATACGGAAACAGAGTCAAAAATCGCATCAACGGCGACTTCACGTCCTTCACGTACCGGAACACCCAACTGATTGAAAGCGTCTTCCACTTCTTTCGTCAGGTAATCGCTTGACGCTACGCTGCCAGAGGTTTGCTTCGCACCCGGTTCAGACGCGCAGCTATCATCGCAATTGCCGCAAGACGGCGCGGAATAGTAGCTGTAGTCCTGATAATCGAGTGAGGCGTAGTTGGCTTTCAACCAATGTGGTTCTTCCATCTCTAACCAGGCACGGAAGGCCTTGAGGCGGAATTCCAGCATCCACTCAGGTTCGTTACGTTTGGCCGAAATGGCACGCACCACATCTTCATTGATGCCGTGTGCCAATTCGTCGGTTTGCAACTGGGTAAAGAAGCCTTCTTTATAATTCAGGCTACCTTCCCACGTTTGTACATCGTCAGATGCTTCGCTGTGTCGTGACATTTTACTTACTCGACGCCAAAACTCTCACCGCACCCGCAGGCGTGCTGAGCTTTAGGGTTGTTGAATTTAAAAATCTGGTTCAGGCCTTCACGGACATAATCCAGTTCGGTACCGTCAACAAACGGCATAGCCTGAAGAGGCACAAATAATTTTGCGCCGAATTGCTCAAACGTCAGGTCGTCATCGGCTGGCTCTTTTGTCAGATCCATAACGTACCCAAAACCGGCACAGCCGGACTGCTTCACACCCAATCTAAGGCCCTTAACTTCAGGATCCGCCTCAACCAGGTTAAGAATCTGTTTCGCTGCCGATTCGGTCAGCGTAAGCCCTTTCCAGACGAAATCGTCGGGTGAAAAGGAAGCTGCATTTACTGATGACATAGTGCTACCTCGTAAGTCTGGGCCTTTTCAGGCTATCCCCCTATGGTAGTGATATCAGATACCACTTCAACCTCTTGTTTTGCAGGGATAATCATCTCGTGCTGTTTTTTACTGTTGCTTAATTAAGCATAGTCTCTTCAATCGAGCTTGTAAGCGGCATTCCCGTGCGCGCCACACCAGCGTAACCCGTTAAAATGACGTAAAATTTAGAAATTCAACTTTACGACATCGTCATGATTGATAGGTTACGCCTTTCTTCAATGTAAAGAGATTGTTATTGCCGATTTTAGTAACAGGCAAAGGAAATCAATAAAATTTCATTGCGGGAATTGCATTCCTGACGCGGTTGAATATGATAATGATTATCATTAACCCATTTAGGGTAGCGACATGACGCTTACCGTCTCAGCCTGGTTACAACACAAAATCGATGAATATAAGTTTTCAGTGCGTGATATCACCGTCGACTTCTACATGGCTCAGGCTAAGCTCAACCGCACCGATTGTACTATTGACCAACTGCGTCGCTTTAACGACACCTGTCTCGACATGGCAGAAATCTGCGAGCTTAACGGCGACGACCAAAGCTATCTGCATGCCATGGGCAAGCTCCATCACCGCTTAGTGCAGGAGATGGGCAATGCCGATCGCGACCGTTTATTCCGTATTCAGGCCTATCAACTGGCGCGCCTGTCGTTGACACGCTTGTGTCATCAACTGGCGCTCAGCGGCGAGTGGGATAAAGCCACCAGCCTGCAGAGTGATTTTGTCCGTCACGCAGGCTGGATATTCTAATCCAGCTTTGTGACGACTCCTACAATTTGTTTACATCATTTCCAGTAGTGCCTGCAGCGGATGGCGCATGCCGTTGCCCTCGGCGCGTTTAACCTGGCTGCGACAGGAGAAACCTGTCGCCAGACAACGCTGACGTGGCAGTTTCTGTAATTGCGGATGCCACGAGAGTTCGTAGATGCCCAGTGAATTTTCGAGGTTCTTGCTCTCATGTCCGTACGTCCCCGCCATACCGCAACACCCGACGTTGACGTTCTCCAGCTTCGCACCGAAACGCGCAAAGATGTCCTGCCACTGATTCGGCGTGGAGGGCAGCGCAGTGACTTCAGTGCAGTGCGCAAACAGATACCAGGCCTCGCCGCTGGCAGTTTGCACCGCGCGCGCATTCAGGGCCTGCTGCAACCATTCGTGGACCAGCTGCACCTTGAACTCACCGCGCTGCTCACCCAGCACTTCCTGATATTCATCGCGATAACACAGCACCGTTGCGGGATCGACACCAACCATCGGCATCCCCAATTGGGCGACACGATTTAGAAACTCGGCGGTTTTACCGGCAGTGCGCGCAAATCGCTGCAGGAAGCCTTTCACATGCTGCGCTTTACCGTTCGGTGAGAAGGGTAATAACACCGGACGATAGCCCAGCTTTTCAATCAATTTGACAAAATCGGTCACCAGCTGTGCTTCGTAATAGCTGGTGAACGGATCCTGCACCACCAGCACACAGTTTTCACGCTGCGCGATATCCATTGCTTCCAGCTGTTCCAGCGTCAGGCTCATGGCCGGATGCCCACCGAGTTGCTGTTTCAGACTTGGCGATGAAAGCAACGGCAGATCGACCATGCCAATGTGGGTTTTACTGAGATCGCGTACCCACGGTTGCTTAAGGAAGAAGTTGAACACCCTAGGCGCTTTGGCCATCAAAGGCGCATAACTCTCAACGGTGGCCACCAGATGATCGCTCACCGGACGCAAATAGCGCGTGTGATAAAGCTGCAGGAAGCGCGAGCGGAAGCCCGGTACATCAATCTTAATCGGGCACTGCGTCGAACAGGCTTTGCAGGCTAAACAGCCTGACATCGCCTCTTTCACTTCATGAGAAAAGTCATACTCGCCCTGCTTCGCGTGCCAGGAGTTACGCGTGCGTTGGATCAGTGTGCGCAGGCTGGCCCCCTGTTTCGGCAGCGCCTGTTCCAGCTGTGAGGGATCAACGCCCTGCTCTGACAGCAAACGCAACCATTCACGCGTTAGCGTCGCGCGTCCTTTAGGCGAATGGATACGGTTGCGGGTAATCTTCATCGATGGGCACATAGGGCTACGCGCATCAAAGTTGAAGCATAAGCCGTTGCCGTTGCACTCCATGGCGCCGCGCCAGTCAGTTCGCACCGTGACCGGAATCTGACGATCGTAAGTGCCGCGTTTCACCGCATCCACCTGCATCATCGGCTCGTTGCTGCCCAGCGGGGTGCAAATCTTGCCAGGGTTCAGGCGATTATCAGGATCGAAGGCCGCTTTAATCGCGCGCAGTTCGTTGAACAGCGTCTCGCCAAAAAATTCCGGGCTGTACTGCGCGCGGAATCCTTTACCGTGTTCACCCCACAGTAATCCGCCGTAGCGCGCGGTCAGCGCCACCACTTCGTCGGAGATTTGCTTCATCAGCATCTCTTGCTGCGGATCGCACATATCCAGAGCCGGACGCACGTGCAGAACACCGGCGTCCACATGACCAAACATGCCGTAATTCAGGCCATGGCTATCGAGCAAAGCACGGAAATCGACAATGTAATCCGCCAGTTGTTCTGGCGGTACTGCCGTGTCTTCCACAAACGGAATCGGCTTAGCGCGCCCTTTGGCGTTGCCCAGCAAGCCCACCGCTTTTTTGCGCATATTATAGATGCGCTCGATACCGCCTAAATCATTACACAGCTGATAGCCAATCACACCGCCCTGCTGCTGCGCCATCAACTCATCCAGCCGAGCGCACAAGCTGTTGACCTGCTGTTCGATCAATTCGCCGTTGTCACCGGCAAATTCAACAATATTCAGACCGAGCATTTCCTTATCCGGCACATCGGTAATCAGCTCTTTTACCGAGTGCCAGACAATATCCTCTCGTGCCAGATTCAACACTTTAGAGTCCACGGTTTCCACTGACAGCGCTTTGGCTTCCACCATGAAAGGGGCATTCCGCAGCGCAGAGTCAAAGGAGTCGTACTTGATGTTCACCAGACGACGTACTTTAGGAATCGGCGTGATGTCCAGACGCGCTTCCGTAATAAAGGCCAGCGTCCCTTCTGCACCGCATAACAAGCGCGTCAGATCGAAGGTTTGCATGTCATCGCTGAACACATGACGCAAGTCATAACCGGTCAGGAAGCGGTTAAGCTTAGGGAATTTATCCAGAATCAGGTCACGCTGATCACGACAGCGGTTTAACACCTGTTGATAGATGCGCCCTTCGGCTGTCGGTGTTGTTGCTAATTGCTCAGCCAGTTCGGTGGGCATCGCGCGGGTATCCAGGATATCGCCGCCGAGCAGAACCGCCCGCAAACCCTCCACGTGATCCGAGGTTTTACCATACACCAGCGAACCCTGTCCGGATGCATCGGTATTGATCATGCCACCTAAGGTAGCGCGATTACTGGTGGAGAGCTCCGGCGAAAAGAAGAATCCATAAGGCTTCAGCCAGGCATTGAGCTGATCTTTCACCACGCCCGCTTCCACACGCACCCAGCCCTGTTCAGGATTGATTTCAAGGATGCGATTCATGTAGCGCGACATGTCGACCACAATGCCCTGATTGAGTGACTGACCGTTGGTACCCGTTCCGCCGCCGCGTGGGGTAAACACCAGGCTGTTAAACCGCGTTTCACCCGCCAGACGCGCAATTAACGCCACGTCCGCCGTCGAACGCGGAAACAGCGCGGCATCGGGTAACAGCTGATAAATGCTGTTATCGGTAGAAAGCGAGAGACGATCGGCATAACTGGTGGCGGTATCGCCGGTGAAGCCTTGTTCTTTTAATGACTGCAGGAATGTCAGCACCAGTTGAACGAGGCCTGGCGCCTGGGAAATCTGTGGGATCATTATTGCGTGACCGAGATGTTGTAAACGTTTGCGTGGTTATTTTTTTCAACCATTGGTTTTATCATATTTTTTTATCGCCTGCTGTTTTTTCAGGAAAGACCTTCGCGCGCCCTGCTTTTTTCTGTTTAATTTTCAGGAAATAGCTCATCATTGATCAGGGCCCACGCGGTCCACCACGAAGGATTAATTGAGGTCAAAACGTTGTGATGAAAAGCCTGCAACGCGGTATGGATCTACCGCAACTGCTGTTCTCGTTGATGTTCATTCTCATCATGATCATCGCCTGCCTGTGGGTGGTACAACCCTTTATTCTGGGCTTTGCCTGGGCCAGCATGGTGGTGATTGCGACCTGGCCATTAATGATCCGTTTGCAGCATCTGCTGTGGGGACGACGATCGCTGGCGGTGATCGCCATGACGATTCTATTACTGCTGCTGTTTATTATTCCGATTGCCCTGCTGGTGAGTAGCCTGATCGACAACAGCGCGCCGGTCATCGCCTGGGCAACGCAACGCCATCTGGTTTTCCCAGACTTTGTCTGGCTGCGTGAGATTCCTTATGTCGGCAACAAAACCTACTCCAGCTACCACAAAATGGTCGATGGCGGCGGTACAGCGATTTTAAATCAGTTGCAACCTTACATTGGTCGCACCACAGGCTTCTTTGTGGCACAGGCCGGCCACTTCGGCCGCTTTATGATTCACCTCGCCGTCATGCTGCTATTTAGCGTGTTGCTTTACTGGCGCGGTGAGCAGGTCGGCCACGGCATTCGCCACTTTGCTTATCGCATGGGCGGACGTCGCGGCGATGCGGCGGTGCTGCTGGCCGGGCAAGCGATTCGTGCCGTGGCGCTGGGCGTGGTGGTGACGGCGCTGGTGCAGGGTGTGCTGGGCGGTATTGGCCTGGCAATCTCCGGCATCCCTTACGCCACTCTGCTCACCGTGCTGATGATTCTGACATGCCTGGTGCAGTTGGGGCCGTTAGTGGTGCTGGTACCGGCCATCATCTGGCTCTACTGGAGTGGCGATACCACCTGGGGCACGATATTACTGGTGTGGAGTTGTGTGGTCGGTACGCTCGATAGCGTGTTACGTCCGATGCTGATTCGCATGGGTGCAGATCTGCCGATGATTCTGATCCTTTCCGGTGTTATCGGTGGATTGATCGCCTTCGGCATGATCGGGCTGTTTATTGGTCCTGTGGTATTAGCCGTGTCCTATCGTCTGGTTTCCGTGTGGATGCATGAAGCACCTGCTCCGGATGATGACCCGCAAACGGCCATCGAAGCTCTTGCCGAACACGAGGAAGAGCAACCTTAAAGCAGGCCTTTTCCACGAGCGGTGCAGATAAATGCACCGCCTTCTTCTCCCACTCCTGATTTGCCTTACCTGGCGCGCTGAAAGCAACTTAATCGCTGTCACATAATTGACTGCAACACCCTTTATTTTTCATAAGCGATTTTTAAGAAAAAACGCAGATTTAGGCGCTTTAGGTGGATTTTGCTAACGGAATGATTATTTTTCGAACTGAATCATCAGGCGCAACCGTTAAAAAAGCACAGAAAAGATTATCAGCTTTAAACTAATAAGAGGATTCTTAAAGACGCCAGCAAGCCTGATGAATAACATGAATCCTATGTTTGAGATCAAACCACTGATTTTTAAACAACCTTTTTCCCCTGAGTAAAGTGAAGAATTGCTGTGTGTAGTCTTTGCCCATCCCCTGTGATGGGCTTTTTTTTTGTATTTTTTATGGATAAAGAAAAGGCCAGCAGCGCTGGCCTTAATGATTTCATCAAGGACGCTTCAGATTTACCCCGAACGCGTCCTAATTGATGTCTGATTACTGCTTAGCAGCATCCAATTCCGCCAGATTTAACCAGGTTTGCACCACGGTATCCGGGTTCAATGACAGGCTATCAATCCCCTGCTCCATCAACCATGCTGCGAAGTCTTCATGGTCTGAAGGGCCCTGCCCGCAAATTCCCACGTATTTACCCTGTTTCTTCGCGGCCTGAATTGACATCGACAGCAGCGCCTTCACGGCGTCGTTGCGCTCATCAAACAGCGCCGAGACCACACCAGAATCGCGATCCAGGCCCAGCGCCAGTTGCGTCATATCGTTTGAACCGATAGAGAAGCCATCGAAGTACTGCAGGAACTGCTCAGCCAGTAAGGCGTTTGATGGGATTTCACACATCATGATCACTTTCAAGCCGTTCTCACCGCGCTTCAGACCTTGCTTACCGAGTTCCTCCACCACGGCCGCCGCCTGGTCAACGGTGCGCACAAATGGAATCATAATCTCGACGTTGATCAGACCCATTTCATTACGCACACGTTTCACGGCTTCACACTCCAGCGCGAAACAGTCGCGGAAGCTGTCCGCCACATAGCGCCCCGCGCCACGGAAGCCCAGCATCGGGTTCTCTTCTTCTGGCTCGTAACGCTCGCCACCCACCAGGTTGGCGTATTCGTTCGATTTGAAGTCTGAGAGGCGCACAATGACGCGCTTCGGCGCAAAGGCCGCACCCAGGGTCGCGATCCCTTCGGTCAGACGGGCGATGTAGAACTCAACCGGATCGTCGAAACCTTTCATCATTTGACGAATCTGCTGCTGCAATTCCGGTGTCTGCTGGTCAAATTCCAGCAGGGCTTTCGGATGCACGCCGATCATACGGTTGATGATAAATTCCAGACGTGCCAGACCGACACCCTCGTTCGGCAAACAGGCGAAGTCAAAGGCGCGATCCGGGTTGCCGACGTTCATCATGATTTTCAGTGGCAGGTCAGGCATGGTATCCACTTGCGAACTGGTGACTTCAAAGTCCAGCAGATCCTGATACACATAACCGGTGTCGCCCTCAGCACAGGAAACGGTCACCTTATGCCCATCTTTCAGATGATCGGTGGCATCGCCGCAGCCAACGACAGCAGGAATGCCCAGCTCACGCGCGATGATCGCCGCATGGCATGTACGGCCGCCACGATTGGTGACAATCGCGGAGGCTTTCTTCATGATCGGTTCCCAATCCGGGTCAGTCATGTCCGTGACCAGCACATCACCTTTTTCGATGCGGTGCATTTCGCTGATGTCATGAATCACTTTCACTTCACCCGCGCCAATGCGATGGCCGATGGCACGGCCTTCGACCAGTACCTTGCCTTTCCCTTGCAGGTTATAGCGCTCCATCACCTGACCGTTAGACCGCACAGTTTCCGGACGCGCCTGCACAATGAACAATTTGCCGGTGTGACCATCTTTGGCCCACTCGATATCCATGGGGCGTTTGTAGTGCTGCTCAATCAACACCGCCTGACGCGCCAGATCCTGCACTTCTTCATCGGTCAGACTAAAGCGGTCTCGCTGCTCCTGTTCGACATCTTCAATGCGCACCTGCTCACCGTGTTCCTGAGAATCGGCATAGACCATGCGAATCTTTTTGGAGCCCATGGTGCGGCGAACGATGGCCGGGCGATTGGCTGCCAGCGTCGGTTTATGCACATAGAACTCATCCGGGTTGACCGCCCCCTGCACCACCATTTCTCCGAGGCCAAACGCCGAGGTGATGAAGACCACCTGGTCGAAACCGGATTCAGTATCAATAGTGAACATCACGCCGGAAGAGGCAAGATCGGATCGCACCATGCGCTGAATACCGGCTGACAGGGCAACGCCACGATGGTCGTAACCTTGATGCACACGATAGGAGATCGCACGATCGTTAAATAAGGAAGCGTACACGTGCTTCACGGCCACCAGCACCGCATCGAAGCCCTGCACGTTAAGGAACGTCTCCTGTTGCCCCGCAAACGAGGCATCGGGCATGTCCTCCGCGGTGGCGGATGATCGCACCGCAAAGGAAGCGTCGGCATCATCAGAGGAGAGTTGCTCATAGGCAGTACGAATCGCCTCTTCCAGCTCAGGCAGGAATGGCGTGTCCACAACCCATTGACGAATTTGTTTACCGGCCTTAGCCAGCTCTTCAACATCATCAATATCCGTTTTGTCCAGCAAATCATAAATGCGCTGGTTCAGTCCGCTTTGATCGAGAAACAGATTAAAGGCGTAAGATGTCGTGGCATAGCCGTTAGGCACGGAGACGCCCAGTGACGACAAGTTAGTAATCATTTCTCCCAGGGAAGCATTCTTGCCCCCCACCCGATCAACATCATGCATGCCAAGCTGGTTGTACCAGAGCACTAGCGACTGTTGGTCTTGATTGGACATTGAGATTATCCTTCATTTAAATGATTGGAGCACATGGAACAATTTGCTATTCGCCAAAACAGCCTGGCACAATCAATTAATAAAGACTAAGTGTTGAATCGTTAAAGCAGAAAAAGAAACGCAAAATCGGACTAGTACCTGTTAGTGCTAGCGTTGCGCAACGGGCTTATTTAATGCTGAAACATGGTCGCAACGATATTTTTCCCCTTTTCAGAGGGTTAGCCATTGCTTTTTGTTGCGCAACAGATTCAGACTTTATTTTTACCTTGTGATAAAAATTGCGGGGAAATAGCCGTTTTCAAAACAGCATTTCATCTAATATTGTTCATCACACAAATCAAATTCCAGCAGAAAGCGCTAACGATATGGATATTTCATTTTATTTTTAATTAAAATGAAATATCAGCAGTGACATTGTTACGCAAAAGTAAATGAGAGGGGATTTCGCCTATGAGCACTGAGCGCAGTGTGTTCTACATTTCAGACGGTACCGCCATTACCGCGGAGGTATTGGGGCATGCCGTTCTGTCGCAATTCCCTGTGAACATCAATAGCGTAACCCTGCCCTTTGTTGAGAATGTTCAGCGAGCTCAGGCGGTTAAGGCGCAGATTAACGCGCTGTATCAGCAAAGCGGCGTACGTCCGATTGTGTTCTTTTCCATCGTCACCCCGGATGTGCGCGAAATCATTCTGGAAAGCGAAGGCTTTTGTCAGGACATCGTGCAGGCATTAGTGGGCCCGTTGCAAAGTGAACTGGGCGTTGCTTCAATGCCAGTGGCGCACCGAACCCATGGTCTGACGGCGAGCAATCTCGGCAAATATGATGCGCGTATTGCCGCAATTGATTACACCCTGGCGCACGATGATGGTATTTCACTGCGTGGTCTGGAGGATGCGCAGGTCATTTTGCTCGGCGTCTCTCGCTGTGGCAAAACACCCACCAGCCTCTATCTGGCCATGCAGTTTGGTGTACGTGCGGCAAACTATCCCTTTATCGCCGATGACATGGATAACCTGAAATTGCCGCCGGCGTTACGCGCCCATCAACATAAGCTGTTTGGATTAACTATCGATCCTGAACGTCTGGCGGCGATTCGGCAAGAGCGTGCAGAGAATACCCGTTATGCCTCAATGCGCCAGTGCCGGCTCGAAGTGGGAGAAGTGGAAGCGCTCTTCCGCACGCATCAGATTCGTTACCTTAACAGTACCAACTATTCGGTCGAGGAGATTGCCACCAAAATCCTCGACATTATGGGTTTGCGCCGCAGCATGTATTAATCTGTACGCCAGGCCGTAAAGCCTGGCTTCCGTCTTGTTTCGCTCACCTTTCTTTTTAGCGGGTTGAATTCGCGGCCTATTGGTTTATTGTGACCACCATCACTTCCCGGTATTTCACCGTTGCGAAGAACAGATTTTGAGAATCCCAATGAACAAGACTGATGAACTGCGTACTGCGCGCATCGGCAGCCTGCTAACGCCCGCTGCGCTTGCGCAAGAACACCCCATTTCACCGGAGGTGGCGGCCACCGTCACCGCTGCGCGCCAGCGTATTGCACGCATTTTAGCCGGCGAAGATCCACGCCTGTTGGTGATTATCGGCCCGTGCTCGCTACACGACCCTAAAGCCGCGCTGGAATATGCCGAACGCCTCAACGTGTTACGCGAACGTTATCAGGACCGTCTGGAAATCGTGATGCGCGCTTACTTCGAAAAACCGCGCACGGTGGTCGGCTGGAAAGGATTGATCTCAGATCCGGATCTGGATGGCAGTTTCGACGTTAATCGCGGCATCGCCATTGCCCGTAAACTGTTGCTGGATATCAACGCCACCGGTATGCCGACCGCCACCGAGTTCCTCGATATGGTGATCGGCCAGTTTATTGCTGACCTGATCAGCTGGGGCGCCATTGGTGCACGCACCACAGAGAGTCAGATACACCGAGAAATGGCTTCGGCGCTGTCGTGCCCCGTTGGTTTTAAAAACGGTACGGACGGCAATGTGCAAATCGCGGTGGATGCCATTCGCGCCTCACGCGTCAGCCATATGTTCCTTTCGCCGGATAAGCACGGTCAGATGACGATTTATCAGACCAGCGGCAATCCGCATGGTCATGTCATTCTGCGCGGTGGTCGTCAACCTAACTACCACGCCGAAGATGTTGCGGCCGCGGCCGCAAATCTGCGTGACTTTAATTTGCCGGAACAGCTGATCATCGACTTCAGCCATGGTAACTGCCTGAAACAGCATCGTCGCCAGCGCGATGTTGCGGATGATGTGGCAGCACAGATTCGTGCGGGATCACGTGCGGTCGCAGGCGTGATGATTGAAAGCTTCCTGCAGGAAGGCAATCAGAAAGTGGTGAGCGGTGAACCGTTAAACTACGGTCAGTCCATTACCGATCCCTGCCTGAGCTGGGAAGAAAGCGCCGAAGTGCTGGAGAAACTGGCTGCCGCGGTCGACAGCCGTTTTTAATCACCTTAGCTGGAGCAACTCACCTCCAGCGTTTTGCCCCACTCTGGCGGCCGTTGGCGTAACTCTGCGCTGACGGCCGCATCATCAAATGGCTGCTGTAAGGCCAGATGGAGCCGCTCCAGCGCCGCCTTCTCACCCTGCTCAACTTCTTCAATCACCTGCTGTGCCAGATAATTGCGCAACACCAGCGCCGGGTTGGCCGCTTTCATGACCTGCTGGCGTTGTTCGTCTGATGCCTCATCCTGCAGCAGGCGTTGACGATAGCCGTCGTACCAGTGGTCAAACGCCTCGCGGTCGATAAATTCATCACGCAGCGGCGAACGCTGTTGATGCTGCTGCGTCTCACTCAGTAAGCGGAAGGTCAGCGTGTAATCGCTTCGCTCTTGTGTCATCAGCGACAGCAGTTGCGTCAGAATCGCGTTGTCATTGGCATCGGCAGTCAGAAGACCCAGTTTAGCGCGCATCTTCTCACCCCAGACCCGCATTAGTTCCGTTTCATACTGGCTGAGCGCCTGTTTTAACTGATCCGTGCTCATCAACCCTGACAATGCATGCGCCAGACGGTTGAGGTTCCACAAACCAATCATCGGCTGATTCTCAAAGGAATAACGCCCCTGATAATCGCTGTGATTGCAGATGAATCCGGGCTGGTAATCATCAAGGAAGCCATACGGACCATAATCCAGCGTCAGTCCGAGGATCGACATGTTGTCGGTGTTCATCACGCCATGCGCAAAGCCTACGCTCTGCCATTGGGCGATCAGGCTGGCAGTGCGTTTCACGATATCGGTAAACCACAGCACATAGCGGTCAGCGTCATCGCTTAGCTGCGGCCAGTGATGATGAATGGCGTAATCCGCCAGTTGCCGGACCTTATCCTGCTCGCCGCCATAGTAAAAATGTTCAAAGTGACCAAAACGCAGATGACTCTCAGCGATGCGCATCAGCATTGCCCCGCGCTCCTGCGTTTCACGCAGCACCGGCTCATCGCCAATCGCCAGCGCCAGCGCGCGAGTGGTGGGAATCCCCAAATGATGCAGCGCTTCCGAAGCCAGGAACTCACGCACACTGGAACGAATCACCGCCCGGCCATCCCCCATACGCGAATAGGGCGTTAATCCCGCCCCTTTCAAATGCCAGTCGAGTCTACGTCCGTTCGTCAGTTGCTGTTCGCCCAGCAGGATGCCACGCCCATCGCCCAGTTGGCCGGCCCACACGCCAAATTGATGTCCGCTGTAAACCTGTGCCAGCGGTGCCATACCTGGCAGTAGCTCACGACCACTCCAGACGCCGTGCCCCTGCCCAATGAAGAGCCCGGCATCCAGTTCCATTTCTGCCGCCAGCGGCGCGTTATGATAGAACAGACGCCCGCCTTCCAACGGCGTTGGCATCAGCGCCGTATAGCATCCCGACAGCTCTTGCTGCCAGCTGTTAATAAATTGCATCACCACTCCAGAAGGTGCACACGAAAAGCACCGACAGTGAGTTTAAAGAATAGGGTTCAGTGTAACGCTGGGCGTCAGCGGATGACAGTTGAAAGGACTACTGCTGTGAAGGGGTATGCGAAGTCACATCAGGATAAATAAGATCACCTAACCGTTCCGCTTTGACAACCGGGAACAAATTGCCTTGCAGTTGAGCTCCGCTCAGCGTGCTGACTTTCTCCAGCATGGCGTTATCGTCAACACCACATATTATGAGCTGATCGGCATAATCTGAGAAATTATCGATGACCGTTTGGATAAAGGGTGTAAAAGATGCACGTTTAGCCAGGCCTTGTATAAAGGTTTTATCCAGCTTCAGTACACTAAAGAGATTATCGTAGACTGCGGTCGCAGGTGCTTTACCCGCACCAAATTGGGAAAGCGATAAACGGAATTCCTGCTGTAATGTGGCCAGAAGTGGCTGCGCTTTTCCGCGCGCTAATTGCGGAAACGTTTCGCTAATATCGAGAATAATAAAAGGAAGTTGTTTAAATTTCCTTAACAGAAATTCACTTCCAAGCAGCGTTAACGCCATCGAATCATCAATACGAACCAGAGCGGTAATTTGATGTAGCTCAAAAAAGTCACGGTACTTTTCCAGTAAAGAAAGCTGGCTCTGCATTAACCGTAATTGCTGCGCATCGTCTAATTGCGGCAACAGCAAATCCTGCGGCAGCGTAATTGGTGCGCTGTCGTGGACGAATTGCGTCACCAGCTCGACCGCAGTCAGCTGGCCCGCCAGTGTATAAACTGGATAGAACCAGGTTTCCGACTGATAGTCGGCAGATAAATGGACTTTCATTTTAGCAGCCAGAAGCAGTGGCAATTGGCGCATCGTATATCAATGAAAACGGTCAGGCAATAGGACCAAACGTTAGAAGAGACGCAATTTTGTGCCTGATTAAACCGTTTTAAGCCATAAATAAAACTTAAGCCAAATAACCGGGGTGGTTGTCCATACTCATTAAATAAATTCAGTCTTATTTTTAGTATTAATGCGGTCGCAGGTAAAGTGCCATTTTAAATGAGAGTTAAATTCGAGGGGAATTCAATAATATATCGGCTGAAAAACCATAAAGAGAATAGGTCATTCAGCACTGGTATGGTAATCACTCAGATACGACGTGCCTGCCAAAATACCTTGCGCCAATAGACGTTATCCAGTGAAGAGCGAATCACGCCCTGGCTGGTAGAAGCGTGGATAAAGGTGTTATCGGTATCGTAAATACCCACATGCAGGCCATTCTCTCCACTGCCCGTTTTAAAGAAGACCAGATCACCGGGCAGCAAATCGCGTTTATCAATGCGTGTGCCAATATCCGTCTGGTCGACGGTAGAACGCGGCAGTTGCATATCGAATTTATCGCGGAAGGTCAGATAAACAAAACCAGAGCAGTCTACACCGCCTCGACTTAATCCGCCGTAGCGATAAGGCGTGCCACGCCAGCGACCTAACTGATCGTTGAGTTGGGCAATCACGGTGATGGAATCAGAAAGACGGCCATTCGGCGGCGGCGCGTGATGGCTACTACACCCAGCCAGCAGCAGCATCAGAAGAAATACCGTTATTCGCATCAGAATGTCCCTAAATCCGTCGCCCGGATGACACTTTAGCGGCAAATCTGCTTAACAGGCAATGTTATTCAGGGAATAAACAGCAGAGGGCCTTGCGGCGTATCCAATTGTTCAAACTCGGTTTGGTACAAAGGGGAGAGATTGGCGGCGGTGAGGACTTCCCGCGCACGTCCCTGCATGACCACTTCCCCCTGATGCATCAACCCTACGCGGTCAGCATGGCGCAGACTGTGGTTAAGATCGTGGCCGCTGGCAATCACCGCGATACCGGCGCGGCACAGCTGGAGCAGCAATTTGTCCACGGCTCGCTGCTGTGCGACATCCAGCGCCGTCAGTGGCTCATCCAGAATTAAAAGCTTGCCGTGAGGATTGATCGCTGGATGGATTTGCATCACCACCGCCGCCAGCCGCACGCGCTGCCATTCGCCTCCGGAGAGCTGCGTCAGCTTACGGGTTAATTTGTCCTGTACGCTGAGTTGCGTCAGCACATCATTGAGTGTGACATCTGCCTGCGGCGACGCCGAAGAGAAATGCAATCGTAGATAGTGCCAGACGGGCATGGTCCCTAACGCGGCCTGTTGTTGCGGTAACCAGGCACGCCACTGAGCCAGCGCGGACCCGCTTAAGCGGCTCAACGACATTCCTGCAAGCTGAATCACGCCTTGAGCCGGTAATAATCCCGACAGCGCACTGAGCAAAGTACTTTTTCCCGCGCCATTCGGGCCCACCAGATGTATCCATTCACCCGCATTGACGCTGAGATCAACCGGAGCCAGACGTCCCGCGACGCTGACTCCCTGACACTGCAACAGCATTTACTCTGCCAGCGCCTGCTCAACGCGTTTCAGGATGATCGGATCATCAGGCGTCATATCCGGAGAAAAACGCGCAATCACCTTGCCCTGTTTGTTGATGAGGAATTTTTCGAAGTTCCACAAAATGTCGCCCTCAGCTTTAGGTGCACGACCTTTACTCACCATACGCTCGAGGAAACCGCTGCCTTCAGGACGTTCGGCTTCCGGCTGCGCTGCCGTTAACTGCGCATACAGCGGATGACGATCTGCACCGTTCACATCGGTTTTATCGAACATCGGGAAAGTCACACCATAAGTGGTGCTACAGAAGGTTTTGATCTCTTCGTTGCTGCCCGGCTCCTGCTCCAGAAACTGGTTGCACGGGAAACCCAGCACGCTAAAGTTTTTGTCCTGCCAGGCTTTCTGCAGTGATTCAAGTTGCTCATACTGCGCCGTCAGCCCACATTTTGACGCCACGTTGACCACCAGCAGTACGTTGTCCTGATACTGTGCCAGTGTCGTTTTTTCGCCGTCCAGGGTAACCAGTTCTGTCTGATAAATGCTCATTGTCGATTCCTGTTGTTGAGACCAAGATGCCAGCCATTGCTAGCGCGAAGATTTCACTAATAGCACGATAAACAGCGGTGCGCCGAGGGTGGCGGTGACCACGCCAATCGGCAGCTCTGCCGACGTCAGCACCAGTCGGGCGATAATATCTGCCCCGAGGAGCACCGCAGCCCCTGCCAGCGCCGAGGCGGGCAGCAGGTAACGATGATCGCTAAAACCGCTTAAGCGTAACAGATGAGGGATGACCAATCCGACAAACCCGATGGCACCGGCCATCGCCACGCTGGTGCCAACCAGCCAGCCCATCGCCAGCACTAACAGGTTGCGCCATAACAACAACGGCAGGCCTAGCTGACGCGCTGAGGTTTCCCCCAGTGAGAGTAAATTCAGCGTCCGCGCGGTGGCGGTAAGCAGCAGAGTAACCGGCAACAGCGCCAGCATCATCCAGCCATAGCGCCAGTCAATACCGCCAAAGCCGCCCATCATCCAGTACATTAACTGCCGCAGATCGAGGCTGGTGCTAAAGTACACGGCCCATGTCATCACTGCGCTACAGATAATGCCGAGCGCGACCCCCGTGAGCAATAAGCGGCTGGCTGAAAGCTGACGATGGGCAAAGTGCAGCAGGATCAGCGTGATCAATAATGCGCCCGCCATCGCCGCCAGCGCCAGGCTCCATAACGAGCCATTGCCCAGCATGACACCCAACACTAACCCAATGCCCGCGCCATTTGATACGCCAAGCAGGCCGGGTTCTGCCAACGGATTGTTGAACAGCGCCTGCATCACCACACCACACACCGCCAGTGCTGCGCCCACCAGTAGCACGGCCAGCGTCCGCGGTAAGCGTAACTGCCAGACGAAGAGATCACCCTTCGATGAAAACCATTGGGTTGGGGAAATCCAGCTGTCTCCGGCACACAGACTGAGTACAAACAGCAGTAGCAGAGTGGCACTCAGCAGCATTAGCCAGCGCTGGCTGCGACGATCGGCCTGATAAGCAAGCTGGTCCAACAGAGTCATAGATGAGATTGGCTGAGAAAACAGAGATTTGATTGTAGTGAGATTGTGGCAAAAAGAAAGCGGCACCGAGTGGGTGCCGCTGAGCAATGCTTACTGATGAGGCGGGATCGGTTGACCGTGATTATCACGCTTATCGTGGTTATCGTGGTTATCACGCGGGTCATGATGCTGGTCGCGCGGCTGCGGTTTGTTATCGTGGCGCGGCGCATTGCCCGGGTGCTGTGACTGCCAGCCGTTACCGTTCCAGTAACCGTGTGGGCCTTTCATGCCAACACGCTGATTGTGGTGCTGTTTCCACCAGGTTGGCGCTCGCCAGTCGTAGCCATCCCAATAGTAGCCACGTTTATCCTGATCACCGATATGAATAGAGACACCCGGTGTGTTGATGTTAACGGAAACATTGGCGCTAGCCAGCAGCGGCATGCCTAACAGGATGCCCAGTAAAAGTGCTGTCTTTTTCATCAGCAATACCCCTTGTTATGTGATGGCGCTGTTATAACAAATGGATTGCGACAGTCACTATCAGCCAGTGCCGATTTTCATCCTATTTTCCGCATACTTACGAAATCCTGACATTATGGAAAAATTGCGCAGAATGGCTATCTTGCAGCCAATAAAAAAGGCCGCTAAGCGGCCTTTTTGTCATACTGAAATTAGTCAGCGTCCTTCGGTGTCGCGTTCTCAACGCGACTTTTCAACTTCTGTCCCGGACGGAAGGTCACCACTCGGCGGGCAGTGATAGGAATATCTTCCCCCGTCTTCGGGTTACGGCCCGGACGTTGGTTTTTGTCACGCAGATCAAAATTACCAAATCCGGACAGTTTAACCTGTTCTCCGTTCTCCAACGCGCGGCGAACTTCTTCAAAGAAGAGCTCAACCAACTCTTTAGCATCGCGTTTGCTCAACCCGAGTTTTTCAAACAGGTACTCTGACATTTCAGCTTTTGTAAGCGCCATAGGTTCAATCCCTCAAGGTTGCCTGGAATCGCTCTTTTAATGCCGCAACGCATTTGGCAACGGTCGCGGCAATCTCCTCTTCTTCGAGTGTCCGGCTGGTATCCTGCAAAATCAGGCTAATCGCGAGGCTCTTTTCGCCCTCGTTCACGCCCTTACCACGGTACACGTCAAACAAGTTTACGCCAACTACCTGATTTACGCCAACTTTCTTACACTCCGCGATGATATCTGCTGCGGGCACGTTTTCAGCCACTACCACAGCGATATCACGACGGTTCGCCGGGAAGCGTGAAATCTCGCGCGCGTCAGGCAGGACGCGGTCTGCGACCTTATTCCAAAGCAGTTCAAACACTAAGGTGCGGCCGTTGAGATCCAGCTTACGTTCCAACTCCGGATGAACCACTCCGATAAATCCGATTCGTTCGCCGCATAAATAAATTGCCGCGCTCTGTCCTGGATGCAGTGCCGGATTAGCTTCTGCACGGAAAGAAATCTCATCAAGTTTACCGGTCAAATCCAGTAGCGACTCTAAATCGCCTTTTAAATCATAGAAGTCAACTGTCTGGCGCGCCAGATCCCAATGCTCTTCGTAACGATTACCGCTCAGAACCCCCGCCAGCATAAGATCCTGGCGAATACCGAGATCGGCTTGCGTATCAGGAACAAAGCGCAAACCGCTCTCAAACAGGCGTACGCGGCCTTGCTGACGGTTCTGGTTATACACCACTGCACCAAGCAAGCCGGTCCACAGCGACAGGCGCATCGCCGACATATCGCTGGAAATTGGGCTAGGCAGAATCAGCGCTTCTTCGCCTGGATGCAGCAACTGCTGCACTTTGGGATCAACGAAGCTATAAGTAATGGCTTCCTGATAACCTTTATCGACGAGCAGGTTACGCGCCCGCTTCAGCGACAAATCCGCTTCGCGATGCTGAGTCATGATCAGGTTGGCTTTCACTGGCACGTCTGGGATGTTGTTGTAGCCGTACACGCGGGCCACTTCTTCAACCAGATCTTCCTCAATCGCCATATCGAAACGCCAGCCTGGCGCAACGGCTGTCCACTCGCCATTGCCCACGCTCACTTCGCAACCCAGACGCGTCAGGATATCGGTGACCTGCTCATCGGCGATCACGTGACCAATCAGACGGTCCAGCTTTTCGCGACGCAGCGTGATAGTGGCGCGCTCAGGCAATTTACTGGCGTCGGTTTGATCGATAACCGGACCTGCTTCACCACCGCAGATGTCGAGCAGCAGCTGGGTAGCACGCTCAATGGCTTTGAATTGCAGCGCCGGATCAACACCACGCTCGTAACGATGCGACGCATCGGTATGCAGGCCCTGACGACGTGCACGGCCGGTGATCGCCAGCGGTTCAAAGAAGGCACACTCGAACAGCACATTTTTGGTTTCTTCGTTCACACCAGAGTGTTCACCACCAAAAATGCCGCCCATCGCCAGCGCTTTTTGATGGTCAGCAATCACCAGCGTATCGCTGCTGAGTTTGGCTTCGGTGCCATCCAACAGCGTCAACACTTCGCCCTCTTCCGCCATGCGCACCACAATGCCGCCGTCAATGCGGTCGAGGTCAAAGGCGTGCATTGGCTGACCCAGTTCCAGCAGAACGTAGTTGGTGATATCTACCACCGGGTCGATAGAACGGATTCCACAGCGACGCAGTTTTTCACGCATCCACAGTGGCGTTGCCGCTTTTACGTTAATTCCTTTCAGCACGCGGCCCAGATAACGTGGGCAAGCCTCTGTGGCGTCCACGCGAATCGGGAAGGTATCGGTGATTGTTGCCTTAACGGGCTCAATCGTTGGCTCAGTGAGCGGCAAACCGTTGACCACCGCCACATCGCGCGCGATGCCGATAATACCGAGGCAATCAGCACGGTTAGGCGTCACACTGATTTCAATGGTGTTGTCATCCAGTTGCAGATAGCTGCGGATATCCGTGCCAATCGGTGCATCAGCGGGCAGTTCAATAATGCCGCTGTGATCGTCGGAAATACCCAGCTCAGAGAACGAGCACAGCATGCCTTCTGAAGGCTCACCGCGCAGTTTCGCGGCTTTGATTTTGAAATCGCCTGGCAGCACAGCGCCGACGGTCGCCACGGCGACTTTCAGGCCCTGGCGGCAGTTTGGCGCGCCACAAACGATATCCAGCAGGCGCTCGCAGCCCACGTTGATTTTGGTCACACGCAGTTTGTCGGCGTTCGGGTGCTGGCCGCACTCCACCACTTCACCCACGACCACGCCATGGAACGCACCGGCGACAGGATCCACGCCGTCCACTTCCAGGCCGGCCATGGTGATTTGCTCAGACAGCGCAGCGCTGTCCAGGGCTGGATTTACCCATTCGCGTAACCAGAGTTCACTGAATTTCATTGGATAACCTGCCCTTATTTAAATTGTTTGAGGAAACGTAAATCATTTTCGAAGAAGGCGCGCAGATCGTTCACGCCATAACGCAGCATGGTGAGACGCTCCATCCCCATGCCGAAAGCGAAGCCCGAGTAAACTTCCGGATCGATGCCGACATTGCGCAGAACATTTGGATGCACCATGCCGCAGCCCAGCACTTCCAGCCACTTGCCGTTTTTACCCATCACATCCACTTCTGCGGAGGGTTCAGTGAACGGGAAGTAAGAAGGACGGAAGCGAATCTGCAGGTCTTCTTCAAAGAAGTTGTTCAGGAAATCGTGCAGCGTGCCTTTCAGATTGGTGAAGCTGATGTCTTTATCAACAATCAGGCCTTCCATCTGATGGAACATTGGGGTGTGCGTTTGATCGTAGTCGTTACGATACACGCGACCTGGCGCGATGATGCGGATCGGTGGCTGCTGGTTTTTCATGGTGCGGATCTGCACGCCAGACGTCTGGGTGCGCAGCAGACGGGTGGCATCGAACCAGAAGGTATCGTGATCAGCACGCGCCGGATGGTGGCCGGGAATGTTGAGTGCGTCGAAGTTATGATAGTCATCTTCGATTTCCGGACCCGTGACCACCGCAAAGCCCAACTCGCCGAAGAAGTTTTCGATACGGTCGATGGTGCGGGTCACCGGGTGCAATCCACCGTTCTCAACGCGACGACCAGGCAGCGAGACATCGATGGTCTCTGCGGCGAGGCGCGCATTCAGTTCAGCGCTTTCCAGGGTGTTTTTACGCTCGGTAAGGCGGTCTTGTACCTGCTGCTTCGCTTCGTTAATCACCGCGCCTGCTGCCGGACGGTCTTCCGCTGGCAGTTCACGCAGGGTGGTCATTTGCAGCGTCAGGTGCCCTTTCTTACCCAGGAATTCGACGCGCACGGCGTCCAGGGCGGCGATATCCGACGCCTCGTCGATAGCGGCCGTGGCACGGGCCACCAGGTCTGCGAGTTGGGACATGATTTCCTCTTCTTCCAGCCGGGCTGGTCAGTTCTTGTAAGGACCGTGAGATCCGATTAAGTGTCGCCAGAAACAAAAAAGCCTCCACGAGGGAGGCTTTCAGCGCGATTTTTCGTTTCTTTTCTTATGCGCAAAAGCCCCCGATTGTCAGGCGCTAAAGTAAAAAAAGAAACGGAAAATAGCAGCGTGCATGCTTGCGTTACCTTGTCTTGATAGAAACCGCACTATTGAAAAGCCCAGCGGTTAAAATGTCAATCTTTTGCGTGAGTTGCAGGCAATAAAAAAGGGAGCAAGCTCCCTTTTTCATCTGACTTACGCCAGAGCTGATTTTGCTTTTTCGACCAGTGCCGTGAAGGTCACTTTGTCGAATACAGCGATGTCAGCCAGAATCTTACGGTCGATTTCAATAGAGGCTTTTTTCAGGCCATTGATGAAACGGCTGTAAGAGATACCGTTCTGACGGGCCGCAGCGTTGATACGCGCGATCCACAGCTGACGGAACTGACGCTTACGTTGACGACGGTCACGGTAAGCATACTGACCAGCTTTGATAACAGCCTGGAAAGCAACGCGGTAAACACGTGAACGTGCACCGTAGTAGCCTTTAGCTTGTTTTAAGATTTTCTTGTGACGTGCGCGAGCAATTACACCACGTTTTACGCGAGCCATGTGAGCTCTCCTATATCATATTCTGTGATGCCCTATTCCCTGCAGTACGCAAAGTGTTCAGGCAGATTTATAAAAAGTTTACTTATGCGTACGGCAGGCAGGCAACAACCAGACCCAGATCGCCTTTAGACACCATGCCTTTCGGACGCAGGTGACGTTTACGCTTGGTAGACTTCTTAGTCAGAATATGACGCAGGTTCGCGTGCTTACGCTTGAAGCCGCCAGAAGCGGTCTTCTTGAAGCGCTTAGCCGCGCCACGGACAGTTTTAATCTTTGGCATTTTTACAAATATCCACTTCGCATTGTTAATAAAATGAATCAGACAGGCGAATAAAATTCCGCACAGCGCGAACGCTGCGCGGCATTATTACTTGAAGGCCTACTGTTTCTTCTTCGGTGCGAGCACCATGATCATCTGGCGGCCTTCGATCTTAGTCGGGAAGGACTCGACAATGGCCAGATCCAGATCTTCACACAGGTCTTTACGGACGCGGTTAAGCACTTCCATACCGATCTGCTGGTGCGCCATTTCACGACCACGGAAACGCAGCGTGATTTTGGCTTTATCGCCCTCTTCCAGAAAGCGAATCAGGTTGCGTAGTTTGACCTGATAGTCGCCATCATCGGTACCAGGACGGAATTTGATTTCCTTAACCTGGATAACTTTCTGCTTCTTCTTCTGTTCCTTAGAAGACTTACTCTTTTCATAAAGGAACTTGCCGTAATCCATAATACGGCAAACCGGCGGTTCGGCGTTCGGGCTGATTTCAACTAAATCTACGCCAGCTTCTTCGGCTTTCTCAATTGCTTCGCGCAATGTCACAATGCCAAGTTGCTCGCCGTCTACGCCAGTTAAGCGCACTTCGGTAGCACGGATTTCGCCGTTGATACGGTTCGGACGCGTCGGTTGTACTCGTTTTCCGCCTTTAATAACCTTATTCCTCTAATTGGTGAAGATGTCGGCTGCGAATCTCTTGTTGCAGCTTCTCAACAAACACATCTACGTCCATGCTCCCGAGGTCTTTACCACGGCGGGTGCGCACGGCAACTTTGCCTGCTTCCACCTCTTTCTCACCGCAAACCAGCATATAAGGGACGCGACGTAATGTGTGCTCGCGGATTTTAAAGCCTATCTTCTCGTTTCTCAAGTCTGCTTTGACACGAATGCCAGCTTTCTGCAATTTCTTTGTCAATTCACTGACATATTCTGCCTGACTGTCGGTAATATTCATCACCACAGCCTGCACCGGGGCCAGCCAGCTCGGGAAGAAGCCCGCGAACTCTTCGGTCAGGATGCCGATAAAGCGCTCCATTGAACCGAGAATCGCACGGTGAATCATGACCGGCGTCTGACGATCGTTGTTTTCGCCCACATAAGTGGCGTCCAAACGTTTTGGCAGGGAGAAGTCTAGCTGAACGGTGCCGCACTGCCATGCGCGGTCGAGGCAATCGTACAGGGTAAACTCAATTTTCGGGCCGTAGAAGGCACCCTCTCCTGGCTGATATTCGAACGGAATTTCGTTCTCCTTCAGCGCTTCTGCTAAATCCACTTCCGCACGGTCCCACATTTCATCGGTACCGATACGTTTCTCCGGACGGGTCGACAGTTTCACCACGATTTTTTCAAAACCGAAGGTGCTGTACATGTCGTAAACCATGCGGATACAGCTGTTCACTTCATCACGAACCTGATCTTCAGTACAGAAGACGTGCGCATCATCCTGGGTAAAACCACGAACGCGCATCAGGCCGTGCAATGCGCCTGAAGGCTCATTACGGTGGCAGCTACCAAATTCCGCCATACGCAGCGGCAGGTCACGGTAGGATTTCAGACCCTGATTAAAGATCTGAACGTGGCCAGGGCAGTTCATTGGCTTGATGCAATATTCACGGTTCTCTGAAGAGGTGGTGAACATCGCTTCTTTGTAGTTTTCCCAGTGGCCGGTTTTTTCCCACAGCACACGGTCCATCATGAACGGACCTTTCACTTCCTGGTAATCGTACTCTTTCAGCTTGGTACGGACGAACACTTCCAGTTCACGGAAGATGGTCCAACCGTCGTTGTGCCAGAACACCATACCTGGCGCTTCTTCCTGCATATGGTACAGGTCGAGCTGCTTACCGATTTTACGGTGATCGCGCTTCGCCGCTTCTTCCAGACGCTGCAAATAGGCAGCCAGCTGCTTCTTGTCGCCCCACGCTGTACCGTAAATACGCTGCAGCATTTTGTTGTCGCTGTTGCCGCGCCAGTAAGCACCGGAGATTTTCTGCAGTTTGAAGTGATGGCAGAAACGCATGTTCGGCACGTGCGGACCGCGGCACATGTCGATATATTCTTCATGATGATACAAACCAGGTTGATCATCGTGGCTGATGTTTTCGTCAAGAATGGTGGTTTTGTAGCTTTCGCCACGCTCAGCAAACACGTCACGCGCTTCCTGCCAGCTCACCTTCTTCTTCACAACATCGTAATTAGTCTCAGCCAGCTGGTGCATACGCTTTTCCAGCAGCTCAAGATCTTCCTGCGTCAGGGTGTGATCCAAATCGACGTCATAATAGAAGCCGTTATCGATCACCGGACCAATCGCCATTTTGGTATTCGGCCACAGCTGTTTAATTGCATGCCCTAACAGGTGAGCACAAGAGTGACGAATAATTTCCAGACCGGCTTCATCTTTGGCGGTGATAATGGCCACCTGAGCATCTTCGGTGATCGGATCAACCGCGTCCACCAGCTCGCCATTAACACGACCGGCAATGCAGGCTTTCGCCAGACCCGGTCCAATATCCAGAGCGATATCCATCACGCTGACCGGACGGTCAAATACGCGCTGGCTGCCATCAGGAAGAGTAATTACTGGCATTTCATATCCTTAATTGCAGTGGTAAGCCACACGAAAGCCTACATGCAACATTGAGTTCTGTTTGAGTAACCCGGCGTAATGTCAGACCCACGTTGTCGGAATGACGCCAGGAATGTAAAGCGCCGGAGATAATAGCAGCTTTCTGCCGCGATCTAAACCCGCGAAAAATGCGCTAAGCCATCGACAGATAAAAAAAAACCGCTGCGCGGCGCAGGCCGGCAACGGTTTCTTCATCACGGCTCGCTTACATCGCGTAAGAAAGCTGGATGGTGGTTTTGGTGTCGGTACGATCCGGCGCAGACTCTGGCGGATTGTTATTCCAGGTCACGTTGTAAGCCAGCTTCAGCGCAAAGTGCGAGTTAATCGCTACCTGCAAGCCGGTTTCGGAGTTCACCGTCGTGTCATCACCGAAGCTGCTCAACACTGACACACCCTGAATGAACTTGGTGGTATCCGTCAGCTGCCATTGATAGCTCACCGCACCATAGCCCAGGGCTTTGGTTTCGTGGCCACCCGCGTGGAAGTCATCATAACGAACACCTGGACCGAATTCAGCACGCAGTGAATGCACCGGGCCGTTAAGGATCTGGCGACCGTAACCTGCGGTCAACACATCGCGTGAGTCATAACCGTTGAAACGGTCGCTCAGCCAGCTTGCCTGGCCGAACAGGTAGTCAGCACTGTTCATGTTGTAACGAGTACGACCACCCAGGCTGTAGGTCTCTGACGAACGCTCATCGTTTGAGGAGTTGTTCGCGGCATTACCCCAGAGACTGTAAGCGGTGTTGGTCTGATACCAGGTCATGTTGGTCGCAGCACTCAGCGCTGAACTGGTGGTGTTACCGGTTTGAGCCAGATATCCCGCTGACGCGCTGCCTTCAAACGGTTTTTTTGCCGTTGAAGGGTCATCCATGGAGGTAAAAACGGTGTTATCAGCTAATGCCTGGTGACAAAATGCTCCAGCAGAGAGCAATACAACAGCGGACAGCTTATTAAAGGCTTTCATTAAATGTGACCCGTACGGCAGTTTAAAAAAGAGTGAGTCTGAAGAGTTTTCCCGGCCAATCAATGCAATTTACGGTAAGTTTTGTAAAAAAGTATGAAGGTGCCAGAAATACCAGGTTCCGCGCTGGAACCGCATGGTTAATAGGAGCTTTCCCATTTCCGCTGCGCATTATAAGAGGCAATTAACCAAATAGCAGCCCAATTGATACAAGAATTTTCTGAAGCCTGTTGACGCAGATTTACGCCTCCTTTCCCCTCCCAGTTGCGCAGAATTCGCTCTATTCGCAGCGCTGGTCTACGCTGGAATTTGTTCCATAACAACGAGGTGAATGATGAGTGACCACGACCTGAAACGTTACATTGTCACGCTAAGCTATTCGGATGAGAGCTTAGGCGATCTGCAATCTCTGAACAGTGTGATGGTCAATGGCGGTTACACCACGACCCTGCATGACGACGAGGGCCGTTCACATGAATTGGGGACCAACAGTTTTGGCATCATCACTGCCCTGGAACAACACGAGATTGCGGAACACGCAGCCGGGCTGGCCGATGTTGCTTTGCACCGCCAGGCAGAGGTGAAAATCAGCACGCTTTCCGAATTTCTAAAGGCAAAACCCTGACGCGCCACAAATAATCGCCCCACCACTGGTTTTGCTGAAGTTTTGAGCGCTACAATCAAACTTACGCAGCGAATAAAGAGGATTACCCAATGTGGTCAGCCATTAGTCGTCTGTTAAGCGAACACGCCGGTGAAGCTGAAATCACTGAACGTTACGAACTCCCTGGCGGCGATGTGCATCCTGCCTGGCGCCTCCGCTACGGCGATCTCGACGTTTTCGTAAAATGTAATACGCGCGATATGCTCACCCTGTTTAGCTGGGAAGCGGATCAGTTGGGGTTGCTGGCGCGGACACAGACGGTCCGGGTGCCAAAAGTGTATGGCGTCGGGAATGACCGCGACAGCAGCTTTTTACTGTTGGAGTATATTCAGCCAGAGGCGCTGAACGAACACAGCGCCTTCCAGCTTGGCCAGCAGTTAGCTCACCTGCATCAATGGAGCGAGCAACCGCAGTTTGGCCTCGATTACGATAACAACATCACCACCTCGCCCCAGCCCAACAGTTGGCTACGCCGCTGGTCGGTGTTCTTTGCTGAACAGCGTATTGGCTGGCAACTACAGCTGGCCGCTGAGAAAGGGGTGCAATACGGCAATACCGAACTGATCGTCGATTGCGTGCAACGCGCGCTGGCCAATCATCATCCTCAGCCTTCTCTATTACACGGCGATTTGTGGCCTGCTAACTGCGCGGATAGCAGCAGTGGGCCATGGCTGTTTGACCCCGCCTGCTATTGGGGCGATCGGGAGTGCGATCTCGCGATGTTGAATTACTACGTCGAATTGCCACGCCAGATTTACGAGGGATATCACTCGGTGTGGCCGCTGGCAGAAGGGTTTTCGCAACGACAGCCTGTGTACCAGCTCTACTATTTGCTCAACCGCGCCAACGTGTTTGCCGGTAACTGGACAAACGCCGCACAATTCGCGATTGACCAGTTGTTAAATGAAGATGCATTGGGACAACGTCAGGCCAGGCCGGCCTGACGCCTTACAGCATGCCCAGTAATTTCAGGACAAAATAACCCGCAATAGCAATCACGATTGGCAGGATATAGAGCGGGAAAACTTGCAGCAAAATAGTATGTCGCGGGACATGGATCTTCTCTTCCAGCTGCGCACGTGTGCGTCCTTCTGCTCCTTTGGCTTGTTCAAGAATCAACTGATCCTCAATACCTTCCTTGATGTGACGCGACTGACGCCACATGCGCGCGCCTGACGCCTGCAGCGCAATGCCGACGAAAATCAGGATGTAGATGATCCAGAAGCCAATATTGGCACCACCATTAAACTCCGGTACCGGTGAATTTTGCCAAAACAGGTTCAAAAACGGCGTGTTGAACTTGATCATGTCGACCATGACATGGACAAAATCGAGCATCACGGCATCAATGCCCGGCTGCTTTTCACTGTGTTTAAACATGAAGCCGAGAATTGAAATAATGGTGGATAGCAGCGCCGGAATAAAAATTACCCAGCCAGCCACTCGCTTAAGGATGGCGATGCGGCCAGCCTGTTGGTAAGTCATGGTGTCTCCCTTCACATACAGTAGTTTTGCCCTAAGTCTACCTGCACTGCGGCTTTTTTTCCTGAAAAATGCGTAACCTGCCGTGAGTCGGATCTACCGGCTGCACATGGTATGGTAGGGCAAATTTCAAACGGAGCTGTTGTATGTCTTATCGTCGCCCGGTGTTGGCCGCTATTTTTGATATGGACGGATTGCTGATCGATTCTGAACCCCTGTGGGATCAGGCGGAACTGGATGTGTTTGCCAGTTTGGGGGTGGATATTACCCGCCGCCATGAACTGCCCGATACGCTGGGTTTGCGCATCGATCAAACCGTCCGTATGTGGTTTGAAGCCCTGCCGTGGAACGGCCCGGATCAGGCGGAAGTCACGCAACGTATCATTGCCCGCGCACTGGCATTGGTTGAGGAGACGCGTCCATTACTGCCCGGCGTTGAACAGGCATTGCAACTTTGCCAGCAGCAGGGATTGAAGATCGCCCTCGCCTCAGCGTCACCGCTGTTTATGCTGGAGCGCGTGCTGGAGATGTTCGACCTGCGCAAATACTTCGACGCCATTGCTTCAGCCGAAGCCCTGCCTTACAGCAAACCTCATCCACAGGTCTATCTGGATGCGGCGGCGAAGTTGGCGGTGGATCCGCTGAACTGTGTGACGCTGGAAGATTCGTTTAATGGCATGATCGCCACCAAAGCCGCGCGCATGCGTTCGATTGTGGTGCCTGCAGCCGAGTACGCGGATGATGCGCGTTGGGCGCTGGCCAATGTGAAGCTGGCGAATTTGACCGAGCTAAAAGCTGAGCATCTGTTCAATTAATTCTGATACGCCTGTGTCGGGCCAGGACGCAGCCCATCCACTCTCGTTGCCCACCTGTGGGCAACGCTTTCCATTGTTCCTCTGAATACTCACTACGGCAATAACCGCGCGTATTTGATCGCCCACACAATTAAATAAAACAACGTTTCATTTTTATTGAATTCATATCCCATCCTGCCTAAGATGCCCAAATACCCACTTCGGGACACTTCCTTTAACTTTGAGAGGTCTGAGATGGACGTTCGTCAAAGCATTCATACTGAGCATGCAAAAAATCTGGACACCGCCGGATTACGTCGCGAATTTTTGATCGAGAAAATTTTTGAAGCCGACAATTACACCCTCACTTACAGCCACATTGATCGCATCATCATTGGGGGTGTAATGCCAATTCAGCAGTCGGTGACGATCGGTGAGGAAGTCGGCAAACAGCTGGGCGTCAGCTATTTTCTCGAACGCCGCGAACTGGGCGTGATCAACATTGGCGGACCGGGCTTGATTGACGTCGATGGCAAAACCTGGGAGGTGGGCCATCAGGAGGCGCTGTATGTGGGCCAGGGTGCCAAAAGCGTGGTTTTCCGCAGCAGCAACGCCAATCTTCCAGCGAAGTTTTACTACAATAGCGCACCCGCACATACCCGTTATCCGGATAAAAAGATTACCCTGCAGGATGCAGTCAAAGCCACGTTAGGCGATGCTGCGACCTCAAACCGTCGCACCATTAATAAATTTATCGTGCCGGATGTGTTACCTACCTGCCAACTCACCATGGGACTCACGCGTCTTGATGACGGCAATCTGTGGAACACCATGCCGTGTCACACTCATGAACGTCGCATGGAAGTGTACTTTTACTTTGATATGGCAGATGACAGCGCCGTTTTCCACATGATGGGTCAGCCGCAGGAAACGCGCCATTTACTGGTGCACAACGAGCAGGCGGTGATTTCACCGAGCTGGTCAATCCATGCCGGTGTGGGGACACAGCGCTATACCTTTATCTGGGGCATGGTGGGCGAAAACCAGGTGTTCGATGACATGGATCACGTCAGCATCAGCGCGCTGCGCTAACAGGAGCGGAAGATGATTCTTAACGCATTTAATCTTGAAGGCAAAATTGCGCTGGTCACCGGCTGCAATACCGGTTTAGGTCAGGGGATGGCCTTAGGGTTAGCGCAAGCCGGCTGTGACATCATCGGCGTTAACCGTGCCGGTCCTGCCGACACACAGGCTAAAGTTGAAGCCCTGGGGCGCCGCTTTTGGTCGATTCAGGCCGATTTGACTCAGCCGAAAGGGGTGCCGCAGATTGTTGAGCAAGCCGTGGCTCAGGCAGGACGTATCGATATTCTGGTGAATAACGCGGGCATCATCCGCCGTGAAGATGCGCTCAACTTCAGCGAGCAGGACTGGGACGATGTGATGAACATCAACAGCAAAAGCCTGTTCTTCCTGTCTCAGCAGGTGGCGCGTCAGTTTATTGCTCAGGGCAACGGCGGGAAAATTATTAATATCGCCTCAATGCTCTCCTTTCAGGGCGGCATCCGCGTGCCCTCTTACACGGCGTCGAAAAGCGCGGTGATGGGTTTAACGCGGCTGATGGCCAATGAGTGGGCGAAACACGGCATTAACGTGAATGCCATCGCTCCTGGCTACATGGCGACCAATAACACCGAACAACTGCGCAATGATGAGTCGCGCAATGAAGAGATCCTTGGGCGCATCCCTGCCGGACGCTGGGGTGTTCCGGATGACATGATGGGTCCGATCGTGTTTCTGGCTTCTGACGCTGCAGATTATGTGCACGGCTACACGCTGGCCGTCGATGGTGGATGGTTAGCACGCTAACCTGTTCTTTTCCCGCGTCATTATGACGCGGGAAAGCGAAAAATATTAACGCTTCGTTACAGCGTCACCGTTCTATTTCACTGGATAAATCCCTATACTGGATGCATCGACAGTTTTTGCAGCCAGGTTTCATCATGACGGCCGAAGGCCATATCATTTTTGCCATTGCCAGCGCGATTTTTGCTAAGCGTGCGGAGCTGACGCCAGTCATGGCCAGCGCCGACTGGTGGCATCTCGTGCCTGCTGCACTACTGACCTGTCTGCTGCCTGATATTGACCATCCTAAATCTGTGTTAGGCCAGCGCCTGAAATGGATCTCGCAACCTATCGCTCGCGCCTTTGGCCATCGTGGATTTACTCACAGTTTGCTGGCGGTGGCGGTCAGCCTGTGGCTATTCCAGATTAACGTCCCGGCGGACTGGTTCCTGCCTGCCGATGTCTTACAGGGGATGACGCTGGGCTATCTCAGTCACATCGTCGCCGACATGTTGACCCCCGCAGGCGTCCCCTTGCTGTGGCCGTGCCGCTGGCGTTTCCGTTTGCCGCTGCTCAACAGCCAAAAAGGTAATCAGCTGGAGCGCGCACTTTGCCTCGCATTGGTCGGATATGCACTGTGGTTTCCCGCTGGCATGCCCTCTTTTGGTGCCAACGGTTGGCCCGAGCAACTGTTTAATACGCTGCAAAATGGTGTCGGTCGGCTGGTTAATGGTCAAAACGGTCAATAATCAGGCAAATCAATCAATAAAGTTATAACCCATTCCTTTTGAGTATAAGCCTGCACTTTCCTGAACTGGTAACATTCCTGACATTCCCTGACGGGAACTTACTGTTTTCCGTGCCAGCCAAACGTGCTGCGCGGCACACCTCTGGAGTCGAGTATGGATTTTCCCCTCATTATTAATATCATCGCCTTTGTTGCGTTGCTGATTCTGTTGAATCGCATTGGCAACCAAAGCTGGAGCCTGTCGAAACGCGTGCTGACTGGCTTAGTGATTGGCGTGCTGTTCGGTCTGGCGCTGCAAACCATTTATGGCGAAAACAGCCCGGTGGTTAAGGATTCAATCAGCTGGTTCAACATTGTCGGCAACGGTTATGTCCAGTTGCTGCAGATGATTGTAATGCCGCTGGTGTTTGCGTCGATCCTGAGCGCTGTCGCGCGCCTGCATAATGCCTCTTCACTCGGCAAGATCAGCGTGCTGACCATTGGCGTATTGCTGTTCACCACCGCGATCTCCGCGCTGGTGGGTGTGATGGTCACCGGGCTGTTTGGCCTGAGCGCAGAAGGCCTGGTGCAGGGTGCGCAGGAAACCGCACGTCTGAGCGCGATCCAGAGCAACTATGTAGGCAAGGTTGCAGATCTCAGTACGCCGCAGCTGCTGCTCTCCTTTATCCCGAAAAATCCGTTTGCCGATATGGCGGGCGCTAACCCAACCTCGATCATCAGCGTGGTGATCTTCGCTGCCTTCCTCGGCGTGGCGGCATTGCAGCTGCTGAAGGATGACAAAGTCAAAGGCGAGCGAGTACTGGTGGCAATTGATACGCTGCAGTCCTGGGTGATGAAACTGGTGCGTTTGATCATGAAGCTGACGCCGTACGGTGTGCTGGCGCTGATGACCAAAGTGGTGGCGGGCTCTAACCTGCAGGACATCATCAAGCTGGGCGGTTTTGTGGTGGCCTCTTATCTCGGTCTGGCGATCATGTTTGGCGTGCACGCCCTGCTGCTGTCCGTGAACGGCATCAACCCGATGCGCTTCTTCCGCAAAGTATGGCCGGTGATCACCTTCGCTTTCACCAGCCGTTCCAGTGCGGCCAGCATTCCGCTGAACGTGGAAACGCAGACGCGCCGTCTTGGTGTGCCGGAATCGATTGCCAGCTTCTCGGCTTCCTTTGGTGCCACCATTGGTCAGAACGGTTGCGCCGGTTTGTACCCGACCATGCTGGCGGTGATGGTTGCACCAACGGTCGGCATCAACCCGTTTGATCCGATGTGGATTGCGACACTGGTCGGTATCGTTACGCTGAGCTCGGCCGGTGTTGCCGGTGTTGGCGGCGGTGCCACTTTCGCTGCGCTGATTGTGCTGCCAGCGATGGGCTTGCCAGTCACACTGGTTGCCCTGCTGATTTCCATCGAGCCGCTGATCGATATGGGCCGTACCGCATTGAACGTCAATGGTTCGATGACAGCAGGTTCACTCACCAGTCGCTGGCTCGGTTTGACCGATAAAGTGCTGGAAAGCGACGAGCACGCTGAACTGGCGCATCGCTAATTCCGACGCAACAGAACAACGGCAGGCCTCATCGCCTGCCGTTTTTTTATGGCTGTAACTCCGCAATTCCCCCCGATCGTGGCGCTAGCGTCAGGAAAGCGTTAAGCATGGTAAACAGACGAAAAATCAGCCACTTTTCACTTGAGTTTTGTCATTAAAAGGCGAATTCTGCTATCAGTCATAGCAGGAGAATCACCGATGAAAAACGTTATCGCCTCGGTGCTGGCGTTAACCTTATTAACGCCAGCCATCAGTTTTGCCCACCCTTACGGCTGGAGCCCCGGCCCAGGTCCACATTGGGGTGGAGGTCCACATTGGGGAGGTGGCCCACGTTGGGGCGGCCCGGGTCCGTTGCGCTTCTTACCTGAAGCGGCTACTGCGGTACTGATTGGCGGTCTCACCTATTACATGCTGAATGGCAACTACTACCAGCGTCAGGGCGATACCTATGTCGTCGTTCAGGCGCCTGAAGCACCGCCAGAGGGCGGAATGCGCGTGCTGGATTTCAACGGAAAACGCTATTACGTGCAGGAAGGTCATTACTATCAGCGTGAGATGGGCGGCAATTATGTTGAAGTGCCCCGCCCGTACGGACTGTAAGTGTAAAACGAAAAAAGGCCCGTCATCGACGGGCCTTTTTGTATTCGGCAAGAATTACTGTGCAGCTTGCGGATCGGTATCGTAGTCTTTACAGCTCTGGAAGCCGTAGTTCATCACGCGGCCCACATCGTTGTAACTGACAAAGTAGGTCTGTGCTTTACCATCACGCTCGCCGAGCACGTAGGTCTGGCAAGTACCACGGGCATGTACCATGGTAATTTCAGTTGATGGCGCACCCGCAATCTGGCGTACCTGATCGCGCGTCATTCCTTTTTTCACATCTTTAACTACCGGCTTAGTCACATAGCTTTCGGCTTTGTCATAAGTCGTACAACCCGATAAGGCTACCAGCGTCATAGCGGCAGCGATACATCCCAGCACTTTATTCATCTTTATATTCCTCATACTTTGTCCATGTCACACTAAGCCTGGAACATAAATCCAGATTTATCAACTTAATGGCTTCGCTTTAAGCCCATTCTGAAGCGTTAGTTTTACGTAAAGTTGCTGTGTTGCCGCTTCACGCTTCGTATAATCTCCCGGCAAAAAAAATCTTAAGACATCAATAAAACAGAGGATCAATGACACCTGCACACTCTAATCGGCTGGTTTACGCCATTACGCTGGGCCTGCTCGCGGCACTTGGACCGCTCTGTATCGACCTGTACTTGCCTGCCTTACCTGAACTGGCGCGCGATCTGCATACCGAAACCGCCACCGCGCAGTTAAGTTTAACCGCAGGATTACTGGGCCTCGGCGCCGGACAATTGCTGTTTGGCCCGATGAGCGACAAGTTTGGCCGTATCCGCCCGTTGTTGCTGTCGCTGGTGCTGTTATTTATCGCGTCGATTGGCTGCGCGCTGGCAAAAGACATTCACTCTCTGTTGGTAGCACGTCTGTTTGAAGGTCTGGCGGGTGCAGGCGGCGCGGTGTTGTCACGCGCTATCGCACGCGATATGTACAGCGGCCATGAACTGACTCGCTTCTTTGCCCTGCTGATGCTGGTGAATGGCCTGGCGCCAATTGGTGCACCGGTGCTCGGCGGTGTGTTAATGACGGTGCTGAACTGGCGCGGCATTTTTGTGGTACTCGGTTGTATCGCTGTACTGCTGATCTTCCTCGCGCGCTGGAAACTGCACGAAACGCTGCCCGCCGAACGTCGCAGCCAGGGCTCAATCTTTTCCGCCTGGGCAGCACTCGGTCAGGTGATCACTCATCGTCCCTTCATGGGCTTCTGCCTGACGCAGGGCTTTATGATGTCCGGCATGTTTGCCTACATCGGCGCTTCCCCATTTGTGTTACAGCAAATCTACGGCCTCTCACCTCAGGCGTTTAGCTTTTGTTTTGCTGCCAATGGCTTCGGCCTGATTATTGCATCTCAAACCAGTGCACGTTTGTGCCCACTGTGGGGAGAATATCGCGTGCTAAAAGGCGGGCTGACGCTGGCATTCGTGGCGTCGAGCTGTCTGTTATTAGCGGGTCTGACCGGGGCACCGCTGCCGGTGATCCTGCTGGCACTGTTCTTCACCATTGCCAGTAACGGTGTCATTGCGACGACGGCTTCGTCTCTGGCGATGCAGAGTCAGGGGCATCGTGCAGGCAGTGCCTCAGCGGTGATTGGTGTCACCATGTTCACGTTAGGTGCCATTAGCGTGCCCGTAACCGGTTTGGGCGGCACCTCAGTATCGAGCATGACGGGCACTATCTTTGGCTGCTTTATGCTGGCAATTTTGATGTTCATACTGTTGGCACAAAAACCGAAAAGCGCCTGAAAAGCCTGCAAATAAGTGCGACAACAAGCCATGCGGCTTGTTGTTTGCCAACGGAGGCGTTAGCTTTAGCAGATGATTCGTATTGTGCCGTCAGGCTACTGACTTGAGGAGAGGTTCATGTCACTGCAGCAGGAAATCATTGAAGCGTTGGGTGTTAAACCCGTTATCGATCCGCAACAGGAAGTCCGCGTCAGCGTCGATTTTCTGAAATCCTACCTGAAAGCCAATCCATTCCTGAAAACGCTGGTGCTCGGCATTAGCGGCGGACAGGACTCCACGCTAACTGGCATCCTGTCTCAAACCGCCATTCGCGAGTTGCGAGAAGAGACCGGCGATAAGGACTACACCTTTATCGCGGTACGTCTGCCGTATGGCGTGCAGGCCGATGAGCAGGATTGTCAGGATGCGCTGGCGTTTATCCAGCCGGATCGCACGTTAGTGGTCAATATCAAAGAAGCGATTCTCGCCAGTGAGCGCGCGTTGAAAGATGCGGGCATCGCAGTCTCCGATTTCGTACGCGGCAACGAAAAAGCCCGCGAGCGTATGAAGGCGCAATACAGCATCGCCGGTATGACCAAAGGCGTGGTGGTAGGCACCGATCATGCAGCCGAGGCCGTGACCGGCTTCTTTACCAAATACGGTGACGGTGGCAGCGATATCAACCCGATTTTCCGCCTGCACAAAGGCCAGGGTAAACAGCTGTTAAAAACGCTGGGCTGCCCGGAACACTTGTATCTGAAACACCCGACGGCCGATCTGGAAGACGATCGTCCTGGCTTGCAGGATGAAGTGGCGCTTGGCGTGACCTATCAGCAGATTGACGCTTATCTGGAAGGCAAAACCATTGATGCCGCCGCTGCCAAGACCATTGAAGGCTGGTATCTGAAAACCGAACACAAACGTCGTCCGCCGATCACCGTGTTCGACGACTTCTGGAAAAAGTAACCGCTCTGCGTTTCCCGCCGCTGTTGCGGGAAACGCCCTCCTTCTGCCGCGGACTGGCGAGAAAAGCATCACGCTGATATACTGGACAGACAACCAGTAATCGGAGTGTGTTTTGGTCAGACGTGTAGCCAGCCACCGCCTCGAATTTGATGCGGCCGCGATTTATCAATATCCCGAACATTTACGACAATGGCTGGAAGGATTACCGAATCAGCCAGGCGTGTATACCTTTCACGGTGAGAGCGACAGCCTGCCACTGTATATCGGCAAAAGCGTCAACCTGCGCAGCCGGGTGATGTCGCATTTTCGCACGCCGGATGAAGCCAACATGTTGCGTCAGGCGCGGCGTGTGACCTGGATCCCTACCGCGGGCGATCTTGGCGCGCAACTGCTGGAAGCGCAGATGATTAAAACGCAGCAGCCGCTGTTTAATAAGCGCCTGCGCAAAAATCGTCAGCTCTGTTCGTTGCAGCTTGGCGATGGCGCTCCGCAGGTGGTTTACGCCAAAGATCTCGACTTCTCCTGCTCCCCCAACCTCTACGGTTTGTTTCGCAGTCGTTTTGCGGCCATGGAAAAACTCAAGGCGATTGCCGATGAACAACGCCTGTGCCATGGATTACTGGGATTAGAGCGCTTATCACCGGGACGCGGCTGTTTTCGCGCCGCGCTAAAACGCTGCGCCGGGGCGTGCTGCGGTACCGAATCCGTTGAAGCCCATCAGCAACGTTTGCATCAGGCACTGGAACAGATGCGTGTGGTGTGCTGGCCGTGGCAAGGTCCGGTTGGCATGGTAGAAGTGGGAGCAGAGATGACACAGATTCACGTCATCGATCACTGGTTCTGGCTCGGTTCGGTCACCACCGAAGCGGAAGCCCGCCAGCTACAGCGCGCACGTCAGGGCTTTGATCATGACGGCTATAAAATTTTGTGTCGCCCGCTGTTGTCCGGGGTTTTCCCGCTGATCGAACTCTAAAACAAAACCGCCGACGCTGCCCAAAACATCAGATGCAGTGGACAACGTCGGCGGTCTCAAACCGATGAGCTAAACGGCTTATTCACCATCAGCCGGCGGTGGCGGCATTTTACCGTCATGCGGGCCTTTCTCTGTCAGACGTTTCTCAAAGTTGGCGTTGTACTGTTTTTTCTGTTCAGGTGTCAGCACGTTGTAAATCTTGTTCTGCGTTTCCATCATGCTCACCGCACGATCTTTCGCGTTGGCGGTCATTTTCTCAGCCTGCGCTTCGGCTTTCGCTTTATCGAAAGTATCTGAAGCGATGATGCTGTGGTTAGCACGACGCTCTTCCAGAGATGGACGTTTCATCTCTTTATGGCTGTCACGCATGATGGTTTTGATCTGCGCTTTCTGCGCATCCGTCAGATTCAGGCCTTTGAACATCATCTCCATACCGTGATGACGCATTGGCGGCTTGTGCATCGGTTTTTCGCTACCTGCTGGCGGTGGTGTCAGATTGTCCGCTGCAGCGTGGACGATGTTGGCAGCACCAAGAGCCATTGCAGTAGCCAGGAACAGGGAAGTGAGTTTACGCATAATATTTGTCCTTACTATTCAGTTTCATGACGACAAGGTGTGTCGCGTCTTCGGAAACAAGCATACGACGCCAAACGTCAACTACTCAGAGTCTGAGTAAAGCCCTGAAAGCATAAAAGACAGTAATCAGGCAATCATGGAGAGAAAGAGAAGAAATGCGTGAGGAATTGCAAAAGAGTATGACAATCAAAGGGAAATGCGCAGGAATTAAGGAGGAGTGTAACGGTATTGTCGGATTTGCGGAAGGGAAAAATGGGTGAATTTTCTTCACCCACCTTATTTATAACGTCAGTGCCTGCGTCTGCTCGTTCTCTTCCACCAGCATCAGGCCAGCACGTAGTCCCGCAGCAACATTTGGATTGGGAAACAGCACATATTCACGCGCCTGTTGTACGTAGTAGCGCGTCTCCCCCTCTTCTGCCAGCAACGTGCCCTGCGGGAATGCCGTAAAGTTCAGCGTTTCTGGCCCCATGTGCAACACAAACGCGTCACCGTGACGGGTAATCTGCTGCGCCACACGATAATGCCGCGGCTGTTCCCGCACTTCTGGCAGTGGCTCGCCATACAACAATGCCGCCAGCGCCTGCTGCACCGCCGAGAACTGGCTGAGATCATTTTCTCCAAACGGCAGGGCTTTACCCAGCTCCAGCGTACAGCTGGCCGCATCATGATGTTCACAGCTGTAGTGGGTAAAGGTGCCGCCAGGGGAACGATGAAACACCAGCGCTTCCAGCTCTGCCGCCGCCAGCCAGTGCAGAAAGTCGTGCGGCCACGGTTGAGGATTCAAGGGCATCACACCAAAGCGCGCATGGTACGAGCCACGAATCGCGGTATGCAGATCGAGATGCCAGCGCACTTCATGATCGCGACATTCGCGCCAGAACTGTTCAAGCGCCTGTTCCAGTCGCAACGTGCGCTGAGCTTCAGGCAAATCGGACACCTTCTGCCAGCGCCCCCCGAACAAGCGGTTAATATCATATTGCTGATAGCGCTTGCCGCTGCGTAGCGCATCGGGATTGCCCAATATCACCAGCAACCGCACCGCTAACGGCTGATCTCCGCGCAGCAGTGGCGTCAACAACATGTTAAGAATCTCAACCGGGGCCGTTTCGTTGCCGTGCACGCCCGCTGACAGCACCAGCGCCTGATGCGTCGGTGCATGGGGTGTCAGGGATAGAATGCCCTCATCGTGCCACTGCCACTGTAAATGGGCATTGCTGCCCTGCCGCTGCTGGGGCGGCTTACCTGACAGGGTTTGTTGTAGAAAATCCTGCATGTACACTCCTTTTCAACTCAGAAGCTTCACTTACCCTCTGAGGTTAACGCTGAAATGCGTAGACACTGCCTAAGTCTAGCAGCTGCGTCAGCTCATCCAGCGCGGTGCGTCCTTCACGCAGTAACTGTGGATCGGCCAAATCGGCTTGGGTCAGGCGATCACGGTAGTGGCGATCGACCCAACTGTTCAGGGTGGTGAATAGGCGATCGTTCATTAGTACCGCTGGATTGAGGGCCTGACGCTCTGCTTCATTGAGCACCACCCGCAAACGCAGACAGGCTGGCCCACCGCCATTGCACATACTCTCACGCAGATCGAACACCGTGAGCTCACGAATCGGTCCGCCGCTCTCCACCAGCTCACTCAAATAGCGCCACACGCCCGCATGCTGGCGTGACTCTTCGGGCAGTACCAGTCGCATCCCACCTTCAGGATGCTGCAACAGCTGGCTGTTAAACAGATAGGTATTCACCGCGTCGGCCACTGACACTTTATCGCGCGGCACCACAATCGGCTGGAAGCCGGGCACGCGCGCAGCCAGCTGTTGTAGTAACGCCGGCTGATCGACAAACGCCTCTTCATGGCAGAACAGCACCTGTTGGTTGCTGACGGCGATGACATCGTTGTGGAACACGCCCTGATCGATCACCAGCGGGTTTTGCTGAGCAAATAGCGTGCGGTCGTCGTCGAGCTGATGCAGGCGCGCCACCGCGGCACTGGCTTCCCGCGTCTGACGTGCCGGATAACGTGCCGGTGCAGCGCCCTGCTGTTGTCCATCACGACCATAAACAAACAGCTGAACACCCGCATCGCCATACTCCGCACCAAAGCGGTTATGGTTGGCGGCACCTTCATCGCCAAACAGCGCCACCTGCGGCAAAGCATCATGCACGCTGAAATGTTGCGGATCGCGGAAAATGGCGCGCAGCAAGTCGGCCGTTTCCGGCGCTTCGATGGCGCGGTGGAATTTATTGTTAAGGTTAGCCACGGTAAAGTGCACGCGACCATCGGCACTGTCGGCTGAAGGCGAAACGGTGGCAGCATTCGCCACCCACATTGCCGAGGCAGAACTGGCCGCAGACAACAATTGCGGTGCCTGCCGGGCGGCTTTCTCCAGCACCTGTTCGTCAGTGCCAGCAAAACCCAACTGGCGCAGCAGCGGGATATTCGGCCGCTCATGCGGCGGAATCACCCCTTGCACATAGCCCATGTCCGCCAGCGCTTTCATTTTCAACAGGCCCTGTTTCGCCGCCAGACGTGGATTAGAAGGCTGCAGCTGATTACGCGTTGAGGCTTCATTACCAAATGAGAGCCCGGCGTAATGATGCGTCAGGCCGACCAGACCGTCAAAATTGGCTTCAAACGCTTTCATTATTCAGCTCCTTCCGCGGAGAAATCCAGTCCCGGCGATAAGCTGCCCGGTAAGGCCAGGCTCGGGCTCTCCAAAGAAGCCATCGGCCACGCGCAGTAATCTGCGGCATACCATGCACTGGCGCGATGATTACCGGACGCACCTACACCGCCAAACGGCGCTGAGCTGGCGGCACCGGTTAACGGTTTGTTCCAGTTAACAATCCCGGCACGCGCTTCCAGTAGCAGTTGGTCAAACTGCGCACGCTGCGGAGAAATCAAACCGCAGGAGAGGCCATAGCGCGTCTGGTTGGCGAGGCGAATCGCCTGATCGTACTCATCGTAGCGGATGACCTGCAGCAGCGGACCAAACACCTCTTCGTCGGGCAGTTTCGCCACGTCCGTCATCTCAATGATACCGGGAGTGATAATGGCGCTGTCGCGATCCGGCCAGTGCATCGCCAGCAACACCTTGCCGCCCAGATCGATACGCTGCTGCCAGGCGGCGTAAATATGTCCAGCGGCGGCAGGTGAAATCACGCTGCCCATAAAGGGCTGCGGTTCAGCATTCCAGGCGGCAGGCTGCAGACGAGCGGTCACTTCCACCAAACGCTGCAGGAAGGCATCGCCTGCTGCTCCGCGTTTCACCAGCAGACGACGCGCACAGGTGCAGCGCTGCCCGGCTGTAATAAAGGCAGACTGAATCGCGATGTGCACTGCGCCATCAAGGTCTGAGGGGTCCTCGACGATCAGCGCATTGTTACCGCCCATCTCCAGCGCCAGCATTTTCTCAGGCTGACCGGCAAACTGGCGATGCAGGTGATAGCCTGTTGCGGCACTGCCGGTAAACAGCAAGCCATCGATTTGTGGCTCATGCGCCAGTGCCTGGCCGGTTTCGCGCGCGCCCTGCAATAGCGCGATCACACCCGCTGGCAGCCCAGCTTGCTCCCACAGCTCAACGGTTTTTTCCGCCGTCATCGGCGTAAGCTCACTCGGTTTGAACACGACACAGTTGCCCGCCAGCAGCGCGGGAACGATATGTCCGTTCGGCAGATGGCCAGGAAAATTGTAGGGACCAAACACTGCGAGTACGCCGTGCGGGCGATGGCGCAACGAACTTTCACCCTCGGCCTGTTCTCCGGTACGCGTGTGGTAGGCTTTTACCGAGATGGCGATTTTATTGATCATCGCCTGCACTTCGGTCAGAGTTTCCCAACGGGGTTTACCGGTTTCTTTGGCGATACTTTCTGCCAGTGCAGTTTTGTGGCTCTCGAGTAATTTGGCGAAGGCTTCCACTATCGCCTGACGTTCCGCGAAAGGCTTGCGTGCCCAGGCGGGAAAGGACGCACGCGCCGCTTCGCAAGCCGCCACCACCTGTGCACCGGTCGCTGCCCGTCCCTGCCATAACGTTTCACCGTTCACCGGGTTTTGTTTGGTTAACGCTTCAGCGCCGCCCGTCAGCCATTGACCATTAATGAAGTGCGTCATGCTTTTTTCTCCTCGCGGCACAGCGTGACCACACGCAATGCATCGCCATAATCGCAGCGCAACGCCGTGCGCTGATGTTCATTGATGCGGACTTTTCCGCTCGCCATATCCACGGGCAGCAGCGCCACGCGGAAATGCTGGTAATCACCGTTGGCGACCAGACACAGCGGCCAGCTGTCATCGGCTTCCCCGGCTTCGGCCTGAAGCAGGTGACTTTTACGGATGGCGCGAATGCGATCAATTTCGCACTCCAGCGTTGGGCCGCCGTCAAAGATGTCGACGTAATTGAGATAACGGAACCCTTCCGCTTCCAGCACGGCGCGCGCGGGTGCCGTTTTCGGATGCACTTCGCCAATCACTTTCTGCGCCGCTTCACTGAGATAATGGATATACAGCGGATGTTTTGGCATCAGCTCGGCAATAAAGGCTTTCTGCCCGGTGCCGCTGAGGAAATCGGCTTCACGAAACTCCATGGAGAAGAAACGGCTGCCGACGCTGTCCCAGAACGGGGAATGCCCGGCGTCATCACTGACACCGCGCATCTCAGCCACCACGTGCTTCATAAAGCGATCGCGGAAATTAGCCATAAACAGGAAGCGGGATTTCGACAGCAGATGGCCATTTTTTCCATCGCGATAATCGGGATCGAGGAACAGCGTGCACAGCTCGCTGCTGCCGGTATGATCGTTACTTAACGACAGCGTTGGCAAGCTGGCGTAGACGTTTAACTCTTTCGAGGCGTGTACCTGCGTGCCCACCCGGAAGTTGTACCACGGGTCTTGCAGGCCCACGGCCACTTCAATGGCACAGATCCCAACAGCACGATTGTCTGCGCTATCGGCCAGTACAAACACATAGCCTTGTTCAGCACGCGAGAGCGCGCCCTGCCAGGTGAGCAGAGAACGCTCAATACGCGCTTTCAGTGTATCGCTATCGGCGGGCAGCGAGGTTAAGCCGCCCCCGGTTTTGCCCGCCAGCGACAGCAACTGCGCAAGGTCGTCACGTTCGACGGGGCGAATCACCATCATGATGCAGCTCCTTTGAGCACGCGAGCACAGGCACGTTCAAAGCGCGCCAGCCCCTCTTTCACTTCCGCTTCACTGATATTGAGCGCGGGCGCGAAACGCACCACGTTAGCACCGGCAATCAGCACCATGACGCCCTCTTCCGCCGCCGCCAGGTTGAACTGCTTCGCTTTCCCGGCAAAATCTTCATTCAGTACGGCTCCAATCAACAGCCCAAGACCGCGAACTTCTTTAAAGATCGGCAGGCGCTGGTTCATCTCTTGTAATGCCGCGACAAACCACTGATGGCGCTCTGTGACACCCGCCATAAAGTCGGGTTGGTTAATCAACTCCATCACTTTACCGGCGACGGCACCTGCCAGCGGGTTACCGCCGTAGGTGGTGCCATGGGTGCCCACGCCCATCACCAGCGCCAGATCTTCACGTGTCAGCATCGCGCCGATCGGGAAGCCACCACCCAGCGCTTTGGCGGTGGTCAGCACGTCAGGCGTCACGCCATAGTGCATGTAGGCATACAGCGAACCGGTACGCCCCACGCCGCTCTGCACTTCATCGAATATCAACGTCGCCTGATGTTTGTCGCACAGTTCACGCAGGCCGCGCAGGAAAGCCGGATCGGCCGGTACAACACCGCCCTCACCCTGAATCGGTTCAACAATAACGGCACAGGTTTGGTCATTGATCAGTGCTGCGGCAGAGGCCAAATCGTTGAAGCTGGCATGTTCAATCGCCGGGGGTAACGGCGCAAAATCACGTGAATAAGCCGGTTGACCACCCGCTGAAACAGTAAATAGCGTGCGTCCGTGGAAAGCATTATTGAAGGCCACGATGCCATTTTTCTCGGCGCCAAAACGATCGTGCGCGACTTTACGCGCCAGTTTCAGTGCTGCCTCATTAGCCTCTGCCCCGGAGTTACAGAAGAACACGCGATCGGCAAAGGTGGCGTCAATGAGCTGTTTAGCCAGGCGTAAAATAGGTTCGTTGGTATAGCCATTGCCGGTGTGCCATAGCTTACCGGCCTGCTCTGTCAGAGCCTGTTGCAAAGCGGGATGCGCATGTCCCAATGCATTAACCGCGATGCCACCTGCAAAGTCGATGTAATCCTTACCTTGCTGATCCCAGAGCGTTGAGCCTTCAGCACGCACCGGTACAAAAGCTGCGGGGGCATATACCGGCATCATCCATTGATCAAAATCGTGACGTGAAACCTGCAGTGACATAGCCATTTCTCCTGCTCCAGCTAAGTGAAGCTATTGTTTCAAAATTGTAAAAATCCGTTGTGTCGCAGCACTACTGTAGAGTGCAGTAAGCGTGCCAGCTAGCGGAAAAAATGCATAAATGGGTTTGAGCAACGCAATATCAATGAGTTAGATTAGGTCACCATTCACATTAACTGCATAAAAAGTGAATATCAGTCTGATGGAGAGAGGAGAGCAGCTATTTATTTAGCAGATTTATGCATTCACAAAATGAAATAGCGCTTTTGTGATCGCACAGCAAATATTTCGCCAAAAAGTCGCGGCGTCCGCCCTGTTTTAGGGCAACTTGTGCATTTATGGTGCGCGGATGTGCAGGAAATGTGCATCCAAATCGGCAAGTAGAGGTGGCACTCACTCGCTCCTGTTTAACAATCTCTTTGCATATTTGGCTGCATTTTGAACAACGCCTTAATTAAACGTAAGTTAAACGACGTTTAGTGACTAAGGTTATTATCATTGCAGAAATAAAAAGACACAAAGAGATTAACCAGATAATTACCATGCTAATGATTAGGTGGTTTTATATATTTGTTATTGAACAATAATGCATAGGCTTGTGCTATTTAACCATCATAGAAACAGGGTGATTTACTTTTCTTTAATTTTATTAATACCAATATAAAACAATGAGTTATCTATTTATATTGATGCGATACATATTGATATTGGGATAAGTTTATCCAATGTAAAATCCCATATAATGGAAGTTAAGATTAAAAATCACACAAAAAGCCAATCGGAAATATTTAGTTACATATATTGCACTGTTGATCTTGAACCTTTTGTGTCATTTTCTTTTCACCCCGATGACGGGGATACAATTAAAAAATATCACAGGGTAAATTATAAATGATGAAGCGCTCCTTACTGGCAGCAGTGATGCCTTTACTGCTGGGACTTTCTTCGGCTCAGGCCGCCGAAATCTATAACAAAGATGGCAACAAACTGGACCTGACCGGCAAAATCAACGTTTCGCATCTGTTCTCTGATAACGACAGCGCAAACGGTGAAGTCTCTTCCTATACCCGCCTGGGCTTTAAAGGCGAAACCAAAATTAATGACCAGCTGACCGGCTATGGTCAGTGGCAATACCAGTACAGCCTGAGCAACTCTGAAGGCAGCGATGCTAACTCAGGCAACAAAACCCGTCTGGGCTTTGCGGGTCTGAAAATTGCTCAGTTCGGTTCAATCGACTACGGCCGTAACTACGGTCTGGTGTACGACGTACTGGGCTACACCGATATGCTGCCGTACTTTGGTGGTGATTCAGGTTACACCGATGCGTTCTTGTCAGGCCGTTCTACCGGTGTGCTGACCTGGCGTAACAAAGATTTCTTCGGTCTGGTGAAAGGCTGGAACTTTGCCGCGCAGTATGAAGGCAAAAACGAGCGCTCTGACAGCGCAACTGCCAGCAACCTGGCGGTACGTCGTTCGAATGGTGACGGCTTTGCGTTGTCAACCTCCTATGATTTCGATTTTGGCCTGAGCATTGTTGGTGCTTATGCGAACCTCGATCGTGTCACTGCACAGAACACCGCAACCTACGGCCGTGGCGATAAAGCGCAGAGCTGGGCAGCCGGTCTGAAATACGATGCCAACCAGATTTACCTGGCGACCATCTATGGCGAAACGCAGAACGCGACGCCGATCGGTAATAACGGTTTCGCTAACAAAGCGGTTAACTTTGAAGCCGTTGCACAGTATCAGTTCCTGAATGGCCTGCGTCCTTCACTGGGCTATGTGTCTTCTCGCGCGAAAGATGTCGAGAACAATGTGGGTGATACTGACCTGTTCAAATACGTAGCCGTTGGCGTGACTTACTACTTCAACAAGAACATGTCTGCTTATGCAGAGTATAAAATCAACCTGTTGAAAGATAATAACGCGTTGAACATCAACACTGACGACGTAACTGCTGTTGGTCTGGTGTATCAGTTCTAAGTGAGTATCCCTCATTGCATACCGGCTAGTGTCGGCTGGGTATGAGCAAAGGGCAGCGCAAGCTGCCCTTTTTTATTGTCGTTATACAGGTACTCAATCGTGATTGAGGACGCGATAACTGACTGTTTCCGTTATTACTCTTCATGATTTTACACTCATGGAGAACACGCTAATGATTCGATTTTGTATTTGTGCACTTATGCTGATGATGTGTGCATCGCTTGCACAGGCAGCTACGGGCTTTCGTCAGATAACACTTGATAGCCAGGGCAATCGTCCGCTCAATGTTGCTTTTTGGTATCCCACTGCAGCCACGGGCGTCTTAGAAGATGTGGGTGAGAACCCAGCGTTCTATGGTGAGTCGGTTTTACGCAATGCAACGCCTCGTCCCGGACAGCATCCTTTAGTCCTTCTGTCTCACGGCTATGGCGGTAGCTGGCGTAACCTCAACTGGTTGGCGCATGCACTCACTGTGCAGGGATATATCGTCGCTGCCCCCAATCATCCCGGTACAACAACTGAGAATCGCGATCCTGCTACTGCCCGGAAACTTTGGCTGCGTCCAGATGATATCAGCCGGGTACTGGACCGATTATTGGCAGACGAACACCTGGCAGGAAAAGTTGATCCATTGCGCATCGCCGCCATAGGCCACTCACTTGGAGGGTGGACAGTAATGGAGTTAATCGGTGCCCGGTTTTCGTCAAACAGATTTGTTCAGGATTGCCAGAACCACGCGCCGCTATCAGACTGTCAATTGATTGAGACTTTGGGTATCAGCAACACGAATACCGCTTCTTTATTAAATGCTCAATTAGGTAGCCCCCACATCAAAGCGGCTATATCGCTCGATCTGGGTCTGGCGCGCGGATTCACGCCAGATAGTTTGGCAAGGATTTCTGTGCCAGTGCTGGTATTATCCGCAGAACAAGACAGTGTTGAACTTCCCGCCTCACTGGAATCCGGCTATCTGGCGCAGTATCTTCCGCCGCAACAGACACCGTTTTCACGTATCAGCGGCGCAACCCACTTTAGTTTTATGCAGCGCTGTAAACCCCATGCTGCTGAGTTGATTGAACAGTTTTCCCCTGGCGATGGCATCATTTGCCAGGATCAAGGCAGCCGGAGCCGTGCCGATATTCATCAGGAGTTAATCGCCCGTATCACGCATTTTCTGAGCGCGGCATTGAACCGGCCTGCTGACGAAATGCACTCGGCGTCTGCCCGCTGATGCGGAGAAACTCGCGATTGAAATTTGATTTGGTGGTGAATCCTGAAGCCAGCATCACCTCCGTAACCGGCAGTGAACTGCTTCGGAGCAACTGCTGCGCATGAGCGATGCGAAAACCATTTATCCATTGAGAAACATTACAGTGGTAAGTCGCATTGATCGCACGCGAGATGTGACGCGAGGGAATACCGGCTTTGCGCGCCAATAGATTCAACGTGAGTTGTGTATTAAGGAACAGGTCATCCTGCCGCAGTCGATTTTCCAGTTGCAGGCACAAAGCTGCCTGCTCAGGCGTCTGCAACGGAGAAGAATCGGGCAGTACTGTCTCAATACTCACTTCCCGGGGGCGAGTACGTGCTGCAAATACAATCGCCAGGCTAAGTAAAGGCAGCATTAAACTTTGCATTATCGCGATGATTTGCGGCACAAGCTTGCCCTGATGCAAAGTGAATTCGAGCGCCACCAGCAAATCTGTCATACCAGAGAAGCAAAGAAATACACCGGCGGTAAGAGCCATTTTTGCCGCCAGCCCGACTTCGCTGATGCGCGCATCGCTTAATCGATCCCCACCGCCTAAGCCCAGAAAAATCAACGCTGCCCCGTATCCGATGTAGAGCACAAATAGCACGCTATCAATGGTTGGTGGCCAGCACTGCATAATGATGATGGCCAGCGCGGGCGGGACGATTTTCCAGCGTGAATAGTTCTGAGTCGTATGCGGGCTGAAACAGTACCAGGCCAGCGCTGGAAGCAGCGTTGCCAATAACACGCGCAAAGCCATGAGTGGCGTTGACGGCAAGATCCAACGTAATGCTCCCACCGCCAGTAACAGTGAGCAGACGACCAGAAATAACAGCGTGGTTTGGTGGCGTTGCTTATCGTTCGCCGCTAAGGTCACGATTAAAATCAGCAGCACCAGTAGCGTAACCAGCGGAACCGGAATTGAAGGCATGCAATAAGAACCCATTCCTGACAATAAGCCGCTATGTTACCGGGTTCATGCAGTGAAGTGGCATGAATTTCGTCGATGACCGTTTTAAGGCGCCAGCAAATCGAAACGATTATCCTCTCCGGAATTGATGCTAAACGGTTCCTGTAATTGCAGCGTAATCCAGTTGGAGGTCACCCGGCTGCCCTTGCTGTCTTCCAGCGTCACAGACAGGCGATAACTGTTGGTGGCGTCAGATGCGCTGTTCCACGTGGGCATAATAATGCTCCATCCTTGCGGATCGTTAGGATTCGCACCCGGCGTTAAGCTCAGTGCCTGAGTGTCGCCCTGCCAGACCACTTTAGTGATCGGATTGGCATTACGGATTTGCAATTTCAGCGGCAGACTTTCACCGCCGTTTAATTGCCATGGCGGCGTAGCGAGGAACACGGATAAAGTTTTGCGCTGACGATATTCCACCACCGGCGTAGTGTTGCGGGTGACCATGTCATAACGACTGCCACGCAGCGAACGCGCTTCTGCCACGTTATCGGCACTCAACTGCTGGCTCAGCGGCACGCCGAAACGGTAGTTTAGATGCAAACCCAGCTGATCCTGACTTTCACCTTCATTACTGGTTTTGTGGCTGGCAGAGAGTGTGACCAACGGCACAGGCGTGTAGGAGACACCAAAGGTCAGCGCCGAGGGATTGTGATAGGTATTGCCGCTGCTAAACAGATCCACATCATTGCCCAGATACTGCTCCCAACTCACTGACATCCAAAGCTGGCGATAGAAAGGCAGATAGCCCTGGGTGGTGAAATCGTAGCCGCGTGCTAAACGCTGCTGCTGGAAAGGATCGCGATTTTGCCAACCCGACAGTGGCGTGTAGTAGTTAGCCGAGAAGCGCAGGTAATCGCCCCACGCTTCGGTGCCCACTGAAGCGCGCTGCAATCCGCTATTAAACATGCGGTCGACAAAACCGTTGTAACCCAGCAGCCATTTACCCGCCGTCCAGCGTTGTCCCAAGCCGATATTGCCCACCAGCCCATCATCCGTTTGATGAAAGCCCACTTCACTAAAGGTCAGGTATTGGTAGCGATCGGCCCACGGCGTGAGTAGCGAAGCGCCACTGCCGGTGAAGTTACCGTCCATATCGACGTTAAAATCGATTTGCGCTTTACCATAAGGCGACAACAGGGATTGGCCTTCATCCACAACGCGGTTCGCCACTTCATCGCGGAAATGGTTAAACGCCCAGATGCCCGCCTGATGACCAAAAGTGTTGTCGCTGGTGCTGTCCTGACTGGCTTCACCAATGCTCTTGGCGATGGTGGCCAGATTCTTGCTGAAGGCCGCATTCTCGTCTTCATAGCCAAGTACGGGTAGATCGCTGGCCATTTTCTGGAAGCGTTCGGGATCGCTAAAGGGCGCATCAGCAACGTGCGTGTCAGTGACCAGCGCCAAAGCCGGTGCAGTGAAAAGCAGCCCGGTTGCGGCAGGCAGCATGCGCAGTGATTTGAAAGCGGAAAAAACAGATGTCATAGCAAAAACAGGCTTTTATCCAGTTTAGAATTTGAGGTGGCTCACAAAACTGTACTGGAATACCCTAACACATTCTGCCGACTTTGCAGAAAAGGCCGGCTGAATTAGGACATTGCCTGATTAGCAAATGCACCATTTTCTTTTGATCACCAAATCGCTCCGCATCGCGTAATGTTCGTCAGTTCAGCGACAGGTGATAACGCAGTCTGCCGCCGTATAGGGGCTGGCCTGCTCTGAAGCTTCAGTGATTATTGTGAAAAAGGGCACGGTAGTGGTGGCCTGAGCATCTCTACTGCTGCAAGGGCTATCCGCAGCGCTGAGGCTTTTACGTTGGGTCAGGAGCCAGGCGCAGGGAGGCGACTGGCAGTTCGGGTTGGCCTGGATGGCCTTACCCGAACGATCCGCCGGCACGACGTGGAAGCCGAAGGCACCGCGTCAGCGGCGCGAGGACAGCCCGGCAGCAGCAGAGGTGCTCGGGCCCGCACTCCAATATGCTAACCCACACGAAAAAAGCTGCCACTTTTAACAGCGACAGCTTTTGCAAATAGGGCTTTAACTCACGAGCATTCCCCCCTCCCCCACAGAGCGCCCTGCGTCAAGCCCCGCCAGGCGCTTACAGCTGCTGCGATTAGGAGAAAATCAGCCCGCCATCCACGTTGATGGTTTGACCGGTAATGTAGCGCGCATCATCCGACGCGAGAAACGCCACCAGCCCGGCGACATCTTGCGGCTGTCCGGCGCGTTTCAACGGAATATTTTCCACCCATTCCGCCATCAACTCGCCTTTGCCATACTGCTTTTTATCGCTGCTGAGGATTTCTCCCCATACGCGATCGTTGTAATCCCACATCTCACTTTCGATGATGCCCGGACAAAAAGCATTGACGGTGATGTGCCATGGCGCCAGTTCCAGCGCCAGACTCTGAGTAATACCGATGACACCCATTTTGCTGGCCGCATAATGTGGCGTGTAGATAAAGCCCTGCCGCCCCTGTCCTGATGAGGTGTTGATCAGGCTGCCGCTGCCCTGCTTCACCATGTACTTTGCCGCCTCACGACAACACAGCCAGACGCCGGTGGTGTTCACTGCCAGAATTTTTTCGAAATCGCTTTTCGGCATCGCATCAAAGCGATCGATGGTGATCACGCCAGCGTTCTGAATCGAAACATCAATGGTGCCAAAGCGCTCAGCGGCCTGCTGATAAAGCTGCTGCACTTCGGCTTCATTGGTCACATCCACCTGCAGCGCCAGAATCTCACCGCCAAACTGCTCTTCCAGCGCCCGCGCCGTGGTGAATACCCGATCCGCGTTGGACACCATCACCAGTCTTGCACCATCGCGTGCAAATCGTGCGGCAATGCCCGCGCCAATCCCGCGGCATGCGCCGGTAATCACCACCGTTTTTCCACTAAAATCGCGTGTCATATTGCCTCCTGTTATCCATGCGTTGCTTCAGGCATGGCGGCCGATTGCTGCTTTTTTTCATGTCTGCGCAGCAGCACCACCTTACTTTGTAATTTTTGCTGGAACTGGTCGATTACTACGGCGGTGACAATCACCAGCCCTTTAATCACCATTTGCCAGAAATCGCTGACGCCCATCATCACCATGCCATCGGCGAGGAACACGATAACAAAGGCACCGATGATCGAACCTGATACGCGCCCGCGCCCTCCTGCTAACGCAGTTCCGCCCAACACCGTCGCGCCGATGGCGTCCATTTCGAACATGTTGCCGGTCATCGGGTGCGCAGTTTGCAGCTGAGACGCCACGATCAATCCCACCAGCGCAGCGCATAAACCGGAGAAGGCATAAACAAATACTTTGACCTTGATGATCGGTACACCGGCCAGGCGTGCCGCAGATTCATTGCCGCCGGTGGCATAGATGTAACGCCCCAGCGGGGTTTTACGTGTCAGATAGAGGCCGAGCAGCAGGAAGCCGATCATCAACCAGATAGGGATGTAGACACCAAGCACACTGCCCGATCCCAAAAACGCGAAACCGGTATTGCCCAATGCTGGCATCCCCACCAGATTGGCGTAAGTGCTGCCATCGTTGAACAGCAGCGCGGCCCCGCGAGCCACATACATCATGCCGAGGGTGCAGATAAAGGGTGCCACGCCCAGACGCGTCACAACGGTGCCGTTGATCAACCCCAGCACAATGCCAAACAGCGCCACCACCAGAATCACTTCCGGCACGTTAAAGAACAGCGTGTTGCCGCCCCACAGCGGCACACCATTGGTGAGCAAAGCCCCCGCCACCATGCCGCAGATGCCCGCCACCGCACCGACCGACAGATCGATGCCACCGGTCAGGATCACCAACGTCATGCCAATGGCCAGCAGCCCGGTGATGGCCACATGCTGCGTCATGATCAGTAAGTTTGAGGTGGTCAGGAAATTAGGCACCATAAAGCTGAAAAAGCCGACCACGATCAGTAACGCGATAAAGGTTCGCGCTTTCAGCAAGTACATATAAAGCAGGTATTTCTGGTTCATATATTGATCTCCTGCGGGCTTAATCATGCGGTGTTGAGGCGCTAATCAGCGCTTCTCGCGTTGCCGCGCTGCGCGGTAAGTCGGCGGTAATACGGCCATCGGCCATCACCAGAATGCGATCGGCCAGTGCCATCACCTCGTCCAGTTCAGAAGAGGAGAACATCACCGCCAGACCTTGCTGTGCGAGATTGCCAATCAGGTGGTACACGTCCGTTTTGGCCCCCACATCGATCCCGCGCGTGGGTTCATCCAGCAACACCACTTGAGGGCCCGTCATCAGCGCTTTTCCCAGCACCACTTTCTGCTGGTTACCGCCGCTGAGTGAGGTAATCGGCAGTTCCGGATCGCTCACTTTGATGGCGAGATGACCAATCATTTCATCGACGCGACGCTGCTCTTTGTGGGGATTGAGTAAGCGCAGCGCACGGCGAAAACCGCGCAAGCTGAGATCGCTTAACGTCATGTTGGCGGTGATGGACATCAACTGCACCACGCCTTCGGTTTGTCGATCTTCCGGTACCAGCGCAATGCCTTTCTTTAACCGCTGCTGGAAATTGCGTTTATCCAGCACTTCGCCATTCAGGCTGACGCTGCCAGACTGGCAGTGCATCATGCCAATCAGCCCTTTAAACAACTCCGTGCGTCCCGCGCCCAGCAAACCGTAAATGCCGATCACTTCGCCCTTGCGCAGTGAAAACGACACATCATTGAGCTTGTAGCCGCCATTCTGATGCAGTGCCGTCAGGCCGTTGACGTGCAAAACGGTTTCGCCCTGAGCCGCGGGCTGATAGTCGAAGTGTTTTTTCTTGTCGCCGACCATCTGTTCGATGATCCAGGGAACCGAAGCGTCACGCACTTCTCGCTCGCTGATAAAGCGACCGTCACGAAAAATGGTGATGTGATCGCCAATTTCCATCAGCTCTTCCAGCCGGTGTGAGATATAGATGATGGTCACGCCACGCCGCTTCAGCTGGTCAATGACGTTGAACAGCACTTTCACTTCAGACTGGCTCAGCGCACTGGTGGGTTCATCCATGATCAGCACACGCGTATCTTTGGACAACGCCCGGGCGATCTCGACCAACTGCTGATGGCCGATGCCCAATTCGCCCAGCTGTGCATAAGGGTCAACATCCAGTTCCAGCCGCTCCAGCAATGATTTCGCCAGCGCATACTGATATTTTTCGTTGATCACGCCGCGCTGGAAAAACTCGTTGGCGATAAAGATGTTGTCCATCACATTCATGTTGGGGAACAGGTTGAGTTCCTGAAAGATGATGCTGATACCGTGCTTTTCCGCCTGGTGGGTGGAACTGAGCGACACCACTTTGCCGTCCAGCAGAATCTCACCGGAGGAAGGGGTTTCCACGCCTGCCAGCATTTTCATCATGGTGGATTTACCGGCACCGTTTTCGCCAATCAGCACGTTCACTTTGTTGCGATAGACGCGGTAATTCACCTGATCGAGCGCGGTCACGCCGGGGTAAATGCGTGACACATTACGGGTTTCGATGATCACGTCACTTTGAGGATTTTGCATACCCGCTCCTTACTGCCGCACAATGGCAGCAGGTGTGACATTCGGCACCTGTTCAGGCGTATCGAAGCTGCTAAACACGCCGGAAATTTGCACCTTATCGCCGACTTTGGGCTTAAAGGCGCTCATCATGTTGGCTGCCTGCTGATTAATAGCGCGGCTGTAGTCGCCAAACAGCACCTGATCGTTGAAGTCCTGATAGCTGGCCCCTTTATAGGCATCACGCAGCACCGTGCCAGGGAAAATCGGACCGACCTGCACCGTCACGTTATCGCCTGATACATCTTTAACCGTCATGCGGCCATTACGTGAAGTGGTATTCACCGCCGTAACTTCACCACTGACCTTGACGCTGAAGACACAGGGGTTCTCTTCCTGTGCGCGGTAGCCGTAGGTTTGACAGGCGCTGTCAAAATCTTTGGCGGTCTTCAACGCATTCAGCAGTTCAGCCACTGGCTTCGCATCGTGCTGAATCTGCGGCACCAGTTTCTGCTGCCAGGTCTGAGCAATATTGGCCATTTTAGGATTGGGGGGATTTTTCAGGTCGGCCAGCTCCTGCTGCGACACAATGCGGCAACCGCTAAGGATCACGATAGGAAGCAGTAACCAGAGTCGTTTGTGCATCACATTCTCCTGGGCGCCTGCTGTGCAGGCGCACCGATTATTGATTACGACTTGTAGTTAAAGTCCTGCACACCTTTAGCATTGTCCGGGGTGATCAAAATGCCGCGGAACATCACGCGCTGCTTCTCTGGTTTCACCCCTTTCTGGATGAAGTTGTCGAGGTCGGTCACGCCCTGCGCAGCAATAGCCTGTGCCTGCAACATCACCGTGGCTTTCAGATCGCCTTTTTCTACCGCATCACGCTCGTCGTTGCTGCCGTCGATACCCACCACGGTGACATCGGTGCGGCCTGCGGCTTTAAGTGCCGCAATTGCACCCAGCGCCACTGGGCCGTTACCGCAGATCACGCCTTTCACATCAGGATGAGCCTGCAGGATGCTGTCCATGATGCGTTTGCCATCGATCAAGGTGCCTTTCGCATCCTGACGCGCGACAGATTTCATATCCGGATACTGATCCAGCACCTGGTGGAAGGATTTCGAGCGGGTGACGCAGTTGTTGTCAGCGAGGTTACAGGTCAATTCGGCATAGCTGCCCTTTTCACCCATTTTCTCCACAAACACGTTGGCCACATCAGAACCCGCCTGGAAATTGTTGTGGGTGATCTGCGCCAGCGCCACATCGTCTACCGGAATCTCACGGTTGATCAGCACCACGGGAATACCCGCATCTTTGGCTTTTTTGATTGCCGCGACGCTGGCGGTGGAGTCGGCGTTATCCAGCACAATGCCCTGCACTTTTTTACCGATGGCAGCATCGATCAGCTCGCTCTGCTTCTTAACGTCTTCTCCGTGCGACAGCACGCTGGTTTTATAGCCCAGCTCTTGCGCTTTCAGGTTGGCGCCTTTGGCTTCGGAAGCGTAATAGGGGTTATCCAGTGAGTTCACCAGAATCATGATGGTGCCTTTGTCGGCAGCGAAACTGGATTGGGCGATCAGGCAACTGGCAATGGCAGTGAATAACAGGGTGCGTTTTTTCATGTTCGTGCTCTCTCATTGTTTTGTTGTTATTGCAGGGTTGAGGCCGTACTGGTGCTGGCGCGGCATTACCAGATGGTGAAGCCGCCATCGATCATTAAATCTGCGCCGGTGATCATGTCGCTGCCGTTGCTGGCGAAGAACAGCACGGCAGCGGCAATTTCATCGGTGTAAGCAAAACGCCCTAGCGGGATCAGTTTTTTCATCTGTTCGCCTTTCTCACCGCGCCAGGCCTTTTCGCCCATCGGCGTCAGCACCACGGTGGGTGACAAGGTATTCACGTTGATACGGTGTGGTGCGAACTCTTTGGCCATGACTTTGGTCATACCGAGCAGACCCGCTTTGGCAGAGGTATAGGCCACGTGGTTATCAATGGCGATGGAAGCGGCCTGTGACGCGATATTGATGATCTTGCCGCCCTTACCGGCGCGCACCATGCGTTTGCCCGCCGCTTGTGAGCAGAGAAAAGGACCCGTGAGATTAACGGCGATCTGCTTTTGCCACTCGGCAAAGTCGGTTTCCAGTACCGGCTGTAACATCACATAACCCGCGCAGTTCACCAGGATATCGATGTGCCCGTAATGCTGTTCGACGTGATCGAACGCCGCCTCCACCGAATCAGCATCGGTCACGTCACAGCACACCAGCAGCACGCGGTCAGCGGAGAATTGTTCCTGCACAGCTGCGACGCGGTCGCTTTCGAATGGAGGGTAAAGCAGGGCCAGTCGCGCACCTTTTTCTAACAGCACTGCGTTACTGGCCATGGCAATACCACCGAGGCCACCGGTTACCACCGCCACCTTGCCGGTGAGGTCCAGATCGGTATTCACGCCGTAGCGCAGGTTGACATCGTATTCCCCACTCATCCTTTCTCTCCTGTGTGCATGTTCAACGGCTCTGGTTATCTCTGGCCGGATAGGTTCGCAGTAACTTTGATTTTCGAACAAAAATATAAGCTATCGTTTCGCAATGGTTTGTGGGTGAGATCAAATTTCATACAAATGATTTAAACTATTTTTATCCCTCTGTATTTTAAGTAAATAACCAAATAACGCGTTTTTTGATATAGAAATAACGGCTGTCAGGTGTATGTGAAATCAATTGCATGGCTTTATCTTATTTTCATTCGAAAATGCATCTTTGTGCGAGCCGCCTCGCAAATCCCTGGCACGCAGAGTAAAATCATCACGGGTTTTCTTATGGCCAAAACCAGACCGTGATTGGAAAGAGGGAGCATTTCGATTGAAAAGCAAAACTGAGCAGCTGGCTGACATGCAGCAGCGTCGTGAGAAGATCCTGGAGATGATCCGCGAGGACGGCACAGTCACGGTTAAAGCGCTTACCGATACCTTTGGCCTGACCGAGGCAACCATCCGCACCGATTTGCGTATGCTGCAAAAAGCCGGGCATGTGCAGCGTTATCACGGTGGCGCCACGCTGATGACCGGTAAGCAGAACACCGGCGCACTGCTGCTTGAGCGTCAAACTCACCTTGATGAGAAAGAAGCCATTGGCCGACTGGCCGCGCAGTATGTGGAAAATGGGGATACGGTGATTTTCGATTCCGGCACCACCACCACCGCCATTGCCGAGGCGATTGGGCATATCCGTCGTTTATCGGTGATCACCACGGCGGTGAATATTGCGCTGAAGCTGGGGGGCGAACCGGGGATTAATATCCTGCTGACGGGCGGTACCTTCAAATTTCCGACACTCTCGACGTCCGGTGAAAAAGCGGCTTCTTTCTTTGAAAACGTGCTGGCCGAAAAGCTGTTTCTCGCCACCGCCTGTATTTCGCCGCGCCTCGGGTTGAGCTTCCCCAGCGAGACGGATATCAAAGTGAAGATGGCGATGATCAACTCCGCCAGTACGGTGTTTGTGGTGGCAGACTCCAGCAAAATCGATAAGGTGTCGATGTTTGCCCTGCCCTGTGACTGGAGCAAAATCCATTATTTGATTACCGATCGCGGGATTACGTCGGCGCAGATTGCGGCGTTTGAAGCGTTAGGTGTACAGGTGTTGGTGGCAGGTATTGAAGAGGCAAAAAAACGCGCGGTATTTTGAGCATTCATTCAGGGGCGGCCAACTCGCCGCCCCCGCAATGCTGATTAGAAACCTAAGCTATCCAGCAAATCATCGACTTGATCCTGGTTCGCGACCACGCCTGGTGCATTGGCATGGATCTGCGGGCCATTCAACAGGCTGCTGGCGTCTTTGCGCGCGGCAGCGTTGGCTTCAGGCATATTCTCCAGCAGCACCATCAGCAACTGACGCTCGATCTCCTGGATCACATCCATCATGCGCTTGATCACCTGACCAGTCAGGTCCTGGAAATCCTGCGCCATCATGATCTCGAGCAGCTGCTTGTTGGTGTACGAGGTATGCGACGGCACATCACTGAGAAATTCGCGCGTATCCGAAACCAACTCGCGTGCATCCGCCAGCTCAATCGGGTTTTCAAACCACGCATCCCAACGGCCTTTCAGCTGGTTGGCGTTGGCTTCCATTTTGTCCTGGTGTGGCTGCGCGGCTTCAACGCAGTTTAGTGCGCGTTCTGCCGCTTGCGCCGTCATCTGCACCACGTAATCCAGACGGTCACGTGCGTCCGGAATCGCTTCCGCCGCTTCGGCAATCGCCTGGTCTAACCCCAATTCGCGCAGGCTGTCGCGCAACATGCGCGTCAGCGAGCCGATACGGGTAATAATGTCGTGTGCCGAGGCTTCTTCGGTTGGTTTCGGAAGGTCGCTCATCACATCTCCTTACATACCCAGTTTTTCGAAAATTTTACCCAGCTTTTCTTCCAGCGTGGCTGCGGTGAACGGCTTCACTACGTAACCGCTGGCACCGGCCTGGGCGGCTGCAATGATGTTCTCTTTTTTCGCTTCGGCGGTGACCATCAGCACGGGCAGTTTGCTCAATGCTGCATCCGCACGAATGGTCTGCAGCAGTTCCAGACCGTCCATGTTGGGCATGTTCCAGTCGGAAACCACGAAATCAAAACCACCCGCACGCAGTTTGGTCAGTGCATCAACACCGTCCTCTGCTTCTTCAACGTTGTTGAATCCCAGCTCTTTCAAGAGGTTGCGGACGATACGACGCATCGTATTGAAGTCATCCACCACCAAAAAGCGCATGTTTTTATCAGCCATATCTACTCCTGTGTTGTCTCGTCCGGCAGGACGGGCTCGTTAAATTCGCAATGCCTGTCCGGCGCTAATTTTTGCCAGCATGTGCTGACTGATGTGTCCTAAATCGACTACTTCACTGGCACCGCCCATCGCAATCGCTTCGCGCGGCATACCAAAGACGACGCAGCTGGCTTCATCCTGCGCGATGGTCCAGGCACCGGCACGATGCATTTCCAGCATCCCGGCGGCACCGTCGTTACCCATCCCGGTGAGGATGACACCCACGGCATTTCGTCCTGCGTGTGTCGCCACGGACCGGAACAGCACGTCAACCGACGGCTTATGGCGGTTCACTGGCGGTCCATCATTCAGTTTCACCACGTAGTTAGCGCCGCTACGGCCCAACTCCATGTGCATGGCACCCGGCGCGATATAGGCATGGCCGGGCAAAATACGTTCGCCATCTTCCGCTTCTTTCACGGTAATCTGGCACAGCTTGTTCAGGCGCTCGGCAAACGAGCGGGTAAAACCTGGCGGCATATGCTGAGTGATCAGCAGCGCCGGGCTGGTCGCCGGCAGCGGTTGCAGCACATGGCGAATCGCCTCCGTGCCGCCGGTAGAAGAACCAATCGCAATCAGCTTCTCACTACTGAGCAGCGGACCGGCTTTCAGCGTCACCGGGGCCAGCGTCGCAGGGCGCGCATGCAATTTCGCCCGGGCCGCTGCACGAATTTTATCGGCGATCATCTGGCTGTAAGCCAGCATCCCTTCGCGGATCCCCAACTGCGGCTTGGTAACGAAATCCACCGCGCCCAGCTCCAGCGCGCGCAGCGTCACTTCCGATCCTTTACCGGTCAGCGATGACACCATCACCACCGGCATCGGACGCAGGCGCATCAGCTTCTCCAGGAAGTCGAGGCCATCCATACGCGGCATTTCGACGTCCAGCGTCAGCACCTGTGGGTTGTACTGCTTGATTAAATCCCGCGCCACCAACGGATCGGGCGCGGTGGCGACCATCTCCATATCGGCGTGGCTGTTGATGATCTCCGTCATCAACTGTCGCATTAGCGCGGAGTCATCCACGCACATCACGGTGATTTTGCTCATCGTCTTTCCTTGGTCAATCCATAGACTGTCTGTCCACGCAGCCAGAACTCTTTACTGATCTGGCTGAAGTTCTCTGAGTGTCCAGCGAACAGCACACCGCCGGGCTTCAGCAGGGGAACGAAACGGCGCAGAATTTTTTCCTGCGTCTCTTTATCGAAATAGATCATCACGTTGCGACAGAAAATTGCGTCGAACGGACCCGGCAACGCCCAGTCGTTGGCCAGTAAATTCAGCTGTGAATAGTTCACCATGCTGGCGAGATCGGAGCGTACGCGTACCATGCCTTCATGCGGGCCAGTACCACGCAGGAAAAAGCGTTGCAGCTGCGATTGCGATAAGGTGCGCAGCTCTTCCTGGCGATACACCCCCGCCACGGCTTTTTCCAGTACCTGCGTATCAATATCGCTGGCGTGGACCTGGAATTTGCCCGGTCCGGTGCCCAGCGTTTCGGCCAACGTCATGGCGATGGAGTACGGCTCTTCGCCGGTTGAGGCGGCAGTACTCCACACGCTGTAACTGCCACTGCGCTTACGCGCATGATCCGCGAGGATCGGGAAATGGTGCGCCTCGCGGAAAAATGAGGTCAGATTGGTGGTCAGTGCGTTAATAAACGCCTGCCACTCTGCACTGTTCTGGTCTTGCTCCAGCAACGCCAGATAGCGACCAAAATCATCAATGTTCAGCGTGCGCAAACGGCGCACTAAGCGGTTGTAAACCATCTCCCGCTTATGATCGGCCAGCACGATGCCTGCGCGTTGATAGATCAGCTGGCTGATACGACGAAAATGCGTATCTGAGAGCGGCAGGCGCTGCACCATTTGCGAGAGCAGCGTTGTCGCTTCACTTTGATCCAATAACGTCGATTTCTTCATGTCAGGTCACCCGGCAACAAACTGATTAAATTGTGATACTGCGATTACTGCTGCGCTGCCAGTTGGGCCGCCTTGCGGCGGCCACACGGATTAAAAGGTTTCCCAGTTATCGTCCGCGCTACGTGCACCTGCGGGTTGAGCCAGCGCTTTGACTGCGGCTGGACGCAACATTTTTGGCGCTGTAGATACGTTAACGGCCTGAGCGACAAATTCTTTACCAATATTGAACACCGCAACTGACTGTTTCAGTCGACTGGCCTGATCTTCCAGTGCGGCAGCCGCCGTGGCTGACTCTTCAACCAGCGCGGCGTTCTGCTGTGTCACGCGGTCCATCTCGTTCACGGCCAGACCCACCTGGTCGATTCCGCGACTCTGTTCATCCGACGCCGAGGCGATTTCGCCCATGATGTCGGTGACGCGAGTGACGGCGTTGACGATGTTGGTCATGGTTTCGCCTGCGCTCTCCACCAGCACCGAACCGGTGTTGACGCGACTCACCGAGTCTTCGATCAGGCCTTTGATCTCTTTCGCTGCCTGGGCGCTACGCTGTGCCAGACTCCGCACCTCGCCCGCCACCACCGCAAAGCCACGTCCCTGCTCACCCGCACGTGCCGCTTCCACCGCCGCGTTGAGTGCCAGAATGTTGGTCTGGAAGGCAATGCCATCGATCACACTGATGATGTCGGCGATTTTCTTCGAGCTACCGGTGATCTCTTTCATGGTGGTGACCACGCCATCCACCACTTTGCCGCCGTGCTGCGCGGTTTCAGAGGCAGTCAGCGCCAGCTGCGATGCCTGACGGGCGTTTTCGGCGTTCTGCTTCACGGTCGCGGTCAGCTGCTCCATGCTGGCAGCCGTCTCTTCCAGAGAAGCGGCCTGCTGTTCAGTACGTGAAGAGAGATCGTTGTTACCCATGGCGATTTCGCTGGCACCGGTGTAAATAGCGTCTGAACCATCACGCACGGTACGCACGGTATTCGCCAGCTCCTGCTGCATGTGCTGCAGTGAGGTCAGCAGTTCGCCCATCTCGTTGCGCATACTGACATCGATCTGCTGCGTCAGATCGCCACGTGCGATATGACGGATATGGTCGATGCTCTGTTTCAGCGGACGAATCAGCACGTTGCGCATACCGCTCCACACCAGCGCAATCACCAGCAGGGTCACCAGCAAGGTGCCGATCACCAGCATGATGGAGTGCTGATAGGCGCTCTCATTGGCATCAATACCCTGTTTAGCCAGCACGATGTTGTAGTTCAGCCATGCGGTGTAATCCTTTTCGAATTTATCCTGCATACCTTGCGTAGGTTGATCGACAAAGCCTTTGAAATTCCCGTTACCCAAGAAGTCAATCAGCTCGCCGAGTCCGCCGCGGAAGGCGTTGTAGTTGGCCTGCAGCGTCTTGACGTTCTCTGCGCTTTTGCCCTTCTCAGACAAATTCGCGTTAAACTCCGCAAAGGCCTGGTCAGCGGTTTTCAACTCCTCACTTGCCAGCGCGACCAGATCTTTCACGGTTGCGCCTGAGCCAGCCTGCTGGCTGTCCAGCAAATAGCGGATCCCTGCACGGTTCAGCGTGTTACGCGCCTGAACCAGCGATACCCAAGAGGTGCCCATCGCCCGCTGCAGCGTACTGAGACGCTGGTTGTAAGCAAAATTCTCTTTATCGGCTTTCACCGTGGTAAAAAACATCCCTCCGGAAAACAGCTGCAGCAAGGCAAACAGTGCCAGCACACATAACAGCCCGGAAACGACACGAATACGACTAAACATAAACACCTCATTGGTTGGCGGATCGCTCCTGTTATCGGCGTTCACAGGGGGATCTTTATGTAGTCTGCAACGGGTTGGACCAGCGGGAATTAAGGAGGATCTGGGATAAATTAACGTGTGCCGACAGGTGAACGGACGCACCTGCGTGCGCCCGGTTAAAAACGTTTAAAATGTCTCCCAGTTGCTGTCACTCACTGGCGCGGTGACCGTTTTGCGCGGTGTACTCAGCACCGGCTGCACGCTCGGTGACGCGCGCACCGCCGCAGTGGCCGGCGAGGCACGCGGCACGCGGAATACCGCCACTGACTGGCTCAAACGACTGGCCTGCTCTTCCAGCGACGCCGCAGCAGCGGCGGATTCTTCCACCAGCGAGGCATTCTGCTGGGTCACGCGATCCATCTCCGTGACCGCCTGGCCGACCTGATCGATACCGCGGCTCTGCTCATCTGACGCAGAAGCAATTTCGCCCATGATATCGGTGACACGCGTCACCGCGCCGACGATATCATTCATGGTTTCACCGGCGGTGCCGACCAGCTGCGAACCGCTGTTAACCCGATTCACCGAATCCTCAATTAAACCTTTAATCTCTTTCGCCGCCTGTGCGCTGCGCTGTGCCAGATTGCGCACTTCACCGGCGACCACCGCAAAGCCGCGTCCCTGCTCACCCGCGCGAGCGGCTTCAACCGCCGCGTTCAGTGCCAGTATATTGGTCTGGAAGGCAATGCCATCGATCACGCTGATGATATCGGCGATTTTCTTCGAACTACCGGCAATATCACTCATGGTACGCACCACGCCATCCACCACTTCGCCGCCTTTGCGTGCGGTATCAGAAGCACTGAGCGCCAGCTGAGATGCCTGACGGGCGTTCTCCGCATTCTGCTTCACGGTCGCCGTCAGCTGCTCCATGCTGGCCGCCGTCTGTTCCAGCGAAGCCGCCTGCTCTTCAGTACGGGCGGAGAGATCGTTGTTGCCCGCCGAGATTTCGCTCGCGCCGGTAAAAATGGCATCCGAGCCATCACGCACATGACTGACGGTACGCACCAGCGACTGCTGCATCTCATGCAGGCTGGCTGCCAGTTGGGTCATCTCGTTACGCCCTTCGACGGCAATATTCTGCGTCAGATCGCCAGAAGCGATATGGCGGATATGGCCCAGCAGCTGATGCAACGGTTGGATCAGCACGGTACGCAGACCGAACCAGCAGCCGACAATCACGAACACCACCACCAGCGCCACCATCACCAGCAGCCACATCATCATGTGGAACGCTTGCTGGTTTTGCGCCACGCCTTCCGCCGCCAGCGCGCTCTGCGCCGTGCGCCACTCTGCATAGGTGGCTTTCATCTTCACCTGTTTAGCTTCAATGTTCTGCGCAAACATGCCCTGCAGATCGTTGGCTTTCAAACGTTCCAGCATCGCCTTCAGGCCATCATTAAAGGCGGCGTAGTCCGTTTCCAGGCGATCGCGCAGTACGTCCGGCAAGCCTGGCGTACCCGGCAGATCGTAGTAACGCTGATAGTGGCCCGCCGCGACATCCAGCTGCTTTTCAGTCTGAGCAATCAGCGCCTGAAGCTGGCCGCCATTCGCTTGTGCGGCCGCAGTACCCTGCATGCGCAGCATCGCGCGGTTTAATACGGTACGGGTCTGGTTGAGTTCAATCCAGGCATCGGACATCGCGCCGACGTTGTTGGTCGACGTCTGTGCCACGGCAAAAGCTTCTTTATCTTTTTGTAAGGCAGACCAGAACAATCCACCCGACAGTAACTGCAAAGCACCAAAGACCAGCAAGACTGCGATCAGGCTGGTGACAACATTGATTCGTTTTAACATGGGTTCTCCAAAGAGTGAGGCATTTCGGCTCCCGCTGTTATCGACCGCAGTTGTTAAATTTTGAGGGGCTTTAACGGATTTTACGAAATATAATTCTGCCAATAACTTTCTTTACAGTGTTTTATAACTAAAGAAATTGTCATTAAAAAAAATGCGCCTTTACCGAATAAACGATAAAAGCGCATTGATGTTGTGGGAATAAAGGGATATTGCGGCAGTGGGTGCGCCAGCGCACGCCACTGCAAGCGATTAAAACGTTTCCCAGTTACTGTCGCTGACCGGCGCCGTCACGGCTTTACGTGGTGCACTCAACACCGCCGGCGCGATCTGCGGATGGCGCACCACGGCACTAGCCATGCCAGGCTGTTCGGCACGCGGCACACGGAACACCGCCACAGACTGGCTCAGACGGCTGGCCTGCTCTTCCAGCGAAGCCGCTGCCGCAGCAGACTCTTCGACCAGCGAGGCGTTCTGCTGGGTCACGCGATCCATTTCCGTCACTGCCTGACCGACCTGATCGATACCGCGACTCTGTTCATCAGACGCTGAGGCGATTTCGCCCATAATATCGGTCACGCGGGTGACCGCATTGACGATTTCACTCATGGTTTCACCGGCGGTACCCACCAGCTGCGAACCGCTGTTAACGCGATTGACAGAATCTTCAATCAGACCCTTAATCTCTTTCGCCGCCTGGGCGCTGCGCTGTGCCAGGTTGCGTACTTCACCTGCCACCACCGCAAAGCCACGCCCCTGCTCGCCAGCGCGCGCCGCTTCCACCGCTGCGTTCAGCGCAAGGATGTTGGTCTGGAAAGCGATACCGTCAATCACGCTGGTGATATCAGCGATCTTCTTCGAACTCCCGGCGATATCGCTCATGGTGCGCACTACGCCTTCCACCACGTTGCCGCCCTTCTGTGCGGTTTCAGAGGCACTCAACGCCAGCTGTGACGCCTGACGGGCGTTTTCGGCGTTCTGTTTCACTGTGGCGGTCAACTGTTCCATGCTGGCTGCGGTCTGTTCCAGCGAGGCGGCCTGCTCTTCCGTACGGGCTGAGAGATCGTTGTTACCCGCCGAGATTTCACTCGCGCCGGTGAAGATCGCATCAGAGCCGTCACGCACGTTACTGACAGTACGCACCAGCGACTGCTGCATGTCATGCAGGCTGCTCGCCAGTTGGCTCATCTCATTGCGGCCTTCAACGGTAATACTCTGGGTCAGATCACCCTGCGCGATCGACTGAATGTGGGCAATGTTAGTGTTCAATGGATTAATCAGAATGCGGCGCAGGTTCACCCAGCACAATCCAATCACCACTAATACCACCACCATGATAGCGCCCAGAATCCAGCTCATGCGGCTGAAGGCATCGGCATTTTTTTCCTGGCCTTGTGCTGCCAGCTTCGCCACATCCGCACGCCAGTCGGTGTAAGTTTTCAGGAATTTGCTCTGGCTCGGTGCCACCGGCACGCTGCCCGCTTTTGATAAATCGTTAGCAATCAGCGCATCCTGCATCTGTCCCAATGCCGTGGCGTAAGCCGCATAGCCCTCATCCAGTTGCCCCGAGAGTTCAGTATTTTGTCCCGGTGTATCCGGAATCGCTTTATAGAGTTTGAAATTATCCGCTGCTTTTTGCTGGAACTGCTTGCTGTCGTTGAACAGTCCCTCAATATCCGGCTCTTTGTTGGCCAGTTTACTGGTGGCGATACGCAACTGGATGCGCGTCAATACAACACGGCTTTGGTTGAGGCTCATATAAGCATCATTCAGCGCCGAAAGGTTTTGGCTCGCTAGCTGCGACACATTGAAGCTGGATTTGTCGTCGTTTAATGCTTTGAGGAATATTGATCCGGATATGACCTGCAGCAGGCCAAACATCAGTAGCACCACCAGCAGACTGGTGACTACGCGAATTTTTTTTAACATAGATAGCCCTGGGAAAAGTAAGTAAATGGAACGCAGTATTTATCGGCGGGCGAGGCAGGGAGTTTAATGAAAGTTGTGTGAATAAATATTGTTATTATCTGATTTTTATAGAAATTATTTCAATGCGGGATTATCACGGGCCGATGCTGCCAGCCCGTGATTGTCGATGATTACGCGCTACGCAGCGTATCCACCAGCGCCATCTCTTCGCTGCTCAGCAGCTTCTCGATGTCGACCAGAATCAGCATACGCTCGCCCAGTGCGCCGAGGCCGGTCAGGTACTCGGTAGACATGGTTACAGCGAATTCCGGTGCCGGACGAATCTGTTCTTGCATCAGAGACAGCACGTCAGACACGCCATCCACCACGATACCCACGACGCGGTGCTCAAGATTCAGCACGATCACCACGGTGTTTTCATTGTATTCCACATCCTGCTGCGCGAACTTCACGCGCAGGTCGATGATTGGCACGATCACGCCACGCAGGTTAGTCACACCCTTGATGAATTCAGGGGTGTTAGCAATACGCGTTACCTGATCGTAACCCCGAATCTCCTGCACTTTGAGAATGTCGATGCCGTACTCTTCGTCACCCAGGGTGAAAACTAAGAATTCCTGGCCCACGGTTTCGCCAGCGATTTTGGTCACGGTTGCCATGTCAGTCATTTTTTTGCCCTTTATTTATCTATTACGCTGCGGCACCGGCCACACGCTTTTCACGGTTCAACGATTGCAGTGCAGAGACATCCACAATCAGCGCCACGCTACCATCGCCGAGGATGGTAGCGGCAGAAATGCCCGGCACTTTGCGGTAGTTGCTTTCCAGGTTCTTCACCACCACCTGATGCTGGCCAATCAGCTGATCCACCAACAGTGCATAACGACGGCCTGCGCTCTGCAGAATCACCACAATGCCCTGGGTCGCATCGGTTTTGGCATTCTGCACATCAAACACATTCCACAGCTCAACCAGCGGCAGGTATTCGCCACGCACTTCCAGCACGCGCTCGCCACCTGCCAGCGGTTTCAGCTCTTCAGCCGTTGGCTGCAGGGATTCCATCACCGCGTTCAGCGGCAGAATGAACACTTCATCCGCCACGCGCACTGACATGCCATCCAGGATAGCCAGCGTCAATGGCAGCAGGATGCGAATGGTGGTGCCTTTGCCCTGCTTCGAGGAGATTTCGACGTGACCGCCCATCTCCTGAATGTTTCGTTTCACCACGTCCATGCCCACACCACGGCCGGACACGTCAGTCACCTGCTCCGCCGTTGAGAAGCCCGGTGCGAAGATCAGCATGCCGACTTCTTCATCGCTCATGCTGTCGCTGACCGGCAGGCCAGAGGACAGGGCTTTCGCCAGAATACGTTCACGGTTCAGACCGGCGCCGTCATCGATCACTTCGATGCAGATATTGCCGCCCTGATGTTCTGCTGACAGCGTCAGATTGCCCACCGCCGTTTTGCTGGAGGCCAGACGCTTCTCTGGCGTTTCGATACCGTGGTCAAGACTGTTACGCACCAGGTGCGTTAACGGATCGATAATGCGCTCGATCAGGCTCTTATCCAGTTCAGTTGAGCTACCCAGCAGCGTCAGCTCCACTTCTTTGCCCAGCTTGCTGGCCAGATCGCGCACCAGACGTGGGAAGCGGCTAAACACATACTCCATCGGCATCATACGAATCGACATCACCGACTCTTGCAGGTCACGCGCGTTACGCTCCAGCTGGCCCATGCTGTTCAGCAGGTCGCCGTGCGCCACAGGATCCAGTTCGCCAGAACGTTGTGCCAGCATCGATTGGGTAATCACCAGCTCGCCAACCAGGTTGATCAGCTGGTCCACCTTCTCAACCGCTACACGAATACTGCTGGATTCGCTGGTTTTGGCCGGCGCTGCCGCACGTTTCGCTTCACGTTTGGCTGGCGGGGTGATGTCAGTTACGGTGGCGGTTTGCACCGGTGCAGGGGCTTCCACCGCAACGGCTTCGGCAGGTGCTGCTGCGACGGCGGCCGCGCCTTCCGGGAAATGAATCTGCGCTTCATCAATAACAAAACAGAGCACCGCAACGATGTCGTCTTTACCGACGCCATCAATGGTCACTTCTAACGAGTGGGTGCCTTTCACCACGTTGGAGACGGTGCCGAGGTTACCCAGCTCCTCCAGCATCAGTTCCGGCTCTTTCTCTTTCAAATCGATCAGTTGCAGGCGTAAACCCGCTGCTGCTGTCGGGGCCGCGGCGATCTCCACCACGTCGGCCACTTTCGCCGGTTCGGGTGCGATTCCTTTGGCTTCCAGCGCCAGCTGACGCAGTGCTTCGCAGATATATTTGAAGTTTTCTGCGTTGGGTTCCTGCGCCGTTTTATAGGCATCGAGCTGTTCTTGCATAATATCTTTGGTTTCCAAAAACAGGTTGATGATGTCGGTGCTGAGCTGCATTTCGCCGCGGCGCGCACCATCCAGAATGTTTTCCAGGATGTGGGTGGTTTCCTGTAAAACCGTAAAGCCAAACGTACCGGCTCCGCCCTTAATAGAGTGGGCGGCGCGGAAAATGGCATTCAACTGCTCGGAATCGGGCTCCTGGGGATCCAATCCCAACAGGTGTTGCTCCATATCCGCTAACAGCTCATCGGCTTCATCGAAAAACGTCTGGTAAAAATCGCTGATGTCCATGCTCACGGGATCACCTCGGCTGTGAGGGTTGGTCTGGTGTCACCGCGCCTGCCGCTGGCTGCGCTGCTGGTGCAGGTGCCACCGCACTGGCCGGCGAGGCCGGAGTCGCGGTAGAACTTGCGGGTGCAGCAGATGCAGCGGGACCGGTCGGTGCGGTAATGTCGGGAATAATTTGTGCCGGGTCAGTTATCTGCGCGGCATCGCTCTCAGAGTTCTCTTTCTCAATCGCAGCCTGGGTGTCATGGTTCAACACCAGCAGACTGATACGACGGTTTACAGCATCGTTCGAACCACGATTCTTTAACTTCATGGTGTCAGCCATGCCCACTACGCGCAGCATTTTGCCCCCATCCAGCCCGCCAATCACCAATTCACGACGTGAAGCATTGGCGCGGTCTGCTGAGAGTTCCCAGTTGCTGTAGCCACGGTCGCCAGACGCATACTGAAAATCATCCGTATGCCCAGCCAGACTGATTTTGTTCGGAATATCATTCAGCACCGGCGCAATAGCGCGCAGGATGTCACGCATGTACGGCTCCACTTCTGCGCTACCGGTTTTGAACATTGGGCGGTTCTGGCTATCAATGATCTGAATGCGCAGCCCCTCTTCCACCATGTTGATGATCAGATGCGGACGCAGTGCTTTCAGACGCGGATCGGCTTCAATCAACTGGTCCAGCTTTTCGCGCAGACGATTCAGACGAATCTCTTCCAGCTTTTTCTTCTGCGCATCCATATCGACCACTTTCTTCACTTCACCGTCTTTACGCGTTGGATCATCACCGCCGCCGGGGATCGGGCTTTCGCTATCGCTGCTGCGCTGGCCACCGGTCAGCGCGACTTTCAGCGGCGTACGAAAGTATTCTGCAATCTGAATCAACTCTTTTGGGCTGGAAATCGAGAGCAGCCACATCACCATAAAGAACGCCATCATCGCCGTCATAAAGTCGGCATAGGCAATCTTCCACGAGCCGTGGCTGCCATGATGACCTTTATGTTTGCGCTTTTTAACCAGCACAATGGGGCGATTGCCTGCCTTCATGAGTTCTGATCCGAGGTTTGTTTCGCAGGATTTTTCGCGTTACGCACATGCTCTTCCAGCTCGGAGAACGACGGACGCTCAGCGGAATACAGGGTTTTACGTCCAAACTCCACGGCGATCTGCGGTGCGTAACCATTCAGACTGGAGAGCAAGGTCACCTTGACGCACTGCATCATTTTGGTGGTTTCGGCACACTTCTGACGCAGTACTGACGCCAGCGGCGAGATAAAGCCATAAGCCAGCAAGATGCCGAGGAAAGTTCCTACCATGGCGTGTGCGACCAGTGCGCCCAGCTCTGCTGCCGGGCGATCGGCTGAGGCCAGTGCGTGTACCACGCCCATCACCGCCGCCACGATACCGAAGGCAGGTAAGCCATCGCCCATGGCCGATATACTTTGCGCCGGCACTTCACACTCGTGCTCGTAGGTTTCAATCTCTTCATCCATCAGGGCTTCGATTTCGAATGCGTTCATATTTCCGCTGACCATTAGACGTAAATAATCGGTAATAAAATCCACCAACTGTTTATCGGACAAAATACGCGGATAGTTAGCAAAAATTTCGCTCTGGCTGGGATCTTCAATGTCACGTTCTAATGACAGCATGCCTTGCTGACGTGATTTCGCCATCAGGCGATACAGCAGTGCCATTAAATCCATGTATACAGCTTTGTTATATTTCGAGCCGCGCATTAACATTGGCAAGGCTTTTAATGTTTTCTTGATCGACTTGCCATTGTTGCCCACTAAAAAGGCACCAATACCGGCACCGCCGATAATAATCAGCTCGGCAGGCTGATAAAGCGCCCCCAGATGGCCACCGACCATCATATAGCCGCCCAACACGGAGCCGACGACCACGATATAACCCAGAATAATCAGCACAAAAAATCCTTACGTCCGTAACGTGTTGGTAGAAGTTAAGCCAGAGAGCCGCAGGTGTTATTCGTAAATCGTGGGCAAAAAAAAAGCAGCGGACTAAGCCGCTGCTGGATGTTTTCCACGATGCGAACAAACTTAAACGGCGCGTTTAACCTGTTCATCCAGCAGTTGTGGAAAGGTATCGGCAGAATCTGCAGAAAGTTTACGTCTTTTTACGGCACGTGATGGCGGCTGGCACAGGCTGCAAACAAAGCTGCCAACAGGCTGATGAGCGTGATTAATAAAGCTCCCGCCACAGCATTTACAGTCAGACAATTCCAGCATGCCGCTTTCAACGAATCGCACCAGGGTCCATGCACGCGTTAGCGCCAACAGCGGGCCCTCGTCCGATTGCGGACACTGCTCAAGATACAAGCGATACGCTTTAATTACCGCTTCAACACCATTGCTCAGCCCGGTTTTCAACAGGAACTGCCAGGCATTACAGAACATGGATGAGTGAATATTTTGTTCCCAGGTCATGAACCAATCGGTTGAGAATGGCAGCATGCCTTTCGGTGGTGGTGCACCACGCAGCTCTTTATACAGTTTAATCAGGCGACCACGGCTCAGCTGAGTTTCACTCTCCAGCATTTGCAGTCGTGCGCCCAACGTAATCAGCTCCATGGCCAGCTGAATATCGCGCGCTTCCTGAACAATACTTTTTTCGGTCATTAAACCGCCCTCTTCTTCGCGGAAGCATCATCTTTTGACGCGTTCCGCAGTAAACGGCTGGATAATAAAATGCCGGTATGGATTTGCTGCAGGTCATCCACGCGTGATTCTTGAGTCAAACGATTAATATGGCTGTGATCGGTAAAGCGGAACTGGCAAACCAGTTGATTGGTTTCCGCTAATTTTACCATCTCAGGCAAGGTTAATTGCGACAATGCATCTGCCATCGATTCATCGATGCCTAAACGAAACATTGCTGAAGCTTTTTCCTGGTTAATTAAACGCTGAGCAAGAAGCAAATATGACAGATTGATGTCATATATATGTTTTAGTAATTCTGATGTACCCATTTTTTTCCATCCTGATAGACGCGACACATATACGGCCACAGAATTTAAATTTCTATGGTTCGGGTTGCTGGTTGGTAAATCTAAAGATGGCAAAAAAATTATCAGGCACAAGCCAACGTGTACTGAACTGTTTCATTCCCCACCGGGGCATTGGTCAGTAGTAGTCAAAACTCCAGGCCATTCTTTTATCGAGTTGTAACCATCTTCCGTGACGTCTGCTTACAGTTTTTTAAGACTAATCCGAAAACAAGGCAAATCTATATCGTCTGATATCGACATACAACGTGAGTGGAGCGAAATTTTAGATAAAGTGTGATCTACGTCACACTTTTAAGGCAAATTTTTTCCTGGAAGCTTCAGAATTGCTTTTCTGTTGTACGTTTTTTGAACGATTTTGAATTGTTTCGCTAATATTTCACTTTAAAAAGCCCCTGTTTAGCCTGTATGGTCGATTGTCATGACAACGTGATCTTTTATCTGTTGAGTTGGTTTTAAATGGCGATATGCAGCCACTTAAGATCATGATTGCAGCATAATATGCTGATTTCATGAAAAACTATTTGCTTCTAAATTAATCACTTATAGGGAATATTGCCGAAAGGCACTACCACCATGATGATAGATAAGCGTGAAGACTGGACGCAGCGCGCCTGGGAACTGTTAGGGCTTTGTAGGGAGTGTTTAGCGAACGGCAGTGGATGTAACAGTGCGTTACATTAGTGATATGAATGAATTGGGGATTTGACGCATTGATTTGAAATAACTATCGGCCTGACCAACCAAACCTTTAGGGCTGACATGAAAAAAAAGCTTTTTTCGCGTTCAGTTGCACGCTTTTTAACCAAAACGTGCGATTTTGGCTGCCGTGTCAGGCAGTTACCCCTTAAGCAAATGAAAACGATTTCGTAGGTTTAGGATGGACAGTGAAAACGGTGCGCAGAACTGCGCACCGGAAAGCAGATTTAGGCGAGTTTCGGGAAGGTCGCGACTTTATTGGCGATACCATGATCGGCGCTGCGCGCAGGTAACCCATTTAAATCACGCAGGAAGCTTTCACGCCATTGCGTAATATCCTGCTTACGCAACACCGCCATCATGTCGTTGTAGCGCGAAATACGCTCCGTGCGCGGCATGGTGAGCGCTCTGTCGAGTGCGGCGGCCACTTCATCACGATCGTAAGGATTAACGATCAATGCCGATGTCAGCTCATTTGCCGCCCCCGCAAAGCGAGACAGCACCAGCACGCCCGGATCGTCCGGGTCCTGCGCGGCCACATATTCTTTCGCCACAAGATTCATGCCGTCACGCAGCGGCGTGACCAGACCCACATCGGTTAAGCGGAAGATTTTCATCAACAGGCGACGATCAAAGTGCTGGTTCAGATAATAGAGCGGTGTCCAGCCGAGCGTACCGTACTTACCGTTAATGCGCCCCGCTTCCGTCTCTAATTGATGACGAATATCCTGATAAGCCTGCACATCGCCACGAGACGTCGGCGCGATTTGTGAATAACGGATATTGCCGCGATGCTGCGGGAAATTCTCCAGCAGTGCCTCATAAGCCAGAAAACGCTCCGGTAATCCTTTGGAATAATCGAGCCGCTCGCTGGCAATAATGTTTTGCACATCGCCCAGTTCACGTTTCATCGCCGCCATCTTCGGTGGCAAATGTCCCTCAGCCATCTCTTTTATGCTGTCCGGTTCGATACCAATCGGATACACCTCAGTCATAAAGGTATTGCCAAAGGCACGGTGTTTCTTCTCACCTTTATTCTGCAACTGCGTCAACTGGCTCAGGCTATCGAGGAAGGCCACGCGATCGGAGTCGGTCTGGAAACCTAACAAGTCATAATCGCACAGCATCTCCAGCAGCGTCTGATGCGGTGGCAGCGCATTAAAGATCTCCGGCGTCGGGAACGGGATATGTAAAAAGAAGCCGATGCGATTATTCACACCCAATTTGCGCAACTCGGCCGCAAACGGCAGCAGATGATAATCATGGATCCATAACACATCGTCGGGTTGCAGCAGCGGTTTGAGGCGCTGCGCCAGTAAGGTGTTCACGCGGCAATAGCCATCCCAGGCTTCACGCTGATACTGCACTAAATCCAGACGATAGTGAAAGGCAGGCCAGATAACGGTATTGGAGAACTGGCAGTAGTACTGATCGTAATCGTTCTGATTGAGCGGCAGAGAAGCATAGGTGATGCCATCCTGCTCGACTTGCGAAAGTGGCTCATCTTCCTCGCCAGAGAACTCACTGATCTCTCCGTTCCAGCCAAACCACAAGCCTCCGGTGGTGCGTAACGCGTCCAAAATGCCCACCGCAAGACCCCCTGCGCTGGCTTTGCCTCCATCCGGAATGGCGATACGGTTAGATACCACGACTAAACGACTCATAACCTTGACTCCTTACCGACGATGTCATGTTCTAGTTGTAATAATAGTTGCCCCAGCCAGTGCCATACCGCGTCAACGCTGTCGAGACGGTAGCGCGCATGGCTGGCGCCTTCTCCGACCTTGACTGAAATGCCCTGCATGGCGTTCACGGCGAGAAATCCTTTTTCATCGGTCAGATCGTCACCCACGAAGACCGGAATACGGCCAATAAAGGGGGCTTCTTGCATGAATTCACGTACCGCCGCACCTTTATCGATGCCCTGCGGCTTCAATTCCACCACGCACTTGCCCGGTTGTAGCGCCAGCGCAGGAAAGCGCATCACGGCGTCTTCTGCCAGTTGCATGATGGATTTCTCGTACTCGGGCGCGTTGCGATAGTGCAGTGCGAACGCCATGCCTTTCACTTCCAGCAGGGTGCCTGGCCATTGGTCGAGCGTTTGCTGCAGTTCGGTTTGTAGCGTTTGCGCAATATCGCCAGGCAACGAATACCGGTGCACGTGCCCACTGGCGTCACGACGTTCTGCACCATGCACGCCAGCAGCGGGCGCTTCCAGTGGCGCAACCAGTGCATCCAGTTGCGCAATCGGACGGCCCGATACCAGCGCCAGGGCGCCATGACTCAGATTGGAGATTTGTTGCAGATGCTGGCGCACCGATGCGGGGATGGAAACCGACTCGGGTTGCGATTCAATGGTCGCTAGCGTGCCGTCGACATCAAAAAAGAAGGCATAAAGACCGCCGCTGAGTGACGGCAAGGTGCTGTTCTGATTAACCGCAGGGGTCACGTCTCCTCCTGTTCGTTGGGCTATAACAGGATCTTCGAAGTCAGGCTGGGTGTTTTCAGTCCGATGTCTGGACTGAGGCGAGGAGATTGAGCCAAAAACGGGGTACTGCGATAGGTAACTCTCCACAAACGCACAACTTTATTGCCAACACAGCAACCTGACTGCGAACATCGTCAGCATTAAGTCTAGACGCAGATCACAGTTTTGCCAGGCGCAGCGGGTTAATGCATGAGAAAAGTGTCTGTTTCAGGTCTTTGCGACGGCAAAAAATCGCCCCCTTTCCTTTTATAACGCTTCGCTTTTTTAAGACCTTAATTTTTGCCCGCCCTCTTTCCCTGATGACGCCGCATTTACCAGATTTTCCTCACTTGCATCCGCGCCGCCGATTGGCTTATGGTGCGGTTAACGCGCGATTCAAGGCGGAAAAAAGGCCGATAAAGGCCCATATCTGCGCCAAATGGCGCTTTCAGGCAGGCATTCAGGACGATGAAAATCCGATCAAGTTCACACTTTAGCGATGTCATGGCGGGTAACAGCCTATGATCCCCCAGAGCTACAGTCAGCGCGTGCATTTCTATTACTGCATTTTGGTGGCGCTGAAGATCAATGCAAAAACGCGCAAACCCGCCGGCGTGCGCGGCAAGAATAACTTTCTGCTGAAATGGCTGCGCAACGCGCAGAACAACACCATTTTCCACCCCGATATCACCAGCGAAATTGAGTGGCTGCGTGGCAAAATTATCAGCTCCGGGCCGGATGCCGATCTGGAGCCGATGCTGCAATACGTTTATGACACCGCCAAGCGCGCCGAAACCCTGCGGTTAGGATCGTGAATACCGCGCCTCCCTGTTAAAGTACCCTGCTGAAAAGTCAGCGATGGAACGTTTGGCTGCACGACCATCAACAGGGACGGATAACAGGACATCTTACATGAATTTCACCATACGCAAGGCTCGGGCCGAGGACGCGGAACTGCTTCATCAGCTGGGACGCATGACCTACAGCGCGCATTTCAAACATATGTGGGTTTCAACCGACGAAATGGATGCGTTTATCGATAAAGAATACGGACTGACGGTGCTGCAGAGCAGCCTCGCGGCAGAAAACGAGAGCTGGCTGATCGCCGAGACCGATCACCCAGTAGGTTTTGCCAAGGTCACCTGGAATACACCGGTTCCTGATTCCGGCATGACGGGCGCCATGTTGAATAAGCTCTACCTGAATCCCGATCAGACCGGTAAGAACTTCGGCAAAATCATGTTCCAAAGCATCATCAATGAAGCCCGTGAGAAGCAGGAAGGTTACATGTGGCTGGAAGTGATGGCTGAAAACGTGCGTGCACGTAAATTTTGGGAAGCCTTTGGCATGCAGCACATCAAAGACATCCCGTTCGTTACCGCCTCGCAGCGCAGCACGCTGCAAATTTTGGGTATGGTGATTTAACCCGACAGGGCGCCGCGAACACCGATTTCGCCGCGCCCTCTCCGCCTTTATCTGCGTTCAGCCCCGTCTTTACCACTTATTCAGATTTGTTATAACGATATAATCAGTTTTTCTTTCAAGCCATCTCTCCGCATCATAACGGCAACACAGGAGGCGTTATGGCTGATATCTCTCTACACAAACACTCACAGGGTATGGCGCATTTCGCGCCCGGTTTGCTGCTTACGGCGGCCATTGCGCTGGCAACGGCATGGCTCGGTAATCTACCGTCTGTCGCACAACTGGGGCTAGGCGCCCTGACGCTGGCCATCATCGGCGGGATCATTCTCGGCAATACGCTCTACCCGACGGTGCACGGTCACTGCGACGCGGGCGTACAGTTTGCCAAACAGAAACTGCTGCGTCTCGGCATTATCCTTTATGGCTTTCGTCTCACCTTCCAGCAGGTGCTGGATGTCGGCGTCAGTGGTGTGGTGATCGATGTACTGATGCTGACCAGCACCTTTACCCTCGCCTGCTGGCTGGGACGTAAAATCCTTAAACTGGATCGTGAAACCGCGTGGTTGATTGGTGCAGGTAGCAGTATTTGCGGTGCCGCCGCCGTACTGGCGACTGAACCGGTGATTAAAGCCGAATCCTCCAAAGTGGCGGTGGCGGTCGCGACTGTGGTGATCTTCGGTACACTGGCGATTTTCCTTTACCCGCTGATTTGGCATAGCGTTTCGCCTTTACTGCCGGGCCTGAGCCTGAGTGAATTTGGTATTTACACCGGTTCGACCATGCATGAAGTGGCGCAGGTCGTGGCGGCCGGACATGCTATCAGCCCGGAAACAGAAAATGCGGCGGTCATTGCCAAAATGCTGCGCGTGATGATGCTGGCGCCGTTCCTGGTGGTAATCGGCGTGATGGTACGCCGCAGCGCACCGGCCACCAGCGGGGAAAAACAGCGTATTACTTTCCCATGGTTTGCACTGGCGTTCATTCTGGTGGCGCTGTTTAACTCAGCGCATCTGATTCCCGCCTCGGCGATTGCGGTCATTAATCAGCTGGATAACGTGCTGCTCGCCATGGCGATGGCCGCACTGGGTCTTACCACCCATATCAGTCAACTGAAGCGAGCCGGTCTGCGTCCGCTGTTATTAGGGTTGATGTTGTTTATCTGGCTGATTGTCGGTGGCGGCGCGATTAATCTCACCATCCATCATTGGCTTGGATAACTTATTTGCCGCCCGGCTGGGCGGCAAATACCTTATTGTTTGAAGTGTTTTCGTGAATAGATGGCGGTCTGTCTGCGGCTTTTAATGCGGAATTTGGCATGAGAGATCACCGTCATCCACTTCGGATCAACCTTATTGGTCAAATAAATATTCAACTGATCCAACAGCGCCTCCCAATTCTTCGCCTGCCAGGCTTTGTCACTGCCGAGTGACTCTTTCATTAACTGAATGAGGCTATCCACTCTGGCTTTTACGTCACTCAGTGTTTCTCCAGCCTGATGCGATGCTGCTAATTTCCGGATTTCGGTGGCGTAATAATGGATGTCAATCTCGTTCTCGCGCACGCGAACCTCTGCTTATTTTTGGTCCGTAATATTACAGTAACCTAAGTCTGTGAATTAACATAATCGGCAATACCTTTCGCCGCTTCGCTATTGTTACCTATCAGCATTTCTTTTGTCAGGATTGATGGGCAACCTTCACCCTATAAGACAATAAAAAACCGCCCGCAGGCGGCGTGTTACATCACTTTGGCGCAGATATTGAAATGTGATTTCATTATTTTAGCGAAACCTTAACGAATTTCTTTCGGACACTCATCTCAACAACAGAACTAATAATAATCAGTTAATTAGCTAATCAATATCCGATCGCGATCACTCTTTAATCGTAAATTCCAGCTCACTGAGTTTTTGATACTCTTTCGCCAGCTTTTTAAGTTGCACCGCACGCATTTTATCCGCACGCGCCAGCGCTTCTTCTTCGGTTAACTGAAACTCTTTTTTCTTAAAAAATTGCTCAAAGTTGTACTCGCGATCGCGGCGCTGTACAAATACCTCGCCATCATTTTTGAGTTCACCTTCTGCGATGTAGATGCCCCGGGTTAATGCATATTTTGTTATATAGGCTTTTGTCATGCTGTCCTCTCATCTTGCCACGTCGGTTAATTAAAGCAAAATTGCCGTGTAATTTACAGTATCTTGAAGAAAAAACAGTCTATTCCTGGATAGTATTGCCATTGATTTAATTAATATTTTAATTAAACCTAACGTCAATACCAGGAAAAAACACCTCAGGTTTGATGACAATTAAAAGCGCAGAGAGATTTAAACATTTCAGCGGTGTGAAGCTATCCCACAGGAAATTTCCTCTCAGCCGCGCAAACAACGGCATTCATTTTTTCTGGATATCTTCCCAATTCAGCCCGAAGCGCATGAGGTATTTACGTAAGCGATCGGCATCATTCGGCTGCTTTTTATGCTGCCGTGAGACCGAAAATAAATGTCGTCCCGCTTCTGATAATGTTGTGGCGTGTCGACAGACTTCCAGCACCGTTTCGAGTTGTCTTTGCTCGAAGAGATCAATATCGCCAACCATCGGCAGTAAGGGTGATGCCACTCGCTCACTCTGCCAGTTTAAGCGTAATCGCGCGATCTCCTCGTCTACCAGCATCAGTGAAATACGCCCGTCTTCAGCCAGTGTTGCCATTCGCATAACACTGGCACCCAGTTCACGAAAGTTACCGTGCCATGCAGCTGCTGGTGAGGTGGCAAAAGCCACATAATGCTGACGCGCTTCTTTATCAAACCGCACCTGATGCTGACGCGTGCGCGTAAATCGCTGCAATTCATAGTCGATATTCGGTTCAATATCCTCGCGACGCTCTGCCAGTCCCGGCAGCTGGAATGTCCACATATTGATGCGTGCGTAAAGGTCCTCCCTGAAGCGCCCCTCTTTTACCCATTGGCGCATGTCACGGTGCGTGCCCGCAATAAGCTGAAAATCACTGCTCACTTCACGATCGGCTCCAAACGGGAAAAAACGTTTCTCTTCAATGGCGCGTAATAACATCGCCTGTTCATCCAGACCCAGTTCAGCAACTTCATCAAGAAAGAGAATGCCACCATCCGCTTCACGCAATAAGCCGCTGCGTGCCGTTAATGCCCCCGTAAAGGCCCCTTTAACGTGGCCAAACAGCGTTGACATGGCGTTATCACCACGCAGCGTCGCGCAATTGACCGCGACAAACTTGCCCTTCACCTGATGACGTGCGAGACGCAATTGATAGATACGCTCAGCGAGGAAGGATTTCCCCGCCCCCGTCGGCCCGCTTAGCAACATTGGCGCATCAGAGCGCTGCGCCACCCGCTCAATTTGTTCAATCAGGGCGTTAAAAATGGCGCTGCGCGTTTCAATGCCTGATTTAAGGAACGACACGGAATTCTGTTGTTCGTGCTGAAAACGACTGGTCAGAGTGGTATAGCGACTCAAGTCCAAATCAATAATCGAGTAAACGCCCTGAGGGGATTTCTCCTCCTTCGGCCCCGGTCCAGTCTGTAACAGGCTAGCAGGCAGAAAGCGTGCTTCGGTTAACAGGAACCAGCATATTTGCGCAACGTGCGAGCCGGTGGTGATGTGGACCAGATACTCTTCATTTTCGGTATCGAAGGGATAGTTGCGAGCAAAATCAAGAAAAGCACCGTACACCTCTTCAAAATCCCAGGGGTCGTCGAGACTGATTTGATGAGGCACCACCTGAGTCTGGGGAGAAATGCGCGCGATATCTTCAGTCAGTTGTTCCACCATGCCGCGATTCAGCGGTTGATGCAGTACCTCAAACCGGTCCACGGGCAAATCGGCATGCTGACACAGCGCCACACTGGGCCGCCACTTACTCCAGCGGTTTTGCCTTTTGCCACGTTTGTCGAGTTGCGTGCCTAAAACACCTATCACTACCCGTCGCTTCACACTTTATCCCTTAAGATAAAAACTTATCTTAAAGAATAAAAAACTTCTCCTCCACTGGCTATCAGAAATGTCACACCAAAATAATTAACCGCTATAAATCATGCAGTTATTTGATAATCTGACGTTTTATTATTTTTGGCACGTTATTCGCTATCTCTTTATTACCTCAAGATTTTAATAGGAAAGAAGAAATGAAACTAACCACAGGAGTTCATGGCGTTGATGCCGTTATGCGTGAGCGTGTCTGTAGTGTGTTACAGCAGATAGAAGCTGAACATGAAGTCCGTGTTCTCTTCGCCTGCGAATCCGGGAGTCGCGGCTGGGGGTTTGCCTCCCCCGACAGTGATTACGATGTGCGTTTTCTCTATGTCCATAAACCCGCGTGGTATTTGCGGGTGGAGTCGCCACGCGATGTGATCGAAAAACCCATCGATGCCGAGTTAGATGTGTGCGGTTGGGAGTGGCGTAAAGCATTGGGCTTATTAAAACGCGCCAACCCAACGCTGATCGACTGGCTTGATTCGCCCATCGTGTATCGCCAGCACGACGGCATCATGGCGCAGCTGCATGCACTGAGCGGTCGCTTTTTCTCTGCAGAAAGCGCGCGCTGGCATTACCTGTCCATGGCACAAAAGAACTTTCGCCAGTATCTGCAGGACGATGAGGTGCGGCTGAAGAAGTACTTCTACGTGCTGCGTCCCTTGCTGGCCGTTCGCTGGATCGAGGCAGGGAAAGGTGCGCCACCCATGCGTTTTGATCAACTGCTGCACGGCACAGTGCAGGATGGCCCACTGCTGCGCGATATCGCTGAATTGCTGTCGGTGAAGCAGCGCGCCGGGGAGGCGGAGTACGGTCCGCGACGCCCGATACTGCACGCCTTTATCCGTGCCGAACTGGATCGCCCGACAGAGGCGCTGCCACTGGCGCACAGCAACCGGGACAGCGCGCTACTGGATGCCCTGTTATTCGACACCGTGATGGCCGATTTCAATGTAAAGGAGGAGATATGATGCGCGCACTGATTCATTCATTAGGACTGGTTTCTGCGTTCCCCGTGGTATGGAAAACCCGGCAGCGCGCCCTGTATACCCTTCTGGCACCGAGCTATGACACTGCGCAGCCGTTGCCCTGGGATAACACAGTGCTGCCAGCACAGCCGTTGGCAGAGGCCTCCGAGTTACGCTGGGCACCGGGAGCCGGCGAAGGCACGCTGATTTACCACATCGGCGTCAACCCGGCTGAGGAGGATGCCGCCGCCATCCTCGCTGCGTTACAACGGGTGCTGGCAGCGCCGGGCAAGAAAAATATGCGCGCGCTGTATCGGCTGATCAATCAGCAGTCGCCGTTGTACTACATCGATGCATTGATGGAAGCCATTCCGCAGGCGAACCTGAGCGCAGTTCAGCTCTATCCGCTGGTGATCTGGCTGGTGACCTCCAGCCCGGATCAGAACGTGGTGAAGTTTGCCATGGCAATGACCGCATGGTTCTCACAGCAGCGCACCGTGAAGATATTGCAGGTGCTGGCGCAGCATGACGAACTCACGCTTTATGCGGTGGTCGCGCTACGAACCATGCTGGATCCAGAGGAGTACACGGCCGTTTGGTTCGCCATGATGCAACGCGTCGATGGCTGGGGTCGCGTGCATCTGATGGAGCGAATGCCTGCCACATTGAACGCCGCACAACGCGGTTGGTTATTGCGTACGGGATACGCCAACAGCGTGATGATTGAATACACCGCAGTGAACTGTGCGGTGTACGGCGAGTTGCTGGATGCGCTGGCCAGCGAGCACGACGATGCACTCCTGCTAGGCTGTGCGCAGATGCTGCTCGCCATGTTGAGTGATGCGCCAACACCGGACATTTCAACCTATGAAGATGGGCCAATTACGTGCTTACGCTACTTACAACATGTGGTCACCCAGCAGCCAGCACATTCACAACATTACCTCGCCGCACAGGAGATCGGTGCCTGGGTGGCGGGCGAAACATTGATGGATGCGCCGCTGGCTCAGCGACTGACGGCATTATGTGAGCAGGTGCTGGCGCAACCGATGTGGCAGGAGCAGCAATAATGGCGCTGAGGTTGGTGCAGGAGCCAGTAAAGCCACAAGTGCGATCACATACTGAGCAAGGCGTACCCCTGATTCTGCAGCGTGGTCATCGTGGTGAGTGCGGAGGGCGTATGGATCACCGAGTCTGCGATCCATTGTGGTTCGTAATGATGCCAGGCCAGAGCCTGATCGCACACCGTGACTTTGACGCCCTGCTGCTCCAGCGCCGATATCAGCGCAAGGTTGGGATTATCCACACCAAACAGCTGTCGAAAGCGGGTGTTTTCCAGCATCGCGGGCGTCGCTTCGCCATTCACCGCCACGACAAATTTTAACTGCTTTGCCGGCACACCGGCCGCCACATAGGTATTCACCACTTGTGCCACATGCTCCAGCGCCGGATTAACCTGACTGCGTTCTTCCGCGCCACGGCTGACTTTAAAAACCACTTTGTTACTCAGCGCACTGCTGGGCTGGAATGCGCTGCTGGCGTCATAGTGCACTTTGCCGTAACCGGCGATGGCTGGCGTGGTCCAGTTGATGGCGGGATCGGAAGGTGGGGCACTCACTTTCGCGGCAAAGAGGGTTTCATTTTGGCTGAGTAAGGCACCGCATACCCCACCCGCTACTGCGACAACTGCGCTAATCACCACTGAACGCATCTCTTTTCCCCCGCGACATCGTGAAAAATCGGCCTTGCCAAGTATGGCATGGATTGCCATTTTGTCGGCTTATCGCAGAGGTATACGGGCATATTCAGCCATTTCCTAACGCTCGGTGAAAAGCGGTGGCTCATGTTATGCGCTAACCCCTATTCACTTCGCTACCGGGAGATCTGCGTATCGGGTGGTATACGCTGGAGACAACATCTCACGCTTCATCGCCCAGGATTTTTGGATTCCCTGCCCGGCGAACCATAGCTTCCCTTTCCCGCTTTGATTTATGCCATCGATCACCCGCATCAGCATTTCACTATTCGCCTGCGGCTGGATGTCATCAAACAAATTGAGTTGCGCCACGCCCTGACTGAAGAAGTCACCTAACATCACCCCTGCTTTCATATAGCGGCGCCCTTCCCGCCAGATGCGATCCAGCGCCTCGGTGGCCACACGGATAATATCGCGGCTGTCGTTGGTGGGCGTCAGCACTTTAATGATTGCCTGATTACCGTAAAAAATTTCCCCCTCCGCATGCGGGCTGGTGCGAATAAACACGCCGATCTGTCGACAGTACTGCCGCTCGCCCCGCAATTTTTCGGCGGCGCGCACAGCATAGTTGCACACCGCTTCACGCATGTCGGCGTACTCCGTGATGCGTCCCGCAAACGAGCGTGAGCAGACAATCTGCTGCTTCACGGGCGCAAACTCTTCCAGTTCGAGACAGGGCTCACCGCGCAGCTCGCGCACGGTGCGCTCCAGTACCACATTGAAGTGCTTGCGGATCACCCAGGTGCTCTGCTCCGACAAATCCAGCGCGGTATTGATGCCCATGGCATTCAGCTTTTTGCTGATGCGACGCCCTACGCCCCACACATCGGCCACATCGACTAACGCCATTAACTTCTTTTGCCGCTCAAGGTTGGAGAGATCCAGCACGCCGCCGGTTTTACTCCATTTCTTAGCGGCATGGTTGGCCAGCTTGGCCAGGGTTTTGGTGGGCGCGATCCCCACCCCCACCGCCAGATGCGTTTCGCGTTTCACCCGCTGCTGGATTTCCCGTCCGAACTCTTCCAGCACGCGGCAATTCCGCACGCCCGTGAGGTTCATAAACGCCTCATCAATGGAGTAGATCTCAACGGCGGGCGCCATCTCTTCCAGTATCGTCATCACGCGCAGACTCATGTCGGCGTAGAGCGCATAGTTAGAGCTGAATACATGCACGTTATGGCGACGCAACACATCTTTGATTTTGAAATAGGGGCCGCCCATGCCGATATTCAGCTTCTTGGCCTCGGCCGAACGTGCGATGACACAGCCATCGTTGTTGCTTAACACAATCACCGGCTTGCCTTTGAGATCCGGCCTGAACACCGTCTCGCACGAGGCATAGAATGAGTTCACATCCACCAGCGCAAACATCACCTTCTCAGCGTCTTGATGACATGTTTAACGACACCGAAGATCTCAAACTGATCCGGGTCGGGAATGGGAATGATGGCGTGCGCCGCATTCATCGGTTTGAGGTGCAGACAGGGCTTCAGCATCAGCTGCTTCACCGTGAACTCCCCCGAGATGGCCGCCACCACCACATCACCCTGCTCGGGTTTCTCCGCACTATCGACGATCAGCATATCGCCGTCGCTGATTCCGCCTTCGATCATCGAGTCACCGCTGACTTTGATGAAGTAAGTAGCGCTGGGATGTGTGACGCAGAGGTCATTGAGGTCAATACGCTGCTCAACGTAGTCCTGCGCCGGTGACGGAAAACCACACGGCACACGACTGATAAACAAGGGCAAACTGAGGATGGCGCGGAGTTCCGCCGGTTGATAAAACACCATAATGATGGCCTTCGAAAATATACTGTATATAAATACAGTATTACTGATCGGGCTGTTTGATCAAGCGGGATCCTTCGGGATGATGCAAAGCAGTTGGCAGGAAAGGAGATTTAATTTTGGGTGGTTTTAACGGTGAGATGGATGTGCTGCGATGGTTTTGGGCTAGGGTGAAATGAGGGTTCGCCACAAAGTTGAACAACTGTTTTCTCACGACTTCATATAGGAAATGCACTTTGCCTCAACCTCAAGACCAGAGCATGCGCCGAACGGCCTTTATTGCGGATACCACTGCACTGATTTTATTTTTCACCACGACGGGCGTGATTAATGAACGATGGATCGCCGGCATGGCGTGGGATCAAGTTCTGCATGCCCGTTTGATTGGTGCCGTTTTGATGGTGCCGGTTGCCCGCCCTTACGGCTTGTGGCGTGATTGGGTGATGCGGCGTGCGGGGTCGGGCCGGGTTTCAAAGCTGCTGTGGGACAGTATCGCGCTGGTGAGTTTCCAGGTGCCGATCTATGCGGCGATCATTGCTTTTAGCGGTGCGTCGGGAAGTGGTTTAGTGCGCGGTACGCTAGGTGCTGCGTTGATGATGCTATTTTTGGGCAGGCCTTATGGCGCGTTTCTTAATTGGGTGCGAGGCATGTTTGGTTTGCCGCCGGGTGGGGAAAAGCCGATGTCGTTAGATAGCTAGATGATTCTCTAGCGGGAGCGAATAAAACTATTCGATTAGCCTGTGAAAGGGTGTGTTAACCTTTTGATGAATAGGCACTTTCCCCACATAAATAATTCGTTTTTTATAAAATCATTAAAGCCAGTGCCTCACACTGTATTAAAAACGAACAACCTCCATTTCGCATGATGGAAATTCCAGATTGAATATCTAAAGGCTTCGCTTTTATTGATCATAAAAATCCACACCATAACGTTATTAAGACGAGTCGTAATGCAATATTGAAAATAGCTTCTAAGTTTAAATTGAGGTTGTCATTAATTCGATCTGATGGAGGATTTTCAGTGTTATTTCAAGATCATGAAGAAAGCCATATTATCATTGGTGAAGCCGCATTAAGCCTTGCTTTATGTCGAAAGGAAATCAGTGTTGCAAACCTTTTTTCACAGCTTGGTTTGATGTCTAAATCAGAGAATAATATTGACCGATTGACTCAAATCGCTAAGGCCAGAAACTGGTTAATGAGCTTTGAGTCACCTTCAGTCGCCGAGGAGCAAATACCTTATTTGCAGACCTTAGTTGGCCTGAACAATGAACTGAATTAACGATATATGAACTGAAGCCAAAGGACGTAATCCGGTTCCGGCCGGAAGACGACGAAGCGGATGACCTCATCGGTTACACGTGAGTGTACACCGGCCGGAGACACTGTCAGGGACGACACTCTCAAAATGATTTGCCAGAATATTTCTTCCTCTACTCCGCTGACGAAGCAACAGAGTTATCAAGCATGAGTTGGTAGCACACTCAACCCAAGGCATACCCGCATAAAAAGCCGTAAACACCGAAGATGCCTTTGAGCATAAATTGGTCTATTAAGATTTATAGACGATGGCAGAACTATGTTTGGTGATCTCCGCCCTCCCAATTTTGACAAAGTGCGCTAAATTTATTTCATATGTGATTTCGACATCAGTCGAAATGCCACCCTGTACAAAATCCGCACTCTACCAATAGATTGCGATTGTTATATGTTACAGCATGACCATAGTGACGCCTGAGTAGCGGACATAAGGGATAAAATCATGTATCAGAGCACACAACAGTCAACCAATAGCGCGAAGTCTTTCCTGCACTTAGATGCGCTTCGCGACAAAGCAACTGCTGAAACCGTTGTGATTGAAGCAGCCGCGAGTGAAATCACTCAACGTGGGGTGAGAGTCACCAACGGTGCCGTGATTTTGCAATTGATCACTGAAGTGCAGAAGGCCTCTGATCCCCTGCAAATCGATCTGTTACTCAACGCATTAAAAATCGTGGTCGGGATGACGCCCGGGGAAGAGGAACGTTGGGCATACTTCAATTGGTAAAGTGTTGATAAAGACTAAGCACATCGTTATGCCATTGATATTCAGAGATAAAATAACGCCCAGGTTAACAAACTTAACGAAAGAGTTTATCCATATATCTGTCATTTCAATGAGATATAGAAAGCACTGATGGCCAGTGCCTATGCCGCATGCTCAGGCTTTGGCTTTGGCTTTGGCTTTGGCTTTGGCTTTGGCTTTGGCAGTCACACCGTACCCCATTAAGTTACCCGCTACTCCGCTTTCACCCATTGCAAAAAATTCGTAACCGCTGCTTCGATAACCTGCTGGCTCAATGTCTCAGCATCAACGATCATCCGTAATCCATGCCCATAAGCGAATCCCGGCAGGAACTGATAACCACAGCAAACCTTCGGCGGTTGATCCTGCGCGATTTCCCGCTCACGCTTCTCAATAAACTGCCAAAATGTCAGCCCGCCAAAAATCGCATAAACCTGTTTTTCTCGGTGTACAAGGGTATGGCTGATGATTTTGCCTTTGCTATTCACGTTAGGCGTTGTTTCAGTTTGTTAAAAGGCGACATGGAAACGCCTTACCCGGCAACGCTAGTGAGGCGCTGATGCCCTGGAGTTAGTCCGTTAAAAACTGGCGGCCCTGAGTCAGGAGATTGTTCGGCTGGAAGATCTTACGCGTTCAACCGATGACTGCTGAAATAGACGGCCGCCCTTCTGGCGTTCCGGACTGAAGAAGCGATCAGATTCCGATTCAGAGGCGGTGCACCACTTTAGCGATAACAGAGAGTATATCTGCTGGCTGCTGCATCGCAGCCAGCTGAACCTGTTGTGTTACCGTTGGGATATACGGGCCGCGCTCGCGGAGCGATCCGAGCCGTGCAGGATAAGCCGGGTACTCAGTGCCGCCCCGATAGCCAGGCAGGCGGCCATGATGAGAAGCGCAACGATAAATGCATGGGTAATGGCTGCGCCGCTGTGACTGTTGCCCAGCATGCTGTAAAAAATACCGCCAATCACGGCGACGCTAAGCGCCGTGCTGATCTGTAAGGCGGCGCTGGTTATTCCCGCAATCATGCCTGAAAACGGTGGCGCAACCTGGCCGGTGACCATCCGCACCAGGGTTGGCATTGCCAGTCCCTGACCCATCCCGGTCACAAAAAGCAGCGCGGCGAGCGGCAGCATGGCGGGAGGTTTGCCCGTCAGCGTCATGGCAATCAATCCTGCCATGCCCGCCAGCCCTAGGGTTTCACATCCCATCCCGATTGCGCTCAGGTAATTACCGGTAAATCGCCTCAGCCAGGGCGTCAGTAACGGACCGATCAGAAAACCCACGCCAAACGGCAGGAAAACCGTGCCTGCGCTCAGCGCATTGACATGCAGTGCACCCTGCAGATAGACAGAAAACAGAAGGAAGAAGGTGCCGATGGAATAAAACAGTAAAACAATAATCAGACCCTGCCCCAACCCGGGAGCGCGTAATACGTCCGGCTCAAGCAGTGGCGATCCGCCCTTTTGGCTGAGCTGTTTCTCATAGCGCCATAACAGCGCGGCCAGCAGCGGGAAAGTAAGAAATAACATCCACGCCCACCAGGGCCATCCTGCTTCACGCCCTTCGATCAGCGGCACGATCAGCGTGCTCAGCGTTAATGTGGCCAGCAGTGTGCCAACAGGATCAAGCCGCTGAGCCGCCCGCGCCCGCGTCTCTTTCAGCAGCGGCAGACCAAAAAGAACGACCAGCAGCGCCACCGGCAGGTTAACCAAAAAAATCGCCCGCCATCCCAGGTGAAACAGATCTGCTGAAATCAGGAGCCCACCCAGCACCTGTCCGATCACAGAGGCCAGACCAAACACGGCGCCATAGATACTCAGTGCTAAGGGTCTCTCCGCTTCGGGAAAAATGGCCTGTACGGAAGCCAACGCCTGAGGGGCCATGATGGCGGCCGTCGCGCCCTGTAATATCCGTCCGGCTATCAGTCCCCAGGATGACCCGGCAAAACCGCACAGCAACGATGCCGCGGCAAAACCAATCAGCCCGATAAAGAACATTTTTCCGCGACCGTAAATATCACCCAGCCGGCCGCCTGTGATCAGGGTCACGGCATAAACAGCAGCATAGGATGAAATAATCAGCTGTTCCGCCGAGGAAGTGGTGCTCAGTTCATTCTGAATAGCTGGCAGCGCCACGTTAACAATAAAGAAATCGAGCGGCGGCAAAAATGCCCCTACCAGTAAAATAACAAACATCGCCCAGCGGCGCGGCTCAGCTTGCGGGATGCTATGTGCCGACATAGATCACTCCTTATGGAACGGTGCCCCAGTTAAAGGAGGCGTGGTAATCAGGAATGTTTCGTTCGCGGGGCTGCCGCCTCGCTGAAACGTCACGCCGAACCGGTCAGCGCATGCCGCCGGAGGCGAGGATCACCTCGCCGCTGATCCATGCCGCCTCGTCTGAGGCGAGAAAGGAGACGATCGTTGCAACATCCTTCACCTGCCCGATGCGGCCGAGCGGCGTCTGCTCCTCATTCCATCTCTGGAAATCTGAGTGCATCGCACCTGCGCTATGGCTTCCTTCGGTTTCGATTAGGCCGGGATTGACCGCATTGACGCGGATTTGCCGGGGACCCAGCTCTTTGGAAAGCACACCGGTAATGGCGTCGATCGCGCCTTTGGCCCCGCTATAGATGGCGCTGTCAGCAAGAAAAACACGGGTGACGAACGAACTGATGTTGATGATGCTGCTGCCTTTACCCAGGTGCGGCACGGCTGCGGCGCTGACCAGTAACGGGCCCAGAACATTAATATCGAATTGCCTGCGGTAGAGCGCCTCGGTGCTTTCCTCGATGCGGGCAAACTGATAAACCCCGGCGTTGTTCACCACAATGTCCAGCCGTCCGAAAAGTTCGAGGGTGTTATTAATGAGTGACTCAACCTCTGACTGGCGGGTGACATCCGCCGCGACGGCCATTGCCTTTCCGCCAGCGGCTTCAATCGCCGCAACCACCTTATCTGCCCCGTTTCTGTCTGAGACGTAATTGACGACAACGTCTGCACCGTCAGCCGCCAGCTGGCGGGCTATGCCTGCGCCTATACCTTTTGAACCACCGGTAACGAGGGCAACTTTGCCCTGGAGTCTGTTCATACTTTCGCTTCCTGTAAGGGCCGTCTGAGGCGGCGGAGTGAAAGAACCTATGGTGATACCTGCAAAGTTGTTTGAGAACTGACACTTTTGTATATTGGACGTTCATTTTTGAACAGTAGGTTCAGCGTATGGAGTGGGGAGATGTTCAGGTCTTTCTTGCCGTCATCCGTAACGGCTCGTTCGGCAAGGCGGCGTTGAGTCTGGGCGTAAGTCATCCGACGGTCGGACGCCGTATCAAAGCACTGGAGGATGAGGCGCAGCAGGCGCTGTTCCGCCGCACAAAAGAGGGGCTGGTATTGACCGATGCCGGTGACGGCGTCATGAAACTGGCAGAGGCAATGGAAAATTCCGCGCTGGCATTGGAGCGGCGTCTGGCGGGTAATCACGACCGTCTTGAAGGAATACTGCGCATATCCGCCGCAGAATGGTTGACTAACACTGTGCTGGCGCCCGTGCTGAGTGAACTGACGCGCCGTCATCCGGCAATTGTGCCAGAGGTGATTGCCAGTTTCCGCCTGCTCGATCTGTCGCGCCGTGATGCCGACGTCGCGTTTCGCATCGTTCCCTTCACCGATCCGGATATCGTCCAGCGCCGCCTGATGAGTGTGCCCTACGCGCTTTACGGGACGCCAGAAACGGCACAAGCGCTGCTGACAGCGCCCTCATCGGTAGGCTTGATCCTGATGAATACCGGACAGTCACACTTTCCTGACGTCGCCTGGTTGCTGGAGAGGTTTCCGCAGTCACGACCCGCCTTTAAAAGCACAAGCCGTGCCGTGCAGGCACAGATGTGCCTGCAGGGAATGGGCATCGCCGTACTGCCTCAACCGCTGGGCGATACCACACCCGGCCTGCAGCGCATAGCAACGCCGGATTTTCCACCTTCACGGGATATCTGGGTCGGTTACCATCAGGATCTGCGTCATATGGACCGCCTGCGCGCCCTGCTGGATATTGCAGACAGGATGCTGACCTGAGCGTCATGACGCTCAGGTCGCCGGTTCTCAGGCAGGTCTGATCCTGAGAGATGCTTTCACCTCCCCGTGCCTGCGGACCGCCTCATCAATAATTGTACGCATAAACCCTTCCACAAAATTTGCGTCAAGACCTGCACTCTGCCCGATTTCTCTGAATCGGTTGAACTGCTGGGCCTCTCTACCTTTGTCGATGTCAGGCAGATGATGTGCGGCTTTGAGCTCACCCACTTTATGCGTGCAGCGGAAACGTTCTGCAAGGATATGAATAAGCGCAGCATCGAGATTATCAATCGTCAGCCGATACGATAAGAGATCTGCCTGATGATCATGGGAATACATCGGTTCACCTCTGACATTAACCTGATTTAGAAGTGGGGCTGGCTGAGGGCGAAATGCGATTAGCCGCCCGATAATGAGTGACGGTTAAACCGCCGGTTTTATGGTTCAGCAGTGAGCCTTATTTCCACGACTCTTTCTAATCGTCAGGGTAATGGCCGAAATCAGGAAATAGAAGACGCCAAAAGCCGCGTAAGGTGCAACCGTGGTCACATCCAGAGCCATATCACTGCTCGCCTGTTTAAACATAAAGACACCCGCTAGTGCAGATTGCGCGCCGCTTAAAATCATCGCCCACTGTCCATTAGCCTGTTTCCAGCGACGAATGGACGCCGAGAGCTGCAGTACACCTGAAAATATGGCCCACAGCCCAAAGACTTTAATGGTGGCATTCATACTGATAGAAAGCGCCCAGATAATAGCGGCGGCGACAATAAGACTGACGATAAAGTTAAATTTCTGAGGGGGATTAACTGATAATCCGCCGGATTTACTGGCATCTAAATAATTCGCAATAGCATCCCATGCCGGATAGAGAACAAGCAGAACAGCACCAATAGCAGGATTGTTTTTGCCTATCAGTACCGCAAGGGCAATCCAGATAAGCGATCCCGCCGCACGAATATAGTAGTAAGAGTGAAGCCATTGATTCTGAGCATTGGCAGATAGTGATGTGTTGGTTTGCATGATGACTCTCCAGGTATATATTGATTATTAAAGACCATTCAGATGATAGTAATCAGCTGATTTAATAAGATATTCATCTCGTTGGATGGTAAAATAAACAGGCACTAAATTTGCCGGGAAATGTATTTCCGGAAATTTTATTCAAGGAAATAGCCCCTGAATTAACAGGATGACCCGCCCGTTAAAGCCATCGTTAAAAGTCTATTCTCTGATTTAATGACTGCCCTTAGTTTCAGCAACGGCCCGCCTGGCGATAACCCGTCTGGTTTAACTGACGAAGCCGGCGTATACGCAATGGATGGCCGCGGTAAAAAGGCACCGGCGCCCGGACAAATTCAGGTGCGATCCAGATATAAAGAGTTGATGGTGCCATAGCCACTGCCGGTAAAGGTTGCGGGTAGGCAACGGGAGGATCTGAAACCAGCGAATAACAGCAGGAATCACATCTTAATTCAGGATGTTTTCTGTTTATTTTTTCACATAATCCCGAATCGGCCTGCTGAACCGACTCACTATTATTGACGTCAGAGGCTTCACTGAAGGCGTTATCAGTCAGGTTGTATTCGGTCAAAGTTTCCCTGATGGCTTTTGCAGAAACTGAAACTGTTCGGGCTGGCTGTAATAACAGTTTTTTGCTGGCGATCAGTTGTGCGAGCATCGAGTCAATATCTGCCCGGCGTGGAGGTACAGTGACAGGCTGTTTATGCACGACGGGCTCCTTTAAGGCTTCAGAGCGCGAAAGCCGGACCTGCATCTGCAACTGAGACTGAAAACCAGAGGCAATGGGATCGGGGAACCGATCGTTCATCCTTGCAGTATTCAATGCTGCAAAATCTGCCATGGAAGGCAGGGCTCGAATAGTCGTCATCTGTAACCTCTCCGTCTGAGTAAGGGTGCAGTGAAATAGCCTTCAATAGGGTATTTCCTTAATCGTTAACTTTCGTGAAGCGAACTTAAATCCTTACCGTACAAACACCGATAAAACGACCTATTAGAAGGTAGGTATAAAAGTGACGATCACACCAGCTAACCGTTCCCTCTTTCATCAGAGGCGTTTAATCGCTCATTGTGATCGTCACGAAATCCGTTCGCCGTAACTGCCCTGCTGTTTCGCGTTTTAATAAGCCAGCGCGTCAGGCTGCTGACGGAATAAAACCGGTCAGACCGCCTTTAAAATCCGCGAGATAACACCTTATCTGCATTGACTCAGCGGGATTTCACCAATCTTCCGATGGCCGGTTTCACAATTTCTAAAAATACGTCAGCGTTATTAAAAGCACGCGCAGAGATAATGGCACCATGTACCGTCGCCATAAGCGATTTAGCCTCAGCGGCTGTGCTTTCCCGCAGGGTAAATATGCCGCTCTTCTCACCTCTACCCAGCACGCCAGTGAGCCAGTCCGTGAGATCGGCAAAATGACCACTGACTTCCTGAGCCACTTCTTTGGGCAAGACCGGTAATTCGACAGCCAGCGTCACACAAATACAGAAAGGGGAATTGTTCTCTTTTATGCAGGTCGCCCAGAAGTTCACATAGCTGTTAATTTCACCCAGCGCATCCCCGGCGAAGCGCTGACTGGTGGCCGCCATTCCTGCCTGTGCCTGCTGACGATAGTCACTGACGACCGCCTGAACCAAATCCGCTTTACCGGGGAAATGGTGATGAATACTGGACTTGCGAATCTGAACCCGTTCCGCTAAATCGGCATAGCTGAAGCTGTTATATCCACCGGCGGTGAGCAGTTCCCGGGTATGGTGCATAATTTCTTCGGCTTTCTGTGAACGTTCTGTACTCATCCAGGCTCCGGCAGCAAAAATAAAATCGCGGCAAATCTCAAAACGGCCCTGAACCTACTGACCGTCAGCCGGGTTATCAAGCGCGCCTGGCGTGGGGCGTTTACGAATACCCGTCATACTGGCGAATACTCCATCGCGTAAAATCAACGCGTGAAACAGCGCGGCGGCAAGATGTAAAAGGACAGTCACGAACAGCGCCAGTGCTACCCAGCTGTGAAGCGGCCGCAGCAGCGCCCAGGTGTCGTTGCTGACCGGAATAATGGGCGGCAGCACCAGATGACCCAGCGTGACTGGATAGCCCGCCGCCGACAGCATCGCCCAGCCGAGCAGAGGCTGAGCCAGCATCATGGCATACAGCGCCCAATGGGAGAGGTGCGCTAATGCTTTCTGCCAGCCCGGCAGCGTGGCCGGAAGTGCAGGCGTCGCGGTGGTGAACCGCAGCCAGATCCGCACGATGACCAGAACTAAAATCATCAGGCCCAGCGGCTTATGGATCGCAACCAGCAGGCCGTGCAAGGACGAAACCGTAGAAACCATCGCGACGCCAATAAACAACATGGCCATCATCGCCGCCGCCATCAGCCAGTGGATGACCCGCAGTGCCGGGTGAAAACTATTATGCTGTTTCATCAGTGAGTTTCCGCCTGTTCATGAGTGCGTGCGTTGTAAGATTTGGCGTAAGCAGATGATCGGGCATTCAGAAGCGGGTCATCCGATGCAGTAATGCCATCCGGTAAAATCAGCGGGTCAAAATTAATGTCATTACAGGCGCCCTGCTGCTGTGGTGTCATTTTGTTAATGGTCAGCGTGCCGGCATTGATCTTCTGACGATCGGCTGGCCAGTCAATTGATGCGTCATTGCTTTTATCATGCGGACCCGCGACGGTGATAATCAGATCCCATTTCTGTGGCCCCTGCGCCAGCCGCTGCTGAAGGTCGCGCTGCAGGAAATCAGTGTTTTCTTTCTCTTTTTCATCCAGCGGCTGATAGTCAGCGTGCGGCACCATACTCCAGCGCACCAGATGTGCGTGTCCTTCTGGATCAATAAAATTAAATGCGTTCAGGCTGTTAAAGCGATCGCGGGTCCAGCCCGAAGAAGGCACATATTGCTTTGCCCAGGCGAAGAAAGGTTTTATCTCCGGATGCTGCCGTACAAAAGCCTGCATTCTGGCAGGGTCGCGTTTACCGGTTTGTGCGTCCGGCAGCGAGGCTATCTGAAGATCGTAAAATCCCTGTATGCTTTGCACCGGGAAAAACGGCATCGCATTCATACCGGTACGCCACTGCTCTCCGTTTTTCTGATAAAACGCCAGCGCCATACTGCGTACCGGTACCGCATAATCAGGCGCATTTGGATTGCCGCCCGCGATAGCGAAACGGCCTGTCACAGCCGTGTCGCCCGGTGCGAACAGCGCCGCACGTGAAAGGAAACTGGCGTTACCGTTAGCAGCAAAATCACCCAGGATACAGACGCCTTTAGCATGATTGCGGCGATAGCCCGGATGGTGACCGCCAGATTTTTCTAAAGTCGCCACCAGTTTGTCCGATGTCAGCCGGCTGGTCTCCAGCCATCCGCCAGCCCACAGGAACAGGGCAATCAGCAGCAGAGGGATCACAGCAATAAGCGCCAGGCGCACTATTGTCTGACTGACTGTAAGAGAACATTTGTGCATGAATATACTCAACATGGCAGTAGTTGGAGTTAATGCTCATCCCATCACCTTTCGCGTGCGATAACGGGATAACCTTCAAAATTACGCGAACGCTTACAGTCAATCTACTAGTAGGTAGCCTGGCATGTCAAACCAGGATTGCGCTCGTTTTAAACCTGCCGTGCTATTGCCGCAGGAAAGTGCGATAGCTACGGCAGAGAAAATACCCTCGCTGTTGCAGGGATACTTTTCAGCCCCTGCCGGAAGGTAGCAGTCAGATCTCCGGCATTGTTTCGGAGATCATTTACGGGTTTAGCAAAGAAATGCCTGTAAAGCACGCAGCGTTTCCTGCGGATTTTCTTCCGCATTGAAGTGGCCGCCGGCGACTTCCACTCCCTGCGCATGAGGAATAAAAGTACTCTGCCAGCTTGCCAGCGGGGATTCGGCGAGTCTGCCAAGGAAAACTTCCCCCCATAGCACCAGGGTAGGTGCAATGATGGTTTTCCCGGCGGCTAAATCACGGCGATCATCTTCTACATCCTGCCAGGCCCCGGCGCGGTAATCTTCGCAAAAGGCATGTACACGTTCCGGCTCGCGCCAGCTACGGCGGAAATCTTCCAGTACTTCATTCGTAAAACAGTTCAGGGAACCATCGGCCGTATGCACGCGCAATATTTCCTCAAGGTGCGTCTGCGTCATGCATTGCTCCGGAGCGCCAACCGGCAGAGCGAAAGTGCGCCAGTGGGGTGTGGCAAGTGGATTATCATCCATTATCTCCCATACCTTTGATACCGGCAGATTATCGAGCAGTACCAGTTTTGCGACTTTCTCCGGCCAGTTCAGGGCGATGCGATAGGCGATTAACGCGCCGCGATCGTGCCCTGCGACGCTAAAGCGTTGATGCCCCAGTGTCGCCATTACCTCTACCACTTCCTGAGCCATCGTGCGTTTTGCATACTCCTCATGCGCCGCATCGCCAGGTAATACGCAGGAGCGACCATAGCCTTTCAAATCGAGGCAGATCACACGGTGTGATTGCGCCAGGGCTGGCGCAATGTGGTGCCATGAAGCATGCGTTTCTGGAAAACCATGCAACAGAACCAAGGCAGGAGAGGTATTGGCGCCGCCGATACGTGCATAAAAACGACCTTTCGGATGCTCAATGAAACACTCTTCAAAGCCTGGAAATAATGTGTCAATCATGATGTTTACTCGTGTTATCTGTCCAGCTTTCGAACAGGCGCGAAGCCTGCTCGACAATATGATGCATTTGCTCCGGTGTGCTGCCGTCACGAGCCTGTATTGACAACCCGTTAAAAATCGCCATAAAAAACTCAGCCAGGGCTTCTGGATGGGCTTCGGCTTTCAACTCGCCGCGTGCCGCTGCTCTTTGTAGAAATGCTGTAGCCTGCGCGTGCGTACTACGGCGCAGCGCACTCAGTTTGTCGGACAGATGTTGATGTTCCGGGCGGCAGTTAATGGCTCCCAGAACAACCATGCATCCTCGCCCGGAATCCGGCTGGCTGAAAAGCTCGATGTAACCGTTCAGCAGTTTGCTGAACGTTTCTGCAACAGGCCCATCGCTTGCCAGCCAATGTTGCGTCAGGCTGCCTTCATGGGTGAGATACCATTCAACCGCAGACCAGAAAAGACACTCTTTATCACCAAAGGCGTTATACAAACTGGGACGATTCATCCCTGTCGCTTTGCTGAGATCATCCAGTGAAGTGCCTTCGTAGCTGTTGCGCCAGAACACGTGCATGGCCTTGTTGAGCGCATCATCTCTTGAGTATTTCGGCGGTCGCCCGCGTGTTACAGAAACCATAGTTTTTACTCGCTGTTTATTTTTGTACTTAATAATACAAAATAAAAAGCGAGTTGCAAGCGACAGTGACATGGGGAGCACAGTAGGTAAAAAGAGGAATCGCCACCGAGACAACAAGGTATGGTGTTCGCTTCTAAAGTGATGTTCTAAATGATGAGAATATTTGGTCGTTATCAGTAAATGTTGGTTGCTCGCTCATACCAGACCTCGAACGTTTCAGAGTAGCGCCCTTTAGCCACGGTTATAGCAATAAAAAGGCAGGCAAGCCTGCCTCATTTTTACTTTATTGGGATGCTACGGCCTGCGGAGTGACAACGTCGCGTGACCGCAGCGTGATACGAACTGGAGCAGATTTATACGACGGCGTACCGCTCTCCCTGTCGATGTAATCCAGAGGGATCAGAACGTTAGCCTCCGGATAGTAGGCACCAATCGATCCCGGTGAGATGGCATAGCGAATTACCGTCATGGATTCCAGACGCATACGGTATCCTGGCACTGCTGATTCCAGATCCACAACATCCCCGTGCTCAAGCCCCAGACGTTCAAGATCAAAGTCACACATAAACAGTACGTCACGGCGGCCAAATACTCCGCGGTAGCGATCATCCATTGCGTATATCGTCGTATTGTATTGATCGTGACTGCGAAGCGTTATCAGACGTAGCACGTCGTCGCCCGGCACTGACAAGTCCTCATGCGTGCCTTGAAAAAGCGAAAACATCGCTTTACCGCTTGAGGTCGGCCAGATGCGATCACGCGGTGGTAGTGGCATTTGAAACCCACCGGGTTCGCGAATGCGGGCGTTGTAATCATCGAATCCGGGAATGGTTTTTTCGATCAAGTCGCGGATGTGATCGTAATCGGCAATCAACTCGTTCCAGTTAACCCGCGTTCGCGGGAGAGCCGCAATGGCCATCCCGGCAACAATGGCCGGCTCAGAACGCAGCAGTGGCGACGCTGGCTTCAACTTTCCGGAGGAGGCGTGTACCATCGACATGGAATCTTCAACAGTGACCGACTGGCGATGCCCAGACTGCTCATCCCGTTCGGTGCGGCCGAGGCACGGCAGCAATAGTGTCTCTTTCCCAGTCAGAAGATGAGTGCGGTTCAACTTAGTTGCGATATGAACACTTAGCTCAAGTTCACGCATCGCCGGGAAGGTAACGTCTGAATCGGGCAGCGCTACGGCAAAATTTCCTCCCAGGCAAATGAGCGCCTTCGCTTGATTATCGACTATCGCTTTCATCGCCTGCACCGCATCATGACCATGATGCGACGGTGGTGTAAATCCAAAAACCTTTTCCAGCTTATTGAGAAAATCGGACGACGGTTTCTCAGTAATTCCCACGGTGCGGTTACCCTGCACGTTGGAGTGGCCTCGTAACGGACACACGCCTGCACCGGGCTTGCCTATGTTGCCTCGCATTAGCAGCAGATTGACTAACAGGCGCACATTATCTGTACCACGGTTGTGCTGTGTAATGCCCATACCATATGTCAGGATAGTGGCATTCGATTTGACGTAAGCTTCAGCAACGCGCCTCAGATCCGCCTGCTTCAGGCCAGAGTCTTGCTCGATGGATACCCAGCATGTGGCTTCAATGTCCTCCGCGAAGCGCTCAAACCCTTCCGTGTGATCGCGGATAAACTTATGATCAAGTGCTGTACCGGTTTCAGCCTCAATCGCCAGCACCGCTTTGGCAATGCCCTTAAGCGCAGCCGAATCGCCACCGGCGCGGACTAAATAATATGTTGACGCAATGTCGGTTGAGCTGTTGGTCGCCATCTCCAGGACATTCTGCGGATCGGCAAAGCGTTCAAGCGCGCGTTCGCGCAGCGGATTAAACACGATAATCGGTACGTTACGGCGCGCCAGCTCGTGCAGCGTCCCCATCATTCGCGGATGATTTGTTCCTGGGTTATGGCCCATAGAAAGAATAAGCTCTGCACTATCGAAGTCGTCCAGTGACACCGTGCCCTTACCGATCCCAATCGACTGAGGTAAACCTACGCTAGTTGCCTCGTGGCACATATTTGAACAATCGGGAAAATTGTTGGTGCCATACTCCCTGGCAAACAGCTGGAACAAATAGGCCGCCTCGTTTGATGCGCGACCGGAGGTGTAGAACTCAACTTCATCAGGCTGCAGAACTGCCAACTTATTGGCAATGTGCGTAAAAGCCTCTTCCCAGCTGACTTCGATGAAGGTATCGCTTGCCGCATCATAGCGCAGCGGCGTGGTTAACCTGCCGTATCCCTCCAGCTCATAATCGGAACGCTGCAGTAGCGACGTTACGGTATTTTCGGCAAGAAACGCTGGCGTAACGCGCTTGGTAGTCGCTTCCCACGTGACCGCCTTAGCACCATTTTCACAGAACTGGAAGGTTGAGCCATGGTCCTTATCCGGCCAGGCACAGCCGGGGCAATCAAACCCTTCGGGCTGATTAGTGCGCATTAGAGTGGGCGGCGCTTTTAAGGTATCCATTTGGTTTTTAACGGCAATTGCGGTTGCCTTAAGTGCTCCCCAACCACCTGCCGGTCCATCATAGGGGTGTACACCTGGTACTGTGCGATGATTTTTTTTACTCATGCGAATTTGGCTCACGTGAATGGAATATATGATGCTTCAGCCTCTGCGGAGGTGACTTAACTTAACAGCGATGTGTAAGGGTGTGACCTAAGCCTGAGTATCCTTTCATCCAGCGGTGTTATGAATAGTTTAAATGTAGCAAAAAAAATCAGCCCCACCTTCAGGTTATCAATTGGTTACTCATTAAATACATCCCAATATCTGGCCAGCAGAGAGTAGTGTCTGGAATGTCGATCTATCAACCAACCTGAAGACGTTTATTCCTGATTATGCATGGATCATATTCGGCGTCAGAGTCATTCGCAGTTCACATTTAATTGTGTATGAATAAATAGTGCGAGGCATCGTGAAAGAACTTTAGTGACTTCCGCTGTTCTCTTATAGCGGAACTTCCCCACCAATCCGCATCGTTGCTGGCTTACCAACATTATACCGCTTCACCGCCTTAGCCTGATTAAAGCAATGGCAAAAAGATAGCTTCAGGATCGTTTTTTCATTCTCACCGGGCTATGCTTTTCAGCCGTGATGAAATGGCTATTACCCCAATTAACTCATGGCAATATCACCGGTGCCTTTACCGGTATGCTACGCGGGCTTGCAGCAAGCTTTTGGTTTACCCATATTACGTGGCCGAGGATTAAGTCAGCTCTTCGCTTAAGCGACTTAATTCAGTTCTGGAGACGTACCATTACCAGCAAACTGAACAAGATGATGATGAGCTTCAGATAGCGAAATACCGAAGATTCAAATTTCAGCGCATTTATATACGCAACGATGGCAATGTCATCATGCCTGAAGGCCCCTATAACACCCTCAAAAGAATTATTAATCAACTCAACAAATAGCCGGAAATTTTTGAAGGGGTTGTTACAAGATGACTGGCACAAATATCAATCCAGCCATCCTCATCTTAACCGTGCACCACCACATTAAATCCTTCATCCGCATGCGGTGCGACGAAGTAGCTGCTGATCACCTCGAACTGCGCATCGGTCGCCGCGAAGTCATGCTCACCTTCTGCATTACGCGCATGCAAACGGCTCTTGCACAGCGCATCGGGCACATCGATAAAGTGCAGTTGATGCTCCGCCTGTGCACTCTGGATCACCGCCTTCATCCACTGACGTTGGCCGACGGTATTCGCCGGGAAATCCAGCACCACTGACACACCGCGCTGTAACAGTGCGATCAGGTGTGGCGTCATCGCATTACGCAACTTGCCCGCACAGCGCACGTAGTCCGCAACATCCTGCATCTCTTCGGCGAACAGATGCGCCAGCCAGGCGTCTTCGCTGATAATCACCGCACCGGTCTGTTGGGCCAGTTGATGTGCCAGCGTTGATTTTCCGGCAGCGATTTTGCCGCACAGCAGATGCAAAACAGGACGAGATGTGGACACAGACGCAGATTCCATCGACCAGCTCCAGATAAAATGACGCTCTACCATGCCGTTAAATGCCGGTCCAGTAAAGCCTGGCATCTACACTTACGTTATCTCTGCAAAAATAAGGAGACGCATGATGAGTCAACGCCTGCATAAAATCGACTTTCCGGTCAGCAAGGCGCGGAAGTATCTGGAACCTGGTCCGGTGGTGTTGCTGAGCTCTCAATTTGAAGATCACCACGACATCATGGCGCTCGGCTGGCACACCATTCTGGAGTTCTCGCCGTCACTGGTGGGATGCATGATCGCCAACGGCAACTACAGCCATGAGCTGATTCGGCAAAGCGGACAGTGCGTGATGAACATCCCCTCGGCGGATTGGGTGGATAGCGTGGTGGCGATTGGGAACTGCCATGGCGATCGTCTCGATAAGTTCGATGCCTTTCACCTCACGCCAGAACCGGCAAAAGTGGTGAATGCGCCGCTGATCGATGAGTGCTTCGCCAGCTTTGAGTGTCAGCTGTATGACGACTCGATGGTGAATAACTACAGCTTCTTTATTTTCGAAATCGTCAAAGCGCACGTGGCCGATAAACCGGAATTTCCGCCGACGCTGCACTACACTGGCGAAGGACGTTTTACCGTTATGAGTCATAGCGTGCTCGACAAGCACCATGATTTTAAGCCAGAAATGTTAATTTAAGCGGCTTGAATTCGCCTTCGAGCGCCCTCACAGTAACGCTTTCGACCTGACAGGAGTAATAACAATGGCAACCGAATATGCGGTGATCGCCGGTGGCTGTTTCTGGTGTACCGAAGCAGTGTTCAAAGATGTGATTGGCGTGGAGTCAGTCGAAAGTGGGTATACCGGTGGGGAGCGCCCGAACCCAACCTATGAGCAGGTGTGCAGCGGTGCCACCGGCCATGCTGAAGCGATCCGCGTCGGCTTCGATCCCGAGCAGGTGAAATACGGCGATCTGCTGGACATCAGCTTTGCGACGCACGATCCAACACAGTTGAACCGTCAGGGCAACGATGTCGGTACTCAGTATCGTTCAGCGATCTTCCCGGCGACCCCAGAGCAGGAAGCCGAAGCGATTGCCGCGATTGCGCGTGCGCAAGCCGATCTCAACGTGCCGGTGGTCACCACCATCGAACCGCTGAAAGAGTGGTACCCGGCGGAAGATTATCATCAGGATTACTGGGATGGCGCCGGTCAGCGTAACGGTTACTGCATGGCGGTGATCCCACCGAAATTGCAGAAGCTGCGTAAGAGCTTTGCCAATCGCGTGAAACAGGGCTGATTCTGCCCTTGAGATGCGGCGGCTGAACGCCGCATCCATCGCCATCAAAGGTCGTCATTTATGACGACCTTTTTGCATTTAACCGTCATAATAGCGCCCTCTTCTCTTCAGGGAGCGATGATGACCACGCCTCAACCCGCAATCCCCGCGCGCAAGCGGCCGATGAAACTCAACACACTGGTGACGCTGATGCTCAGCGCGGTGATCGTACTGGTGCTGCTGAGTGTGCACATGTTCTATTTCTTCCAGATTGGTGCCTCAACCCGCGCCCAGCTGGAAGATAAGGCCATGGCGGTGGCCCGCACGCTGGCGAGATCGCCGGAGATTCAGCAGGCGCTGACGCAGCCGGTGGCCAATGCCAATATTCAGCCCATCGCGAAAGCCGTGGAAGAGAGCAACAATCTGCTGTTTATTACCGTCACCAATATGGACGGTATCCGCTATTCTCATCGCAATCCGGAACTGGTCGGTAAGCACTTTATCGGCGAGGACATCGGGCCTGCCCTGCGCGGCCATGAAAACGTCTCGGTGAACAAAGGTTCGCTGGCAAAAGCGCTGCGCGTCTTCACGCCGGTGTATAACGCGGAGGATCGGCAGATCGGTGTAGTGGCGATTGGTATCTCCCTCGATGCCGTCACCGATCAGATCAACGAAAGCCGCTGGAGCATTATCTGGACCATCCTGATTGGTACGCTGGCGGGCGCGATTGGCACCTTTGTGCTGGTGCGCGTGCTGAAACGCATCTTATTCGGCCTCGAACCCTACGAGATTTCCACTCTGTTTGAGCAGCGTCAGGCGATTCTCAACTCGGTTAAAGAAGGCGTGGTGGCAATGGACGATCAGGCGCAGGTGACGCTGGTGAATCAGGCCGCGCGCACCCTGCTCAATGAGCCGTCGTCCAGCGGCATGATCGATAACGAGGGAATTGATGATGCCTCGGTGATCAATCAACACCTGCGAGATGTGCTGCACAGCGGCCGTGCGCGTCGTGATGAAGAGCTGAATGTGAATGGACGTTTGCTGTTGTGCAATACAGTGCCGGTGCGCAGCCAGGGACGTATTATTGGTGCGGTCTGTACTTTCAGGGACAAGACCGAAATCAGCCGACTGATGCAGCGTCTGACGGGCATGGTAAACTACGTCGATGCGCTGCGGGAGCGCTCGCACGAGTTCATGAACAAACTGCACGTGATCCTCGGCCTGCTGCACATGAAAAACTATGCGCAGGTGGAAGCGTATATTTTGAAAACCGCCAATAATTACCAGACTGAGATTGGCTATTTGCTGGATCGCATCAAGTCACCGGTGATTGCCGGTTTCCTGCTAAGCAAGATCAATCGCGCCTCGGATTGCGGTCATCGCCTGACCATCAGCGATGCCAGCTTTGTGCCGGATAGCAGCAACGAAGACCAGATGGCAGCCCTGATCACTGTGGTCGGTAATCTGGTGGAGAACGCCATTGATGCGCTCAGCGAGCAGACCGAAGGCGAGATCCACGTGATGCTGCACTATCAAAAAGGCTGGCTGGCGTGTGAAGTGAGTGATGATGGCCCCGGCATTGAGCCGGCCAATCTCGCGACAATTTTTGATAAAGGGTTCTCCACTAAAGGAGAGAACCGTGGCGTGGGCCTGTTCCTGCTGAAACAGCAAACGGAAAACCTCGGTGGCGGCGTGACCGTTGAGTCAGAACCCGGCGTCTTTACCCAATTTTTAGTACAACTTCCCTGGGATGGAGGAAACCAATCCGCATGATCAATGTGTTAGTGGTCGATGATGACGCCATGGTCGCTGAACTGAACCGCTCGTTTATCGGTCAGGTTCAGGGCTTCCACTGCTGTGGAACCGCTTCAACCCTGAAGCAAGCCAAAGAGATTCTGTTCAACAGCGACACCCCGATTGATTTGGTGCTGCTGGATATCTATATGCAGCAGGAGAATGGCCTCGATCTTTTGCCGGAACTGCGCAAAGCCCAGAGTTCGGTCGAGGTGATCATCATTTCATCCGCTGCCGATGCCGAGAACATCAAAACCTCGCTGCACTACGGCGTGGTGGATTATCTGATCAAGCCGTTCCAGTTCCCGCGTTTTGAAGAGGCGCTGACCAGCTGGCAGCAGAAGAAGTCGTTAATGGATAATCAGCACTATTATCAGCAGTCTGATGTTGATCTGTTGATCCATGGCAACCCGGCAACGCAGCATGACAACAAGCGCTTGCCGAAAGGCTTAACGCCGCAGACGCTGCGTACCTTGTGTCAGTGGATTGATGCCCATCCCGGCCATGAGTTCTCCACCGATGAGCTGGCGGCAGAAGTGAATATTTCGCGCGTGTCATGCCGTAAATATCTGATCTGGCTGGCACAGATTAATATTCTGTTCACCAGCATTCACTACGGCGCAACGGGCCGTCCGGTGTATCGCTATCGTTTACAGCCGGAATACCATTCGCTGTTGCAGCAATACTGTCAGTAACGCAGCTGCCAGGCGAAATCGCGCTGCTGGAACTGGAAGTGGCGCGGTGAAGAGCAGATGATCTGTCGATCGCGCGTCACAAACACCGCATCCAGATCGGGCTGGTTGGCCAGATAGGCCAGCCCCTGCTCCACGCCCATGCCGTACAGCAACGTCGTGTAGATGTCACCATCCAGAGAGCGATCGGAAATCACCGTCACGCTCAGCAACTCGTTATCCAGCGGATAGCCGGTATGTGGATCGAAGATATGGTGCCAGCACTTGCCGTCCAGTTCGAAATAGCGCTCGTAAATCCCCGATGTCACCACCGATTTACCCTGCACCTGTAATACGCCCAGCAGTTCATCCTCGCGTCCAAACGGCTTTTTCAGGCCAATGCTCCAGCCTTGTGGCTCATGCGGCGGTGCGCCGAGTGTCTGCACATTGCCCCCGAGATTGATCAGCGCCTGCGGCACGCCCTGCTGGCGCAAAAACGCCTGCACCACATCAGCGATATAACCTTTGGCGATGGCCCCGAGATCGATCTCCATGCCCGGCTGTTGCAGAAACACCGAACGATCTTCCTCATTGAGGATTACCTGGTGCGCATCGGTCAATGGCAGCAGTGCGGCTATTTCATCAGCGGGAGGGACGGCATGGCCCTGAAAACCAATCTTCCAGCGTTTCACCACCGGGCCGATAGTGAAGTTAAACGCGCTGCCGGGCGACACACTGACGGCATGCGCCACGCTGATTAGCCGAAACACGGCCTCACTGACGCGCACCGCATGGCGACCCGCCGCCTGGTTAATCGACATCACTTCGGATTCAGCACGATTAACGGTGAACAGATTTTCTTGCTGCTTGATAAGTTGAAAGACCTGACGGGCTAAGGTGGGATTATCGTCGAACAGTTTGAGCAGAATGGGAGAACCCATCAGAACAGCGGAGTAAGAGTAGACGCCTTCGGTCATAGAGCCTCGTTTACCCGCCATATTGCGCGCCAGTGCCTTGTGCATGTCACCCGGTGACCAACGCTTGTCAGTCACCGGAATTCACACTCTAACGCCTTACTCTGGTACGCAATATTTTGGGTAATTAACGTTAATTAGTTTCCTAACGCCAGTTTAGCCGCATTGTGACCGGCCTTGATACCGAAGATGATGATATCCGCCACCGCGTTACCACCGATACGGTTAGCACCGTGGATACCGCCGACCACTTCACCGGCTGCCCAGGCACCTGGAATCACCTGTTTCTGTGCATCCAGCACCGCGGTATCGGTGTTGATGGTGACACCGCCCATGGTGTGGTGCACGCCCGGGGCGATGCGGATGGCGAAGTACGGGCCTTTGTTCAGCGGGTGACGCAGCGCCGTCTTACGACCGAAGTCTTCATCATCCTGTTTCGCCACAAACTCGTTGTAACGACCGAGTGTGGTTTGCAGCGCTTCCTGATCCATGTTGAGTTTCACCGCCAGGTCGTGCGGCGTCGGTGCACTAATCACAAAGCCTTTGGCGATGTATTCGTCGGCGGCTTTGTTGTTGGCGCGGACCTGCTCATCAAACACGATCCATGCACTTTTCTCTGGCAGTGCGATGATCTCAGCAGAGACTTTGTCACGGGTTTCCATCTCATTGTAGAAACGCTTACCGGCCTGGCTGACCAAAATCGCCCCGCCGCCGCGCATCGCTTCAGAGATCAGATAAGAAGTGGTCTGTTCAACCGTTGGGTGAATCTGGATCTCGCCCATGTCCACGGTGTCCGCGCCAATTTTCTGCAGCATGGCGATACCGCTACCGGTGGCACCTTTGTGGTTGGTGGTGACGAAGCCATCCAGTTCAGGGCGATATTTCACCACCATCTCGCGGTTGGCACTGAAACCGCCGGTGGCAACGATCACGCTCTTCGCATTGAGAATGCGGCTGTCGTTGTACTCATCCACCACTTTGACGCCGGTGACGACACCGTTTTCCACCAGGATTTCTGAAACGGAGGTCTCCAGCAGCACTTCGATTTCACGCTGGTTGACGTTTTTCACCAGGCCGCTGATCAGGAAGCCACCGACGGCAGAACGGTCTTCCGGGCGGTGCGTGCGGTCAATACTCATACCACCGGTGATGGTGATGTCGCACAGCTCGATATTTTTCGCGGCCAGCCACTCAATCGCTTCTGGCGCCTGCTCAACAAACTCGCGCAGCAGCACCGGGTTGTTTTTGAATTTACCGCCCTTCAGCGTCTCTTCGTAGAACAGCTCTTTGCTGTCTTCGATGCCTTTGAGTTTCTGATAGCGGGTTTCGGCGGCGTTCATGCCCACCGAGGCTTTGATGGTGTTACCGCCAATGGTCGGCATCTTCTCGATGATCACCACGCGTGCGCCGTCATCGTGCGCCTGAATCGCCGCCGCCAGACCGGCACCGCCCGTGCCCACCACTACCACGTCATAATTGACCGGTGCGTTCGGGTTACCGCCCTCTTCAATCACATACTCTTTGCTTGACGTAGTCAGTGCGCGGGATACCGCTTTTTTCAGCGCCTCACTCTGCGTAGTGGCGCCGGTGATGGCATCGACGTGCGGGCTGTTCGCCACCAGAATGCGTTCACGCAGGCTTTCGAAGGTGCTGGTGAAATCGACATCCAGACTGGGGTCCGGCACCAGTGAGATATCGGTGATACGGTCCGTGTCGAGCGTCACGTTGATTTTCAGTTTCAGCGCTTCGGCTTCGACTTTCGCCTGGTAAACCCCGGCTTTGTATTTGCGATGGCCGTCGCTGACGTCGCGGATCATCGCATCCACCAGCGAGAAGCGCCACAGCGGTTCTGGAATCGTCAGCGCCTCACGTTTGGTACTGTCGATATAGAGTTCCATGTGTTCATTTTTGATGATGCGATCCGCCCAGTCCGGATAGGCGATGCAGGCTTTACCGACCGCCACCAGATCAAACCCGTGCTCCAGCGCATTCTCAGCATCTTCTTTATTCACCACACCGCCCACACCAATCACCGGCACTTTCGCCAGCGTGGCAGAGCGCTCGGCCAGATATTTGGTGATCAGTGGCGTTGGATCTTGGGTATCGACAATGGATGGACGCAGCAGCTGGCCGACTGAGAAGTGCACGTAATCGAGACCGCGCGCCGCCAGTTTTTCCAGCAGATACATCGTGTCATCCCAACGGATACCGGGGACTTCCAGCTCTTCCGGTGAGAAACGATAGCCGATGATGAAATCTGCCGCCGCAAAGCGATCGGCCATTTTATGGGTGATCTCCAGCACTTCCATTGGAAAGCGTGCGCGGTTATCGCGGCTGCCGCCCCATTTGTCGTCGCGCTGGTTGGAGTTAGGGGAGTAGAACTGCTGGATCAGATAGGTGTTTGCGCCGTGGATCTCAACACCGTCAAAACCGGCTTTAATCGCGCGGTTTACCGCATCACCAAACTTGGTGATCATCACATCGACTTCTTCGGCGGTCAGCGCTTGCGGTTTGGTGGCACCGTCACGCGGTGCAGCAATAGCGCTCGGTGCAACAGGGGTTTTACCACCAATCAGCGCCGGTTCCACCATGCGGCCACCGTGGTAAATCTGCAGAATGGCTTTTGAACCTTCCGATTTGATCGCATGGGCGATTTTCGCCAGCCCGGCAATTTTGTTGTCGCTGTCGATACCCAACGCGCCAGGGAAAGCAGGGCCACGATTATCAATAAAGCAGCATTCAACAATCACCGTACCGATACTGCCCGCACGTACGCGGTAATACTCGACCAGATCGCTGGTGACACCGCCGTCAAAATAGCCGGTACAGGTGGTCATCGGGGCCATCACCAGACGGTTTTTCAGCACCGCACCTTTCGGCAGCGTTAGCGGGTTAAGGATTGGGGTGAGCTTATTCATAATGAGCAACTCCAGAATTAAGAAATTGTGTATTCAATTCTTTGGCGGTTCGGCGCGGCTTTATAATTATTTAAGTGGTCCGATTTCATGGCGTAAATATACCATTTTATTTAGTTACATAACCCAGAATGTTAGTTATATAAGTTTTACGTTTGGAAATGATATTTGATGCTCATTGCCAGAATAGGCGCTCCGCTAAGTTTTAACCAAGACTTGACAAAAATCAACCTTTTCCTTACATTTAAAACAAATGCTGTACTATCATAAAGATAAAAGCCTCCAACCCGCCTCATTTTGCTCGATTTTTCGCGTTTCGATAGTTTGTAGCGTTTAATCCACAGCAGATAGAAAGTTAAATAAAAAGCAAAAGATAAAAATTAAAAAACAGTGCATATTTTTTATTGATCTAGATCAAAAGAGATATTTTAATTAATCGCATCTTAGCTGCATTCAATTGATAATTCGCGTATCGAATTTGCAAAGCAAAGTTTCATCAAAGCACAAAATTTAAATTGTCACGACTCATCTGCTGCACGCATGTTGAAACCAAAAGAACAGTGTGTTCGTGACAATCAATCGCATTCTTCCTAACTTGCAGACAAAACTATGAACACACAAACAACCCAGAGTGCCTCCCCCGTAGTGCCTCCTGCGGCGCCGGGGAAAAAGAATCGCCTGATTATGTTGTGCCTGCCGATCATCGTAGCGGTGCTGCTGCTGCTGGTCCCTACCCCTGCCGGGCTGGAACCCTACGCATGGCACTTCTTTGCTATCTTCGTTGGCGTGATTGTCGGGCTGATCTTTGAGCCGCTGCCCGGTGCGGTTATCGGCCTGACCGGCGTGGTGGTGATAGCGCTGTTCAGCCAGTGGGTGCTGTTTAGCCCGGCCGAACTGGCGGACCCCAAGTTTAAAACGGCGGCGCAGTCGTTCAAATGGGCAGTGAGTGGCTTCGGCAACTCCACCGTCTGGCTGATCTTCGGTGCCTTCATGTTTGCCGCCGGCTACGATAAAACCCAGTTCGGACGCCGCCTGGCGCTGATTCTGGTGAAGTATCTCGGCCGTCGCAGCCTGACGCTCGGTTACGCCATCACCTTCGCTGACCTGTTACTGGCACCGTTTACGCCCTCTAACACCGCGCGCAGCGGCGGTACCATCTACCCCATTATCGCCAACCTGCCGCCGCTGTACGGTTCAAAACCAAATGACCCGAGCGCACGTAAGATTGGTTCTTACCTGATGTGGGTTGCCATCACCGCTGCCTGTATCACCAGTTCGATGTTCCTCTCTGCGCTGGCACCTAACCTGCTGGCACTGGCGCTGGTGAAAAGCGTGGTGGGCTTCGAAATCTCCTGGGGCATGTGGTTCCTCGCCTTCCTGCCACTGGGCGTGCTGTTGATTCTCACCATGCCGCTGCTGGCTTACTGGCTCTATCCGCCAGAAGTGAAGGTCAATGACGAAGTGCCACGTTGGGCGACCGCTGAACTGGCGAAGCTCGGCAAGCTGTCACGCAATGAAATCCTGCTGCTGGTGTTTGTGGTCTCAGCATTAATGATGTGGATCTTCGCTGCAGCATGGATTGAACCGGCGATGGCTGCCCTGCTGGTTATCGTGCTGATGCTGTGGACCGGTGTACTCAACTGGAACGATATCACCAGCAACAAAGCGGCATGGAATACCTTTGCCTGGTTCGCCACCCTGGTCGCTCTGGCGGATGGTCTGGCGCGTGTGGGCTTTATCGCCTGGCTGGGTAAAGAAGGTGCGCAGCTGCTGCAAGGTTATGACCCACAAGTCTCGGCGGTGGTGTTGCTGGTTGCCTTCTACTTACTGCACTACCTGTTCGCCAGCACCACGGCGCACACCACTGCGCTGTTGCCTGCGATGCTGACCATCGCCGCCTCGATTCCGGGCATCAACATGCCAGTGTTCTGTTTGATGATGTGTGTATCCTTAGGTGTGATGGGTATTATCACCCCGTACGGCACCGGCCCAAGCCCGATTTACTACGGTAGCGGCTACCTGCCAACCAAAGATTACTGGCGTCTCGGTACCATCTTTGGCGCTATCTTCCTGATTGCTCTGATGGTTATTGCCTACCCATGGATGGTGATGATGTTCTGATGATGTTGCTCCGATGTTAAAATCGGAGCCGCGCAGAGCCGTGAAAGTGTTATGATGCTCGCCAGTCAGTCCTTGCGGAGGGCTGGCGAGAGAAAATCAAAAAACAGATCGCCTAATTTGTCACCTGCCACTCTGACAGGCGACACGAAGCTAAGTGAGCCAACATGTCGAACAAACCCTTCTATTATCAGAATCCCTTTCCTCTCGCCAAAGATGATACCGAATACTATCTGCTGAGCCGCGATTACGTCTCAGTAGCCAACTTCGATGGCGAAGAGGTGTTGAAAGTCGATCCTAAAGCCCTGACGCTGCTGGCGAAGCAGGCATTCCATGATGCTTCATTCATGCTGCGCGCCTCGCATCAGGCGCAGGTTGCCGCGATTCTGGTAGATGACGAAGCCAGCAAGAACGACAAATACGTTGCCCTGCAGTTCCTGCGTAACTCGGAAATCGCCGCCAAAGGCGTGTTGCCGACCTGCCAGGACACCGGCACGGCAATTATCATGGGCAAAAAAGGCCAGCGCGTCTGGACTGGCGGTGGCGACGAAGCCGCGCTGTCACAAGGAGTCTATAACACCTTTATCGAAGACAACCTGCGTTACTCACAGAACGCGGCGCTGGATATGTACAAAGAGGTCAATACTGGCACTAATCTGCCGGCGCAGATCGACCTCTACAGCGTGGATGGCGACGAGTACAAATTCCTGTGCATCGCCAAAGGCGGCGGTTCTGCCAACAAGACTTACCTGTACCAGGAAACCAAAGCGCTGATCACCCCAGCCAAGCTGAAGAATTATCTGGTGGATAAGATGATGTCGCTCGGTACCGCAGCCTGTCCGCCGTACCATATCGCGTTTGTGATTGGCGGCACCTCAGCAGAAAGCACGCTGAAAACCGTGAAGCTGGCATCAACTCACTACTACGATTCGCTGCCAACCGAAGGTAACGAACACGGTCAGGCATTCCGTGACGTCGCGCTGGAGCAGGAGCTGCTGAAAGCCTCACAAGAGTTGGGCCTTGGCGCACAGTTTGGCGGTAAATACTTCGCCCACGATATTCGCGTGGTGCGTCTGCCACGTCATGGCGCTTCCTGCCCCGTCGGCATGGGTGTGTCCTGCTCGGCTGACCGTAATATCAAAGCCAAGATTAACCGTGAAGGTATCTGGATTGAGAAGATGGAAGACAATCCAGGCCGCTACATCCCGGAAGAACTGCGTCAGCAGGGCGAAGGTGAAGTGGTGAATGTCGATCTTAACCGCCCGATGAGTGACATTCTGGCGCAGCTGTCATCCTATCCCGTGGCGACCCGCCTTTCGCTGAACGGCACCATTATCGTGGCGCGTGATATTGCCCACGCCAAGCTGAAAGAGCGCATCGACAACGGCGAAGGTCTGCCGCAGTACATCAAAGATCATCCGGTGTATTACGCAGGCCCGGCGAAAACCCCGGAAGGTTATGCCTCTGGTTCACTTGGCCCAACCACCGCGGGTCGTATGGACTCTTACGTTGATCTGCTGCAGGAAAACGGCGGCAGCATGGTGATGCTGGCAAAAGGCAACCGCAGCAAACAGGTGACCGATGCCTGTCATAAACACGGCGGCTTCTACCTCGGCAGCATCGGCGGCCCGGCAGCGGTGCTGGCGCAGCAGAGTATTAAGAGTCTGGAGTGCGTGGAGTACGCGGAACTGGGAATGGAAGCCATCTGGAAGATTGAAGTCGAGAACTTCCCGGCGTTTATCCTGGTGGATGACAAAGGCAACGACTTCTTCCAGCAGATCCACAATCAGTGTTCTGCCTGTGTGAAGTAAGGCTTTAAGCCGTGCTAAAACAAAAAATCCGCGGCTAACAGGCTGCGGATTTTTTTATGGGGTGAGCACTACGCGGCGCTTACATCGCACCGATTTGTACGTCGAGCAGCATATCGGCATCATCATCGTTTTGACCAATCACGTAAATCGCCTGACGGCCCGGCAGATTCACCGTGATGATGTGCTGATCGTCGGCATCCAGCACTTCATCATGCTGCTGCTGAAATTTATGCAGTGTGTTCATGTTATCTCCTTAAAATGGCGCACTATCTTAGATTCCCTACTGTTTAATATCGTCAAGACACGGCTTAAATGTAGCGGAATTGTCTGTATTCGTGATGCAGGCACTCTGTCATGACGAAATGACCATCAGATTAAAGAATTCACACAAATTTTTGACAGTGAATCAGGCAGCGGTTTGACCCGCTGCCAGTTGGCTTAAAAGAAGCCCAGCGGTTGCGTGCTGTAGCTCACCAGCAGGTTTTTGGTTTGCTGGTAGTGATCGAGCATCATTTTATGGGTTTCACGGCCAATCCCGGATTTTTTGTAGCCGCCAAATGCGGCATGTGCCGGATAGAGGTGATAACAGTTGGTCCAGACACGACCCGCTTTAATCGCTCGTCCCATGCGATACGCGCGGTTGATGTCACGGGTCCAGACGCCAGCACCCAGCCCATAAATCGAGTCATTGGCGATGGCGAGGGCTTCTGCCTCATCTTTGAAGGTCAGCACACCGACCACCGGCCCGAAGATCTCCTCCTGGAAGACGCGCATGCTGTTGTCGCCTTTCAGCAGCGTGGGCTGGATGTAGTAGCCGCTATCAAAAGCTTCACCGATTTTCTCCACGCCACCACCGTGCAGCACCTGAGCGCCCTCTTGCTGGGCGATTTCCAGATAAGAGAGGATTTTATCGAACTGCTGCTGCGACGCCTGCGCGCCAATCATGGTTTCGGTATCCAGCGGATCGCCGCGTTTGATAGTTTTGATACGTTTCATAACGGCTGCCATAAACGGCTCAAAGATCGACTCCTGTACCAGCGCACGCGACGGACAGGTACAGACTTCCCCCTGATTCAGGAAGCCAAGCACCACGCCTTCTGCCGCTTTCTCGATAAAGCTCTCTTCCGCATCCATGATGTCTTCAAAGAAAATGTTCGGTGATTTACCGCCCAGCTCAACGGTAGACGGAATCAGGCTTTTCGCCGCCAGTTCGAGAATATGCCCGCCGGTGGCGGTAGATCCGGTAAAGGCGATCTTGGCGATACCCGGATGTGACGCCAGCGCTTCACCGGCTTCTTTACCGTAACCGTGCACCACGTTAATGACTCCCGGCGGCACCAAATCTTTAATCACTTCCATAAACAGGGTGATCGACAAAGGCGTTTGCTCAGCCGGTTTTAGCACCACGCAGTTACCGGCACCCAGCGCCGGGGCCAGTTTCCACGCCGCCATTAACAGCGGGAAGTTCCACGGAATGATTTGCCCGACCACGCCCAGCGGTTCATGGAAGTGGTAAGCGGCGGTGAATTCGTCGATTTCCGCTGCGGTGCCTTCCCGTGCACGCACACAGCCCGCGAAGTAGCGGAAGTGGTCTACCGCCAGCGGCAGATCGGCAGCCAGGGTTTCACGCACCGGCTTGCCGTTATCCCAGGTTTCGTTGACTGCGATATATTCCAGTTTCTCTTCCAGTCGATCGGCGATTTTCAGCAACACCAGCGAACGTGCCTGCGGGGAAGTTTTGCCCCAGGCATCCGCAGCGGCCTGTGCTGCCGCGACTGCGTTATCGACATCGGCTTTGTCCGAGCGCGGGAACTCGCCGATGGTGGAACCGTTAATCGGGGTCGTGTTGACGAAGTAATGACCGTTCACCGGCGCAACGAATTCGCCGTTGATAAAGTTGCCATAACGCGATTGCAGAGTGATGAGAGAACCTTGTTCTCCCGGAGCAGCGTAACGCATGGTGTTTCTCCTTGCGGGACAGAGTGGCGAATAACAACTATGAAACTTGTTATTAACATTGATCGATCAATGTCAGCCTGTCAGATCGCAGAGCGGGAAACTGTGACCGCACCGAAGGAAAATTCCGGGATTGTTGATTTGAGATTTAGCACAGGCGCTAAGCCAGGATTGCTACTAAAGAAAAAGCCTCTGTCACAACAGTTTTCGGTCGCCATAAATGGCAACCCTACCATCCTCATGCACGATTTTCGTAGGGAGCACATTTATGCACATTAGAAATACGCGTAAACCTCCCGCTTCGTTGCGGAAAATTCCGAGTTTTGCCGCATATGCAGCGAAAAGCGAAACAAACGCAATGAATTTGGTCAATATGAAACAGGATACTCATCAGGAGAAAGAGATGTTGGCTTCAGCCCTGACGTTAATGCGCGCCAAAGCGAACTTTGTTCAGCAATTTATTCGAAACCCGCGCAAGATGGGCAGCATCACGCCCTCCTCTGCTGCGCTGTGTCGCACCATGTGTGATGCCGCCAGCTGGGATCACAGCCTGCGTATCGCCGAACTGGGTGCCGGAGACGGGGTGTTAACCCGGCATATTCTGGACAGAATGTCGCCGCAAGCGCAGTTGGATGTGTTTGAGATCAGCCCGGATTTAGTCGAGAGCTTGCGCGAATGGACCGATCCGCGCATGCAGGTACGTGCCTGCTCGGCCGAATACCTGTCTGGCGAATACGATGTGATCTTTTCCGGCCTGCCGCTGCTGTCGCTACCGCCGGAAACGCGTGAAGCGATTCTGAGTGCCGTCCACGATGTGCTGGGCCCGCGCGGTGTATTTATCCAGTTTCAATACACCTCATTGACCCAACCTACTCTGTCACGCTACTTCACCTGGCAGCGCCAGCGGGTGCTGAAAAATATGCCGCCCGCCTGGGTTTATCGCTGCACTCGGCATTACGCGCCCTGAGCCTGCACGCGCGGCTGCGGCCGCGTTTGCAACCAGAAACGACGCAACAACTCGCGTGACCAATCCTCACCTGCGACCTGCGCACCATCATCACACACGCCCGCCGGTAAACAGGCGGTCATGATGTCGCGGGTAAACTCCGGGTGGAACTGTACCGACAGCGCCTGCGGGGAATAGCGTAAAATCTGGCAACCATCCAGCTCAGATTGCGCCAGTACCACGGCGTGCTGCGGGGGACTAATCACCGACTGGCGATGCGAAAGCCATGCCTGAAACTCGCCGGGCAGCGTTGCCAGCCACGGATCGCGCTGCGCCTGCTGCGTCAGGGTTTTCAATCCACGTTCCCATCCGTTCGGGTTATCGCCCACTTTTCCGCCCAACGCATACGCCATCAGCTGATGGCCGTAACAGACGCCCAGCAGTGGCAGCTCGGCTTCCATGGCACCACGGATCCATGCGGCCGTGCGCTCGCTCCAGTCGGCGTGGTCGGTGACCATTGCCCAGGAGCCGCTAAGAATGGCGCCGCTAACGCGATCAAACGCCGGCAGCTCTTCGCCAAGATGCGGGCGGACAATCACATAGTCATCAGGCTGCAGTTGCAGCGCATCAATAAACCAGACGGGTTGTTCACCAATTTGCGCCACAACCTGCGGTGGCGGCACTTCGAGTTGAATCAGAGCAAGGGGTAACGCGCGGGTGTGTGTCATTCCGAATTCATTCCTTCACGGAGTCAGCTTTCGGACATCCACTTTGACAGGAAATCAGTGACCTGTCTTATTTTTTTCCTGCATAAGCTCATGCCTTAATGAAAAAAATTTTTGCACAATGTCACAGAAATGCACGGCTTCGTGCCATGATTAGCCGGTGATACCCCCTTTCATGTGAAGGATGACATTGTGGCAGTGCGGCATTTCTTTTTGGTTCTGATGGTGGTTTCCATTTGGGCTTTCAACAACGTGGCGGTGAAGTGGGGATTGCTGGAACTTCCGCCGCTATTCCTTACCTGGATGCGTTTCGTGGTGGTGGCGATTGTGCTGGTGCCATTCTGCCGCATCACGCGTGAACAGCTGCCGTGGCTGCTCACCCTCGCCTTCACCTTTGGCTTTATGCATTTCTCGCTGCTGTTTGTCGGCATGCGCTACACCGATGCCGGAACCGGCGCGATTGTGGTGCAGCTCGGTACACCGATTGCCATGCTGCTGGCGATGCTGGTGCTGAAAGAGAAACTGCGCCTGGTGCAGTTATTCGGCATCGCGGTCTCGTTAAGTGGTGTGGCGGTGCTCTCCGGCAGCCCAACCATTCCTGCGTGGTGGGTGTTATGTATTTTGCTGTGCAGTGCCTTTGGCTGGGCCATCAGCAATATGATCGTGAAGAAATCGCCGCCGATAAAACCGTTGACGCTCACCGGCTGGATCTCATTTCTTGCCGTGCCGATTGTCGGTGCCGCTTCCTGGCTTACCGAATCGCACCAGTTTTATGCCTTAAGCCACGCGGGCTGGCGCGGCTGGTTTGGTATTCTTTACAGCGCGCTGGCTTCCTCGATCGTGGCTTATACCTTGTGGTATTGGTTACTGAAAAAGTACAACGTCAACTTAATCATGCCCTACTCGCTGCTCACGCCAGTGCTGGCGGTTTTGATGGGCGTATTAGTGCTGGGCGACAGCATGAACAGCTTCAAGATCCTCGGCGCGTCTTTGGTGGTGCTCGGCACGGCCATTGCGGTGATCAACCTGCGTAATCTGCGCATGCACGCGCGTTTTCCGCGTTTACGCCGCCGTTAGATCCCCTCTGCTATGCTTGAGTCTCGCGCGTTTTCCGGAGACTCAATATGGATACTCAATCTGCTGCCGCATTATGGCAGCAACTGTGGCAAGGATTGCGTGGCGCGGAACCCCTTCCCGCGCTTAGCTTTCTCCAGCCCGATACCTTTTCCTGTGCGTTTGCCGTCAGTGAACTGGCCGCCACCAGCATTGGGCTCGCAAGCCAGGCAGTGAGCGACTTGCTCGGGCAATCGGCCCCGGTTAGCGTCAATGTGCGGCTCGCCTCTCGCTGGTTTCAGCACAGCCTCACGCCGTTAAATCGTCCTCCTGCCGCACTTTGGGACCCTTTTGCTGGCGACTATGCCACCACCGATGGCTGGATCCGTCTGCACACCAACGCCCCGCATCATCGTGCCGCCATGGAGCAGGTGCTGGGTCAACAAGCCGATCGCGCCGCGTTAGCGCAACAGGTATCACAGTGGCAAGCGACTGCGCTGGAGCAGGCTGTGATTGAGGCAGGCGGTTGTGCCGCGCAAATGCGCAGTGAGCAGCAGTGGCTACAGCATCCACAAGGCGTGGCCGTCAGCAGTGAAGCACTGATCGCCCAACAGGCCACGGGGCATGCGCCCACGCCTGGCTGGCAACTGCCCATTGCACGCCCACTGCTGGGCGTACGCGTGCTGGATCTGACGCGCATTATCGCCGGGCCGGTCGCCACGCGTTTTCTCGCCAGCCTTGGCGCGCAGGTTTTACGTATCGATCCTTACGGCTGGGAAGAGCCAACACTGGAAGAGGAGATCACCTGCGGCAAACGCTGCGCACGACTCGATCTCAAATCCCGAGCGGGCGTTGAGCAGCTGCGCGATCTGATCAAACACGCTGATGTGCTGGTGCATGGCTATCGCGCGGATGCGCTGGAAAAGCTGGGGCTGGATGCAGAATCACGCCGCAAACTGTCGCCCGGATTGGTGGATGTTAGCCTGAATGCGTGGGGCTGGAGCGGGCCGTGGCGTAATCGGCGCGGCTTTGACAGCCTGGTGCAGATGGGATGCGGCATCGCTGAACAGGGCATGATCTGGCGTGGTAACGTCCAACCGACACCGCTGCCAGTGCAGGCACTCGATCACGCCACCGGCTATATGATGGCCGCCGCGGTACTGGAAGGGATGAGACAGCGTCGGGAAAATCACGTTGGCTGGCAGGCACGCTTATCACTGGCGCGCACCGCAAGGCTATTGCAGCAGTTTGGCGCATCCCCGCCACCGCCGCAGCATGGCATTGCGGCACAGCACGGCGATGCCCTGCCGACAGTAGAGATTAACGCGTGGGGGATTGCCGAAAGATTGCGTGCCGCTGCGTATCTGCCCGGCACGCCGATGATCTGCGCCACGCCGGGCGTTAAGCTCGGCAGCAGCGTAGCCAGCTGGTGATCAGGCTTCTTCGCCGTTGCCTTCGTTCAGTTCATCGTACATCGCCTGAATGGCTTCACGGCTCAGCGCAGCCAGCGTGCGGTAGAACGCGCTGGTCGCGTGCGCTTCCACTTTGCCCAGGAACGCACCGCACCACGGCAGCAGGTAGTCGTCAAACAGCGCCAGCTGCGCGGCGAACTCATCTTCCGCTGACTGATCTTCCAGCCACGAGGCCGCCAGCAGCAGCACGCCAAAATGATCGGCAGGTGCATCGCTTAACGGCATGCCACGTGAGGCGAGGAAGGCACGGACATCCGCTTCCTGCGGACCGTTTGGCCACTGCGAGGCGTAAGGCGGTACGCTGCATTCGCTGCCGACGAACAGTGCGTTGTAATCCGCCGCCAGGGCCTGCGGATCGCTATTCTGCTGCAGACGGGTTAACAGTTCATCCTGCTCCAGCGGCCACTGAGCCTTCAGTTTGCCTTCACGCAGCATGGTGAAGAGCGGCACCAGCAATGGATCTTGTGGCTGGCGGTTGAACAGCGAGCCGATGACGCGGCAGAGAATGGAAAACTCATTCATGCAACAGAATTCCTTGAGGCTAAAAGTTAAAAGTCCGCAAATTCAGCAATGTGCTTACCGGTTCGCTGTTCGAGGAAGTCGAGCAGGCGGCGCGGCGTGACATTTAACACGCGTTCCTCGGGAAAATCCACTTCGCGCGTAATGCGGATGCAGTGTTCGAAATGACCAAGGGTAAATGCGGTGTGCGAATCCGACCCAAACGCCAGACGCCCGCCGGCATCACGCACCGCTTCAGCAATGGCGCGACAGTTCGGTTCGCTGCCCGGACGTGAGTGAGTAAAGGAAGAGTTGTTGATCTCCAGCGCCACATCATAATGCGCGGCCGCTTCGGCAATGGCGCGGATATCCACCGGGAATTTCGGGTTGCCAGGATGCGAAAGAATGTGCACCAGCCCACCGGCCATGGCGGCAATCATTGCTTCCGTGTGATGCGCTTTATCACGTGGTGCATACACCGGCTCATGGAAACCCGCCACGATCAGATCCAGCGCATCCAGCATCGGGCCGCTGCAGTCAATTTCACCCTGCTGATTTTTGATGTTGGCTTCAATACCACGCAACACGCCTACGCCATCAATCACGCGTGGCCAGATACGCATATTAACGAAGTGCCAGTAGTGCGGCGCATCCGCCATATCCGGGCCGTGATCGGTGATGGCAAACAGCTTCAGGCCATTCTGCTTAGCCTGCACCACATAGTCATGCAGTGTGCTGTAGGCGTGGGTACTGGCAACGGTGTGCATATGCAAATCGACGGGATACATCCTCTTCTCCTGACTCAATGTGAATTAATAACCGCGCTGACGATCGACTAAACCACCCGGTTGATCCCCTTGCTCCAGAGCAAGTATGGCACCAGCAATGAAATCCATCGCCTCGCCGGGCAACGTAATAGCCGCAGTATGTGGCGTCAATGTGACATGTGGATGAGACCAGAGCGGGTGATCCGCCGCCAGTGGCTCGGTCTGGAACACGTCCAGCGCCGCACCCGCCAGTTGACCGCTGTTCAATGCGGCCAGCAGATCGGCTTCCACCACGTGCGCGCCGCGCGCCAGATTGAGAAAAAAGGCACCCTGCGGTAACACGCGCAGAAACTTTTCATCGATCAGGTTGGTGGTTTCCGGCGTGGTGGGCAGCAGGTCGATCAGCACCTGAGTGCCATCGAGAAATGCATCCAGCTGATCGCGACCATGGAAGGTTTGCACGCCATCAATCTGCTTAGCCGAGCGGCTCCAGCAACGCAGCGGGAAGCCCCACTGACGTAAGCTTTCAAGCACGCTACTCCCCAGTACTCCCGCACCGAGCACGCCGATGGTGAAGTCGGCGCGATCCGCTGTGTCGAGTGGTTGCCAGTGCGCCTGTTGCTGCTGCTGACGGTAGTCGGCAAAGCGGCGGAACCAGCCCAGCACGCACCAGTTCGCATATTCCTGCATCTGACGCGCCATACCGGTATCTTCGAGGCGGAACAGCGGCACGTCATCGGTGAGCATTTCAGGATGGGCGCGCAGTTGCTTAAGAATTTCGTCGACGCCCGCGCCCATGGCAAACACGCCTTTTAACGGACGGCCAGCCAGCATCTCGATGGGCGGTGAACGCACGATGGCATAATCCGCCGGAGCCGTGTCGCCCGGCTGCCAGTAGCGCACGTTGGCTTGCGGTAAACGCTGACGTAGTCCCGCAAGCCAGCGATCGGGGGCTTGCGACGGGTGATACCAGATAATCTCCATACTGCTCTCCTTTTTTCCTTCAGCCTCAGGCAAATAGCAATGAAGGGCAAGCAAAAACCTCACTGTTAATGCAATTTCTTGCATGATTAATTCCCCCGGCTTCACATTTCCATGGCTTGAGGCGGCTAAGCGGCGCGTTAGCGACTAAAGTTGTTCGGGTGGTCAATGTGTTAGCACACCACCTTTTCGGACAAGGAGAAAAACCGATGATAAAAAATGTCAAATTCACGCCCGCGCCACTGACGTTGTTACTGAGCGCGGCGCTGCTGGCCGGCGCCTCTGTTGCGCAGGCGGAAGATACCAGCCGAATGCTAAGCAGCCAGCCACAGCCGCCCGATATCCGCCTTGGGCCTCTGTTTAATGCGGTACAGCAGGCAAAATTTTATCCGGATCAGAAAACCTTTGCCGATGCGGTTCCGAAGTACAATCCTTCCTCGATACTGGCGGACTGGCAGATGCAAAAGAGCCAGCGCAACTTCGACCTCAAGCATTTCGTTGACGCTAATTTCACCCTGCCTAAAGAGCAGGACAAATACGTGCCACCTGCCGGACAAAGCCTGCGTGAACATATCAACGGCCTGTGGCCGGTGCTGACACGATCAACACCGACCGCCAGCCAGTATGATTCCCTGTTGCCGCTACCGAAACCCTATGTGGTCCCCGGCGGCCGTTTCCGCGAAGTTTATTACTGGGACAGCTACTTCACCATGCTGGGCCTCGCCGAGAGCGGGCACTGGGATCGCGTGCAGGATATGGTGGATAACTTCGCCACCGAACTGGATAAATACGGCCACATCCCGAACGGCAATCGCAGCTATTATCTCAGCCGTTCACAGCCACCTTTCTTTAGCCTGATGGTGGATCTGCTGGCGACGCACAAAGGTGATGATGTTTACCGCCAGTATCTGCCGCAGTTGCAGAAAGAGTATGACTACTGGATGGCGGACAGCGATAAAGTCGCGGCCGGAGAAGCCAGCAAGCGCGTGATTAAACTGGGTGACGGCACGCTGCTTAACCGTTACTGGGATGACCGCGACGCTCCTCGCACCGAGTCCTGGCTCGACGATGTGAATACCGCCAACAAAGCGCCAGATCGCAATAAACAGCAGGTGTATCGCGATCTGCGTGCCGGTGCGGCCTCCGGTTGGGATTTCAGCTCTCGCTGGTTTACCGATGCCCACAATCTGGCCTCGATCCGTACCACCCAGCTGGCACCGGTCGATCTTAACAGCCTGATGTTCCATCTGGAGCAGGTGTTGTCCAAAGCCTCGAAGCTGGCACAGCAGGATGACAAAGCCAAACAGTTCGCGGCCGATGCTGAAAAACGTCAGGCGGCGATTAATCGTTATCTGTGGGATGAGAAGCAAGGCTGGTACGCCGACTATGACTGGCAGAAAAAACACATTCATCCGCAGTTAACCGCCGCTACCCTGTTCCCGCTGTATATGCAGGTGGCGAGTGAAAAACAGGCGGACCGCACCGCCAAAGCGGTTGAGAAACAGCTGTTGAAACCGGGAGGTTTGGTGACGACGACCGTTAATAATGGTCAGCAATGGGATGCACCAAATGGCTGGGCGCCGCTGCAATGGGTGGCGGTGGAAGGTCTGGAACATTACAAGCAACCGAAGCTGGCGCAGGAAATTGGTCAGCGCTTCCTGCAGAACGTGCAGGCCACTTACAACAAAGAGCACAAGCTGGTTGAAAAGTATGTGGTGGAAGGCGCGCAACTGGGCGGCGGTGGCGGCGGTGAATATCCGTTGCAGGACGGCTTCGGCTGGACCAATGGCGTGACGCTCAAATTACTGGATAAATACTGCCCGAAAGACAACACCTGTAATAACGCGAGCGATATCCCGAATATGCCCGCGCTGAGTGCGGGGAAATAGCCCTCATACTTTAAATAAAACCGCTGCTACTGCTTTGTTTGTCAAACGGTAGCAGCGCAATCGGTTCGCGCTGTCAAAGCCAGGGTGCTTAATGCCATCCCCTCAGGCATTCGATGTCACACTTAATGCAGTGAAGTCATCACCTCAGGTTTATACACCCTCGCGCACCGCAACAGATTGTATGACTGAATCATGAAACCATTACTCACTTAAAGCCGTGCTCGCTGCGCCACCCTTCCCGTTCATTTCCTCACAATCTCTTTCACTCACATTCACAACTTGAAACATACCTCACTAAAAGATAATAATTCTCACTCTTAATTTTAATCGCATTCTCAATTTACTGCAGTGCTGGTTGAGTGCTGCTTTTGTTCTGCTGCCCGTTAAAGGATTTCCGATGACGCTTTTTACACTTAATCGTGCCCGCGTGCTTTGTGCGCTGGCTCTGGCCCTTCCTGCTGCAACCTTCGCAGAAGAGTCCATCGTGGTCACCGCGCAACCGCAGGAGAGCGCCAGCTCACCGACGCAAGGCTATCTCGCCACCCGCAGCAGCGGCAGCAGTAAAACCGATCAGCCGCTGATCACCACGCCACAGTCCATCTCGGTGGTAACACGTCAGCAGATGGAAGATCAGGGTGCGCAGGATCTCAATCAGGTACTGAACTATACGCCGGGTGTATTCACCAACTTCGGCGGAGCCGCCACCCGTTATGACACCATCGCGCTACGTGGTTTCCATGGCGGCGATGTCGACAACACCTTCCTGGATGGCTTGCGCATCATGAGTGATGGCGGCAGCTTCAACATCTTGCAGGTGGATAACTGGCTCCTCGACCGCGTTGATGTGATCAAAGGCCCCTCTTCCGCACTATACGGCCAGACCGTGCCGGGCGGGTTAGTCAATCAGGTGAGCAAGCGGCCGCAGTTTGCTGAAGAGGGCCATTTCCGCCTGTCGACCGGCACCAACGCCACCAACAGCGCCGCCTTTGACTACACCAATGCGATTAACGATCAGTGGGCCTTCCGTCTCACCGGCATCACGCGTAACAGCGACACGCAATACGATCACACCCGTGAAGAAAAGTATGCGATTTCGCCACAGCTGCTGTGGCAACCCAGCGAAGACACCAGTCTGGTGCTGCGTGCCTATCTGCAAAAAGATCCATCCGGCGGTTATCACGGTTCCGTACCGGCTGAAGGCACGCTTTACAGCCACAACGGCCGCAAGCTGAGTGACAGTTTCTATGAGGGCGACAGCGCACTGGATCAGTTCAAACGCCACGAACAGATTTACAGCTATGACTTCTCGCACCGCTTCAATGAAGTGTGGTCTGTTTACTCCACCGCCAGCTATAGCCACTCTAATGTCGATCTCGATCAGGTGTATCAGATTGGCTGGGACGCCACCAATCCTGATTTGCTGACGCGCTACTACTCCGGTGAACGTTCTTCGCTTAGCGCATGGGCCAACGACAACCGTCTGCAGGCTGATTTCGCCACTGGTGCTGTGCAGCATCGTGTGATTTTGGGTGCGGAGTACCATCGTTACAAGAACGACTTGAGCAATGCCGGCGGATATGCCAGTTCGTTGAATCCATGGACCGGTGAAGCCGTTGACGCGATGCCAGATTACAGCTGGGCCGAATCTACTCGCCGCTACTATCAAACCGGACTCTATTTACAGGATGAGTTACAGCTGGATCGCTGGCATCTGGATCTCTCTGGCCGCTACGATCGCATCGTCTCCAATAATGGCACCAGCCGTCGCCAGGATGACCACGTCAGCGGCCGTGCTGCGCTGCTGTATGCGTTCGACAGCGGCATCTCACCTTACGTCAGCTGGAGCCAGGCGATTACCCCGGCTTCGTTGACCGACCCAGACGGCAATCAGCTGAAGCCAACCACTTCCGAGCAGTATGAAGCCGGTGTGAAATACCAGCCTGTGGGCACACGCGATATGTACTCCATCGCGCTGTACGATTTGACGCAAAACGATGTGGCGAACCGTAACGTGGTGGACAGCACCTACAGCCCTTCCGGCAAAGTGCATTCGCAGGGCATTGAGCTGGAAGCACGTAATCAACTGACGCCGCGACTCAGCACCATTGCCGGTTACACGCTGAACCATCTGCGTTTCAAAGATTCCGTTGACGGAAATGATGGCCATACGCCTTACGTCACGCCGAACAGCATGGCGTCATTCTGGGGTCACTATCAGTTTGATTACGGGCTGAGCGCCGGTGCGGGTGTGCGTTACATCGGTAAGCAGTGGGCTGATAATGAAAACACCACTCGTTTGCCGTCAGTGACGCTGTTTGATGCTTCCGTTCGTGCCGATCTCGGTGCGTGGGATTCACAGTTGAAAGGGGCATGGCTGCAGGTCAATGCCAATAACCTGACCGACAAAAAGTATCTCGCCGCCTGCTATGGCACCGGTTACTGCTATCGCGGTGCGGAGCGGACCATTACCGCCACCGTGGGTTACGATTTCTAACCGCCATAAAAAAATCCGCATCCCGTTGGGGATGCGGATTTCATAAAATCAGAGTGCGCTACTAGGTTCGAACTTTACGATAGATCCACAGCACCACGATGGCACCAATTACCGCCACCACGAAGCTGCCAAAGTTGAAACCGTCAACTTTGCCGAAGCCAAACAGGGTACTGATCCAGCCACCAACCACCGCGCCGACGATCCCTAAAACCACAGTGATGATGAATCCGCCGCCATCTTTACCTGGCATGATCCATTTAGCGATGATCCCGGCAATCAAACCAAAAATAATCCATGAGAGAATACCCATTTACTGCTCCTTACGTTATGAATCAAGGTGTTCACTGCGATTAGTATAGTCGGATATTTTTAATCTGCTTGAGGAACATCACAGTAAATAGAGAGTTAGCAGGCTAAAGCTTTTTGTTAAAACGTCGATAACAGTTCGATAGCCGTGTCACCCGTGATAATAACAATCGGATAAGTGGAGCAGGATGTGAAAGACGCCGATAACGAACAATATCTCAAACGAGGCACCCTTGCTGTTTTAAACGTAATGAAGGATTTGTTGCGTTTCCAGACCCCTTTAATGGTCAGTTTTTCGCGCGGTCAATTTATTAGCCGCATGCTGGATGCGGATGAAGATCGCGTCATTTTCGATCTCGGCAGCAATGCGCTGGATAACGATTTAGCGCTGCAGGGCGGCGAAGTGAATATCGCGGCAGAAACCCAGGGGGCAAAAGTAGAGTTTGGCTTGATCAAACTTGAGCGCACCGAGTTTGAAGGCTTACCGGCTTTCACTGCCCCACTGCCTGAGCTGCTGTGGCAGATTCAGCGTCGTGAATTTTTCCGTGTTTCCGCCCCGATGGAGCCGGTGTTTTACTGCCATACGCAGTGGCCGGATGGCAGCAATGCGCGTTTTCGCTTGCAGGATCTCTCTCTCGGTGGTGCAGGTGTATTGCTGGACGAAAGCTTGCCAGAGGGTCTGAACCGCGGTGACACTTTTAAAAATCTGCGCGTTGAGTTGGGCGAATACGGTCATTTTGAGGTCACTGCACAGCTGCTGAATATTGGCGAGCGCAGCACCGTCACCAGCAAGAATGAAACCCGCACAACCCCTCGTCTCAGCTTCCGTTTTACCGCCATTGAGCCGGTGCAGGAACGTCAGCTACAGCAGGTGATCTTTGCCCTGGAGCGTCTGGCGCGCGACAAAGCGAATCGTTTCCAGTAATTAGGCAACATGCGGGGATCAGAGTGAACCCCGCCGATTTCTCTTCGACATGATTTATCACGCCTGGGCAAGCGCGGTGTGACTCGCCCTCGCGCGATACGTTGTCTTTGAGACGATAAAGATTAATGGTACGGTTGATAACGACAACGCGCCACCGCTTCCAGCCAGCCGCGATAATTCTCCTGCATAATGGTCGCGCGATCGCTGCGCGGCTCAATCACGCTGCCACCCTGCAACGCCTGCATATCACTGCCCTGCTGCCACCAGCCTAATGAACGCCCCGCCAGCAGCGCGGCACCTAGGGCGGAGACTTCAGCGGTGGGGGCACGTTTCAGCGGCCGCTGCAACACGTCTGCCTGTAACTGCATCAGCCAACTGTTTTCGGTTGCCGTGCCATCCACACAGAGCGCGGGCAACTGCACACCACTGGCCTGCTCCATCGCGAAGAACACATCGGCAATTTGGAAGGTGATCGATTCCAGCGCCACGCGCGCCAGCACCTCTGGCGTGGCTGCATCGGTAAGACCACATACCATGCCGCGCGCCTTCAAATCCCACCAGGGCGCGCCCAGTCCTGACAAGGCAGGCACGAAATAGATGCCCTGATTATGCTCACTGCGCTGCGCCATTGCCGTCAGTTCACGCGGATCGCTGATGCCCAGCATGCGTCCCAGCCAGGCCGCACCTGAACCGGTATGGGTGATGTTGCCTTCAAAGGCAAATCGCAGCGTGCCATCGTGCCACGCCACCGTGGTACTGAGGCCGTTTTCGGTCAGCAAAGGTGTGGCCATTGACATCATCAGCGATGAACCAGTGCCGTAAGTGGCTTTCACCACCTCTTCACCCGCACTGCGTTGTGCCTGCAGTGCCGCATGGGAATCGCCAATGCGCGACAAAATGGGCGTACCCGCTTTCAGTCCGGCGATGTCCTGTACCGTGACAACACCCTGCGCACTGGCGGAGGGCACAATATGTGGCAGCGCCGCGCGCGGGATATGGAACAGCGTCAGCAGTTCCTCATCCCAGTCACCGCTGTGCAAATTGTAGAGTTGGGTGCGGGCCGCATTCGCGTGATCGGTAATAAAACTTTCGCCGCCGCTGAGTTGCCAGCTGAGCCAGCTATCTACCGTGCCAATGCAGAGTTCACCGGCCTGCGCACGCGCCTGGCCATCCGGTATCGCCGCCAGCATCCCGGTAAGTTTGCCTGCGGGAAACATCGGATCGACCGCCAGGCCCGTTAAGCCGGTGATGCGTGGCGCTTTACCCGCCATGCGTAAATCACGACAAAACGCTTCTGAGCGACGATCCTGCCAGCTCACCAGCGGCGTCAGCGGTTGCCCGTCGCGGCGCTGCCAGATCAGCACCGACTCGCGCTGATTGCTGATCGCGACGGCGGCCACCTCTGCCCCGCCGCACTGCGCCAGACAGCTTTCAATCGCCTGTTTCACTGCCTGCCAGATCGCCAGCGGATCCTGTTCGGCCAATCCGGGCTGCGGATGGGCTAGCGTCAGAGGCTGGCTGCCGCGCGCCACCACCTTGCCTGCGCGGTCCACCGCTATGGCTTTCGCGTTCGTGGTACCCTCATCAATTGCCAGTATTAATGGACCCGCCATGTTTACGCTCCTGCACACATGCGCACTGCACTCTTCACCACGCTGGCGGCGTCAATACCATGATGCGCGCGCGTGGAGGCACGGTCGCCAGCAATCGCGTATTGACCATCGGGGATGCCCAAACGTAACAGCGGAATGCCGCAGCCGCCTTCAGCCAACACTTCGGCCACCAGACTGCCGACGCCGCCGTTAACATTGTGCTCCTCTACGGTGATCACCGCCGGATAATGCTTTAACAGCTCTTGCAGCTGTTGGGTATCGCAGGGACGAATTGATGGAATGGCGATCACACCTGCGCTGATTCCCTGTGCATGCAATTGCTCAGCCGCGCTCACCGCCTCATGCACGGTGGAACCCATCGCCACCAGCACGATGTCGTTGCCTTCACGCAAGACGTCGATTTGACCGGGACGGAACTGGTAGTTTTCGTCGTGCAGCTGAGGCAGGTCCTTGCCATCCAGACGGATGTAAACCGGCCCCACATGCGCAAGGGCATAATCGATGATCTGGCGGCACTCCAGCGGGCAGGATGGCGCGTAAATCTCGATATTGCCGAAGCCACGCATCACCGCAATATCATCAATGCTGTGGTGGGTGCTGGCCAGCGGTCCGTAACTGGCACCGGCATTCAGGCCAAACAGTTTGACGTTAGTGTTGTTGTAGCAAACGTCCACTTTTACCTGCTCGTTGGCGCGGGAAATCAGGAACGGTGCGGCATTACAGGTCACCGCCACTTTACCACCGATTGCCAGACCAGCTGCTGTGCCCACCAGCGTTTGTTCCGCAATGCCGACGTTGATCAGGCGATCCGGGAACGCCTTAATGAAAGGTGATATTTTTGCCGTTGAGGTGGAATCCGCCACCACTGGCACCAGATCCACACCGCGATTGACCGCGTCAATAAAGGCTTCCACCATCACCGTGGCCAGGTGTTTTGCATTACTCATCTTTTAATTCCTCCAGTGCCAGTTCGATCTCTTCCCCTTTCGGCACACGGTGATGCCACTCTGGTTTGCCCTGAATAAAGGAGATGCCAAAGCCTTTCTCGGTATGCGCCACAATCACCTGCGGTTTGCCGTTACGTGGCAGGTTTTCAATGGTTTCCACCACGGAAGCCATGTCATTACCGTTGCACTCAGTGACCTCCAGGCCGAAGGCGCGCCATTTATCCGGCAGCGGATCGGTGTTCATGATGTCGCGCGTGTGCCCTGCCAGCTGCAGTTTGTTCTTGTCGTTGATGATCACCAGGTTATCGAGGTTGTAGTGCGCCGCCACCAGCGCAGCCTCCCAGTTACTGCCCTCGGCCAGTTCACCGTCGCCGGTTACCACGAAGATGCGGCGGTCGCTGTTGTCTTTCTTCGCCGCCAGCGCAATACCCACCGCCACCGGTAAGCCGTGCCCCAGTGCACCGGTGTTGAGTTCCACGCCCGGCGTTTTCTGCCGCACCGGATGGCCCGGCAAATGTGAATCCGAATGCTGGTAAGTGGGCAGCCACTCGGTTGGGAAATAACCCGCCTCTGCCAGCACACAGTAATAGCCGCCGACCGCATGGCCTTTCGACTGGATGTAAATGTCACGCTGCGGATCGTTGGTGCGATCCGGCGCGCAATTCAGGATGCGGAAATAGAGTGCCGTCAGGATTTCGACCTGAGAGAGATCGGCACCGGTGTGTCCACCCGCCGGACTACCGGCATTGAGCTGGATGATGCGGCGACGTACGGCGCGCGCTTTCGCTGCCAGGTCCGCCACCGAATATTTGAAAGGATTCATAGACACCTCTGCATTTTAAATGCGTTATTGAATATATATTCAAAACAGGTAAAAAAATTTACCCAGATTTTTACCCTAAATAAGCTGAGTTGCGGGAAGGCGGCCAACTCGTCAATCCCCAGGAGCCTACTCAGGTAAGTGACTGGGGTGAGCAAGTGCAACCCACGCACCTGCGGCTCAGCTTATGACGGGTAATGATTAACCTTTGGCCTCACCTTCCTGAATCAATGCCTTCTGCGCCACCACGGCGGCTTTTTGCTGCATGCGGCTTTGCATCTGATCGATGATCACCGCCACGATAATCACGATGCCTTTGATCACCATTTGCCAGAACTCACTGACGCCCATCATGATCAGGCCATCCGCCAGAAAACCGATGACAAAGGCCCCCACCAGCGTGCCGAGAATGGTGCCGCGTCCGCCAGCCAGTGAAGTACCACCGAGCACCACTGCCGCAATCGCATTCATCTCAAATGAAGTCCCGTTCGCCGGATGGCTGGCCACCAGCTGCGAAGACACCACAATGCCGGCAATCGCCGCACAGAAACCTGAAAGGGTGTAAACCCAGATTTTCACCGACTTCACTTTGACGCCGGTGAGTTCCGCCGCACGCTCGTTATCACCAATCGCATACACCTGACGGCCAAACGGCAGGCGGCGCGCCACATAGGCAATCACTAACGCCAGCACCACCATCATCCAGATCGCCCACGGTAAGCCGAGAAAATACCCCGCACCGATTTTGTCGAAACCGGTGTTACCCAGCAGCGGATTGCCCTGCAAGCCGGGGAAGGTTTCGCCGCCAGAGGTCAGCATCGCCGCCCCGCGCAGGATGTACATGGTGCCCAGCGTGCAGATAAACGGGGCCACGTTATATTTGGTGATGATCCAGCCATTCACCGCGCCAATCAGTCCGCCAACCACTAACACCACGGGCACAATTACCCAAACGCTGGGAAAGATGGCGATGCCAAACATCGGCAACACAATACCTTTGGTAATCAACCAGCCGGCAATCATGCCGCACAGGCCCAGCGTGGCGCCGATGGAGAGATCAATACCCGCAGTGATAATGACAAAGGTGATGCCGAGCGCCAGAAACGCATTGATGGCGATGTGTTTGACCATGATCACCATGCTGCCCACGGCGAGGAAATCAGGCACGCTAATAGCAAAGAAGCCGACGATGAGGAACAACGCAATAAAGGTGCGCAGTTTTAACAGCAGCAGAATCATGCCTTCACGCGAGTTGAAAACCTTACCTGGCGAAGCGAGCGCCATTGCGCCATTGTTTTTCATGCTCAGAACCCCTGTGCACTTGCTTTAACCAGCGCCGCCTCTTCCGCTTCCGCGCGCGGCAGGTCAGCTGTCAACTTGCCGCCAGACATCACAAGAATGCGATCGGCGACGGCCATAATTTCTTTTAAATCGGAGGTGGAGAACACCACGGCAATGCCCTGCTCTGACAGTTTCACCATCATGCGGAACACTTCCGCTTTGGCACCCACATCAATGCCCCGGCTGGGCTCATCCAGCAGCAGTAAACGTGGATTGGTGAGCAATGAACGGCCAATCACCACTTTCTGCTGATTGCCGCCACTCAGCGCACTGATCGCCACGTCGGGCGACGAGATTTTGATGGCCAGATTGCCTACCGTACTGTTTACCGCTTCGCGTTCAGCTTGTTCGGAGATCACGGTGCGATGCGATAATCGTCGCCATAAGCTGGCAATGGTGAGATTGCTGGCCACGGAGGAGACCGGGAAAATACCGGCCCGTTTACGATCTTCCGGCACCAGGCTCATGCCCATACGAATACGTTCGGCCGTTGGCAAGCGTGTGGGTAGCGGTTTGCTGTCCAGCCACAGTTTGCCGAGATAGTTGCGCTGGCTGCCGAGCAGGCACTCAAACAGCTCGGTGCGTCCCGCGCCCATCAGGCCATAAATGCCGACGATCTCCCCGGCGCGAACATTGAAACTGACATCGTCCACCAGCGTATTGCCATGGGCACTGACACAGGTGATGTGCTCGGCTTCCAGCACCGCCGCCCCGAATTGACGATTAGGCGGCAGAAAGTTACTCACCGGTTCGCTGCCGAGCATTTCACGCACGATCCAGGGGACATCGATTTCGCTGACCTTCGCTTCCGCCTGAAAACGTCCGTCACGCAGGATGGTAATCACATCACCTATCGCCATCAGCTCTTCCAGCCGATGTGAGATATAAATGATGGAAACCCCCTGCCGCGTCAGTTCACGGATCACGCGGAACAGAATCTCCACTTCGGTTTTGCTCAACGCCGAGGTCGGCTCATCCAGAATTAAGATGTCGGCGTTTTCTGCCAGCGCTTTGGCAATTTCCACCAATTGCTGCTGACCCACTTTCAGGTTACCGACCATCTCGTCCGGTGAAATTGGCTGGTCGAGACGTTGCAATAACGCAGCCGTACGGCGCTTCTGTTCTGCTTCGTTAATCGGGCTGATGCCGCGCTGGATTTCCCGTCCCAGAAAGATGTTCTCCGCCACGCTCAGGTTTTCAAACAGGTTGAGTTCCTGGTGCACCATGCCAATACCGTGACGGGCGGCGTCTCGCGTACTGCTCAACACCACTTTTTCGCCGTTAAGGAACATTTCGCCGCTGGTGGGCTGCTGTACCCCGGCGAGGATCTTCATCAGCGTGGATTTCCCCGCCCCGTTTTCGCCGATGATGACGTTCACTTTGCCGCGCCACACGCGATAATCGACACGATCCAGCGCCAGGGTGCCTGGAAACAACATCGACATCTGTTTGGCCTGCAGGATGATTTCATCGCTCATCATGGATTCCCCTGCTGCAACTGAATCGCCACCACGTCATCCACCTGATTCGACTCGATACTGACGGCTAACAGCGCCTGCACCGGTTTGCCGACCCAACTGGCATCCACCGGCGGTAGCTGCTGGACGGCATGGCGGTTCAACGCTTTAGTCAGCTGTGCGTATTGCACCTGATTGGTGAACTCTTCAAAGCGATAGCCCGCCGCATCACGAATTGCATTACTGCGCAGTACCGGCCCAATCAACACCTTGACCGGTTTGCCATTGATGGTGACGGTCAGGCTGCGTTCCCGCTCGTTGCTGTTATCAAAGGCGGTGACGGTTCCTCCGGCACGCACAAACACGCTTTCGCTGCCCCCTGCCTTAACGGTATGACTTTTGGTTTCCATATCCGCCCAGCTCAGCGCCTGCTTCTCAGCCGGTTGCTGCACCCGGCTGGCCCAGCTCGATTCGGCAATCTGCTGTGGCGTCTGGTTGCTGTAGCCGGGTTTGGCATTCGGATCTTTCGGCATGATGGGATTGCCGTTTGCATCGAGATCCACCACGGTGCAGGCGGTCAATATCAGCGATAAGAGCCCAACCATCACCCCGGCTGCTGCTTTTCCCTTCATGCCGACCTCCGTCTTATTTCGCCAGGTTGAAGTTTTTCAGCTTCGCGGCGTTGCTGTCGTCGATCAGCACGCAATCCATCAGCTGCTTCTCTTCTTTTTGCGCTTTGCCGTTTTTCAGGTAGTCGTCCACCTGTTCAACCGCCATTTGTGCCTGATCCCAGCCTGGCTGCAGCACCGTGGCTTTGATGTTGCCTTTATTGATGATGGAGTCACGCGTGTAGTCGCTGCCATCAAAGCCGACCACGATCACGTTGGTTTTACCGGCGGCTTTCAGCGCGGCTTCCGCACCCAGCGCCATGGTGTCATTCCCGGAAATCACCCCGACGATGTTGGGATTTTTCTGCAGAATGGTTTCCATGCGACTGAAGGCTTCGGTCTGGCTCCAGTTAGCACTCTGCTGCGCCACCATCTTCATATCGGGATAGTCATCCAGCACATCGTGATAGCCCTGTGAGCGCACGCCCGCGTTGGTATCCGACTCTTTGCCCAGCAGCTCAACGTAGTCGCCTTTGCCGTTCAGCAACTTAGCGAACTTCTCTGCGCCCAACTGCGCGCCCTGATAGTTGTTGGAGACAATCTGCGCCACGGCGACGCCGGTTTTGTTGATCTCACGGTCAATCAGGAAGGTGGGGATGCCGGCATCTTTGGCTTTTTGCACCGGGCCGACAGTAGCGTCAGCACCGGCGTTATCCAGAATGATCGCTTTGGCTTTACGCGCGATGGCGGTTTCGATCAGCTGGTTCTGTTTGTTCACGTCATCATCGTGCGAGGCCACCAGCGTGGTGTAACCGAGCGCTTTGGCTTTCTCTTGCGCGCCATCGGCTTCGGCTTTAAAGAACGGGTTATCGTGAGAAGGCGTGATAATAGCAATCAAGCCTTTCTCTGCCGCCAGCGTTGCCGCTGAGGCCAACATCAGTGAAGCCAGTAGGGTCATTTTGAGGACAGAAGCTTTCATTGATTTTTCTCCGCTTGAATATATATTCAATTGCGATTTTATATGCATAATGACTATGCGCTGGCTTCCTGAACTCGTCCATCGCGCGATCCTGAAAAAGCGAAAACGATCACAAAATGTTCTGCGTTGTTATTTATGACAGCCTGATTAACAATACCAGGCAGGTTAAGAGAGAGAAAAAACCATGGCAAAACAGGACGAACAGCGGCTGATGGTGAAAATCGCCACGCTTTATTATGTGGAAGGCATGAAGCAGTCCGACATTGCGCAGCTGCTGAAGCTGTCGCAATCCTTTGTGTCACGCATTCTCAATCGCAGCGTGAAAGAAGGCGTGGTGAAGATCAGCGTGGTGCCCCCCGCCAACGTCTTTCCCGAACTGGAGAAGGCGATTGAGCAGCAGTATCAGCTGCCACAGGTGATTGTGGTCGATGTGCCGGATCAGGCTTCCGCGCTGCAAATTAAACAGGCGATTGGATCAGCGGCGGCGCACTATCTGGAAACCCGCCTGCGCGCCGATGAACTGATCGGCATTTCATCATGGAGTGGCACCATTCGCGCGATGGTGGACGCGTTGCATCCGCTGAGCGCGCCCTGCAAAGGCGTGATCCAGTTGCTTGGCGGGGTGGGCGCGAACGGCAACGTGCAGGCCACCATCCTGACGCAGAATCTGGCGGCGCTGCTGGATTGTCCAGCCTGGTTGCTGCCGTCGCAGTCGATTGAGCATTCAGTGCAGGATCGTCAACGCTTATCAGTCAACCCAGACGTGGCCGTGGTGCTGGAAAAGTTTGATCAAGTGGATCTGGCGATTGTCGGCATTGGCGATCTTGAGCCTTCCGCGCTGCTACGCAATTCCGGCAACTACTATGACGGCGAGATGCTGCGCACGCTGGCCGAGCGCGGTGCGGTGGGCGATATCTGTTTGCATTATTTTGATGCTGACGGAAAACCGGTGTTGAACGCCGAGGAAGATCCGGTGATTGGCATGGAGCTGGCGCAGGTTAAACAGTGCGCGCAAGTGGTGGCGCTGGCAGGCGGCAAAGAAAAAGCCCAGGCGATTCGCGGAGCGTTGCGCGGTGGATATGTGAAAGTGTTGATTGTGGATTATCCAACCGCTCGATTGCTGATGGAATGATGTCATTGAAGCTGGCGCCAGGAATGGCGCCTCTATCGGAAAAGAGTGCGCAGTGAAGCGCACCGGAAGATATCAGCCAATGGTGCGATAAGCCGTGGTGACCTTCCATAAATAACGTGGAGCCTGTGCCGCCGGATGTTTGTTCTGAACATGCTGGTAAAACTCGTCTGGCGACATGGAATTGATCATCGCTATCGCCCGCTCGCGATTCCGTGAGAAGGTGCGCAGCAACGCACCGGCACCGTTGGCGTAAGAAACGATGGTGGCATAGCGCAGCGTCAGTGGATTTCGAATCCCGGCCAACTCAGAATCCTGCAGCAGCTTGAGATATGCCGCGCCGATATCGATATTTCTCGCTGGATCGCGCAATTCCGAAGACGTCGGCTGACCGTGACGTCCCTGAGTGCGATACACCGCACGCCCCGCCGTTGAGGCTTTAATCTGCATCAACCCTACCGCGTTTGAGCGGCTGGTAACGGTGGGATTGCCCCCGGATTCGACACTAATAATGGCGCTGATTAACTTCTCATCAACGCCATAATGACTGGCGGCATCTTCGGTAAACATTGACCATGCATCATTCACTTTCGACGGGGGTGCCTGGGTTAATGGCGTATTTTTCTCTGGCACGACCGTTTTTTCTGGCTCACTGGCACAGCCCGCGAGCAACAGCGCAGATAGCATAAGTAGTCGAATTTTCACTGATTTTTGGTTCCGCAATAGAGTTGGCGCAAGCTATGATACCTGGCGCAGCGCAATGCAAAATTACCGTTTATCCTAAATACGTAAAAAACCTTGTGCTGCCGTGACATCGGTAACGGATTTCGCCATCATCGGCAGGCCACTTTAAATCAGGATGAACGCTATGCTTTCCCCCCGATCCATTCGTCTGATCGCCCCCTCCGGCTACTGCCATAATCAGGATGCGGCCCAACGTGCAGTGAGTCGTTTACAGGCTCAGGGACATCAGTTGGACAACTTATCAGCGATGACACGCCGCTTCCAGCGTTTTGCGGGCGAGGACGGGGAACGGTTGAATGATGTGAACCAGCTGGCAACACTGAGCACGCTGCCCGATATTGTGCTGGCGGTGCGCGGTGGCTACGGTGCCTCGCGCTTGCTGGATCAGATTGATTATGTCGGTCTGCAGCGCCGGCTGCTCAATCAACCTATCGCGCTTTGTGGACACAGTGATTTCACCGCGATTCAACTGGCGTTACTGGCGCAAACCGGGCTGGTGACCTTTAGCGGCCCGATGCTGGCCGGCAACTTCGGCGCAGAGGCATTATCCGAATTTACCCTGTCACACTTTTGGCAGGCGCTCTCTTCTCCTACAGTCAATATAGGCTGGCAGACCCACAGCCCGGATGCGGGACGCTGGCAAGGGACCTTGTGGGGCGGCAATCTGGCGATGATCTGCTCTCTGATCGGCACACCGTGGATGCCGCAAATTGAAAACGGCATTTTGGTGATCGAGGATGTGAATGAGCATCCTTTCCGCATTGAGCGCATGCTGATTCAACTGCAACAGAGCGGCATTCTGGCGCGCCAGCGGGCGATCATCACCGGCAGTTTTACCAGCACGTCACTGTCGGCATATGACAATGGTTTCGATTTTGCCAGCGTATGGCAACGCATCCGCGATGAATATCAGCTACCGGTGATCAGCGAACTGGCGTTTGGCCACGATGCCGACACCGTCACGCTGCCGCTGGGCGCCAGCGCCACCTTACAGCTTGAACAGGGCGAAGCACAGCTAGCCTTCACCGGCCACCCGACATTGCGCTAACGTTTTGCCGCAGGAGACCGACATTGAAGCCACTGTACGAAGATTTGTGGATCTCCACCCCGGAATTTCCCGCCGAAGAAACGGCGCAAGATTTAATGATGCATGGCTTTATGCTGCGCCATCCGCGCGGCAATCTGGTCATCGGCCGTGTCGAACATCCGCTCGATCATGAGTTTCTCAATGATGCGGGCGGCGTGATTCGTCACTACCTCACCCACTGGCATGAAGCCGCGCCAGGCGCCGTGGCGATTCAGCAGCGTTTTAACAGTGCGCTCTACTGTCACAGCCGTTCACTGGGGCCCGTCAGTCTGATTGTCGAACCCGATGAGACCTTCATTCAGCAGGAAAGCCACTTTGGTGACTTTCATCTGCTGCCCACACCCGGCCACACACCCGGCAGCTGCAGCTACCTTTATCACTCCCCGCTGGGCCAGACCTATCTGTTTGTTGGCGATACCTTGACCTGTGACTACAACCGCTGGATCAGCGTGTTGGTACCGGAGAGTAATCCGCTGGAGTTGCAGCAGTCGCTTGAACTGTATCGCGCACTGCGCCCGGACGTGGTGCTAATGAGCACCACACGTGGTCACCTGTCATGGGCGAAAGTCGATTTGCAGAGTTGGCTGGCGGCGATCGATGAGGCAGAGCAGTCGCCGCTGGATTTGCGCCAGCAGCCACTGATCTAGTTAAAGCGATTTACTGAGGTAATGACGCTGATGCAGACGCGGATAATTATCGAGGCTGAAGCGTAAAGTGTAGCCCATTTTTTCATAGAACGGGCGCGCCTGGAAACTGGCCGTATCAACCTGCGCATAAAGGCAACCACGGGCGCGGGCTTCTGTTTCGGCGGCCTGAATCAACTGTGTGCCAGCCCCCTGCCCGCGTAACGCATCGCCGACCCAGAGCAGGTCGATGCGCAGCCAGTTACCAAAGGTGGAACCGGTCAACCCGGCCAGCTTGCGGCCAGAAGCATCCTTAATGAAGACGCCAATCGCCTGCATCTCACTGGGATCGATAAAGCGGCTGTTATATTCGGTGAGGCCGAGACGAACATCATCCAGATCCTGTGCGGTAACGGTATCGGTTACGCTTAATTGCATCGTCTACTCCTTTGACTGGCAACTATGAATTGGGGCGCTGGCTATCGTCATAACGTTCCAGCGAAAGAATTTCCGCATCGCGTTTTTCAGTGCGATTGCAGGGGATCAGTTTATCGCTATCGGCATAGACAAAGAACGTATCGTCATTATTTTTGTTCACAATCAGCTGATCGCCATTACGAAAACGCGTAATCGCCACTTTATCCCCGCCTTGCAAACGCGTGCGCTGTTGCCCTGCTGCAATTTGAAAATGACGTGTTGGCCACATCAGCGTGCTTAAACCGTATTCCGCACGCGATACCGTCATGGTCGGGCGCCCCGGACAGGTAATTTGAAATTCGGTTTCGCTCCAGGCCGGCGCGATTTGGCACGCCATTAAGCCAACGGCAATTGCTATCGCCTTCATTGGGATCTCCGCTGAGGTTAGATGATGATTTCGTTGGGTTTTATGCGGAGAAGCGTAACACAGAAAAAAGCGGGAAGACGAATAATGGCCCGTTGAGTACGGGCCTGCAAGGATAGAAAGGTAAAGAAAACGTTAGTTAACCGAATTCATATCTTTGATTTGATTACGGTTTATCTGCTGTTCTTTACCATCAATATCTTTGTAAGTAATCATGCCGGTATCTTCATCCACTTTAGGTTTACCCTGCACCACAATGGTTTGCCCATCGGTGGTGTGCAGGACGTGATCGGATGCGCAGCCCGCCAGCAGTAGGCCGAGGCTAAAAGTACCGATTAAAAGCAGTGTCTTTTTCATCTCATCCTCCTTTTGGATTCACTATCAGGTTTAGCACAGCGCGCAGTCATGTGAACCAGGAGAAAGATTAATCTGTGCAGGACAATCGCTGCGCATCAGCCGATATCGACTGAGCAGCAGCTATATTGCATGGATTTCCATCGCAAACGGATGGGGAAGGAATGACCGTAAGAGATTACTCTGCTGCAACCTGTGCGGCGACTAACATTAACGCCAGACCCGCATCTTCCGGATCGAAGCCTTGCATCACTTCTTGTATGGCCGCTACACAGTTCATTACCTGCTTTTTTTTGTCGGCTTCTAATTTATCAATCGCGTGCTGAAGAATCATTAAACTGGCTTCTTCTTCTTTCATAGATTTGCCCTTGTTTTGCTTACCTGATGCGCAACGCTGGCAAGAATAACGTTTATCTGCTACCAAAGTCACCCCTTTACATTCTTACCGCTTAACGATTAAGCAAATGACAAATGGGAAGCGGTGCCAGACCTGCTATGATCAGCATATCAGTGGGCATTGACGGGCCACTGCAAACAAGGAATCGAACCAGGACAGGATCATGTTGCGAATCACGGTAGTACTCACCCTCTTATTATTGGCTGGTTGCAGCTCCACGCCCAAAGGTGTCGACTGCCCGGGCGAAGTCGCGACCATTTATGGACAATCAATGGGGCAGACTCAGGCGCGCATTTTCGATTTGGTGAATGCCTTTACGGTTACGCGTGATGGCGTGGCGGTGAAAAGCGGCACATTGCACTCCAGCGATCGTTTCCAGTATGTCCCTTCTGCCGTGACGCCTGAGGGCTTCACCGCTCAGCGGCTGTCAAATAAGCAATTCCGTCTGATCAACCCTTATCAGAACACCATGATTACCTGGACGTGCCCTTAAACGTGCTTAGCCGGGAAAGATGGTTTATTGTCAGGCTTCCTCACGCTGCGGACCTGTACTATGGAAAAGAGTCTGGACAATAACGGCTACATTGACTTCCCCTTCCCCGCTTCCACCAACGCAGATGGTTCGGTGAATCCTTGTGGATTTGACCTCACGCTCGAGACCGATCGCATCGACGGAATCTCAGCGGGTAAACATTCCGAAAATTTACGGCGTTTGCTGGAAGAGGTGAATTTGCAGGAGGGGGTATTTATGACCTTAGCCTGTGACTGGCAGCAGCGTGATGACGGCGTGTGCGGATTTATCGATGTGGCTTTACGCCCGGCGCTATCGAATGGTAGCAGTGAAGAGACGCAAAGTCTGGATCAGGCATTTGAACTCTATCTGAGCCGACAAGAGAAGCAGCACACCATGCAGAGCGGCACCCTGGTCAATTACGCCCGCGCCGTGCTGGATTGGGGCTGGTCACCTTTGCATCAGCGTCATATGCGCTACGAGAAAGTCACCATTCGCTATTATTGTCAGCAAGCCGACGATGCCGAGTGGTGTTTCGATCATCTACGCCATTTTTTAGTGACCTGGTATCCGGCTTACCGCGGCAATCCCTGAGGGCGTCTCGTGACACCCTATCGGGCTTAGGGTTTGACCAGACGAATCGCATGCTCCAGCATCCGCTGTTCGTCGCGTTCATCATGCGAGCGATGGTGGCGGGTTCGCTGCAGTAATTCGGTAATCTCTGCTCTTTTCGTTTCATGGCCACATTCGGAAAGGACGATCACCGCATCGCCAATTACCCGGCATACTTCATCGTAATCGTCGTCGTTCAGCACATCACGTTTCATATTTCCTCCCGCTGCCGTTGAGCTAGTTCGGCAAGATGCATCACGCCCCCTGCCATCTTCAAGCCTGGACAGAATTCTCTGTTCCTGCAAACAGCTGTTACAACCTGAATGCTCGTTGGGTTGCTGGTCTGAAAATCTGTGACTACGCTGAATCGTAATATTCACAACCAGCAGGGAGTCATCATGACTGATAAAGCGGAAGCAAAATTGAATGAAGCAGCGGGCGCAGTTGAAGAAAAAATCGGGGAATGGACCGGCTCTCGCAAACATCAGGCTAAAGGTGCCGCGCGTCGTTATCCCGCGCAAGCCAGTTATGCTGTGCAGGATGCGGCAGACTGTGTGGTCAAATCGGTACGTGATAATCCGGCAACTGGCCTGGCAGTAGCAGCCAGCATCGGCATTATTGTCGGTTTCCTGCTGGGCAGGAAATAAGCTGCGATGGGGGGCCTTCCTGGCCCCAATGCTTATTGATGATGACCGGCCTCATCCAACCTTTCCTGAATATGTTCATCCGGCGTCTCAGCCACATCAGCCGTGCTGTTATTCACATCCAGATGACGCCCCTGGTGTACAGTGATATTCACTGGCACGTCAGGTAATTGCGCACAGCTGCCAAATGACACCAGTAAAAAGAACCACGCGGCTAATGACGTCTTTGCCATCTTCACTTCCACCCACACTGTTTTGAGTCGGGCCAGATTGCCTGACAGATTGCAAATTAGCGTCAGCGCTGCGCAAAGCTGTGTGGGCAGATGTGAGCAATCAGGCTTGCGAACGCCGTGCTTTAAAGCGCGCCACCATGGTCATCAAAGCCTGATAAATCAATCCAGCGTACAAGCTTTTTACCACCACCATACTGATGGCCTCACCCTGCGCCTGCCACGAAGTGAACCACATGAAAATGCCCCACAGCAGCGAAAACAGCAGCCAGCCCTTAACGAATTTGATGACACCTTGCATACCACCTCCAGAATCTGAAGCGCAGAACATAGCGGGTTTTGCCGGAAAAGGCACGACGAGGGGTTCATGGATGCTATCTGTTTCAAAGTTTTGCGAAATGTATTGTCAGGCGCGAACCGCCGTTAAGAAATTGCGCACTTGTCGCATACAGTATGATCACAGTTTGTGATTGAATCCCCGCCAACGTTGTCAGGCATGTTGTGAATATGAATTATTTAAGCGATATCCAGAAATTTATTGAGAGTAACACCCTGCTATCCACCACTTTTAGCTTGCTGCTGCTGGTGATTGCGGGGATGGTGACGCATCTGATCTGCAAATTCTTTGTGGTGAAGGTGGTGCGCAAGGTCTTCTTTAGCACCCACAAAAAACAGGTTCCACTCGATAAAGATGTGCGGCTTTCTGAAAAGCTCTCTAATTTTATTCCGGTGATCACGGTCTATTACCTGCTGCAGTTTATGCCAGACCTGCCCGAACATCTGCTGATTGCTATTAAGACTATCTGCGGCATTTTGTTCTTTGTTTATCTGTCGCTGTTCTTCACAGAAGTGCTGGAGATTGTTAACAACTCCTACTCCCGCAAATCAAAGCGTAAGAATCACTCGATCAAGGGCTATATTCAGGTCGGCAAGATCCTGGTACACATTATTTCGGCGATCATGATCCTGGCCATTATGTCGAATAAATCGCCAGTGATTATTATCTCGAGTTTGGGTGCGGTTGCTGCGGTATTAATGTTGGTGTTCCAGCACACCTTAATGTCGCTGGTGGCGAATATTCAGGTGTCATCCAACGACGTGCTGCAACTTGGTGACTGGATTGAGATGCCGGATAAAGGCATTAGCGGCGAAGTGATTGATATTGCGCTGCACACCATTACGCTGCGTAACTGGGATAACACGTTGTCACGCATCCCGACGAAAAATTTCCTCACCGAAACCTATACCAACTGGCAGGCGATGTTCTCCTCCGGCGCGCGCCGTATTATGCGTAGCTTCCACCTCGACCAAATGTCGATTCGCTTTCTCGATCACGAACTCATTCAGCAAATGAGCCAGATTCGCGGTGTTAACGAGCAGCTTTCAGCGTTAATGGATGGCCGAGACAGCAATGCTGTGGGCGATCGCTGGTTTGCTGACAACGGCATGACTAACCTGACGGTGTTCCGCAAATATCTCACCGCGTGGCTGTCGCAGCGCGATGATATTAAGCAGGATATGTATATCGTGGTGCGCGCCATGAAGCCCTCGCCGGAAGGTTTGCCGGTAGAAGTTTATTGCTTCACCTCGTCGATATTTTGGGTCGAGTATGAGAATTCGCAGTCAGCGATCTTCGAATATATCTATGCGATTGTCGGCCAGTTTGGGCTGCGCATGTATCAGCATCCGGGCGGCAATGATTTCTGGCGCTTGTCGCAGCAGCATGCGTCATCCACCAAATCCGTTGAACAGCAGGTCGATTAATTTAGCGCATAAAAAACGGGAGCCATGGGCTCCCGTCTCAATTTCTGGCTGGCAGAAATTACATGTTCGCGATGATCGCGTCACCAAACTCTGAGCATTTCAGCAGTTTAGCGCCATCCATCAGACGCTCGAAGTCATAGGTCACGGTCTTAGCGGCGATTGCGCCTTCCATGCCTTTAACAATCAGGTCTGCGGCTTCGAACCACTCCATGTGGCGCAACATCATTTCTGCGGACAGGATAACGGAACCTGGGTTCACTTTATCCTGACCAGCGTACTTAGGTGCCGTACCGTGGGTGGCTTCGAACAGTGCACATTCGTCACCGATGTTTGCGCCTGGTGCGATACCGATACCGCCAACCTGTGCCGCCAGGGCATCAGAGATGTAGTCACCGTTCAGGTTCATACAAGCGATAACGTCGTATTCGGCTGGACGCAACAGGATCTGCTGCAGGAAGGCATCAGCGATCACGTCTTTCACGATGATCTCTTTGCCGGTGTTCGGGTTCTTGAACTTCATCCACGGGCCGCCATCGATCAGCTCGCCGCCGAACTCTTCTTTCACCAACTGGTAGCCCCAGTCTTTGAATGAGCCTTCGGTAAACTTCATGATGTTGCCTTTGTGAACCAGGGTCAGAGAATCACGATCGTTGGTGATGGTGTACTCAACCGCTGCGCGTACCAGACGTTTAGTGCCCTCTTCAGAGCACGGCTTCACGCCGATACCACACTGCTCAGGGAAGCGAATTTTCTTCACGCCCATCTCTTCACGCAGGAACTTGATCACTTTATCTGCTTCTGGCGTGCCCGCTTTCCACTCGATACCTGCATAGATATCTTCTGAGTTCTCACGGAAGATCACCATGTCGGTATCTTCTGGGCGTTTAACCGGGCTTGGGGTACCGGTGTAGTAGCGAACCGGACGCAGGCACACGTACAGATCCAACTCCTGACGCAGCGCAACGTTCAGAGAACGAATACCGCCACCGACTGGGGTAGTCAGCGGGCCTTTGATGGCAACGCGGTATTCTTTGATTAAATCGAGGGTTTCTTGCGGCAGCCAGACGTCCTGACCGTAAAGTTCTACTGATTTCTCACCAGTATAAATTTCCATCCAGGAAATTTTGCGCTCGCCGTTGTAGGCTTTTTTCACAGCGGCATCAACCACTTTCAGCATAACAGGGGAAACATCAACGCCGATGCCATCACCTTCGATGTAAGGAATGACTGGGTTATTCGGAACAGTGAGTTTGCCCTGAACCAGGGTGATTTTTTGACCTTCCGCCGGAACAACTACTTTGCTTTCCATCAACCTCTCCTTCGAGCGATTTTTTGTTAATGATTTGTAAGATGCGGGTCAATACTACTTGAATATTTCCGCTACGCCAATCACCGCAGTTTCGCGTTATAATGCGCCGATTGTTTCTGACTGCAAAGCCCATGCGAAAAACTTCTAAACGAATTCACCAGGATAAGCGTCCAAACACCGCAGCACGCCAGCCCGTGCGCCGTGACACACGTCCAAAAGGACCGCGACGCGTCATACTCTTTAACAAACCTTTCGATGTTTTACCGCAGTTCAGCGATGAAGCGGGACGCCGCACGCTCAAGGATTTCGTGCCGGTTAGCGACGTTTATGCCGCCGGCCGCCTCGATCGCGACAGCGAAGGTTTGATGATTCTGACCAACGATGGCGCGCTCCAGGCGCAACTGACGCAGCCCGGAAAGCGCACCGGAAAAATCTATTATGTGCAGATTGAAGGTGCACCACAGGAATCAGATTTATCCCTGTTACGCAACGGCGTCACCCTCAATGATGGACCCACGCTGCCTGCTGGGGTGGAATTGGTCACTGAACCAGAGTGGCTCTGGCCGCGCCAGCCGCCAATCCGCGAGCGTAAAGCGATCCCGACCAGCTGGTTGAAAATCACCCTGTACGAAGGGCGTAACCGTCAGGTGCGGCGCATGACGGCACATATTGGTTTTCCCACCTTGCGCCTGATTCGCTTTGCCATGGGCAAATATCAACTCGACGATTTAGCCCTGGGAGAGTGGCGCGATATCAGTGCCAACGTTTAGAGCACCACTTTTCAATAACTTTTAGTTAACAATTTCGGAGGAAGGATGTTTAAACCTCATGTAACGGTAGCTTGTATCGTGCAGGCGCAAGGCGAATTACTGGTGGTCGAAGAGCGTGTTCACGGCCGCATTACGTGGAATCAGCCGGCGGGTCATCTCGAAGCCGATGAAACGTTGCTCGAAGCCGCACAGCGTGAGTTATTTGAAGAGACCGGAATAGACGCTAAACCCGAGTATTTCCTCGGTGTGCAGCAGTGGATCGCGCCTGACGATACACCTTTTGTGCGTTTCCTGTTTGGCCTCGATCTGCCAGAAAAATGCGAGACGTCTCCGCACGATCGTGACATCGATTGTTGCTGGTGGCTGCCGCCAGAGCAGATTCTGACGGCGAATCGCCTGCGTTCACCGCTGGTCGCTGAGAGTGTACGATTGTGGCAACAAGGCGCACGTTATCCGCTGCAACTGGTGGCGCCGTTCCAATGGCCGTTTCACGAAGGTGCGCGCCCGGCTTCGGCATGATAGAATGCGCCGCCTGTTTTTATCGTAATTAAGAGTGCGTCATGTCTGACAACAGCCAGAAAAAAGTGATCGTCGGGATGTCCGGCGGCGTCGATTCTTCCGTATCCGCCTGGTTACTGCAACAGCAGGGCTATCAGGTTGAAGGCCTGTTCATGAAGAACTGGGAGGAAGACGACGGCGAGGAGTATTGCACCGCCGCTGATGATCTGGCTGACGCTCAAGCCGTGTGTGACAAACTCGGCATCAAACTGCACAAAATCAACTTCGCCGCTGAGTACTGGGACAACGTGTTCGAACACTTCCTGGAAGAGTACAAAGCGGGCCGTACGCCAAACCCCGATATTCTGTGCAATAAAGAGATCAAATTTAAGGCCTTCCTTGAATTCGCGGCTGAAGATCTCGGTGCAGACTTCATCGCCACCGGACACTATGTGCGCCGCGCCGATGTGAATGGCACCAGCCAGTTATTGCGCGGTCTCGACGGCAATAAAGATCAGAGTTACTTCCTCTACACCCTGAGCCATGAACAGATTGCGCAAAGCCTGTTCCCGGTGGGTGAACTGGAGAAGCCTGAAGTTCGGCGTATCGCTGAAGAACTGGATTTGATCACTGCGAAGAAAAAAGACTCGACCGGCATTTGCTTTATCGGCGAGCGCAAATTCCGCGACTTCCTTGGCCGTTACTTACCTGCACAGCCGGGCGAAATCGAAACCGTTGAGGGTGAGATTGTCGGTGAACACCAGGGGCTGATGTATCACACGCTGGGTCAGCGCAAAGGATTGGGGATTGGTGGACGCAAAGAGAGCAATGACGATCCCTGGTATGTGGTCGACAAAGACGTCGCACGCAACCGCCTGGTGGTGGCGCAGGGTGCTGAACATCCACGCCTGATGTCTGTTGGCTTGATTGCTCAGCAACTGGATTGGGTTGATCGCCATACGATGACGGCCCCGTTGCGCTGCACGGTGAAAACCCGTTATCGCCAGACCGATATTCCCTGTGAAATCATTCCGCTGGATAGCAATCGTATTGAAGTGCGTTTTGACGAGCCGGTTGCGGCCGTCACGCCTGGCCAGTCGGCCGTATTTTATCTGGGTGATGTTTGCCTCGGTGGCGGCATTATTGAACAGCGCCTGCCCCTGGCAGAAGCCTGAGGTCGGCGCTGCCGACGCGATGACAGGAGTTAAGCGTGGCCAAGAACTATTATGAGATAACGCTCGCGCTCGCGGGTATTTGTCAGTCCGCGCATCTGGTGCAGCAATTAGCGCATCAGGGCAGTTGCAACAATGCCGCATTAACCGTGTCGCTGCGCAGCCTGCTGGATCTGAACCCCGGCTCGACGCTGGCGGTCTTTGGCAATGATGAAGCGAATCTGCATCTCGGCCTGGAATCGCTGATGGCGGTGCTGAACAGCGGCAGCCGCCAGGGTGCAGGGGCCGAACTGACACGTTACACCCTGAGCATGATGGTGCTGGAACGCAAATTGCACGGCAACAGCGCGGCGCTAAACACCCTTTCTCAGCGTATTGCGCAGCTTGATCGCCAATTAGCCCATTACGAGCTGGAATCTGAAACCATCACCAGTGCCATGGCAGGGATTTATGTCGATGTCATTAGCCCACTGGGTCCGCGCATTCAGGTCACCGGTTCGCCGCAGGTATTACAGAATTCTCAGGTACAGAGTAAAGTGCGAGCCACCTTGCTGGCAGGTATTCGTGCTGCTGTGCTGTGGCAGCAGGTGGGCGGTGGCCGCCTGCAGCTGATGTTCTCGCGTCAGCGTTTGCTGCGTGAAGCCAAAACCATTTTATCCCGGTTGGGCCCGGCGTATTAAGCGCCGCCCTGCCCTAATTTGTTAACGATTCAGGAGTTGCACTGATGGAATTATCCTCTCTGACCGCCGTCTCACCTGTCGATGGCCGTTATGGCGATAAAGTCAGCCCGCTGCGCGCCATTTTCAGCGAATACGGTTTGCTGAAATTCCGCGTTGAGGTTGAAGTTCGCTGGTTACAGAAACTGGCTACGACCGCAGAGATCAAGGAAGTTCCTGCATTTGATACTGACGCAAACGCTTTCCTTGATGCCATTGTCGCCAATTTCAGCGAAGAAGACGCGGCGCGCATCAAAACCATCGAACGCACCACCAACCACGACGTCAAAGCGGTTGAGTACTTCCTGAAAGAGAAAGTGGCTGATGTCCCTGCGCTGCATGCGGTATCAGAGTTCATCCACTTCGCCTGTACTTCTGAAGATATCAACAACCTGTCGCACGCGCTGATGCTGGAAACCGCTCGCCGTGACGTCATCGTGCCTTTCTGGAACAAAATTATCGATGCGGTGAAAGGGCTGGCGCAGGAATATCGCGATATCCCGCTGCTGTCTCGTACGCATGGCCAACCCGCTACGCCCTCCACCATGGGTAAAGAGATGGCCAATGTCGCTTACCGCATGGAGCGTCAGCTGCGTCAGTTGAGCAAAATCGAGGTGCTGGGCAAAATCAACGGCGCGGTCGGCAACTACAATGCCCACATTGCTGCCTATCCGGAAGTCGACTGGCATCAGCTGAGCGAGCAGTTTGTCACCTCACTGGGCGTGACCTGGAACCCGTACACCACGCAGATCGAACCGCATGATTACATCGCAGAACTGTTTGATTGCATCGCGCGTTTCAACACCATCCTTATCGACTTTGACCGTGATATCTGGGGTTACGTTGCCCTGAATCACTTCAAGCAGAAAACCATCGCCGGCGAAATCGGCTCTTCCACCATGCCGCATAAAGTGAACCCGATTGACTTCGAAAACTCGGAAGGCAACCTCGGTCTGGCGAATGCGGTGATGCAGCACCTGGCGAGCAAACTGCCGGTTTCCCGCTGGCAGCGCGATCTCACCGACTCTACCGTACTGCGTAACCTCGGCGTCGGCGTGGGCTATGCGCTGATCGCTTATCAGGCGACGTTGAAAGGTATCTCTAAACTGGAAGTGAACCGCGATCGTCTGCTGGACGAACTGGATCACAACTGGGAAGTGCTGGCCGAGCCGATCCAGACCGTGATGCGCCGCTACGGTATCGAGAAGCCATACGAAAAGCTGAAAGAGCTGACGCGTGGCAAACGTGTGGATGCAGCCGGTATGCAGGCCTTCATCGACAGTCTCGAACTGCCGGAAGAAGAGAAAGTGCGTCTGAAACAGATGACACCGGCCAACTATCTCGGCCGCGCCATTCAGATGGTTGATGATTTAAAATAATCATTAAGGGTGTGCCTGCGGGCACACCCTACTCTTCCTATCAGGCAGTCGAGCGCCTGCAAATCGGCAAGTGCATCAATCCCTTGTTGCCTGCGTCCGGAATGAATACTCGCCGCGTTTTCCTGCTGTCGTTCAAACGATGACAGCCAAGTGTTGTTCTCTTGTTTAGCTCGCTTAACATATACTCTTGCCATCATCACTGAGTTTGAAGGTAAGGAAATTCTATGCGTGTTCTGGTTGTGGAAGATAATGCACTGCTGCGTCATCATCTCGCCGTGCAGTTACGTGAAATGGGTCATCAGGTGGATGCTGCCGAAGATGCCAAAGAAGCCGACTATTTCCTGCAGGAACACATTCCCGACATTGCGCTGGTCGATTTAGGCTTGCCTGATGAAGATGGCATGTCGTTGATTCGTCGCTGGCGCGGTGATGCTGTGCGTCAACCGATTCTGGTGTTGACGGCGCGTGAAGGCTGGCAGGCTAAAGTGGAAGCACTCGAAGCGGGTGCCGATGACTACGTCACCAAACCTTTCCATATCGAAGAAGTCGCTGCACGTTTGCAGGCGCTGATGCGTCGCAACAGTGGACACGCTTCACAGATCATTGCGATGCCGCCGTTCCAGGTTGATCTGTCACGTCGTGAAGTGACCGTCAATGATGCGCCGGTTAAACTCACCGCATTTGAGTACACCATTGTAGAAACCTTGATCCGCAACGCCGGAAAAGTGGTCAGCAAAGATTCGCTGATGCTGCAACTCTATCCCGATGCCGAACTGCGCGAGAGCCACACCATTGATGTTTTGATGGGTCGCCTGCGTAAAAAAATTCTTGCGCTCCATCCGACCGAAGTGATTAACACCGTGCGCGGCCAGGGCTATCGCTTTGATCTCTGATTTATGAATTGGCTGAATCGCTTACGTCCTTTCTCATTACGCGCCCGGTTTTTACTGGCGACCGCCGCTATTGTGCTGTTTTTGTCGCTCTCCTACGGCATGGTTGCCGTAGTCGGCTATGTGGTGAGTTTCGATAAAAACACTTATCGCGTGATGCGCGGCGAGAGCAACCTGTTCTTCACCCTGGCGCAGTGGCAAAACAATAAGCTGACCATTGCCCAGCCAGAGCGTATGACGCTCAATTTCCCGACGCTGGTGTTTATCTACGATGAACACGGCAAGTTGCTGTGGCAGCAGCGTGATGTGCCGGACATCCGCAAAAAAATTCAGCGTGAGTGGCTGCTCAAGCCCGATTTTTATGAAATCGACACCACAAATCGCACCAGTCTGGCCGCCATCGGCAACAACTCCGATGTCAAAGAGCGGTTGCATCAACTGGACAGCGACAACAACGACACCTTTACCCACTCGGTCGCCGTCAACCGTTACGATGCCACCACCAACTTACCGGCACTGACCATCGTAGTGGTGGATTCTATCCCCCAGGAACTGCAGCACTCGGATGTGGTGTGGTCATGGTTTAGCTATGTGCTGGCAGCGAACCTGCTGTTAGTGATTCCGCTGCTGTGGCTGGCCGCGCACTGGAGCCTGCGCCCTATTGGTGATTTAACCGCGCAGGTGCGGGAACTGGAAACGGGTCATCGCGAGAACCTGGACGACAATCCGCCGCAGGAGTTACGCAGCCTGGTGCGAAATCTCAACCTGCTGCTGACCAATGAGCGCCAGCGCTACACGCGTTATCGCACCACCCTGTCTGATTTAACGCACAGCCTGAAAACTCCGCTGGCGGTGTTGCAGAGTACCTTGCGCTCCCTGCGCAGCGGTAAGGAGCTCACCGTGGAGCAGGCTGAGCCGGTGATGCTGGAGCAGATCAGCCGTATTTCACAACAAATTGGCTACTACCTGCATCGTGCCAGTATGCAGGCCGATCATAATCCGCTGCAGCGCGATCTGCATTCGGTGTCGGCACTATTGGACAGCCTTTGCTCGGCGCTGAATAAGGTTTATCAGCGCAAAGGTGTCGAAATCACCCTGGATATTTCCCCCGAGTTGACCTTTATCGGTGACCAAAATGACTTTATGGAAGTGCTGGGCAACGTGCTGGATAACGCCTGCAAATACTGCCTGGAATTTATTGAGGTCAGCGCACGGCAAACCGACAAGGCACTGCATCTGTTTATTGATGATGACGGCCCCGGCATTCCTGAAAGCAAACGCGATCTGATCTTCGTGCGCGGTCAGCGTGCCGATACGTTACGTCCCGGCCAGGGCCTTGGCTTAGCCGTGGTCCGCGACATCCTCGAACAATACGCCGGTCAGGTGATCGCCAGCACCAGCCCGCTGGGCGGTGCCCGCATGGAAGTGATTTTCCAGCGTCAGGAAGTTGAACATCACCGCGAGTAGAAAGGCCTGCGGGCTGTTATACTTGCCTGCATTCATGGCCCTAACCGGAACACTCGTATGGACTATCAGCTCGATATTAACTGGCCCGACTTTATTCAGCGCTACTGGCAAAAACGTCCGGTGGTGCTCAAGCGTGGTTTTAAAAACTTCATTGATCCCATTTCTCCTGATGAGCTGGCGGGTCTGGCGATGGAAAACGAGGTGGACAGCCGCCTGGTGAGCCATAACAACGGCAAATGGCAGGTTAGCCATGGTCCGTTTGAAAGCTATGATCATCTCGGTGAAAGCAACTGGTCGCTGCTGGTGCAGGCGGTTAATCACTGGCATGAACCTTCTGCCGCGCTAATGCGCCCGTTCCGTTTCCTGCCTGACTGGCGCATCGACGATCTGATGATCTCTTTTGCCGTTCCGGGCGGCGGTGTAGGCCCACACTTCGACCAGTATGATGTGTTTATCATTCAGGGCACCGGCCGTCGTCGCTGGCGCGTGGGCGAAAAAGTGCCGATGAAACAGCACTGCCCGCATCCCGATCTGCTGCAGGTTGAGCCGTTTGATGCCATCATCGACGAAGAGATGGAGCCGGGCGACATTCTGTACATTCCGCCAGGATTCCCGCATGAGGGCTATTCGCTGGAAAATGCCATCAATTATTCGGTCGGTTTCCGTGCACCCAATGGCCGCGAGCTGATTAGCGGTTTCGCCGACTTTATGCTGGCACATGAGCTGGGCAGCTATCGTTTCAGCGATCCAGATGTGCCTTCGCGCGATTGTCCGTCACAGATTTTGCCCTCTGAAGTGGAAGGGATCCGTCAGGTGATGTTGGATGTGATCAACCAACCAGAACAGTTCAATCAGTGGTTTGGCGAGTTTATCTCGCAGTCACGTCACGAACTGGATATCGCCCCACCAGAGCCGCCGTATCAGCCTGATGAGATTTATGATGCGCTGCAGCAAGGCGATGCGTTGACGCGCCTTGGCGGCCTGCGCGTGTTGACGCTGGGCGACGCGGTATTTGTGAACGGGGAACGTGTGGCGTGCAGCCACCCAGAAGTGCTGGCGGCACTGGCACACAATCAGGTGTTAACGCTGGAAGATTTCGGCGATGCGCTGGACGATCCGTCACTGCTGGCACAGCTTGCGGCGCTGGTGAACAGCGGCTACTGGTTCTTCGGTGAGTAATCTGTTGCACTAAAATCGCGTCTCTTTATCACGGCGCGATTTGTCACACGTGTTTGCCGCGACAGAGACGCTGTCGACTGCGCCGCCACGTAAGATATTGATTAAAGGCCTGCTTAGCAGGCCTTTTTCATACTATTTCTTCTCTGCTGCCAGAGCAGACAAGCGTACAATCACATCTACCGCCTGCGACATCACATTTAATGACGCGAACTCGTGTTTACCGTGGTAGTTATAACCGCCGGTGAACAGGTTTGGACACGGCAAACCTTTCCACGATAGCGCAGAACCGTCGGTGCCACCGCGAATCGGCTTCACCACCGGCTCGATACCGCAATCACGAATGGCCTGCAGCGCCAGCTCAATAATCTGCGGATGTGGCTCAACTTTCTCACGCATATTGCGGTAGCTGTCGCTGATCTCTACTTTCACTGAGCATTCAGCCTGCAGCCCCTTCCCAACGCGCGCAGCAATCTCTTCCAGCAGCTGTTTACGCTGTTCATAACTGTCGGCGTCGAAATCACGAATCAGATACATTAACTCGGCATGCTCAACCGTGCCTTTGATGGTGTGCAGATGGAAAAAGCCTTCATAACCGTCGGTGAACTGAGGTTTTTCTTTGGCGGGTAGCTCAGCGTGGAAACGCATTGCCAGATCCAGTGCATTCACCATCACGTTTTTCGCACTGCCGGGGTGCACGTTATTGCCGGTGATTTTCACCATCGCGGTCGCGGCATTGAAGTTTTCAAATTCAAATTCGCCAAGATCGCTGCCATCAATGGTGTACGCCCAGTCCGCTGCAAAACCTTCAACATCGAAATGAGAGGTGCCGCGACCAATCTCTTCATCAGGGGTAAACGCCACACGAATCGCGCCGTGCGGAATATCCTCCTTCACCAGGCGTGCCATCGCCGTCATGATTTCAGCGATACCCGCTTTATCATCTGCGCCCAGCAAGGTTTTGCCATCGGTGGTGATCAGCGTATGGCCAATCAACTTGTGCAGGATCGGGAACATCACCGGCGAGAGGATTTCATCGCCGTTGCCCAGCGCAATGTCGCCGCCACGGTAGTTTTCGATAATCTGCGGATTGACGTTTTTAGCGGTGAAATCCGGCGACGTATCCATATGCGAGATAAAACCAATCACCGGGGTCGGCCAGTCAACGTTGGCGGGCAAAGTGCCCATCACGCAGCAGTGATCGCTCAGGGATACATCAACAAATCCCAGTGCAATCAGCTCTTCCTGTAACTGACGCGCCAGCGTCCACTGCCCTTCACTGCTGGGCACCTGACGCGCCTGCGGTTTTGACTGAGTTTCTACTGCCACATAACTGAGAAAACGCTCAAGTAATTGATCCATTTGTCATCCCTCTAAAGAACCTGCGTTATTATCATGGCGCGTGAGGCGCGCCATGTTGCGTCAAATCATTATCCTTCAGGTTAGCGTTCTCAGCGCAAAGTGCTTAACCAGATATCGTCTTACTTATACAGCCCGCGTAGAAAGGTATGCACAAAATCCGGTACCACTTCACTGGCTAAGCCGTACTGGCTTTCCGCGAACTCATTGCCAACCTGACTTGGCTCCAGATTGAGTTCAACGGTATGCGCACCCTGCAGTTTTGCTTCATGCACAAAACCGGCGGCGGGATAGACATGCCCGGAGGTGCCAATGGCGATAAACAGATTGGCTTTCTCGATCGCCTGATAAATCTCTTCCATGCCGAGCGGCATTTCGCCAAACCACACCACATGCGGACGGAGTCGGGCCGGGAACTGGCAGCAGGTGCAGCGATCGTCCGGCTTCACATCTTCCGTCCAATCCAGCACCTGTCCACTACTTTCACAGCGCACTTTTAGCAATTCACCGTGCATATGCAGTACGCGCTGACTGCCTGCCCGCTCATGCAGATTATCGATGTTCTGCGTCACCAACAGGAAGTTGTCGCCCAGCACCTGCTCCAGCTCGGCCAGCGCTTTGTGCGCGGCATTTGGCTGAATCTCCGGCTGTTGCAACTGACGGCGGCGCGCATTGTAGAATCCTTGCACCAGATCGGGATTACGATGAAATCCTTCTGGTGTGGCAACATCTTCAACCCGATACTCTTCCCATAATCCGTCGGCAGCGCGAAAGGTTTGAATGCCTGACTCGGCGGAGATGCCAGCGCCGGTCAGTACCACGACGCGCGGTTGCGGGTGCGCAGCCAGTTCAGCTTTGCGATCGCGTTCAAAGATGCGCTGGCGAAAGCGCTGATGCACTTTGCGGCGATTTTTCTTGTCGCGGGCGAGTCGTAGGCGGCGGCGCGGTATGCGCATAAAAGCTCCTTATGCTGCGGTGGTTGTCACCGCATGTCGGGTGTTTGGCTCAGGATAATGGTTCCCGATAATAGCGGCTGCGCATGACGGCTGCATGCCACAGACGCTGAAAATGTGCGCAGCCGCGAAGGCGGCTGCGTTTTTTATCATTACTGTCCACTCAGTACGCGAGCCGGATCGATTCGACTGGCTCGCCGCGCCGGATACCAGCTGGCAATCAGGCTGAGCAGGATAGCGGTCACCAGCACCGAAATCACATCAATCCAGTGCAGCTCCGATGGCAGGAAATCAATGAAGTAGATATCCCCCGCCAGCAATTGATGACCGGTAAGATGCTCCAGTCCACGGACGATCGGCGTCAGGTTGAGCGCCACCAGCACGCCCACCACCACACCGCTGATGCTGCCGAGCAATCCGGCCAGCAAGCCATACCAGATAAAAATAGCGCGGATCAGGCCATCTTTGGCCCCCAGCGTGCGCAGCACCGCAATATCACTGCTCTTGTCTTTCACCGCCATGACCAGCGTCGAGACGATATTAAAACAGGCCACGCCAATCACCAGCACCATCGCCAGATACATAATCGCGCGGATCATCTGGATATCGCGGTACATGTAACCGTAGGTGCCAATCCAGCTCTTAATATAGACATAGGAGTGCGTGGCTTCACCGGCATCGCGCACCAGTTTTTGCGCCTGGAAGGGATCGCTCATCTTCAGCGCAATGCCGCTGACGCTGTCACCCATATCAAGATATTTTTGCGCATCCGCCAGCGGCACCAGCGCCAGGCTGTGGTCGAGCATCCCGCTGAGTTGCAGAATGCCTGATACCTGCAGGCGAATACGCTTCGGTTGCAGCAGCTTATTTTCACCGTCATTGTTCGGGATCATGATGGTGATCCAATCGCCCTGCTTCACGTTAAGTGATTTCGCTATACCGCCACCGAGGATGATCTGCTGTTTATCCGCGCCAAACTGCTGCCACGCATCACCATCGACAAAACTCGGCAAGGCACTCAGCCGCGATTCCTGTTGCGGATCGACACCCTTCACCTGCAACGCCTGCATCTTCGCGCCACTCTCGATCAAGCCGGTAAAGTTAATGTAAGGCGCCGCTGCCGCGATACCCGGCACCTTTTCAATCGGTGCGATCATCGGCTGCCAGTTGCGGAAAGGCTGATTCACCGGTTCGATTTCACCGTGCGGGACCACGGCCAGAATGCGTTTGTTCAGTTCGCGTTCAAAACCGTTCATCGCACTCAGGCCAATAATCAACACGGCAACACCCAGGGCGATGCCGATGGTCGAGATGATGGAGATCAGTGAGACCATGCCACCGCGCCGCCGACCGCGACTAAAGCGCAGGCCAAGCAGCAGGGATAATGACGAACCCATCAGATAGCTCCCAGCGTCAGATGCTCGCTTAGCTGACCGTCGCGCATCTCCATCTGGCGATTCAGACGTTTAGCCAGATTCAGATCGTGCGTCACCACCAAAAATGCGGTGCCCTGCTGCTGATTCAGCTCGCCCAGCAGTTTGAAAATCGCATCGGCATTACGCGCGTCCAGGTTACCGGTCGGTTCATCCGCCATTACCAGGCGCGGACGGTTCACCAGCGCACGCGCAATTGCGACACGCTGACGCTCACCGCCTGACAGCTCAGATGGACGATGCGCAGCACGTTTTTCCAGTCCGACCGCCGCCAGCATTTCCAGCGCGCGCGAGGCGGCTTCTGCTTTTGCAGTTTTGCCAATCAGCAATGGCATCGCCACGTTCTCCAGCGCCGTGAAGTCTGGCAAGAGATGGTGGAACTGATAGATAAAGCCCAGCTCGCGGTTGCGCAGTTCGGCTTTCGCTGCAGAGGACATGGCATTCAGTGATTTGCCGTCAAACACCACGTCACCCGAAGTGGGCGCATCGAGGCCGCCGAGCAGATGCAGTAAGGTACTTTTACCCGAGCCGGAGCTACCAACGATGGCCGTCAGTTCGCCTGGCTGCAGGCTAAAAGCCACATTGCGCAGCACATCGGTCTGCACGCTGCCTTCCTGATAGCGTTTGCACAGGTCACGACACTGCAACAAAGGGGTATTACTCATAACGTAAAGCCTCAGCGGGTTGAACGGCGGCAGCGCGCCATGACGGATAAAGGGTTGAGAGCAGCGCGACGATCATGGAGACCAGCGCAATAGTGACCACCTGCCAGACATTAATATCGACCGGCAACGCCGCGCCATCCAGGAACAGGCCAATCACCGGCATCAAATTATTGAGCTGGCTGGCGAGCAGCACACCCAGCAGCGTACCGAGCAAGGTGCCGATAATGCCAGCACTGGCGCCCTGCACCATAAACACCGCGACGATCTGTCGGCGGGTTAAGCCCTGAGTTTGCAGAATCGCCACTTCACCCTGCTTTTCCATGATCAGCAGACCAAGTGAAGTAATGATGTTAAACGCCGCTACCGCGATGATCAGGCTCAGCAGCAGCCCCATCATGTTTTTTTCCATGCGCACCGCCTGGAACAGATCGCCTTTGCGCTCGCGCCAGTCTTTTAACGCCAGGCCATCCGGCAGATGCTGTTCACTGAAGGCATCCACATTCAGCGGTTTATCCAGCCACAAACGCCAGCCGGTGATGTTACCCAGCGGATAGCGCATCACGCGGGAGGCATCCTGCTGATTAACCAGAATCTGATAGGCATCGACTTCACTGTTAGCAGCATAAGTGCCTGCGACGGTGAAGATACGCTGGCTTGGCAAGCGACCTACCGGCGTGAACTGGCTCACCGTCGGCACCATCAGACGCAGCGGGTCGCCACGTTTCACACCCAACTGAGACGCCAGTTGTTCGCCGAGAATTACATTATATTGGCCCGGTTGTAGCACGCTTTGCTGAGTATTGACGAGGTAAGGCGTCAGCGGATCCTGCTCATCAGAATTGATGCCCAGCATCACGCCCACAGAAACGTTGCGCGCGCTTTGTAGCACCACATCCGCGGTCGTCAGCGGGGCAACACGCGTGACGCCCTGCAGACTGAGGCTCTCCGCCGTCACCTGTTGTGGATTGATGCTGCCTTTATCGCTGGTGACCAACGCTTGCGGCATCAGGCCGAGGATATTGCCCTCCAGCTCACGCTCGAAGCCGTTCATCACCGACAGCACGGTGACCAGCGCCAGCACGCCCAGCGTGATACCGATGGTAGAAAGCCAGGAGACGAAGCGACCGAAGCGGTCTGAGGCACGTCCACGCATGTAGCGCAAACCGATGAATAACGCGACTGGTTGATACATGAGATCCGTCTTGGCAGTTGCCTGAAAATAAGTAGTGGGATGATAAAGGAGCAGCCCTGTTTATGAAACCTCTAACCCTCTGAGTCTGTGGCAAAGTTGCATCCAAATACGTCGCAATCTGCGTCAATGCATAAAATTGCGACAAAATAATGATACTCATTGTGCGTTTATTAGGCATACCCTGCGGTAGAATCGCTCTTGCAGTTAAGAATTTATGTCCAACCGGCACCGCAGTCAGCCCAAAATAATTCGTGCTGTGGCAAGGCGGCAAGCCTGTGAATCCCCGTGAGCTTACTGAAGTCAGTGACGGGGGTTCGCAGACGCAGCCAATGCCGCCACAGCGCGAAGTATGCAGGGCGAAAAGGAGTACATCTCATGTTCAGATATCCCAAAGGCAGTATCGTGAAGCACAAATCGGGAGAAATCAGAGGCGAGATCGTCAACGTCTTTGAACAGGGAGATGCGGCAACCGGCTATTACGTGAAGTGGGACGACGGCAATCACAGCTATCATCTGGAAAAAGAGCTGTCCTGGGCCAATGTCGATCGCCCACGCATGCACTACACACAGCAATCCAGTAAGTGACTGGGGTTCGCAAACGCAGCCAACGTGGCCAACGCGCGAAATATAAAGGGCGATGAGAAATAGCACCGCGACAGATGATCCTCAGGGCGGATTATGGAATGATGACGCCCTGGAATCCAAGGAGAGAATGTCGAGTCCTTATGTCGGAACAGAGTCGTTATACCCTGCCTGCGAAAGCGGGCGATCATCGTCAGCTCGGCGAACTGATTGGCGCCGCGCAGGCGGTTGAGTGCGCCAGTATCACCGAACGCCACCCGGGTCCGGTGTTGATGATTACGCCAGATATGCAATCTGCCCTGCGTCTGCAGGAGGAGATTCGCCAGTTCACCGATCTGCCGGTCACCAATCTCGCCGACTGGGAAACGCTGCCTTACGACAGCTTCTCGCCGCATCAGGACATTATCTCCGCCCGTCTTTCCACCCTTTATCAACTGCCCAATCTGACGCGCGGCATGCTGATTATGCCGGTCAACACGCTGATGCAGCGCGTTTGTCCGCACAGCTTCCTGCACGGCCATGCGCTGGTGATGAAACAGGGGCAAAAACTCTCGCGCGATGCGCTGCGTGATCAGCTGGAGCAAGCTGGTTATCGCCATGTCGATCAGGTGATGGAACACGGCGAGTACGCCACGCGTGGTGCGCTGCTGGATCTGTTCCCAATGGGCAGCGATCAGCCCTATCGCATTGACTTCTTTGATGACGAAATTGACAGCCTGCGCCTGTTCGATGTGGACAGCCAACGCACGCTGGAAGCGGTTGATGCCATCAATCTGCTGCCTGCGCACGAGTTTCCTACTGATAAAGCAGCGATTGAGCTGTTCCGCAGCCGCTGGCGCGAGCTATTTGATGTGCGCCGCGAGCCGGAGCATGTCTATCAACAAGTGAGCAAAGGCACGCTGCCGGCCGGGATCGAATACTGGCAGCCGCTGTTCTTTGAGCAGGAGTTGCCCACCCTGTTCAGCTATCTGCCTGCTAACACGCTGGTACTCAACAGTGGCAATCTGCACGGCAGCGCCGATCGCTTCTGGCAGGATGCTAACGCGCGTTTCGAAAATCGTCGCATCGATCCTATGCGCCCGCTGCTGGAGCCTGCAACGTTGTGGCTGCGCCCGGACGCGTTGCTTGGCGAACTGAAAGCCTGGCCACGCATGCAGCTCAGCAGCGAAACGCTGCCAGAAAAAGCCGCCAATACCAATCTCGGCTATCAACCGCTGCCGGAACTGACGGTGCAGGCCCAGGCTAAAGCGCCACTCGATCTGCTGCGTCAGTTCATGGAGCAGTTTGATGGGCAGATTATTTTCTCGGTGGAAAGTGAAGGCCGCCGTGAAAGCCTGCAGGAGCTGCTGGCGCGCATCAAACTGCGCCCACAGCCGATTGAACGCTTTGAAGAAGCCGCCAAACAGCCGCACAGTTTAATGATTGGCGCCAGCGAACGCGGCTTTATTGATAGCGCGGGCCATCGTGCATTGATTTGTGAAAGCGACCTGCTGGGTGAGCGTGTCAGCCGTCGTCGCCAGGATAATCGCCGTACCATCAATCCCGATGTGTTGATTCGCAACCTCGCCGAGTTACACCCCGGCCAGCCGGTGGTGCATCTGGAACACGGTGTGGGCCGTTATATTGGCCTGACCACGCTGGAAGCTGGCGGCATTGTCGCGGAATATCTGATGCTCTCCTATGCGGGCGACGCCAAGCTGTACGTGCCCGTTTCATCACTGCACCTGATCAGCCGCTACGCGGGTGGCGCGGATGAGAATGCCCCGCTGCACAAGCTTGGCAGCGATGCCTGGTCACGTGCACGCCAGAAAGCGGCCGAGAAAGTGCGTGATGTAGCGGCCGAACTGCTGGATATCTACGCCCAACGCGCGGCCAAAACCGGCTTCGCCTTTAAGCACGATCGCGATCAGTATCAACTGTTCTGTGAAGGCTTCCCGTTTGAGACGACGCCGGACCAGGGTCAGGCCATTAATGCCGTGCTGAGCGACATGTGCCAGCCGCTGGCGATGGATCGTCTGGTGTGCGGTGACGTAGGCTTTGGTAAAACTGAAGTGGCGATGCGCGCCGCCTTCCTCGCGGTGGAAAATGCCAAACAAGTCGCCGTGCTGGTGCCCACCACCCTGCTGGCGCAGCAGCATTACGATAACTTCCGCGACCGTTTCGCCAACTGGCCGGTGCGCATTGAGATGCTGTCACGCTTCCGCAGCGCCAAAGAGCAGAGCCAGGTGCTGGAACAGGCGCGTGAAGGCAAAGTGGATATTTTGATCGGCACACACAAGTTGCTGTCAAACGACCTGAAATGGCACGATCTCGGCCTGTTGATTGTCGATGAAGAACATCGTTTTGGCGTGCGTCACAAAGAGCGTATTAAAGCAATGCGCGCGGACGTTGATATCCTGACTCTGACTGCCACGCCGATCCCACGTACGCTGAATATGGCGATGAGCGGCATGCGCGATCTGTCGATCATTGCGACACCGCCAGCCCGCCGCTTAGCGGTGAAAACCTTTGTGCGCGAGTACGACAGCCTGGTGGTGCGTGAAGCGCTGCTGCGTGAAATTTTGCGCGGCGGTCAGGTTTACTATCTCTACAACGATGTCGAGAACATCGAAAAAGCCGCACAACGCCTGGCGGAGCTGGTGCCTGAGGCCCGCATCGCCATCGGTCACGGCCAGATGCGCGAGCGCGAGCTGGAACGGGTGATGAATGATTTCCACCACCAGCGTTTTAACGTGCTGGTGTGTACCACCATCATCGAAACCGGTATTGATGTGCCGAGCGCTAACACCATCATCATTGAACGTGCTGACCACTTTGGCCTGGCGCAGCTGCATCAGCTGCGTGGCCGCGTCGGACGCTCACACCATCAGGCCTATGCCTGGCTGTTAACGCCGCATCCAAAAGCCATGACCACTGATGCGCAGAAGCGTCTGGAGGCGATTGCCTCGCTGGAGGACCTGGGCGCAGGCTTTGCGCTGGCGACGCACGACCTTGAAATTCGCGGTGCCGGTGAACTGCTGGGCGAAGATCAGAGCGGTCAGATGGAAACGATCGGTTTCACGCTGTATATGGAGCTGCTGGAAAACGCGGTCGATGCGCTGAAGGCCGGGCGCGAGCCGTCGCTGGAAGATCTCACCAGCAACCAGACCGAAATCGAACTGCGCATGCCTGCGCTGCTGCCGGATGACTTTATCCCGGATGTGAACACGCGTTTGTCACTCTATAAACGCGTTGCTTCAGCCAGTGACGAGCAGGAACTGGCTGAGCTGAAGGTTGAGATGATCGACCGTTTCGGCAAGTTGCCGGATGCGGCGCGCAACCTTCTGGATGTGGCGGCTTTACGTCTGGTGGCGCGAGAACTGGGCGTGCGTAAAATTGAAGCCAGTGAAAAAGGCGGGTTCTTCGAGTTCGCGCCGCAGAACCATGTCGATCCCGGTTGGTTAATTGGCCTGCTGCAAAAAGATCCTAAACAGTGGAAGTTGGATGGCCCAACTCGTCTGAGATTCACTCGTGATTTAGAAGAGCGCAAAGTGCGGATGGAGTGGGTGCAGGGCTTCATTGCCGAACTGGCGAAGAATCGGGTTTAGCGCCCTCAGCCGCATCTCGCCTGGCGAAGCAATACCTTGCGCTTCTGCAGGCAACATTGTGGCTATCGGGACGCGAGATACATCTCGCCGCTCCCGTTTACACCATAAAAAAAGCGCCTTACGGCGCTTTTTTCGTTACTGCTGCTGTGACGTGTCTTTGCCCAATCAGGCCTGATTCGAATTCAGGATCAGCTGACCATTACGGTCGAGCGGAATGCGGGTGCCAGGGTCATTTTCCATGCGGATTTTGCCCTGCTGGTCGCCTATTTTATAGGTCACATCATAACCCAGCATTTTTTCCTGTTTGTCGTAAACGGTTTTGCAACGCTGCTCGTTGGTGGTGTAGGTATCACGATCCTGCAGTGCCCCCTGCACCTGGTTACCACCGTAACCGCCCGCCAGCGCGCCCGCTACCGTTGCGACATCGCGCCCACGACCGCCACCAAACTGGTGACCGAGCACGCCGCCCGCCACTGCACCCAGTACTGAACCGGCGATGCGGTTCTCATCCTGTACCGGACGACGATGCGTTAACGTCACGTTGCGACACTCCTGTCGCGGTTGTTTAATGTTCTCTTTGATCGGCGTAGCCGAGAGAACTTGTGCATACTGCGGGCCGCGATCAAAGACATCCATGCTGGCGACTGCGGCAACCCCTAACGCTGCTGCCACGCCGATACCGATACCCGCTAACATTGATTTATTCACAGGAATGTCCTCCTGAATGTTGTTACCGCGCATTCCTGCCGCTACGAAATCCTGTGTAGCCGAGGCATAACCGGCGTGCGCGCCGCGCCGTGTTTGTTGATATAAGTTTTACAGATGGTCCGTAATTGCAACATCAGATTAATGGAGGAAACGCAACGGAAAGCCGTCAGGGCCAGTTTTTCGGAGAGTTCTGAGAGAAGCTGAAATACCGCCGTAACCTTAAACTGAATTGTCGTTTTTCAGCAGGTTACGGCAGGCGGAGCGGCATCTGGCGGCAGATAACCGCCCGGCAATCATTAGTGCAGCTTGAGGCGAGGACGCAGCACGCGGTTCAGGCTACCGACCAGCATCATCAGGCCGGTTTTGAAGTATCCGTGGAGCGCAATCTGGTGCATGCGATATAGAGAAATGTAGACGAAACGCGCAATGCGCCCTTCTACCATCATCGAGCCGCGCATCAGGTTGCCCATCAGGCTACCCACCGTGGTGAAGCGTGACAGTGACACCAGCGAACCGTGATCCTTATAGACGTAAGCTTTGAGCGGTTTGCCTTTGCGTTGCGCCAGAATATTTTCCAGCGCGCGTGACGCCATCTGGTGTGCAGACTGCGCGCGCGGTGGCACAAAACCGCCGCCCGGCAGTGCGCAGGAAGCGCAGTCGCCAATCGCGTAGATGTCATCATCCAGCGTGGTTTGCAGCGTGTCTTTCACCACCAGCTGATTGATGCGGTTGGTTTCCAGCCCACCAATCTCTTTCATAAAGTCTGGCGCCTTAATACCGGCAGCCCACACCATCAGGTCAGCATTGATAAATTCGCCGCCTTTGGTATTGAGCCCCTCTTCTGTCGCGCTGGTCACCATGGTTTGCGTCAGGACGCGTACGCCGAGCTTGGTCAGTTCCTGGTGTGCCGCAGCAGAAATGCGCGGTGGCAAGGCTGGCAGAATACGCTCACCGGCTTCCACCAGCGTCACGTTCAGTGCAGAGCTATCAAGGCCTTTGTAGCCATAGCTGTGCAGCTGCTTCACGGCATTGTAGAGTTCTGCTGACAGTTCAACGCCGGTGGCGCCGCCGCCGACAATCGCAATGTTAACTTTTTCCAGGCTACCTTCACTGGCGGAGAAGCGCAGGAACAGGTTAAGCATCTCGTTGTGGAAACGACGAGCCTGATGCGGGTTATCGAGGAAAATGCAGTGATCTTTCACACCCGGTGTGCCGAAGTCATTGGAAGTACTGCCCAGCGCCATCACCAGACGGTCATAAGCCATCTCGCGCTGCGGCACCAGCAATTCACCGTTAGCATCGCGGATTTCCGCCAGCTCAATGGTTTTGTTTTCGCGGTTGATTTGCGTCAGCGAACCCAGCTGGAACTGAAAACCGTGATTACGCGCGTGCGCCAGATAGCTCAGGGCATCGATCCCTTCGTCCATCGAACCGGTTGCCACTTCGTGCAGCAATGGTTTCCACAGATGGCTGTGGTTGCGATCGACGAGAATAATCTCGGCTTTCTTCTTCCGACCCAGCTTGTGACCGAGCTGCGTTGCCAGCTCTAAGCCGCCGGCACCACCGCCAATAATGACGATTTTTTCCATAGATGTAGTCAACAAAGACCCCCTCAAAGTTGTAAACCAATAGTTAATTAATGGTTACTAAAAACCTTAATAAACATAGGGTTGGCGACGTTAAATCGCGAGCTGAGGGCAGAATATCACGGCGCTAACGACATATCATAAGAAAATTGATGTACATCAATCTTTCAAGCGCATTATCAGAATGTTAAACGTTTTGTGCGCCGCATCACACGGCGCGCGGAGGCTCAGGCGAGGGATTTAAAGGCCTTAATGCGGTGTAAATGCGGCGAGATATTCTTGAATTTATGGCTGGCCTGTTCGTCCCACACGATTTCATAGAAAGGATGCAGTTGCGCGGCCGTGCGCTGATTATCCAGCGCCTCGTCATGACGGGACAAAATGGTCAGGCAGCGATCGCGATTCTTTTCGCGAAAATCACTGACGCACTTGGTGGCGATATCCAGATACTCTTCCGGACGATCAATCTTGCCTTCCATGTTCTCAAACGGAAACAGGTTGGGATTAAAGATCACCTGGCGCATACCGCAGAGAAAACCGATACGTTCGGCCCAGTAACCCCCAAGCCCCACCCCGCAAATCAAGGGATGCGCATCACCGCCCTGCTGCTGCAATTTATCGCACTCTTTCAACAGAAACTGCATGTCATGTTTGGGGTGTTGCGTGCTGTAACTGATGAGTCTGACGTCCGGGTCAATAAACTGCAGTTGCAGCACTTTTTCGTGGTTGCCCGGACTGTTGGAATCAAAACCGTGCAGATAGATGATCATGATTATCCTCAGCGTGGAATGAAATCCGGGCAGCGACGCTTATCTGCCCGACGCTTTATGCTCCAGCCAGCGCGCCTGCAATGCGCTCAGCTGATGATGATTCTGCTTCCAGCGTTCACTGGATTGCAGCGCTTCTCGGGTATAACGCCCCTGATGGTATAACTGCGTCACACGCTCCGCCTGGATCGGCGTCAAGTTATCCAGCACACTCACCGCTCCGGCGCGCTGATTGCACACCAGGATCATGTCGCAGCCGGCATTGAGCGATTGCTGCGCGCGCTCAGCATAACTGCCCATGACCGCAGCACCTTCCATCGACAGATCGTCGGAGAAAATGACACCGTTGAAGCCCAACTCTTTGCGCAACACCGTTTGCAGCCAGTAAGGCGAGCCGCTGGCAGGTAACGGATCCACCTCAGTATAGATAACGTGCGCGGGCATCACCGCATCCAGTAACTGCTCATCAATTAACTGTTTGAAGATGGCCATGTCATGCTGGCGCAGCGTGGCGGCATCGCGCGTATCACGCGGGGTCTCTTTGTGGGAATCAGCACTCACCGCACCGTGGCCGGGGAAATGCTTGCCGGTGGTTTTCATGCCCGCTTCGTGCATGCCGTTGATAAAACGGCGGGCAATTTGCAATGCAATCGGGGGATCTTCATGGAAGGAACGGTCGCCAATCGCCGCGCTGATGTGGCCAATATCCAGTACTGGGGCAAAGCTGATGTCGATATCCATCGCGATCATTTCCGCTGCCATCTGCCAGCCCGCCTGCTGGGCGACTTCACCTGCAGTGGCGATATCGTGCAGGGCGGCAAAAGATTGCATCGCGGGGAGTTTGGTAAAGCCTTCACGGAAGCGCTGCACACGCCCGCCTTCCTGATCCACGGCGACCACTAAACGATTACGCGAAGCGGCGCGAATCTGGCGCACCAGTTCTGCCAGCTGATCCACATCGTGGAAGTTGCGGGCAAACAGAATCAGTCCGCCCACCAGCGGATGTTGCAGAATCTCACGCTCTTCGGCGTCGAGTTCGTAGCTTTCAACATCCAGCATCAGCGGGCCGGGAGTATTCATGGTCATGGTTACAATCCTGAGTTAAAGATCCTGCCAGCTGGCCTGCGCCAGCTGTTGTAAATGAGGGTCACCGCTCTGTTCAGCGCGCAGCTGATACCAGCTGGCCATCAGCAGGTGCAGCCACGGCTGCCAGCGCCGCATATGTCGCTTAAGTTGCGCTTCGTCAATCTGGCTGCGTTGCGCGTAACCCGCAATCCAGTCGATTGGGTGTTCTCCATCGACCGCGCAGAGCGCCGCGAGTTCCAATGCCACATCACCATCGGCAGCATATTCCCAATCGATGAGACGTAAGCCGTCTGGTGTGGCAATCACATTGCCGGCGTGAACATCCATATGAATCGGCACGAGGCGTAACGGCCGGGGTTCACCCTGCCTGATCAGGCGCTGGAGTTGATGTTGCCAGCGCCAGTGGCGTTGCTGGCACAGCTGCCAGTAGTGTTGCAACAGCGGTGTCAGTCGCAAGCGATAGCCTGTCAGCGGCTGCTGATGCAGGCGATGCAGCAAGGCAAGCACCGCATCACGCTGTTGATTGAACTGCGCAGGGGTCAGCACCTCGCCGGGCAACCAGCTCTGTAATAACCAGGGATGATGCCAATCCAGTGGCGACGGCCCGAGGTGCGCAGCACGCATTTGACGCAAGATGCGATATTCGCGCTGACGATCAACAAACGGGAGCGGTTGCTGCGGCGCACGACGCGCCAGCAGCTCACCCTGCTCGGTTTTCACCCGAACACTGTTGCCACTCAATCCCGACAGCGCGAAAAAATGACCGGCAGCTTGCGCCGTCGGCCATTGTTGCTGAATCCGTTGTTGCAGTAAGGGATCAGGGTTGAGCAATACCATTGCCTGACCAGATAATTTCACCGGTCTGCACCAGCATCAGCTGCATCTGCAGCGTTGGCGCTTTCACATCGCCCTGTGCGCTGCTGTAAAGCACATACTGCGCGTTGACATTGCGTGCCAGGCCAATCGCTTTGCTGCGCGAATTGAGGCTGTCATCGGCTGATAAGCCCAGCGTCTGTTTTGCCTGTGCCAGCTGTTCTGGCGTCACCAGCGTGAATTTGCCGTTGTTTGCCAGCGCATTCTGGATGGCATCGGTGGCTTTATCGCTCTGCAACGCGCCGTTGGTGCTGTTCTTGATGCGGTCCACCAGCAGCACACTGCCAGGATTCACACCCGCAGACTGCACCATATTCCCCACTAATGGCTGCACGCTGGCATTCCAGTTAATGGTTTTCAGCTTCGGTGGCTGCGGCACATTTTCCGGTGGCGGCACCGGCTGCACAGGTGGCTGCTCCGGTTGGGTTGGCGTCGTCGGCTGGGTCGGTTCAACCGGCGCCGGAGTTTGCTGTTTCACCACACAACCGGTGAGCATCAACGCAAATAACAGCGCGCTGGAACGTTTTACACTGCGAATCACAGGTTACTCCTCAGAGATAAAGATAGAGACGCACCTTACTGGCGGTCAGGTTACCGATTTGCGAGACAACTTCAGTGCTGCCATGCGCCGGGACAACTTGGGTCTGCGCCGGCTCTTCCGGGGTAATCTCCAGTCCCTTCTCGTCATACCAATAGAAACGGTAATGTACGGTCACTGGCGTTTCCCGCTGATTAAAGAGGACGCTCGAGGCTCGCATTTGCCCATCACGGCTGGCCAGCGTGGGTTCATCGGTGATGATGCCCGCAGAAAGCACGGAAGACTCCATCACCAGCGATTGCGACGTGTTGATCATCGGTTTGTCACTGCTGCACCCGGCAAGGGACAGCAGCAGCAGGCCACTCAGCCATTGACGCATCACAAGGTCCGCCTGAGGTTAGATAGACAGCATCGGACCCAGCGGCTGACCGCCGACCAGGTGCATATGAATATGATAAACCTCCTGACCACCATGACGGTTACAGTTCATGATCAGGCGATAGCCATCTTCGGCAATCCCTTCTTCTTTCGCAATTTTCGCCGCCACGGTAATCATACGGCCCAGCGCATGCTCGTGTGCTTCCTGCACGTCATTGGCGGTGGGGATCAATACATTAGGGATAATCAGAATGTGCGTTGGCGCTTTAGGCGCGATATCGCGGAAGGCGGTGACCAGTTCATCCTGATAAACCACGTCGGCGGGAATTTCGCGACGAATGATTTTACTGAAAATGGTTTCTTCAGCCATGGTGCATTTCCTTAAGCCTGAGTTCAGTCAGGCAGTATGCGCGAGGAATTCGTTTGCTTTCAACCTCAGTACCACTTTTCTTCTGTTAAATGGCTGCCTTTACGCCATTTCATCCCCCAGGCAGCATTGCTGTGCTCTCCCTCTCAAATTTATGCCATCGCCGATCACTAAAATGAAACACTGTTTTATAAATTAGAGATATCACGCCAGTTTCTTTGTGTTTTTGCCACTCAACCGTCAACCCTTGCCAAATCGCGAAGGTTTGCCGCTGTACCGCGCTCTACTTTCTATCCAATCCGGGCAAGCAGTACGGAGTAATGAGGGATGTGTCATCCGTCGATTTCAAGGAGAATCTGCCATGCAGTCTCGTAAAATTAGTCTGGGCCACTATCTGGCTTACGGTTCCGGGGATTTCCTCGGCGCCGGCACCACGGCGCTCACCGCTGCCTGGTTACTCTATTTCTACACCACCTTCTGCGGGCTTTCGCCGATTGAAGCCACCTTTATTTTTGCTGCTGCCCGCGTGATGGATGCGGTCGTCAGCCCGCTGATGGGCTTTCTCACCGATAACTTCGGGTCCACCTGGCTTGGCAAGCGCTTTGGCCGCCGCAAGTTCTTTATCCTGCTCGGTATTCCGTGTGTTTTCAGCTATAGCCTGATGTGGATAGGCGACATGAGTTTCTGGTGGTATCTGCTGACTTATCTGCTGTTCGATATGGTCTACACCATGATTCTGGTGCCCTACGAAACGCTGGTGCCGGAGATGACCGATGACTTTAAACAAAAGAGCCGCTTCTCCGGCGCGCGTATCGCGTTGGCGCAGCTCTCCTCCATTCTGGCGGCCTTCCTGCCCGGCATTTTGATTGGCTGGTTTGGCAAAGAGAATCCCATCTCCTTCTTTTATGCCAGCCTGGTGTTCTCGGTGATCTGTGCGCTGGTGCTAACCCTGGTGTGGCGCTTCACCTGGGAACGCGCACCGGAGGATTTTTCCGCCGAGTCACGTCGAGCCGAAGAAGAAAAGACGCAACTCTCGCTGTTCCAAAGCCTGAAACGGCTGTATATCGAGCTCGCCTCCACGCTGCGCATCCGTATCTTTCGTCAGCATCTTGGCATGTATTTGGGCGGTTACATCGCTCAGGACGTCTTTAACGCGGTATTTACCTGGTACGTGGTGTTGGTACTGATGCAGAGCGCGCAAATCGCTTCCAGCCTGATGGGCACGATGGCGGTGCTGCAATTTATCGCGGTGATGGCAATGATCCCGCTGTGTATACGCCTCGGACCGGCCCCAGCCTATCGTCTGGTGGTGGTGCTGTTTGGCCTCAGCGCCCTCTCCTACGCCGGGCTGTGGTACAGCGGAATGAACGATAACTTCGCGCTGTTAGTGCTGATCTCGGCCTTCGCCGGTTTAGGACGTGGTGGCATTAACTATGTCCCGTGGAATACCTACACCTATATCGCCGATGTCGATGAAGTGATCACCGGACAGCGGCGCGAAGGTATTTTCGCCGGGATCATGACGTTGACACGCAAAGCCTCGCAGGCCGGTGCCGTGATGATCGTTGGCATCCTGCTGCAACTGGCCGGTTTTACCTCCGGTAAAGCTGAGCAGGTTCCTGCGGTGAGCCACAGCATTCTGCTGATCCTCAGCATCGGCACCGTTGGCGTCCTGACCTGCGGTTTCATTGTGTCGCTGCGCTTCAAACTTAATCTGCATACCCACACCGTGCTGCGCGAAGAGACGCTGAAGATGCGTGAAGCCGGACGCGTTGTCCCGGAACGAATTACGCCGCAGGCACGTGCCATCGTCGAAACGCTAGCCGGGATGCCCTATGAAAATCTGTGGGGCAATAACAATGTCGGTTACCTCAACCGCAATAAGCCCCCGGCGCCCGCGCTATCCACACAACGCGGCAGCTTACCTCCTCTCCCTACCCTGATTAACGATAGGAATGAACCATGACTGTATTTCCTGTTAAACACAGCGCTCTGTTACGCCAGCCTGAATACCTGTTGCCACGCAGTGAGTTAGTGCAACTGATCCACAAACTCACCGACAACCTGGTCAATATCACCGATCATAGCGGCGAGTTTTTGCTGCGGCTGGATGATGGCCGCGTCATTGACACTAAAGGTTGGGCTGGCTGGGAATGGACGCACGGCATCGGGCTGTATGGCATGCTGCATTACACCCAGCAGACCGGCGATCAGGCGACACTCAAGATCATCGATGACTGGTTTAGCGCGCGCTTAGCAGAGGGCACGCCCACCAAAAACGTTAACACCGTGTGCCCGTTCCTGACGCTGGCTTATCGCTATGAAGAGACGGGTAACGCAGCATGGCGCCCGGTGCTGGAACGCTGGGCTGAGTGGGTGATGTATGAAATGCCGCGTACTGAGCAAGGCGGTCTGCAGCACATCGTTTACAACAACGAAAATACCCAGCAGCTGTGGGACGACACTTTGATGATGAGCGTGATGGCGCTGGCGAAGATCGGCCAGTTACTCGATCGTCCGGAGTTTGTCGAAGAAGCCAGCTATCAATTCCTGATCCACACCCAATACCTGATGGATCGCCAAACCGGTTTGTGGTTCCACGGCTGGACCTTCAATGGCCGACACAACTTTGCCAATGCCCGTTGGGCACGCGGTAATAGCTGGCTGACCATCGTCATCCCGGATTTCCTAGAGATGATGAACTGGCCGGAACAGCATGCCACGCGTCGCTTCCTGCAGCAGGTATTGTCCAGTCAGGTAAAGGCATTAGCCGATTGCCAGCACAGCAGCGGTCTCTGGCATACCTTGCTTGACGATCCACAAAGCTATCCGGAAGCGTCTGCCACCGCAGGATTCGCTTATGGGATTCTCAAAGCGGTGCGTAAACGATATTTATCTGATGAATATCGCCCGATGGCGGAAAAAGCCCTGCGTGGCGTGATCGCCAATATTGATGAAGACGGAGAGTTAAAACAGGTCTCATTTGGCACCGCGATGGGCAGCGATTTGGACTACTACCGCCAGGTGCCGCTGACGTCAATGCCCTATGGCCAGGCGATGGCGCTGCTGTGTCTGACGGAGTATTTGCGGGTTTATCTGTAATCGTACCAATGGTGAGGTGCGAGGAAGCGGCGGCAGAAGAGTAAAGTGTCCCGCGACAGAGATGTCGCGGGACGAGCCTCTAGCCCTTACATATTACGAATATAATCATCCATCTCAGTTTTCAGGTTATCGGACTTGGTGCCGAAGATCGCCTGAACACCGGAACCGGCCACCACCACGCCACGCGCGCCGAGGTTTTTCAGTTCATTTTGATTCACTTTCGCCACATCCGCGACGCTCACACGCAAACGCGTAATACAGGCGTCGAGATTGGTGATGTTCTCTTTACCACCAAATGCAGTAACCAGTTTGCCTGCCATCTCGCTACCGGTGGCGCTGCTCTGTTCGATTGCGGTGTCCTCACGTCCAGGTGTTTTCAGATTCAATTTCACAATCAGTACACGGAAAACGGTGTAATAAATCAGGCCGTAAATGATACCGATAATCGGGAACAACCAGATCTTGCTGCTGTTACCGCTCAGCACCACAAAGTCAATCAGACCGTGTGAGAAGCTGGTGCCATCACGCATGCCCAGCAGAATACAGATTGGGAATGCCAGGCCCGCCAGAATTGCATGGATGACATACAGAATCGGCGCCACGAACATGAACGAAAATTCGATCGGTTCGGTGATACCGGTCAGGAACGAGGTCAGCGCGGCGGAGATCATAATACCGCCCACTTTGGCGCGGTTTTCCGGCTTAGCCGAGTGCCAGATAGCAATCGCAGCCGCAGGCAGACCGTACATTTTGAACAGGAAGCCGCCAGAGAGTTTACCTGCGGTTGGATCGCCCGCCATATAGCGTGGGATATCACCGTGGAACACCTGACCTGCGGCGTTGGTGAACTCACCAATCTGCATCTGGAAAGGCACGTTCCAGATATGGTGCAGACCAAACGGCACCAGCGAACGCTCAACCACACCGTAAATGCCGAACGCCACCACCGGGTTCTGATAAGCCGCCCATTGTGAGAAATCCTGAATCGCGGTGCCAATCGGTGGCCAGATAAAGGACAACACAATACCCGTGAAAATCGCGGTCAGACCGGAAATGATCGGTACAAAACGCTTACCGGCGAAGAAGCCAAGATATTCAGGCAGCTTGATGCGATAGAAACGGTTAAACATATACGCGGCGATCGAACCGGCAATGATCCCGCCCAGCACCCCGGTATCGGCAAGGTGTTTGGCTTCAATTTCCGCTGGCGGCAAGTGCAACACCAGTGGTGCAACCACCGCCATGGTTTTCACCATGATGCCGTAAGCAACCACGGAAGCCAGTGCCGATACGCCATCGTTATTGGTAAAACCGAGCGCCACGCCAATCGCAAAGATCAGCGGCATGTTGGCGAACACGGAACCGCCTGCCTCCGCCATCACATGTGAAACCACAGCAGGCAACCAGCTGAAGTTAGCCGAACCAACACCTAATAAAATACCGGCAATCGGCAAAACCGATACCGGCAACATTAGCGATTTACCTACTTTTTGCAGGTTCGCAAATGCGTTCTTGAACATAGAAGCTCCTGAGTATGAGTGCATATTTGCGCAGTGCGCTGGCAAAGGGGGAGGATCCTTCACCGGGGTGACGCTGAGCGTCTTTTGATTTATTACGAAGGGTAAAATAAATCGATATTTGTTACTTTGACGGCTATCACGTTTCGCTCAAGACGAACGCTTGCTTTCTGTTGTTTTTGACTGAATTGCCTGGAGAAACAGCAATAAATCACTGCCCGTGCCGCGTTATATGCCGCACAGGTCAGTGATTATGGAATTATTACAGAGTTTAAAATAAAGCGGATTAGCCGCCAAGTCGGCTCATTGGGACATGGAACAGACGCGAGAAGTTTTCTGTGGTGGCCGCGGCCAGGGTTTCGATATCAATACCTTTCAGCACAGCCATATAATCCGCGACATCGCGCGTAAAGGCTGGCTGGTTTTCTTTGCCACGATGCGGAACCGGCGCCAGATACGGCGAGTCGGTCTCTACCAGCATGCGATCCAGCGGCACGTAGCGCGCGGCATCACGAATCTGTTCAGCATTGCGGAAGGTCAAAATGCCGGAGAAGGAGATATAGAAGCCCATATCCAGCAACTGCGCCGCAGTCTCTTTATCTTCAGTAAAGCAGTGCAGTACGCCACCACACTTTTCCACCTGCTCTTCACGCAGGATCGCCAGCGTGTCTTCACGTGCATCACGAGTGTGTACGATGATCGGCTTATTCAGCGCGATGCCGGTACGGATGTGTTCACGGAACGAGGCTTGCTGCTGCGCTTTGGTCTCCTGCTGATAGAAGTAATCCAGCCCGGTTTCGCCCAGTGCAATCACCTGCTCTTCAGCGGCCAGTCGACGAAACTCTTCGACATCGTACGGCGCTTCCTGATTCAACGGGTGCACGCCGCACGCCAGAGCGATGTTTTCCCTGTCGCCGACCAGTTGCTTGATCTTGTAGTAATCCGGCAGCGTGGTGGCAATCGCCAGCATAAACTTCACGTCACGCGCTGCGGCTTTGGCGATCACATCGTCCAGATCGCGGTGCTGCTTCTCATAATCCAGGCCATCAAGATGGCAGTGCGAATCAACAATAAACATACTTCTCTCTTTTGCGCTTAGCCGACCGCCGAGGGCGACATTAAGCGTCCCCAGGCTAACAGGCGATCGGTCAAAATCAGTTCACGGTTCAGGGCGGCGACGTGCAACAGTTGCTCACGACACTGCATCCACTGCTGGGCGCTGGCGTTGAGCGCGCTGCTGCTAAGCTGCTGAGCCAGTTGCGATACGACCTCAGGATGGTCGCCGTTGCTCAACCAGTTGCTGGCACCCTGCTGCACTTTCATGGCATCCACCACTAATGAAATCAGCCAGCTGAGGCGCTCTGCCACATCGTCGCTGTTCAGCGCAGGCAGCAGTTGCAGTACATCGCTGTTCAACGCGCTGAGCAAGGTTTCACACAGCTTCTCACGTGCCTGCCAGCGCTCAGGCTGTAGCAGGGTCAACGCAGCAGCAGGTGCGCCATTGCTCAAGCGCAGAGCGGCTCGCAGTACTGGCTCGGATTGCGGCAACTGCTTCTGCAGCCATTGCAAACTGGGCAGCTCTTCCGGTGGGGAAAGATGCCATGTCATGCAACGGCTACGCAATGTTGCCAGCAAACGTGATGGCTCACGGACGCTGAGGAAAAACCAGCAGTTGGCAGGAGGCTCTTCCAGGGTTTTCAACAACGCATTGGCTGCGGCCTCAGTGAGCTGCGCCGCATCCGGCAACCAGACAATCTTTGCTCCGCCCTGCTGAGCAAAATGGTAGAGCTTCTCGGTGACGTCACGGACCGCATCAATACCCAGTGAGGATTTGCCTTTTTCTGCTTCCAGGCGATACCAGTCAGGATGCGTCTGCGCCTGCATCAGCTGGCAGCCGTGGCAATGGCCGCAGCTCTTCAAGCCTTCTGGATGTTGGCACATTAACCAGCGGCTCACACCCCACACTAACGCATCGTCACCCATGCCATTAATGGCCTGTATCAGCAAGGCATGGTGTGCCTGACCGCTTTGATGACGGCTGATAATCTGCCGATAGGGCTGATTCAGCCACGGATACCAGTTCATGCCGCCTGACCTGCCAGCCATTTCTGTAGCGCTGATTTAAGTGACGATGTCACCTCTTCAATATTTTGTGTGGCATCAATGGTTAAAATGGTGTCATCGCAGGCAGCTAACGCCAGATAACGGTCACGTGTGCGTTCAAAGAATCCCAGTGATTCCTGCTCAATACGATCGAGTTCCCCTCGAGCACGCGCGCGTTGCAGGCCAATTTCCGGTGTCACATCCAGGTATAGGGTCAAGTCCGGACGGAAGTCGCCCAATACCGCATCGCGCAGGGTGGTCATCAACTGCGTATCCAGGCCACGGCCACCGCCCTGGTAAGCCTGGGATGAGAGATCGTGACGGTCGCCAACCACCCAGGCGCCACGCGCTAATGCAGGCTTAATCACGTTCTCTACTAGTTGAACACGGGCAGCATACAGCATCAGCAATTCGGCTTTGTCAGTCACCTGTTCGCCATCAATTCCCTGCTTCACCAGCACGCGCAATTGTTCTGCCAGCGGCGTGCCGCCGGGCTCACGGGTGAACACCACATCGTCGATACCCTGCTCATGCAGCACCGCCACAATAGCATCACGCGCAGTGGTTTTGCCCGCGCCTTCAAGGCCTTCAATGACGATAAACTTACTTTTCATTTTTTTCCTTCATGGCCAGCCGATAGACCTGCACCGCTTTATTATGGCTGGCGAGATTGGTGGTAAAGGTATGTCCGCCTTTGCCATCCGCGACAAAATAGAGATAGTTGGTTTTTTCTGGATGCGCCGCCGCTTCCAGCGAGGCTCGACCTGGCATCGCGATAGGACCTGGCGGCAATCCGCTAATCGTGTAGGTATTGTAATCGGTCGGCGTTTCGAGGTCTTTACGCGTAATCGTACCGGTGTAGTTATCGCCCATACCGTAAATCACGGTAGGATCGGTTTGCAGCTTCATGCCGGTGCGCAAGCGATTAATAAAGACCGAGGCAACGCGCGCGCGCTCTTCCGTCACGCCGGTCTCTTTTTCGATAATCGAGGCCATGGTGACCAGATCTTGCTCTTTTTTATAGGGCAGATTGTCCATCCGCCCCTGCCAGATCTCATCCACCAGTTTATTCATGCGCGTGTGCGCACGCTCCAGCAGCGATACATCACTGGTGTTAGCCGTATACAAATAGGTGTCGGGGTAGAAAGCGCCCTCAAGCTGATTTGCATCCATTTTCAGCGCAGCGGCGACGGTCGCAAACTGATCGTCAGTTAGCGTATGTTTGATATAGGGCGCTTGACGCAGTTCGGCCAACCACTCCTTCAGGCGAGAACCCTCGACAAACCGCACCGGAAATTGCGCTTCTTTACCGCTGGCCAGCAACAGCAGCAGCTGCCTTACCGTCATATTGCTTTCCAGTCGGTAGGTTCCGGCTTTGAACTTCGCGAGCTCAGGCTCAAGTTTCAATAGCGGCCCAAACCAGATACTTTCCGGAATGATGTGCTGGCTTTCCAGCTGCGCTTCCAGCACGACCCGACCACTACCTGCGGGCAATGTGTAGATCGTTTCCTGATTAATAGTCAAAGGGGTATCGGCTAAACGTTCAATCTGCCAATAACTCAATGCCGCCGCGAGGCCGGCAATCGCCACAGCGCTGGCGAGTATTTTTTTCATTTGGGTCATGATGCTTCCATCTTCTGGCAACTGTTATACAGCTGCTGGTACAGCGTGCGTGCGGTGAACGAAACATCGTCAATTTTCCGCACAGGTAAAACCGGCATCAGGGCATTGCAGATCACCACTTCATCGGCGTTCAGCACATCGTCCCTGCTTCCTTCAATCAACTGACAAGCCTGGCCTTCCGACGCCATCTTCGCCATCAGATAACGGCGCATAATGCCATCGACACCCGCTTGCTCAAGACGCGGCGTGAAAACCTGATCGCCTTTGCGCCAGAATAAATTGGCCGCACAGCATTCCACCACCGTCCCTGCAGTGTCAAGCACCAGCGCCTCATCAGCATCGGTGTGGTCGAGCTGCTGACGGATCAGCACCTGTTCCAGTCGGTTAAGATGTTTGAGGCCGGCGAGCAGTGGATTACGCGCCAGTCTCACGGGGCTGGTTATCAGCGCTGCACCCTGCTGCTGCAAAGTGGCGTAGTGTTGCGGCCACGGCGAAAGGGAGAGGATGCGCGTCGGGGTTGCGCAACCGGTTCGGCTATATCCCCGTCCACCGACACCTGGCGTCAGAATCACTTTTAAAACCGACTGGGTTTGACCATTGGCGGCATGCTGCATCTCCTCGGCCAGCTGCGCCATATCCGGTAAGGGAATGAATAAACGCTCACAGCCTTCCTGCAATCGCTGCAAATGGGCGTTCAGCAGTTGTATTTTGCCTGCCACTACCGCAGCAGTGGTAAAACAGCCATCACCAAACTGCACCGCGCGATCGCGCGCAGAAAGTTCGAACTGCTCTACGCCGTTTATCCACATACCGCTCACCTTTGGCTACCCTGCCAGTCTGAATACCACTGACAGCGGTAAGAATCCACGTCACTGCGTGACAAAATATAAAAAAGGCCCGCATTGCGGGCCTCTGTTTGGCTGGGTAAAGCTTATACCTTGCGGAAGATCAGCGAGCCGTTGGTGCCGCCAAATCCGAAGGAGTTACACAGCGTGTACTCCAGTCCGCTCACCTGACGTGCTGTATGCGGCACGAAGTCGAGGTCACAACCTTCATCTGGGTTATCCAGGTTGATGGTTGGCGGTACCGCCTGGTCGCGCAGCGCCAGAATCGAATAAATCGCTTCTACCGCGCCTGCTGCACCCAGCAAGTGCCCAGTCATGGATTTGGTAGAACTCACCATCACGCTGTGAGCCGCTGCACCAAATACAGACTTGACCGCCTGAGCTTCAGCTTTGTCACCCGCTGGCGTTGAGGTGCCATGCGCGTTGACGTAGCCAATCTGTTCAGCGTTCAGCTGCGCATCACGCAATGCATTCACCATCGCTGCTGCAGCACCTGAACCATCCTCCGGCGGAGACGTCATGTGGTAAGCATCGCTGCTCATGCCGAAACCGATGATTTCAGCATAAATTTTCGCACCGCGCTTTTTCGCATGCTCGTACTCTTCCAGTACCACAATGCCTGCACCATCACCCAATACGAAACCATCACGGTCTTTATCCCACGGACGGCTTGCCGCCTGCGGGTTATCGTTATTGGTTGAGAGCGCACGTGCAGCACCAAAGCCACCCACACCCAGCGGGGTACTGGCTTTTTCAGCACCACCGGCCAGCATGACATCGGCGTCGTTGTACGCAATGATACGCGCAGCATGACCAATGTTGTGCACACCTGAAGTACAAGCGGTTGCAATAGAAATGCTTGGACCTTTCAGACCGTACATGATGGTCAGATGACCTGCCACCATGTTAACAATGGTAGAAGGAACAAAGAACGGGCTGATTTTGCGCGGACCGCCGTTAACCAGTGAACTGTGGTTGTCTTCAATCAAACCCAGTCCGCCGATGCCGGAACCGATAGCTGCGCCGATGCGACCGGCATTCTCATCAGTTACGACCAGACCGGAGTCCGCCATAGCCTGAATACCAGCAACAATGCCGTATTGGATGAAGTCATCCATCTTGCGCTGATCTTTGCGCGAGATGAATTCATCGCAATTAAAATCTCTTACTAAGCCCGCAAAGCGTGTTGCGTAGGCACTAGTATCAAAATGGTCGATCAGGCTGATGCCGCTCTGACCGGCAAGGAGAGCACTCCAGGTAGACTCTACGGTATTGCCGACAGGAGACAACATGCCAAGACCAGTCACAACTACACGACGCTTAGACACGTACGTCCTCCAGGGAGGGAAAAAATAACGCTATGTGGGGCAAACATAAAACTCAGGCGGTCGAGGTGACCGCCTGAAGATATTCATTAGCCTTGGTGGCTATTGATGTAATCGATCGCTGCCTGAACGGTAGTGATTTTCTCAGCTTCTTCGTCTGGAATTTCAGTATCAAACTCTTCTTCCAGAGCCATTACCAGCTCAACGGTGTCAAGAGAATCTGCACCCAGGTCTTCAACGAAAGAAGCAGTGTTAATCACTTCGTCTTCTTTAACACCCAGCTGCTCAGCTACGATTTTCTTAACGCGTTGTTCGATATCGCTCATACTATTTAATTTCCTATCAAAACTCGCTTTCGCGATGGTTTTCGTAGTGTATAAAATGTTGAAAAAGATGCAACAAAATCCCGGCTGGTCGAACCACGATTTTGCGCTATTCTGCGGTGTTTACCGCAGATAATGCAAATGTTTTCGTGATTATCAGACCATGTACATGCCGCCATTGACGTGGAGCGTCTCACCCGTGATGTAAGAGGCTTCGTCAGAGGCTAAGAATGCAACAGCATTGGCAATCTCCTGCGGGTCGCCTAAACGACCTGCCGGCACTTCTGCCAAAATGCCCGAGCGCTGATCTTCGTTCAGTGCACGCGTCATGTCCGTCTCAATAAAGCCCGGAGCCACGACGTTTACGGTAATGCCACGTGACGCGACTTCTCGCGCCAGTGATTTGCTAAAGCCAATCAAACCAGCTTTTGCTGCCGCATAGTTTGTTTGACCCGCGTTACCCATGGTTCCAACTACAGAACCGATGGTAATGATACGGCCCACGCGTTTTTTCATCATGGCACGCATAACCGCCTTAGAAAGACGGAAGACAGATGTCAGGTTGGTATCAAGGATATCCGCCCACTCATCGTCCTTCATGCGCATCAACAGATTGTCACGCGTAATGCCTGCATTATTGACTAAAATGTCCACTTCGCCAAATTCAGCGCGAACTTTCTCGAGCACGCTCTCAATAGAGGCCGCATCGGTCACGTTCAACAGCAGACCTTTGCCGTTATCGCCGAGGTAAGCACTGATTGCTTCCGCACCGCTTTCGCTGGTGGCGGTTCCCACCACTTTCGCACCGCGCGCAACCAGCGTTTCCGCGATTGCACGGCCAATGCCGCGGCTTGCGCCAGTCACCAGCGCTACTTTACCTTCAAAGCTCATGTTTTTCCTCTTATTCCTGTGTAAGCGCAGCAGACAGTGAAGCAGAATCGTTCACGGCTGCAGCGGTCAGGCTATCCACAATACGTTTGGTCAGACCGGTCAGGACTTTACCTGGACCGATCTCCAGCAACTGACCAACGCCTTGGGTGGCAATAAATTCAACAGCTTCGGTCCAGCGCACCGGGCTATACAACTGGCGAACCAGTGCACTGCGAATCGCCGCGGCATCGGTTTCACACTTGACGTCTACGTTATTAACGACAGGCACAGTCGGTGCATTGAAAGTGATGCTTTCCAGTGCCACAGCCAGTTTATCTGCTGCAGGCTTCATCAACGCGCAATGCGAAGGAACGCTCACCGGTAATAGCAACGCACGCTTGGCACCGGCCGCTTTACAGGCAGCACCTGCACGCTCAACCGCTTCTTTGTTACCCGCGATGACCACCTGGCCTGGCGAGTTGAAGTTCACCGGTGAAACCACCTGACCTTGCGCGCTTTCTTCGCACGCTGTACGGATAGACTCATCATCGAGTCCGATGATTGCCTGCATGGCGCCGGTTCCTTCAGGAACCGCTTCCTGCATCAGTTTGCCGCGTAATTCGACTAACTTGATCGCGTCCGCAAAGTTCAGTACGCCAGCACACACCAGCGCAGAGTATTCACCCAGGCTATGGCCGGCCATCAGCGTAGGCTGCGGGCCATTTTTGCTCTGCCAGACGCGATAAATCGCGACGGAAGCCGCCAGCAACGCAGGTTGCGTCTGCCAGGTCTTATTCAGTTCTTCAGCTGGACCTTGTTGTACCAACTGCCATAAGTCATATCCCAGTGCGTCAGAAGCTTCACGGAAAGTGGCTTCAACCTGCGGGTTTTCCACAGCCAGATCGGCCAACATGCCGACGTTCTGTGAGCCCTGTCCTGGGAAAACAAAAGCAAATTGTGTCATCTGTCGTTCCTGTCAATCAAAAGCGAACCAGCGCAGAACCCCAGGTGAAACCACCACCAAAGGCTTCCAGCAAAATCAGTTGGCCAGGCTTGATACGGCCATCTCGCACCGCTTCATCCAGTGCACTTGGCACCGAAGCCGCTGAAGTGTTGCCATGACGATCCAGCGTCACCACCACTTTTTCCATGCCCATGCCGAGCTTTCTGGCTGTTGCGCTGATAATGCGCAGGTTGGCCTGATGTGGCACCAGCCAATCGAGCATTTCGCGATCAAGGTTGTTGGCTTGCAGCGTCTCGTCCACGATATGGGCAAGCTCGGTCACAGCGACTTTAAAGACTTCATTACCGGCCATAGTGAGATAGGCTGGCTCATCCTGATGTTCACGATCCTGATACGGCAGCGTCAACAGCTTGCCATAACGACCATCAGCATGCAGATGCGTTGACAGGATACCCGGCTCTTCACTTTGACCCAGCACCACAGCGCCAGCGCCGTCACCAAACAGGATGATGGTGCCACGATCGTTTGGATCGAGGGTGCGGGCTAAGACGTCCGCACCGATCACCAGCGCGTGTTTGACCACACCGTTTTTGATGTATTGATCGGCAACACTAAGTGCATAAGTGAAACCTGCACAGGCAGCAGCCAGATCGAAAGAAGCGCAGTCATTAATTTCCAGCATCTGCTGGATCATGCACGCTGAACTTGGGAAGGCATGGCTGGAAGAGGTGGTCGCCACAATAATCAGGCCGACATCGCTGGCCGCAACGCCCGCCATCTCTAGCGCGCGCTGTGCAGCCGCAAAGCCCATAGTGGCAACCGTTTCTTCTGGCGCAGCAATGCGGCGCTCACGGATACCGGTACGCGTGACAATCCACTCGTCCGAAGTCTCCACCATTTTTTCCAGATCCGCATTGGAGCGAACCTGCTCAGGCAAATAGCTGCCCGTACCGATAATTTTGGTAAACATCTACGCTTTGTCACTCCTGGCTAATACAGCGTCAAGGCGCGCCGCAATCCTCTCTGGGACTTGCCTGCGCACCGCCTGCTCTGCCTGCTCTATCGCCACGGCAAACGCACGTTGATTCGCCGCACCGTGGCTTTTGATCACTGTTCCGCGCAATCCTAACAGACAAGCGCCATTGTACTGGTCGGGGTTGAGATGGCCGAAACGTTTAGCCAGACGCTTTTGCAGCCAGCGCCCTACCCATTTCAACCACCACGCCCGTTTTTTCCCATCCTCTGACGACTTGAGCAGAGAAAGAAACATTCTTACCACGCCTTCCATGGTTTTAAGCGTGACGTTTCCCACGAAGCCATCACAGACCAGCACATCCGTCTTGCCGGTGAGGAGATCATTCCCCTCAAGATAACCAATATAGTTGATTTGCGGCGTCTCCCGCAGAACCGCAGATGCTGTGCGAATCGTTTCCAGCCCCTTGGTCTCTTCCTGCCCAATGTTGAGCAACGCGACACGCGGTCTGTCGATTTCCAGCACTTCCTCAGCCATGACAGCGCCCATGATGGCAAACTGCACCAACATATCGCTATCCGATTCCACATTTGCGCCGAGATCCAGCACCACCGTTTTACCCTGCTGCTGATGCGGCAGAACGGTCATCAACGCCGGACGCTCAATGCCATCCAGCGGCTTCAACAACATTTTTGCCAGCCCCATTAACGCGCCGGTGTTGCCTGCACTGATACAGGCTTGCGCGTTACCCTCTTTCACCAGTTCGAGTGCCACACGCATCGAGCTGCCGCGGCTGTTCCGAATGGCTTGTGAAGGCTTGGCATCACTTGCAATAACCGATTCGGCAGGGATAACCTGCACACGCCCCAGTAACGAGGAATCCGCTTTGGCAAGAAATGACGAGATGATGTCGGGATCACCGACCAGAAGAAGAACCAGATTCGTATGAGAGGCCAGTGCCTGCAAGGATGCAGGCACTGTCACGCAGGGACCGAAATCCCCGCCCATGGCATCAACTGCCAGGGTCAAACGTGTCAAGGTATCGCCTTGCGTAACCGCAAAGAATTACTTGGTGATAACCTTGCGACCGCGGTAGTAACCATCCGCAGTGATATGGTGACGCAGATGAGTTTCACCAGAAACTTTATCTACTGACAGAGCTGCGGTGGTCAGCGCATCGTGCGAACGACGCATACCACGCTTAGAACGGGTTGGTTTATTCTGTTGTACGGCCATGGACCTTACTCCTATTACTTACGCTTTAAACTGGCTAATACGGCAAAGGGATTTGGTTTTTCTGCCTCTTCAGGCAACTTGCCAAATACCATGTCCGCGTCGGACACTTCACAGTGTTCAGAATCATGCACCGGAGCTACAGGCAGCGCGAGGATGAGTTCATCTTCGATAACTGCCAGCAAGTCGATTTCGCCGAAATCATTGATATCAACTGGCTCGTAAGCTTCCGGCAGTGCCTCGGCCTGCTCATCAGAAGAGACAGGACTGAAGCAATAGCTTACGTGAACAGCATGCGGGAATGACTGGTTGCAGCGTTGACACGACAATGTCACCTGCACATCAGCTGTTCCTTGCAGAACCGCTAAGCGCTGGTTGTCAATCGCAAACGACATGGTGCATTCCACATCACTGTCCACACTCACGACCGTTTCGGCCAGGCGCGCCACCAATTCAGGTGCATACACACCTTGGTAATCAAGGCGCTTTTGCGCGGCGCGGGCCAGATCGATCGTCAGGGGTAATTTTACCTTTTGCATAGGGCGCGCATATTAACTTTGTAACGTCATAGAGTCAAAGAAAAAGGCCGGTTTACAGCATCTTTCACCCGTTAGTCGCATCCAGTGCGGCGCATAGTTTAAAATGCCTGTCATCTTTACGCTATCTATTCTGAAAAAAAATCATGACACCGTTAATTCTGGCCTCCACCTCCCCATTCCGTCAGGCCTTGTTGAGTAAGCTGGGCCTGCCTTTTATTGCCGTTGCGCCCGATTGCGACGAGACGCCGCAACCGAACGAAACCGCACCGCAGTTAGTGCAACGCTTAGCACTGGCTAAAGCCCAGGCGCTAGCCGCTCAGCATCCACAAAGCTGGATTATTGGTTCCGATCAGGTCTGCGTGCTTGATGGCAACATCACCGGAAAACCGCATACGGTAGAGAATGCCTGCCGACAACTGGCTGCGGCCAGCGGCAAAGTGATTACGTTTTATACCGGGCTCGCCCTGATTCAGCCACAAACGGCACAACAGCTGGTGGTTTGTGAACCGTTCAACGTACATTTTCGTCATCTAAGCCAGGAAGAAATTCGTCACTATGTGGAAAAAGAGCAGCCGTTGAATTGTGCGGGCAGCTTTAAAAGCGAAGGTATGGGAATTTGCTTGTTTGAGCGGCTGGAGGGGCATGATCCCAATACGCTGATTGGATTACCGCTGATAGCGTTAAATAAGATGCTGATTAAAGTGGGCATCAACGCGCTGGGTTGATGCCCGGAAAATCAGGCTTTTTTCTGACGTAGCTGCGCCAGGCAGTGTTTCAGTGCATTATCCAGCGGCGCTTCCATTCGCAGGACTTCCCCGGTATTCGGATGGGTAAAGGTCAGCGCTGCAGCATGCAGGAACAACCGCGCCAGGCCCGTTGATGCGAGTTGGCGATCAAAGTCCCGATCGCCATAGCGATCGTCAAAGGCGATAGGATGTCCACCATGCAGCGTGTGCACACGGATCTGGTGCGTGCGCCCGGTCACCGGACTGGCTTTCACCAGGGTGGCGAATCCAAAACGCTCTTCCACTTTGAAACGGGTTTCGGATGGCTTGCCTTCCGCACTGACGCGCACCACGCGCTCACCGCTTTGCAAAATATTTTTCAGCAACGGTGCCTGCACCACTTTCAAATGTGAAGGCCAGTCACCGCGCACCAGCGCCAGATAATCTTTCTGCATGCCTTTTTCACGTAACTGCTCGTGCAGCGAACGCAGCGCAGAACGTTTTTTTGCCACCAGCAAAATACCGGAAGTATCACGGTCAAGACGATGAACCAGTTCGAGGAAACGGGCTTCAGGACGCAGCGCGCGCAGGCCTTCAATCACACCAAAGCTTAGACCGCTACCACCATGTACGGCGGTACCCGATGGCTTGTTCAGCACCAGCAGATGATCGTCTTCATACAGAATGGCGTTCGCCAGCGCGGCAACTTTATCGAGTTTCGGTGATACTGCTTGCTCTTCACGCTCGGCCACGCGCACCGGCGGAATACGGACTTCATCCCCCGCCTGCAGTTTGTATTCGGGTTTCACGCGCCCTTTATTTACGCGCACCTCGCCTTTACGCAAGATGCGATAAATCATACTTTTCGGCACGCCCTTGAGCTGAGTGCGCAAAAAGTTATCGATACGTTGTTCGGCATTTTCAGCCGTAATGGCGACATAAAGTACGCCGGGATTCTCTGTTTTCATGGCGGCGATTCTAAATAGTGTCCCTGGATAGCGCCACCCCTTTTTCTGTGCTTAACTCTCTCTTTGTCGCGCCGGAAAAAGGTCATAATGATGACTTTTTAACCGATGCGATGTTAAGCCCTGCAAATGAACAGGTTAAGGATGCACAAACTTCACAGCTCGGCAAAAGTCGCCTTGCTATATGTGAGTGAGCAATGGAATAATGCAGGGGTTTCTGCCCTGGAAAAATTCAGGCAGGAAAAAAGAGCGAAATAAGTCATTTTGCCGGATTGAACGGACACGCAGCAATGGCGTAAGACGTAATGTTAAATCAGGCACTTAGCGGGCTGCGGGTTGCAGCCTGGACGACAGACTGGGATGTGTGGATTTCTGAATTTTCTATAGCTATTCCACCTTCAGGCGCTGTTTTTCCTTATGAAAAACAGGCCACCGACAAGATTTGCGCCCCTTTAGCCGACGACAGCCGTGAGGTTGACGTCAGTGCATTAAGACACGGGGCCATCGGTTGATTCTCGTCCAGGGTAACGATGCCCGCAGCTACATCACTCATGTGAGAATAACGAGTACGTCACGATGAAAAGAATGTTAATTAACGCATCTCAGCAGGAAGAGTTGCGCGTTGCCCTTGTTGACGGCCAACGTCTGTACGATCTGGATATCGAAAGCCCCGGACACGAGCAGAAAAAAGCCAATATCTACAAAGGTAAAATCACCCGTGTTGAACCCAGCCTTGAAGCGGCATTTGTCGATTACGGTGCTGAACGCCACGGTTTCCTCCCTCTGAAAGAAATTTCCCGCGAATACTTCCCTGCTAATTACAACGCACACGGCCGTCCAAACATCAAAGAGGTGTTGCGTGAAGGTCAGGAAGTTATCGTGCAAATCGATAAAGAGGAGCGTGGAAATAAAGGTGCGGCCTTAACCACCTTCATTTCTCTGGCCGGTAGCTATTTAGTCCTGATGCCGAATAACCCGCGTGCCGGGGGGATTTCCCGCCGTATCGAAGGTGACGATCGTACCGAACTGAAAGAAGCACTGTCCGCACTGGAATTGCCAGACGGTATGGGCTTGATCGTGCGTACCGCAGGCGTTGGCAAATCTGCCGAATCGCTGCAGTGGGACCTGAGTTTCCGACTGAAGCACTGGGAAGCGATCAAAAAAGCTGCGGATAGCCGCCCTGCCCCGTTCCTGATCCACCAGGAAAGTAACGTCATCGTGCGTGCCTTCCGCGACTATCTGCGTCAGGATATTGGTGAGATTCTCATTGATAACCCGAAAGTACTGGAGCTGGCGCGTCAGCATATTGCTGCGCTCGGTCGCCCGGACTTCAGCAGCAAAATCAAACTGTACACCGGTGAAATCCCGCTGTTCAGCCACTACCAAATTGAGTCGCAGATTGAATCTGCATTCCAGCGTGAAGTGCGCTTGCCTTCCGGTGGCTCGATTGTTATCGACAGCACCGAAGCGCTGACCGCCATCGATATCAACTCCGCCCGTGCAACACGCGGTGGCGACATCGAAGAGACGGCCTTCAATACTAACCTCGAAGCGGCTGATGAAATCGCTCGTCAGTTGCGCCTGCGCGACCTCGGCGGCCTGATCGTCATCGACTTCATCGACATGACACCGGTTCGACACCAGCGCGCGGTTGAAAACCGTCTGCGTGAAGCGGTTCGTCAGGATCGTGCACGCATTCAAATCAGTCACATTTCACGTTTCGGTCTGCTGGAAATGTCGCGTCAGCGTCTTAGCCCATCATTGGGTGAATCCAGCCATCACGTCTGCCCACGTTGTAGCGGCACCGGCACCATCCGTGATAACGAATCGCTCTCGCTGTCTATCTTGCGTCTGATTGAAGAAGAAGCGCTGAAAGACAACACCAAAGAAGTGCATGCGATTGTACCTGTGCCCGTCGCCTCTTACCTGCTGAACGAAAAACGTGATGCAGTCAGTGCGATCGAGAAACGCCAGGGTGGCGTGCGTGCCATCATCGTGCCAAACGATCAGATGGAAACACCACATTACTCTGTGCTGCGCGTGCGCAAAGGCGAAGAAACACAGACACTGTCTTACCACCTGCCGAAACTGCATGAAGCCGAGATGGCGCTGCCTTCGGAAGAAGAGCATGCCGAACGTCGTCGCCCTGAGCAGCCAGCCCTGGCCGCCTTTGTGATGCCTGATGCGCCGCCTGCGCCGGTTGAAGTGGAGAAAGAGAGCCGTTCTGCGGTTAAAGCGGATGCAAAACCAGCAGCAGCTGCCGCGGCGCCTGCCGTTGCCAGCACTGGCTTTGTCGCTCGCCTGTTGGGCGGTTTGAAAAAACTGTTTGCTGGCGATGCACCTGCTGCTGCACCTGTTGAAGCTAAACCGGAAGAGAAAGCCGCTGAAAGTGAGAACAATCAGCAGCGTGGTGACCGCCGTAACAACCGTCGTAGCAATAATCGTCGCGATCGCACTCCGCGCAACGGTGAAAATGCTCAGGGTCGCGAAGGCCGTGAACCGCGTGAAGCTCGTGAGCCACGCGAATCGCGTGAACCACGTGAAGCCCGCGAGCCGCGTGACAATCAGGACAATCGCCGTAACAAGCGTCAGAACGAGCCTCGTGGTGAACGTCCAGCGCTGACCGATGAGCAGCTGCAGCAGCGTGATGAGCAGCAGCAACAGCGTCGTGAGCAGCGTGCTGAACGCCAGCGTCGTCGTCAGGATGAGAAACGTAATCAGCAGCAGGATCAAAAAGTCGCTGAAACCGTTGCTCAGACCGATATCGCTGATGAAAACGTTGCGCAGGAAGAAGAGCGTGTGCAGGTCATGCCACGTCGTAAACAGCGTCAACTGACCCAGCGTGTGCGTGTGGGTGATACCGGCGAAGTGGCGGCAGCTATCCCGGCACCCGCAGCCACTGAAGCGGTTTTAGAAAATGCACAGCGCGCTGCATTCAATGAGCAACCTGAAGTCGCTCAGGATGAACAGGATGATAACGAGAACCGTGATAGCGCCAACATGCCGCGTCGCTCACGTCGTTCACCACGTCATCTGCGCGTGAGCGGCCAACGTCGTCGTCGCTATCGTGATGAGCGTTACCCAACGCAATCAGCCATGCCGCTGGAATCGGCTGCATCTTCTCCAGAGATGGCATCCGGCAAAGTCTGGATTACCTACCCGGTTGCCCAGGCCCACGATCAGTTCTCCTCTCAGGAAGCGCTGAACGAAATGCCAGATTACAGTTATCAACATACCGGTGAAGCGGACGCACTGCCGGTTGTGGCAGCAGCAGAACAGGTTGCTCAGCCAACAGCGCAAGAGGCCGTTCATCAGTCTGAGCCACAGGCACAGACTGAAGTGCCAGTGGTTAACACCGATGACCTGACTCCAATCGCTGCGCCTGTCAACGAAGAGCCTGCCGTGATTTCTGCCGCTGTTGAGCAGATTGCACAACAAACCGCTGCTGAAGCCGTAGCGGCCGATGAAGTGACAACGGCACCGGCTGAAACTGCCATCACTAATGAAGTCGAAGATGTGCAGGCTGACGTCGCACCGGCTGCGGATGTTGCTGCTGCATCGTCTGAAGTGGCACCGGCTGCTGAAGTGGCGCCTGCATCGACTGAAACGGTTTCTGCTACTGAAGTGACACCGGCTGAAGCGGTTCCTGCTGCGGAGACTGCCACACCACAGGCAAGCGAAGCAGTAGTAGCAGCAGCGCAAGCGCCTGCTGAAGTTGAGCCTGCTGTTGTAGCGGCTGAGCAAGCGCCTTCTGAAGTTGAGCCTGCTGTTGCCGCGCAAGTGGAAGAAGTACTGGCTGCACCAGTAGCTGCTGAAGCGCCTGCTGCACCGGTGACTGAGCCGCATGCTCCTGTTGCTGCACGTGACACCGCAGTGAGCAACGCTGAAACCCGCTGGAAGCACCACGCCACGGCGCCGATGACCAAAGCACCTGCTCCGGCATGGGAGCCAGAAGTCGTTCGTCACAGCGATTGGGTTCGCCCACCGTTTGACTTCGAAGGCCGTGGTTCTGCGGGCGGCCATAGCGCCACGCATCAGGCGACGGCACCGGCAACACGCCCGGAAAGCGTTTAAGTCTTAGTCGCTAATCAGCGTTAACAAAACCCCGACTGGTTCGGGGTTTTTTATTGCCTGTTGATCCTGCTCTTTCGCAGCATTAGGTGGTGATCTGGCAGAGTACACAAACAGAGCGCTGCTTCGCATGAGGCAGGTGCGAAGAGGTGGTGATCTGGCAGAGTACACAAACTGACTGCTGCTCCGCATTAGGCAGGTGCGATGAACTGTGCGAGCTAAATGCAATAAACTGTGCGACGAAATGACAGGCAAAAAAAATCCCACGGCCCCAAAAGGCGGTGGGAGAAACTAAGCGCGCCCGGTTTAAGCACGCTCAAATTTTTAAGTCAGATCTTATGAATTCAGCTGGAACAGTGACATCTTCGACATATCAGTGAAGGTCTTGTAAGACGCTTGCAGTGCTGTCTGTTGCATGGTGTAACTGGAAATGGCGGAGGTGTAATCGACATCCACCAAATCACTCATTTGCGAGGTCATAATAGTATCGCGATCGTCACCCTGCGCATTCAGCGTGTCGAGCTCTGACAACTGTGTACCGACTGCAGAACGCACGGTCAAAACGTTGTTCAGTGAATTACTGAGGCCACGGTTGGTTTTATCCATCGCATCCTGGAACGTTTGTTTGGTCGCATCATCCGCATTGTCTTGTGGCACTTTAAGGGCCGCAATGGCACTGTCGAGCATATTAAAGACATTGGTCTCGCTCGCCGTTCCATCTGGCTCAGCTTTCGCATTGCTGGTAATCGACATGAACACAGAAGATCCCGTGCTGCTCACATCCATTGTGCGGCCATCATCGACTTTCTGCGTGATAGCCTGATCGCCGCCCACATAGCTCACGCCAGTGCCGGCAGTATCGGTGAATGGCGCCGTATCGGTTTTGTATCCGGCAAAGATATAGCGACCATTACCATCCTGGCTGTTGGCCTGATTGAGCAATTGGGCGCGAATACCTTCCAGCTGGGTGGCGATAGAGGCACGGTCATCATCGCTAAGTGTGCCGGTAGAGCCATAAACAATCAGGGTTTGTGCATCCTGAATGCTACTGGTCGCGCCTTTAAGCGCATTCTCTTCCATCGACAAGCTTTGATCCGCGAAACTACGCGCTGTCGCATATTGGGTACTTTTCGCCTGAGACTGCGACAGCACCACGGCACGAGAGGCCGCAATCGGATCATCCGATGGGTTGTTAACACGACGACCACTGGAAAGCTGTTCGCCCACTTTTAACCAGGAAGATTGCGAGTCAGTAATCCCGCGCACCTGCTGGTCAAAAATCATATTGGTACTAAGACGCATGGTTTTTATCCTCTATGCTTAGCCGCGGATGTCCATCAGCGCATTGAAAATCGTGCTGGCGGTTTGCAATACCTGCGCATTCGCCATATAAAACTGCTGATATTTGGTCAGGTTGGCGTACTCTTCATCAAGGTTCACCCCTGAGACCGACTGCTGACGGTCGGTAAGCTGGTCGACCACGTTTTTCTGCGTGGTACTGGCCGTTTCCAGTGTGCTGGTTTTGTTACCCACCGTGCTGACGATGCTGGCATACGCTTGCGCAATCGTTGCGTTGCCGTTAACCAACTTCGCATCCTGCAAATCCAGCATTTTTTGGGCGTTGGTGTTGTCACTTTCGCCACTGGTCGCACTGGATGCAGCCGCGATTTGCGATTCATCCGTGATAGCCACAGACATACTGCTAATCACGTTCTGGACCGGTTTTACCAGGAAACTATCTTTATTATCAGGCGTGCCGCTAACGGTTAGTTTCAGACCATCAAAGCTCAGGGTGCCGTCTGTCGCATCAGGCGTAACGCTAAATTTCACGTTGTCAGACAAGCGAGTCACAGACCAGGTACTGCTGGCGCTGTCATAGCTCATGGAGTAGTTAGAGGCTTTAAGTGCACTGGTATCAGACCATTCTGCGGTCACCGTTGCAGTGGACGTATTCTTGCTATTACTCACTACGTTCGGTGAGCCGATGTTGAAGAATTTCGTGCCCTGAGCGCCGTTACTGTCATAACCTGCAGTTTGCACGGCGTTAAAGCTGGTGGTGAAGGCAGCCGCTAACTGGCCAAGCTGATTCTGTGCGGTATCTAAATCCTGCGTGCGGAACGCCAGCAAACCACCCAGTGAGCCGGTCGTCAGGGTTTTTTCAGGAATTTCGACATTACCCGCTTGCTTGTCGACATAACCGACAGTGATACGCGAGTTATCGGCGCTGGAAGGCATCGCGACCAAATTAGTCGAGTTTTTGCCGTTAACCAGAGTGACACTCCCCATCGAGACGATATAGCTACCATCTTGCTGAGAGACGTTTACCCCAACGATGTTATTGAGGTTGTTCACCAACTGATCGCGTTGATCCAGCAGATCGTTCGGTGCAGCACCGTTGCCGGTGGTCAGTTTTGCGATCTGGGTGTTGAGGTCGGCAATCTGGCTGGTGTAGGTGTTAATCTGGTCAACGTTGGACGCAATGTCCGTATTCACGCTGGTTTGCATATTATTCAAGTACTGCGCCGTGGTTTGGAACTGATTGACCAACCCCTGGGCATAGCTCAGCATTGATTGACGTGCAGACGGATCGTTTGCGTTACTTACCACGTTTTGCACATTGGTAAAGAAGCTTTGAATCGACGTTGAAAGGCTGGTGGTCGATGTCGACAGCAGGTCATCAATGTTTGAAATCTGACTGTATTGGGTGTTCACCGCGCTGTAATTGGCACTGGATCCGCGCAACTGAGCAGTAACAAACTCATCATATTCACGCTGCACGCCATTCAGCGTCACGCCATTGCCATAGTAGCTGTTGCCCTGCAGGGTGCTATTGGCCTGCGACAGAATGGTCGTCTGACGTGAGTAACCCGCTACCGTGTAGTTGCTGATGTTGTTACTGGTGGTGCTTAATGCGGCCTGTGCGGCGCTCAGCCCACTCATCGCTGAGTTAATTATGCTGGACATCTCGGTTCCTTTATTTCCCGTTAACCGGGCTGGCAGTCATCAGTGCGATTGGGCGGGCTAAAACGCCCGCAGCTTATGATGGTTATCGGCGTGCTTAAGTGAAACTTGAGGTAAAAAATCAGAACAAATCGGTAATATCCTGGCTATACGCCTTCACCACTTTTTCGCCCATGTTTTTGAATTGCTGGATCATTCCCACCAATTTCTGCGCATATTTCGGATCGGTGGCATAGCCCGCTGCCTGCAGGGCTCGTGCGCCCTGCTCCGGCGTTGCGGCGTTGGCAACGGCGGCATAGCGCGGGTTATTGGACAGCAGTTTGACGTAGTCGCTGAGTGCTTCCATATAGGAACCATACACACGGAAGGTGGCACGCACTTTCTTCGCCACGCCACCTTCATATTCGGTGGTCATGATGTCGGTGGTTGCGCCCTTCCAGTCACCACCGGCCTTGATGCCAAACACGTTGTAGCTCGGCTTGCCGTCGCGCGTCAGAATCTGGCGTTGTCCCCAACCCGATTCCAGCGCCGCCTGGGCAAGGATCAAGTGATGAGGAATACCACTCTGCTGACTCGCGGCCTGCGCGGGTTGGGATAACTGGGCAATAAAGTCGTTGCTATCCGCTGGGAAGCTGGACGGCGAGACCGGCAGACGCGGCACCGCTTTGCGTACCATCTGCTCCAGTTGGTTGGAAGGCAGATTGCTATAAATGAAGCTGTTATCCAGCTTCATCGGTACCGTGCCAGCGGTTTCATCAGGCTCTTGCGCGGGCTGCATCTGTTTGACGATCAAATCCGCCATACCCAGCCCGCGTTTACCGATTTCCTGCGCAATCTGCTGATCGTACATTGAGGTGTACATCTTTGTTGAGTCGCTGCTGAAGATGCCATCCTGCGGCAACGCTTCACGCATGCTCTTCAACATCATCTGTACGAACATTCCCTCAACCTGTTTTGCCACTTGCAGCGCCTTCCCTTTCGGGTCGGCGGCGGCTTCGCGTTTCAGGTTGTTCAGTGAGCGGCTGTCATAAGCCGCACTCATCAGCGATTGCGTATCGGTCATCAGATGATTTCCAGTTTGGCGCGCAGACAGCCTGCACTTTGCATCGACTGCAGAATCGACATCAGCTCAATCGGCGTTGCGCCCAGGGCGTTAAGGGCACGGACCACGTTATTAAGGTTGGCGCTGGCGTTAACACGCTGCAAGGCTCCGCCGCTCTGGCGCAAGTCGATCTGCGTCTGCGTCGTCGCCACGGTTTGTCCACCGGCGAACGGCGTGTTCGGCTGGCTGACGTTCTGCTGCTGATTCACTGTCACCGACAAGTTGCCTTGCGCCACAGCACAGGTATTGAGCGTTACCTCGCGGTTCATGACCACCGAACCGGTACGCGAGTTGATGATGACTTTGGCATCTTCAACCGGCACGGAAACGTCAATATTTTGGATATCGGCCAGCAAACGCACCTGCGAGCTGTTGTTTGGCGACACACGAATTTGCACCGTGCGCGCATCGAGCGGTTGCGCTGAACCCACGCCACGGCTATTAATCGCATCGGCAATACGCTGCGCCATGGTGAAATCTTCAGTATTCAATTGGAGATTGATGGTGTTTTGGCTGCCAAAGTTACTTTGCAACTCGCGCTCTACCGTTGCACCATTAGTAATGCGGCCACCGTTTAGCTGGTTAACCTGCACACTGCTGCCGCCCGCAGATGCACCCGCACCGCCCACCAAAATGTTACCCTGCGCCAGCGCGTAAACCTGGTTATCGACCCCTTTCATCGGCGTCATTAACAGCGTGCCACCGCGCAGGCTTTTGGCGTTACCCAGCGAAGAGACCACTACGTCAATATTCTGCCCCTGCCGCGCAAACGACGGCAGCTTCGCCGTGACCATCACCGCCGCCACGTTTTTCAGCTGCATATTGGTGCCGGTGGGCACGGTGATACCGAGCTGCGACAGCATGTTGCTTACCGTCTGGGTGGTAAACGGGGTTTGTGTTGTTTGGTCACCTGTCCCATCAAGCCCCACCACCAGGCCGTAACCGATCAGCTGGTTTTCGCGCACGCCCTGCACGGATGTCAGATCGCGAATGCGGTCAGCCTGGGCCATCAGACTGACGCCGAGCAGCAGGCTCAGGCTCAGACGCAGCAGAGTGTTCATTTTCATCATTACCTCGATTACATCGGCGACACGTTCAGGAAGAAACGCTGGAACCAGCCCATGGTTTGCGCCTCATTGATATACCCGTTTCCGACATACTCAATACGTGCATCGGCCACCTGCGTTGACAACACGGCGTTGCTGGCGCTGATGGTGCGTGGGTTAACCACACCGGAGAAGCGAATAAATTCGGTTCCCTGGTTAATTTCGATCTGTTTCTCACCGACCACGCGCAGGTTGCCATTCGACAACACCTGATTCACGGTGACGGTGATGGTGCCGGTAAAGGTATTATTGGCCGTTGCGCCACCTTTGCCTGCGAAGTCATTTTTACCATTGGCATCCAGACCGGCTTTCTCACCGGCGGGGCCGACCAGACCGCTCAGGCCGGTTGGCACAGTGCTCACGCCAAAGCTGTTGCTGCCATCACGGCTCGCATTGGCTGAAGAACTTTTGCTGGCGCTGACATTCTCTTGCAGCGTAATCGTCAGGGTATCGCCAATGTTACGTGGACGGCGGTCTTCGAACAGCGGCTGATAGCCGTAGTTCAGTGGCGCAACGCCCTGGAAAATAGAACCGTTTACCACTGGCGGTGCGGAAGGCGTGGGTTCTGCCGTTGTGGCACCCTGCACCAGAGGCGTACGCGGGACTAACGCACAACCGTTTAATGTCAGTAGCAGCGTGGCTACTAACCAATGCCCAGGCTTGAGAATCACTTGCTTCGCCACGGAGTTCTGACCTTATTCATGTTCTTAATCGGGCCAGCCAGGCTGGCCCAACGACCCCAGATTAAACCTGGGTTAATTTCTGCAGCATCTGATCAGAGGTGGTGATCGCTTTGCTGTTGATTTCATAAGCACGCTGCGTCTGAATCATGGTGACCAACTCTTCCGCCACGTTGACGTTAGAGGTTTCAACATAACCCTGATACAGCAAACCCGCGCCGTTCTGGCCTGGCGTACTCTGCGTCGCCGCACCGGATGCCTGCGTTTCCTGATAGAGGTTTTCACCCAGGCTATCGAGGCCCGCATCGTTCATAAAGGTGCTCAGCGTCAGCTGTCCAACCTGTGCTGGGTTAGTCTGCCCCTGCTGTGTCACGCTCACCACACCGTCACGCGAGATGGTGATACTGGTGGCGTTCGCCGGGATAGTGATCCCAGGCTGAACCGGATAGCCGGCGTTGGTCACCAGCTGACCGTTCTGATCCACCTGGAATGAACCGTCGCGGGTATAGGAAGAGGTACCGTCTGGCATCTGCACTTCGAAATAACCCTGACCGTTGATCGCCACGTCTTTTGAGTTACTGGTCTGCGACAGGTTGCCCTGGGTATGCAGACGCTCGGTGGTCACTGGGCGCACACCGGTACCAATCTGCAAGCCTGAGGGCAATGTAGTCTGTTCCGATGACTGCGTGCCCGGCTGACGCAGCGTCTGATACATCAGATCTTCGAACACGGCACGCGAACGTTTAAACCCGTTGGTTGAAACGTTCGCAAGGTTGTTCGAAATGACGTCCATATTGGTTTGCTGGGCGTCAAGGCCGGTTTTAGCGATCCATAAAGAACGAATCATGTTGTTTTCCTTACGCCTTAGCTGCTCATGTTGAGCAGTTGATTGGCTTTTTGTTCGTTTTCATCGACGTTAGTGATGACTTTCATCTGCATCTCGAAACGTCGGGCGTTGGCGATCATGTCGACCATGGTTTCCACTGGCTTAACGTTGCTGCCTTCCAGCACACCTGGCATGACCGCGACCGTTGCATCAGGCGCTAGAGCCGCACCGCGTGTCGCCTGCGTCGCCTGGGTTGGACGGAACATACCGTCGTCACCGCGCTGTAACTCTTTGCCCGTGGCCTTAACCAGCTTCAGCTTGCCAATCTGTACCGTGGCGTTTGGCGCATCACCCGCATTACGCGAGGTGATGGTACCGTCAGCCGCGATAGTCAGTTCGGAGCCTTGTGGAATGGCGATTGGACCGCCATCGCCCATCACGGGATTGCCCTGAATGGTCAAAATACCGGTCGAGCTGATCTGCATGTTGCCGTTGCGGGTATAGGCTTCAGAACCGTCAGCGGTACGCACCGCCAGCCAGCCATCTTGCTGTACCGCCACATCGAGCGGGCGTCCGGTGTTGTCCATCGCGCCTGGCGTCATATCGGCACCCGGCGTTGAGGCAGCCACTAAGGTGCGCGTCGGCAGCGACCAGCCGTTGACCGGCACCGCGCGCAACGCGTTGAGCTGGGCGCGGAAGCCCGGCGTTGAGGCGTTGGCGAGGTTGCTGGCGGTCACCGATTGTTGTTCCATCGTCTGACTGGCGGCGCCCATCGCGGTATATATTGCGTGATCCATAATGCAATCCCGTTAGCGAATTAACGTAAGTTGATCAGGGTGTTGAGGATCTGATCCTGCGTTTTAATTGTCTGGCTGTTGGCCTGATAGTTACGTTGTGCAACAATCATGTTGACCAGCTCTTTACTCAGATCGACGTTGGAGGCTTCCAGTGCACCTGAAGTCAGTGAACCGTAAGTGCCGGTGTTAGCCAAACCGATAGCTGCCTGACCCGAAGCGTTGGTCGCAGACCAGACGTTATCGCCTTCTGACTTCAGGCCTTCCGGGTTAGAGAAGCTGGCCAGAACGATTTGACCCAGCAGCTGAGTTTTCTGGTTCGAATAGGTACCGGTAATGGTGCCGTCATCGTTGATGGCGTAGCTGGTCAGGTCGCCCGGCGCATAACCATCCTGCGTTGGGTTCCCGAATGACGTGGTGCCGGTGTTTTGTTGCTGGCTTCCCAGTACGCTCAACGTGATGGCCTGATTGGCCGCAGCACCATTAGATCCCTGAATAGTCAAGCCAACAGTGGTTGCACCTGCGGTGGTTGTCCCGCCGCTTGTGATAGATTGCAGCTTACCGTTGGAGTCAAAGGTCATCGAGAAATCACCTGCTGACGCTCCAGTAGTGGAATCAATCGCGTGCACAGCCCAGTTGTTATCACTGGTTTTCACATAATAGAGGTCGAGAGCATGATCGTTACCCTGTGAGTCATACACAGTGACGGTGCTTTTGGCGTTGTAGCTATCGACGTCTGACGAGCTGAAGGTTGCCACTGTTGGCACGCTATCTGTGGAGTTCAGGTTAGACACCAAACCGGCGGTCGTGGTCGCGCGCGCCGACATCTGCGTCGTCGGTACGCTCAATGCCACCGGGTTTGCACCCGTCTGAATGGTCGGCGGGGTACCGGTTGCCGGATAGCCGGTCACGCTCATGCCCTGGGTGTTCACCAGGTTACGGTTGGCATCCAGCGTGAACTGACCATTACGAGAGTAGTACACGCTACCCGCAGCATCGGTCATACGGAAGAAACCGTTACCGCTCAGTGCCACGTCCAGACCACGGCTGGTTGAGGTCGTGGTACCGTCGTTGAAGTTCTGAATAACCGCAGCGACCTTGGTACCCATACCGATATTTGAACCAGCAAACATATCCGCGAACGAAATGGTGCTGGATTTGAAACCCGCAGTCGCGGAGTTGGCGATGTTGTTACCAATGACGTCCAGGTTACTGGAGGCCGCATTCATACCACTGACAGCTTGAGAAAAAGACATAACGTGTCTCCTGCTAAAATTGAATTAGAGAATCTGACGAACTTCATCAAGAGTGGCGGAGCCCATGGTGCCGAGGTCCAGTTTTGAGGTGTTATCCACCGTACTCACGCCATTCACGTAAGCGTAATTAAGCGGTTGTGCCACCAATTGTGTGCTGCCATTACTGGCGGCAATCGATACAGAATATTTGCCATCAGCCACTGTCGTGCCATTCGCGTCTTTGCCGTCCCAGGAGAAGGCGTGAACGCCGGACGTCAATGCGCCCAAGTCGACAGTGCGAACCACAGTGCCGTTCGAATCTTTGATGGTCGCGGTGGTGGCGGTAGAGGCGGTACTCAACTCCACCCCGAATGGGGTCGTGGTACCACTGCCCACCAGGATCTGGCTGCCATCAATCATCACACCATGTCCAATCAGCGTCGTACTCTGCAGTGACTGGCTGGTGGTGAGCTGACCAGAGATGGAACCCAACGTGGTATTCAGCTTCTCAATGCCGCTCAGGGTGTTAATCTGCGCCAGCTGAGTAGTGAGCTGGCTGTTGTCCATTGGGTTGGTGGGATCCTGGTTCTGCAACTGCGTCACCAGCATGGTCAGGAATTGGTTCTGCAAGTCCTGAGCACTGTTTCCCGTCCCTGTTGAACTGGACGAACTCAGTACCGTTGGGTCAAGATTGGCATTAACGCCGACTGCTACGCTCATGTTCGTGCTCCGTTATTGACCCATCGTCAGGGTTTTCATCATCATTGATTTCACCGTGTTCAACACTTCGACGTTGGCCTGATAGCTGCGGGACGCTGACATGGTGTTAACGGTTTCTGATACGACATCGACATTTGGCATCTTGACGTAACCCTTCTCATCCGCCATCGGATTACCTGGGTCATACACCAATTTGGCCGGGGTAGGATCGTTCACCACGCCCGCGACTTTGACGCCACCGGTCGCCGCGCCAGGGGCGGCATCGGTCTGGAATATCACCTGTTTTGCCACATAAGGCTGACCATCCGGCCCGGTGACACTGTCGGCGTTGGCCAGGTTACTGGCGCTGACGTTGAGGCGCTGTGATTGCGCGGTCATCGCCGAACCGGCGATATCAAAAATATTCAGCAATGCCATGGTTATTGCCCCTGCAGAACGCTCATCATGCCTTTGATTTGGCTACTGATGAGGGTGAGATCGGTTTGGTATTTCAGGCTGTTATCAGCAAACTGCGTACGTTCACGATCCATATCCACGGTGTTGCCATCCGCGGCAGGTTGATCGGGAATGCGGTACATCAGGTCCATGGATGGCTGAGAGTTGGTTTCAGCGGCGATGTGGCGTGAAGAGGTGACTTTCAGCGCCATGCTGCTCCCCTCCGCGCGACCGTTTTCCATCACCTTGCTCAGCTGGCTGGCAAAGTCGATATCCCGTGCCTGGTAGCCCGGGGTATCGGCGTTGGCAATATTTGACGCCAGGATTTCCTGACGCTGAGCTCGTAGGTTTATCGCTTCTGTACCAAATCGCAGCGCGGCATCGAGTTTGTCGAGCATGCTTCCTCCGCGAATGAGAATTTCGAGCTGACAGCTTAAGTGGACAAATGCAAGGGCGATCGTCTGAATAGCAGCAAAAATCACGGCTATTTTTGACATTGAATTTTTCGCGCGAAGAGTAGACTCAGGCCATCTTCTCGACAGGAGGCGTTTATGCGCAGTTCTTTACCTTTGCTGGCCACGTTGTTGTTGGCCTTCGCGCTGCCCGGCCATGCGGCGGACCTGACCGCACAGTTAACGCAGTTTTTTAAAGCGCGCGATCCGCAACATGCCGCGGGGATGACCGTGGTGGTGCGCACGCCCAAAGAGCAGTGGCCGACCTGCGAGGCGCCAGCGTTACAACTGCCGGGCAATAGCCGCCAGTGGGGGAATCTCAGCATTGCCGCCAGCTGCGATCAGAATCGTCGTTTCCTGCAGGTTCAGATACAGGTGACCGGTCAGTATTTAGTTGCCAGCCGTCAGGTTGCACGTGGCAGTACCCTCGCCCCGAATGATTTCCGTCTCGAGACCGGGCGTCTGGATGAACTGCCTCCGCGTGCCCTGTTTGATAACAACAGCGTGGCCGATGCGATTGCGCTGCGTGATATCCCGCCTGGACAGCCGGTGACCGCGATGATGCTGCGCCAGCCCTGGCGGGTTAAAGCAGGACAAAATGTGATGGTGGTAGCCAGCGGAAACGGGTTTAATGCCAGTAGCGAAGGACGTGCGCTGAACAACGCCAGCGCGGCACAAATGGTGCGCGTGCGCATGGGAAATGGTCAGGTTGTCAGTGGGCGCGTCGACGCGGATGGGAATATTCTGATATCGCTATAAAGCGTTAAAGAACCCTGTTGTTCTGCCGATAGAGATATCAACAAAGACATTACCCTATGCTGACTCAGTTGACTGACCCTCAACTGACCTTACAGGAGCAAGACCATGAGCATCGACAGAACGCAGCCTTTAAGCCCGGTGAGCACTGTACAATCCCGCGACACCAACGATAACAACGGCAAGGTGCGCCAAAACGTGACTGCTTCAACCAACGCCAGCACCAGCGAAAGCGGTGCCGAAGTGAAGTTGAGCACGGCTCAGGCGCAGTTAATGCAGCCGGGCAGCAAAGACATCAACACTGCACGTGTTGAACAACTGAAAACCGCTATTCGTAATGGCGAACTGAAAATGGATACCGGTAAGATCGCCGACGCGCTGATCGCCGATACCAAGGCGTATTTAGAGGGTAAATAATCCCAATGGACAATCTGCTGACCACCTTAGATAAAATGCAGGACGTGCTGGCTTCACTCACTGTGGTGATGGATGAAGAGCAACAGCAACTGTCTGCTGGCCAGGTTAATGGCAACCTCTTGCAGCGCATATCAGAAGATAAAAGCGCGCTGCTGACGACGTTGAATTATCTGGACGAAATGCGCCGAAACACCGAAAAGTCACTCGGTACTCAGGCGCCCTATGGTGGTCACAGCGATCGTGAACGCCGCTGGCAGAGCATTCAGCAGCATACCCGCCGTTTGCGCGATACCAACACTCATAACGGTATTCTGCTGCAGCATCAAATCAGCTTCACCAATGATGCGCTCTCGATACTGAAGCCGCACCAGACTCAGGCGTTTTACGGTCCCGATGGGTTAGGCAAAGGTCAGTCGACGCTCAGCCGCAAAGGTTAATAAAGAAAAATCCCGCCGAGGCGGGATTTTTTTATGCCAGCGTACGGCGGGCAAAATCTCTCGGGCGGAAGCCCAACAGACCCAGCATGACAAAGTAAGCACCACCGCCAATGGCGCAGACTGCAGCCAGACGCAGTAACCGCCACCACATCTGCCCTTCTTCCCAGGCCGGCATCACATGCAGAATGCCCAGCAGTGCTGCCGCCATGACCACAACCGCAATCATCAGACGCACCAGGAAGCTAAACCAACCCGGCTGCGGCTGGAAGATATCCTGTTTACGTAATTGCCAGTACAGCAGCGCGGCATTAAGACAAGCCGCTAATCCGATCGACAACGACAATCCGGCATGTTTGAGCGGGCCGATAAACGCCAGGTTCATCACCTGCGTCATGATCAATGTCACAATCGCAATCTTCACCGGGGTTTTAATGTCCTGACGCGAATAGAAGCCGGGCGCCAGCACTTTGACCACAATCAGTCCCATCAATCCCACTGAATACGCCACCAGCGCACGCTGCGTCATGGCGGCATCGAACGCGGTAAATTTGCCGTACTGGAACAACGCCACGGTCAGCGGGCCAGAGAGGATCCCAAGAGCAACAGCGCTCGGCAGGGCCAGCAGGAAGCAGAGGCGCAGGCCCCAATCCATCAGACGCGAGTACTCATCATGATTGCCGCTGGCGAAACTCTTCGCTAACGATGGCAGTAAAATCGTGCCCAGTGCTACACCTAATACGCCCGACGGGAACTCCATCAGACGGTCGGCATAGTACATCCACGACACTGAACCCGAGACGAGGAATGAGGCGAAAATGGTGTTGATGATCAAGGAGATTTGGCTCACCGAGACGCCAAGAATCGCCGGTCCCATTTGGCGCATGACGCGCCATACGCCGGCGTCACGCAGATTGAGGCGCGGCAACACCAGCATGCCGATTTTCTTCAGGTGCGGCAGTTGGTAGAACAGTTGCAACACCCCACCGACGACCACAGCCCATGCCAGCGCCATCACCGGTGGATGGAAATGCGGGGCAGCAAATACCGCAAAGCCAATCATGCTGATGTTTAATAACGTCGGCGCAAATGCCGGAACCGAGAAGCGATTCCAGGTGTTGAGTATCGCACCGGCCAGCGACGCCAGAGATATCAGCAGAATATAAGGAAAGGTGACGCGCAGCAGTGAACTGGTCAGTGCGAATTTATCGGCGGTATCGGCAAATCCGGGTGCGGTGACCATAATCACCCAGGGCGCGGCAATCATGCCGAGCACCGTCACCACCGCCAGCACCAGCGTCAGTAAACCGGAAACGTAGGCGACAAATACGCGCGTGGCCTCTTCACCCTGCTTGCTTTTGTATTCAGCAAGAATGGGCACAAACGCCTGCGAAAAGGCGCCTTCCGCAAAGATACGGCGCAGCAAATTGGGCAGTTTGAAGGCCACGAAGAAGGCATCGGTAGCCATACCGGCACCGAACACGCGTGCCACAATGGCATCACGGGCAAAGCCCAGCACGCGAGAAAAAAAGGTCATCGAACTGACCGCAGCCAGCGATTTCAACAAATTCATTTTGAGTGGCGCATCCTGAAAAGTGTCGGATAAATGAGCAACTTAGCGCGGACATCTGCTGATGTCCGGCGATAGTCTACTGCCACTGCGGGAAATGACCAGCATTGAGTGTTACAAGGGGTTATTCCTGTTCGGCATCGCGCCACAGTTTTTCCACCAGACGCTGCGCCGCCAGCGCCTGTTCACCGCTGGTTTCAGGCATCGTCTGATTTTGTACACATTGGATAAAATGCTGTGCCGCACCGCTGAAACCGCGCTGAACAAGATGGCTTTGCCAGGAGGCTACCGGATCGGTGCGTAAGCCGCCGAGGTTCTCCTGCTGCCAGTCACGCATCTCATTAATTTCGATGTAGTCACCGTCGCAGATGGCGCTCACCACTTCGCGCTGTGTGCCGGCGCGACGATGCATACTGGTGGTGATTTGCAGCGGCCCTGCTGAGAAGTGATGTTCAGCGTACAGCATCGCCCCCTCCTCATTGGTTTCAATAAAGCCCTGCTCACGCGTCAGTTTGCCCCCTGCCAGCCACAACGCCGTATCCACCACGTGCAGGTAGTCATCCAGCAGAGTAAAGCGCAAATCCCCTGGACCCACGCTATCCGCGCGATGCTTTTCAATACGCAGTGAAGCCGCTCGCGGCATTTCCGCTTTCAACTGTTGATAGCGTGGCGCAAAGCGACGATTAAACGCCACCATCAGTTTGCGTTTGTGCTTCTCCGCTAAAGCCACCAGCGCTTCCGCCTGCTGCAGGGTTTCGGCTAATGGTTTATCCACGCAAACATCTTTGCCCGCCAGCAGCAACGCCTGCACTACTTCAAAATGGCTGGCAGTACTGCTGTGCACAAAGACCGCATCACTGGCGGCCGCCAGCGCGTCCAGCTGATTGAAATAAGGCACGCGATAACTGTCGCAGATGGGCTGAGCTTTTGCCTGGCTCGGCGAAAACGCCCCCGCCAGTTGCCAGTCGGTGGCGTGAGACAACACCGGCAACCAGGCTTTCTGCGCGATGCCGCCTAATCCGACAATGCCGATACGTAGTGTCATGTTATTGCTCCTTCTGCAGCAGTTGCTCCAGTTGAGATTGCAGTTGAGCCACCTGCTGTTCCAACTGCGCAACCCGGCTCAACAGGTCATCGCTGTCCCTCTCATCTGCACTCATGGCAGGCTCTTCAGCCACTTCCCCGCCAAACAGATGCATGTAACGGCTTTCGCGTTTACCCGGCTCGCGTGCCAGACGTATCACCATCGGCCCGTCATCACGGGTGATTAAGCCGTTTAGCGTCTGCTCAACCTCGTTCATATCGCTGAACTCATGCAAACGTCCACTGCGGGTGCGCAGTTCACCCGGTGTTTGTGCGCCGCGCAGGAACAGTAAAGCCAGTACCGCCACTTCCGCGCTGCTGAGTTGCAAATGACCGAATGCGGAGTTACAGAAGCGCTGTTCATACTTGCTGACGCGTTGACCGAATCCGTTGTTGGAGGTCACCAGGTGCTTCTTCACCAGCTCATCAAGTTGAGATTGCACCTCCATTTCACTCAGATTCATCACTGGTTCGCGGTTGGACTTTTGATTACAGGCGGTGACCACGCCATTGAGGGAAAGTGGATATTGATCCGGAGTGGTGACCTGCTTTTCTAGCAGGCAACCGATCACACGCAGCGCCTGCGCGGATAAAGCCATTTTCATGCGTATTTCCTTATTATTGTCCACGACGATCTGGGGTCCACTCCTGCCAGGTCAACGCGGTCAACACGTGATCCTGCCAGCGTCCATCGATCAGCAAATAATCTTTGGCATACCCCTCTTTCTCGAACCCAAGACGTGCCAGCAGATCACCGCTGCGCTGATTGTGCGGCATATAGTTGGCCATGATGCGGTGAATGCGTTGCTGCCGCTGCATGTAGCGAATCGCTGACTGCAACGCTTCAAACATCATGCCTTGCCCCTGCCACTTTTCGCCTAATGAGTAACCGAGGTAACAAGCGTGAAATGAACCGCGCAGCACGTTGCTAAAATTGGCCACACCCCGCACTTCATGCTCTTCCGGGTCCATCAGCACAAAATAGTAGGCTGAGCCCTGTTTATGCATATCTGCAATCAGCCCAAGGCGTGCCTGCCAGCCTGAGGGGTAGCAGTGGCTTTCGTCGCGCACCGGCTCCCAGGGTTTAAGGAAGACGCGGTTCTCTGCATAATAATCTGCCAATCGCCAGGCATCGCGCTCGTGAACTAAACGGACCACCAAACGATCGGTAGTCAGGCGCACGCGGGGTCCAGCAGAACGATAGCCAAACATCATGACTCCTGAAATCCATAACTTTAAGAAAGATGTACGCCCAAGGCGATACTTCTCACTATAACCGTCACCTTCGCTACGGTAAAACCCTCGACAACATGCAACGTGATTCATCCTTAATCAGGATTAATTTTTCTGCTCATTCGATGAAAAAATATCATCCTGGATACGCTGTCTTTCCCGTCAGCGCAGGCGGAAAATAGACCAACTGGTCACTTTTCTCATCACTTGCTCAGGATTAAGCATGTCTCGGGTAGCGCGGGCACGACGCCTCGGTAAAACATTCCTCTTAGTCGATAACATGTTGGTGGTGTTAGGCTTTTTCGTGGTATTTCCACTGATTTCCATCCATTTCGTTGAACAGCTAGGCTGGGCGGCATTAATGGTGGGTATCGCGCTGGGTTTGCGTCAGTTTGTGCAGCAGGGGCTGGGCATTTTCGGCGGCGCGATTGCCGATCGTTTCGGCGCGCGTCCGCTGATCGTGACGGGAATGCTGATGCGTGCAGCTGGATTCGCTTGCATGGCGCTGGCGCATCAACCCTGGATGCTATGGCTGGCCTGTTTGCTATCCGGCCTCGGTGGCACCCTGTTTGATCCTCCCCGCAGCGCCATGGTGGTGAAACTGGTACGCGCTCGCGAGCGCGGTCGTTTCTTCTCGCTATTGATGATGCAGGACAGCGCAGGCGCCGTGCTGGGTGCGCTGGTTGGAAGTTGGCTGCTGGCGTGGGATTTCCGTCTGGTGTGCTGGGTAGGTGCAGCGGTGTTTGTCGCCGCGGCGATATTTAACGCCGTGTGGTTACCGGCGTGGCGCATCTCGACGGAACGCATTGCGATGCGCGAAGGTATGCAGCGCGTCTGGCAGGATAAACGTTTCCGCCTTTATGTGCTGACGTTGACCGGCTACTACATTCTGGCCGTGCAAGTGATGTTGATGTTGCCGGTGATGGTGAATCAGGTGGCTGGCGCACCCGCCGCCGTGAAATGGATGTACGCCATCGAGGCCATGTTGTCGCTCAGCCTGCTCTATCCGCTGGCCCGCTGGAGCGAAAAGCGCTTCCGGCTGGAAACCCGGCTGATGGCGGGTTTATTCCTGATGACCTTTAGCCTGTTGCCTGTCGGCATGGCCCAATCTCTGCCCTCGCTGTTTTTGTTAATCGGCGTGTTCTACATGGGTTCCATCATCGCTGAACCGGCGCGCGAGACGCTCAGCGCATCGTTGGCCAGTTCACGCGCGCGGGGCAGTTACATGGGATTCAGTCGTTTAGGTCTGGCCATCGGCGGTCTGATTGGCTACTCCGGTGGCGGGTGGATGTTCGACATGGGCCAGCAATTGGCTCTGCCTGAACTGCCCTGGATGTTGCTGAGCAGCGTTGGCATCATCACCCTGCTAGCCTTGTGGTGGCAGTTCCAGCCGCGCCCGGTGGCCCCGATCATCTTCAGCAGCTAGTTTGCCCCTTCGAAGGATCTCTTCCATACTTCCCGCACGTCCGGAAAAAGGGTGACCTTTGTCACCCTTAGATTTACACAGGAGAAACGGGATGAAACTCTACATCTACGATCACTGCCCTTTCTGCGTGAAAGCACGCATGATTTTTGGCTTAAAGAACCTGCCGGTTGAATTGATCGTTATGCTCAATGACGATGAGCAGATGCCCAAAAAACTCATCGGGCAGAAGATGGCGCCCATTCTGCAAAAAGCCGATGGCAGTGCGATGCCAGAAAGTATGGACATTGTCCGACTGGTGGATAAACAGGATCGCGAGCCGCTGCTTAACGGCAAAAACAACCCCGCCATCAGCGAATGGCTGCGCCGCGTTAACGGCTACATCAATAAGCTACTGATTCCGCGCATCGCTGATGCCTCGTTTGCGGAATTTGCCACGCCGGCAGCGCGTAGCTATTTCCGTGAGAAAAAGCAGGCCAGCGTCGGAGATTTCACGGAGCTGCGTAAACACGCACCCGGGCTGATAAAAAACATCAGTGATGACCTGCGTCAGCTCGATAAGCTCATCGTCAAACCCAATGCCGTGAATGGCGAACTGTCTGAAGACGATATCAATCTGTTTCCGCTCCTGCGTTCGCTCACCTTAGTGGCAGGCATCGAATGGCCGAGTCGCGTCGCGGATTACCGCGACAATATGGCGAAGCAAACCCAGATTAACCTGCTCTCTTCCATCGCGGCATAGCCCCGTCCGATGAGAAACGCTGCGGCGTTTCTCATCCCTCTCCTGGTGACACCTGGCCCGGTTTCAGGCAGGCTATGGCTGTTTTGCCGTATCGTTCAGGATGAGGATCTATGAAAAAGGCGATGTCTGGGCTATTGGCCCTGTTTTTAGCCGTGCTGTTGAGCGGCTGCAATCAATTGACGCAATACACCATCAGCGAACAGGAAGTGAATCAAGCGCTGCAGAAGCGCAATAACTTCGAAAAAGACGTCGGCGTATCCGGGCTGGTCAATGCACACATCGTGCTCAGCGATCTCACCAGTCAGATTGGTCGTGAAGAACCCGGCAAGATTACCCTGTCCGGCAAAGCAAACATCAACGTCAGCTCGCTATTTGGTCCGCAGCAGGCTGAGATGCAGCTCAAGATGAAAGCGCAGCCGATTTTCAATGCACAGGAAGGCGCGATTTATCTGCATGATATTGAAATTGTCGACGCGCAGGTACAGCCAGAAAAGATGGCGTCCATCATGAAAACACTGATGCCTTATCTTAATGAGTCTCTCAAACGCTACTTCAATGAGAAGCCTGCCTATGTGCTGAGCGAAGACCGTAGCAAAGGTGAAGCACTGGCGAAGAAATTTGCCAAAGGCATTGAAGTGAAGCCGGGACAATTGGTGATTCCGTTTACGGATTAACCTCAACCACCGCACCTTCGGGTGCGGTTTTTGTTTCCGGCAATAAAATCCCGTGCAAACGGTTGCTCACACCCTTATGATTACTCCCCGGCCTAAACGTGCCCATTCGTTTTTTCTCAGCCGGAGCCTTTTTGAATGACAGCCCAACCCCAGCAAATCACGATTCGCCGCCCTGACGATTGGCATATCCATCTGCGCGATGGCGCGATGCTCAATGCCGTTTTGCCTTATACCAGTGCGGTCAATGGTCGTGCGATTGTCATGCCAAATCTGGTTCCACCGGTAACCAGCGTAGAGGCCGCCATTGCCTATCGCGAGCGTATTATGGCTGCGCTGCCTGCTGAACACGCTTTTACGCCACTGATGACCTGCTACCTCACTGATTCCTTAGATCCGGATGAAATTGAGCGTGGCTTCCGCAACGGGACCTTCACCGCAGCGAAACTCTATCCCGCGCATGCCACCACCAACTCCAGCCACGGCGTCACTAATATTGATTCTATCGCCAGCGTGCTGGACCGTATGCAGCAGATTGGCATGCCGATGCTGGTGCACGGTGAAGTCACGGATTCGCACATCGATATTTTTGACCGTGAAGCGCGCTTTATCGAAACCGTGCTGGAACCTCTGCGTCAGCGCTTCCCTGCCCTGAAAGTCGTGATGGAACACATTACCACTAAAGAAGCAGCTGAATATCTGGCCGCGGGCAACGACCTGCTGGGTGCCACCATCACGCCGCAGCATTTGATGTTTAACCGCAACCACATGTTGGTGGGCGGTGTGCGTCCTCATCTCTATTGCCTGCCAATTCTGAAACGCAACATTCACCAGGGAGCACTGCGCAGCCTGGTGGCCAGTGGCAATCGTCGCGTATTCCTCGGCACGGACACCGCACCGCATCTGCGTCACCTGAAAGAGGCGAGTTGCGGCTGTGCCGGCGTGTTTAACGCACCGACATCACTGCCTGCCTATGCCACGGTATTTGAAGAGTTGAATGCGCTGGAACATTTCGAAGCGTTCTGTTCAGAAAACGGGCCTAACTTCTACGGCCTGCCGCTGAATGAGGGCACACTGACGCTGGTACGTGACTCCTGGACAGTGCAGAACACCATCAACGTGGCCGATGACACGCTGGTGCCGTTCCTCGCAGGTGAAACCCTAAACTGGCGTATTAAAGAATAATATTGCACAGCTTGCCTTTGGGATAATTTTACTGTACAAATAACCAGTATATTATCCCGGAGGCTTTTATGCGTGTTGAAATTACCGTAGCGAAAACTCAGCCCCTTCCCGCAGGTGCACTGGATGCACTCAGTGCCGAACTCACCCGTCGTATTTCCCGTGATTTCCCCGATGACGATCACCATGTCAAAGTCCGTTATGCGGGTGGCAATCAATTGAGCGTATTTGGTGGCTGTAAAGCGTCACGCGAACGCATTAGCGATATTTTACAAGAAACGTGGGAAAGCGCAGACGACTGGTTTATTACTGATTAACTGCCACTGTGCCGTTTTTGCCGGGTTTCGCCACCCGGTTTTTTTGTTTTAATTTCCCTCTCGCCAGATAAAGTCGCTGCATCTAGACTCATGTTTAACGATCCCCTATCCTTGCCTCGTCATGCTTACGGGAGGTGTTTTACATGACTACTGAAAAACCAGAAGAGGCGATGACCTTCGGTGAATTGCTGGCATTAATTGCTGAACAGCAGCGACGTTTAACGGTGCTGGAAAATGCCTTTGCCAGTTTGACGTTCTGCCTCGACGATCGCGCCAGCCAGTTACTGGTGCATAATCTGTCGCTCGAAGCGCAAAACCAGAACCACGACGCACAGTTACAACAGCACTTTACTCGGCTGGCAGAAGAGATTCAGCGGCGTAATGGTCAGGTCCCTCCGGCAGAACAAGCCTGAAGCCTTCCCTTTTTTACCGTTCGCTGCGGCATAAAGTTTTCCCTTAACGCCGCCGATAACTACGCCATAGCCGCTGCTCAGGCTGTTGAATAAATGCCCAGCACACCGGGCACTTTATTATTCGACAAAAGTCGCATTCTGAACGCATTTATTATCGTTCTCTTTTTAATCGCCACACGTTTTAACTATTGTACCGCCTGTTTCATGTTATAATTGTTCCGCTAGTGCAAGAAAAGCCGCATTGAACCTCAAGAAGCACTTCGTTTAACGAGTAATAAGGAGGTTATAATGGACAGAAATAAAGACGTCATTCAGACTCATCCGCTGGTTGGATGGGACATCAGTACCGTAGACAGTTATGACGCCATGATGATCCGCCTGCACTCGCTATCATCGCAGGATCAGAAAGAAGAAGAAGCTGACGTGGGCCCCACCTACTGGCTGACTACTGATGTAGCCAGACAGTTCATCTCGATACTCGAAGCTGGCATTGCAAAGATTGAGTCCACAGAGCAATACCTACGCGATAATCAAAAGCACTAATTTCTTACTTCGCGTGAAAGGGCACCCAATAGGGTAATGCTTGTCAGTTAAGATCTTAATGGAGGCCGCAACGGATAACGTTG
>NZ_JACVUO010000009.1:0-216311 GCF_016625145.1 Pantoea sp. S61
AACTGCCGGATCGTTCAACCGATCATTTTTGTCTTAACTGATCGGCATTACACCCAATAGGGTGCCTTTTTCATGGGCGTGATTTTTTTGATATGCTGTTGAAAAATTTCGTCGTTTGGCAGGAGTGATGTGGTTATGGTTTATGATCTGATTGTGGTGGGCAGTGGATCGGTGGGTGCCGCCGCCGGTTTTTACGCAACCCAGGCAGGCTTATCGGTATTGATGATTGATAGTGCCCATCCTCCGCACAGCCAGGGCACACACCACGGTGAAACACGCCTGATCCGCCATGCCTATGGCGAAGGTGAACGCTACGTCCCGCTGGTGCTGCGCGCACAAACCTTGTGGGATGAGCTGGAACGTCAGAGCGGTGAACGCATCATGCATCGAAGCGGCATCCTCAATCTGGCCCCCCTCACCTCCTCATTTATCCAAAATGTCATCGACAGCGCCAAAACATATCAACTGGAAGTAAAAATCCTGCAGGCAGACGAAGTGCGCAAGCGCTGGCCGCAGATCTCTGTGCCCGACGGCTATATTGGGGTATTCGAACCTCACTCCGGCTTCCTGAAATGTGAGCAGGCAGTTCGTAGCTGGATACAGCTGGCTGAACAGGCGGGTTGTGCGCAACTGTTTAATTGCCCGGTGAGTGAAATCGCTCGCGATGGCGATTTGCAGCAAGTCACTACCCGCGACGGCGTGTTTCGCGCGCGTAAATTGTTGGTCAGTGCCGGTACCTGGGTGAGTGAACTGGTAAAAGATCTGCCGGTACAACCGGTGCGTAAAGTCTTCGCCTGGTATCAGGCAGATGGTCGATACAGCGAGAACAACCAATTTCCTGGCTTCACGGTGGAGATGCCTGATGGCAGTCACTTTTATGGCTTCCCTGCCGACAATAATGCATTAAAAGTGGGGCGTCACGATGGCGGGCAGCTGATGCAGAAACCCGAAGATCGTAAACCTTTCGGCAGTATCGCTGCAGACGGCAGTGAAGCCTTCAGCTTCCTGCGTCAGTTCTTACCAGGGGTTGGCGTTTGCTTACACGGTGAGGCCTGCAGCTATGACAACACACCTGACGAAGACTTTATTATAGATACCCTTCCAGGCGAGCCCAATCGATTAATTATTACCGGCTTGAGTGGACACGGATTTAAATTTGCCAGCGTTTTAGGTGAACTTGCCAGTGAATTTGCCCAGGATAAGCCCTTCTCCTTTGACCTGAAGCCGTTTTCACTTTCGCGCTTTGCTTAACGTTGTCTCGCTGGCGCCCCAGGCGCCAGCATTATTGACGCAAGCTGACATTAATAGTTTTTTCCTGACATTTTAGCGTTAAGATTGCCGCATTAGGTGTAGCAATATTCAATTCCATTTTATTTCCCCGCCAGCCGTACAGCCATTGTCAATATTTCTGACGCAGATATCGATATAAACGCACAATTTCCGAATGTCTTGTTAAATTTTATAGAAAGGTAAGCTTAATTGCTTTCATATTTCAAAATATGGATGCTTATTACCATCTATTTCCAGATATGGATTCACTTTTATGTGGCGTAACTCCAGACAACATTTCGGGCTAATGACCATTATGTTGCATTGGCTAATGGCGCTGGTCATTTACGGCATGTTTGCGCTGGGTCTGTGGATGGTCGGATTGGGATATTACGATGGCTGGTATCACAGCGCCCCGGAAATCCACAAGGGTATTGGCATCCTCCTGTTTGCCACATTACTGCTGCGCCTTGGCTGGCGTGTTATCTCTCCCCCGCCCGCCCCCTTACCACACTATTCCCCCTTAATTCGCCGCTCCGCCAGCCTGACTCACGGGCTGTTGTATGGCTTGTTATTGCTGCTACTGGTCAGTGGCTACCTGATATCGACCGCCGATGGCAAAGCTATCTCTGTGTTTGGGTGGTTCGAAGTGCCTGCCCTGTTAAGTGGAGCAGGTGCACAGGCCGATTTGGCTGGCGCTCTGCATTTGTGGCTGGCCTGGGGGTTAGTGCTGTTTTCCGCCCTGCATGGGCTGGCTGCATTAAAACACCATTTTATTGATCGAGACTTCACATTGAAAAGGATGCTGGGTTACCGCATCCCGTTAACCTCTGAAAAGGAGAAGTAAAATGCTAAAGAAGACGCTACTGACACTGAGTGCCGCCAGTCTGTTAGGCACCAGTTTGCTGGCCAGCGCAGCAGACTATAAATTTGATAAAGAAGGCCAGCACGCCTTCGTACAGTTCCGTATTCAGCACCTGGGTTATAGCTGGTTATACGGCACGTTTAAGGATTTTGACGGGACTTTCACCTTTGACGAAGCCAACCCTGCGAGCGATAAGGTTAACGTCACCCTGAACACCGCCAGCCTCGACACTAACCATGCCGAACGCGACAAGCATATTCGCAGTGCCGATTTCCTTAACACCGCCAAATTCCCGCAAGCGACTTTCGCCTCAACGGCAGTCAAAAAAGAGGGTAACGATTACAAGATCACAGGTGATCTGACGCTCAATGGCGTGACAAAGCCGATCACCCTTGCTGCACGCCTGCTGGGCGAAGGTAAAGATCCCTGGGGTGGCTATCGTGCCGGCTTTGAAGCTAACGGTGAAATTGTGTTGAAGGAGTTCAATATCACTAAAGATCTTGGACCGGCATCGCAGAAAGCAGAGCTGATTATTTCAGTAGAAGGTGTGCGGCAGTAAGGCAGTAAGCAGTAAGGCAGTAAGGCAGTAAGGCAGTAAGGCAGTAAGCAGATCCAGCCTGAGGTCATGCGATCTCAGGCTGGATGTCGTTTACTTTTTCTCTGGCGCGGGAATCGCCATCGTCATATTGAGTAAACCACGCGACTTGTTGAACACTTTATTGCCGTTTTCACGGCCTGCGCGGCGTGAACGCTGCTCCTCCGGTGTTAATGTCGCCTCTTCCATGCACAGCGGGCTGCAGCAGTTGTGGTATTTCTCCGCACAGCTCGGGCACTGAATGAACAGCAGATGGCATCCGTCATTAACGCAGTTAGTGTGACTGTCGCACGGCACGCCGCACTGGTGGCAACTTGAGAGAATGTCGTCAGAAATACGTTCGCCCATACGTTCATCAAACACAAAGTTTTTGCCTTTGAAACGGACAGGTAAACCCTGCTCACGCGCACGGCGGGTATATTCAATGATGCCGCCTTCAATGTGGTAAACATCATTGAAGCCTTTGTGTTTCATCCACGCACTGGCTTTTTCGCAGCGGATACCGCCGGTGCAGTACATGACAATTTTTTTGTCTTTATGCTCCTGCAGCATATCCACGGCCATCGGCAGCTGATCGCGGAAAGTGTCGGCGGGGACTTCCATCGCCTGATCGAAATGGCCCACTTCGAATTCGTAGTGATTACGCATGTCGACAAACACCGCATCGGGATCATCCAGCATCGCATTAACGTCTGCGGCTTTTAAATAGGCACCGACATCGCTGGCATCAAAGCTTTCATCTTCAATGCCATCGGCCACGATGCGCTCACGAACTTTCAGGCGCAGTACCCAGAAGGATTTGCCATCATCGTCCAGCGCAATGTTCATTCGCAAGTTATTTAAGGCCGGATCAAACGCATACAGTGCGGTTTTCATGGCTTCATACTGGCTGGCAGGTACGCTGATTTGCGCGTTGATCCCCTCTTTTGCCACGTAGACGCGTCCAAATACCTTGAGCTTTGTTAGCGCAACGTAGAGGGCATCACGGAAGGCTTTCGGATCGGCAATCTGGAAGTACTTATAAAAAGAGACTGTGGTACGCGGCTCGTTTTCAGCCAGCATACGTTCTTTCAGCTCTTTATTGGAAACAAGGTTATGTAACACTGGCATGGTGTTCGATCCTGTTAGCAATCAGAGAAATTTAGCGCGCACATGATACCTGAATTCCGCTCAATGCAAAGCCCCTGGTCAGATAATCCTGAATGGCGTGATTACCGACGCAATTCTCCGCCGCAGTTGTAGATTAATGCGCAATCTGACTGCCTTACACCCGCCTGCAGGCTATGCTTGATTTCAGTCAGCACGAAAAAATGGCATAATCACGACAAATAACAGAAACCGGACTCTCTGGCACAAGACGCAGGATACTGACATTTCCATGACTCAACTTCCCCATTTTTCCCGTGAACTTCTTCACCCGCGTTACTGGCTAACCTGGATAGGTATTGTTTTTCTTTATCTGCTGGTGTTACTTCCTTACCCGGTGCTGCATACGATTGGCTGTGGCCTGGGCCGCATTGCCATGCGCTTCTTAAAACGTCGTGTGGAAGTCGCGCAACGTAACCTGGAACTCTGTTTTCCGGATATGCCTACCAGCGAACGTGAAGCCATGGTGAAGCACAACTTTGAATCGGTTGGCATGGGGCTGATTGAAACCGGTATGGCGTGGTTCTGGCCTGACTGGCGTATTCAAAAATGGGTGACCACTTCCGGGCTCGAACATGTCAGCCATGCGCTTGCGGAAAAACGCGGCATTTTATTGATTGGCATGCATTTCCTGACGCTGGAGCTAGGTGCTCGCGTGTTTGGCATGCACAATCCAGGCATTGGCGTTTACCGGCCGAATGACAATAAGCTCATCGACTGGCTGCAAACCTGGGGACGCATGCGCTCAAATAAGAGCATGCTGGATCGTAAAGATCTCAAGGGCATGATTCGCGCCATGAAGAACAACGACATCATCTGGTACGCTCCTGATCATGATTATGGCCCGCGCAGTAGCGTGTTTGCCCCTTTCTTTGCCGTGCAGGATGCCGCAACCACCACGGGCACGCATATGTTGATTCGATTGGGCAATCCCAGCGTGATCCCGTTTCTCGCTCGCCGCCTGCCCAACGGACGCGGTTATGAGCTCAAAATGATGCCTGACATTCGCCATAAGTTCTCGCTCGAGAATGAACTCGATACCGCTATCGTGATGAATAAAGTGGTAGAAGAGACCGTTCTGTTGGCACCAGAGCAGTACATGTGGTTGCACCGCCGTTTTAAAACCCGCCCTGAAGGTCAACCATCGCTGTATTGATGTGATGTGGAGCACAGTCCGTGCTCCACGCTTTCCTGAGAAAATTTGCGTTATTTCACGACGATAGTCTGTCAATTTTAGTCAAACCGGGCCAGTCTGAATTCAGGCTGATGGCATTGTTCGGTCCATATTTAACTTTATCCATGGAGCAGAATAACCTGTCGAAATGCAGAATATCAATCTTTGTTAACAAAATGTAAACACTAAAATGCGCATCTCTTTGAATTCTCATCCAGCCGCATCAAAAAGCTTCATCCATGGAAACAGGTGGTCACGGATCTAATTTTGACGCATTCCAGGCCTATTCCTATTTAATTTTGCTGAATGCTTTTGATCCGCTTATCAATCCAGTAAAATTAACTTACATAACAAGGTATTGTCTTAGTCCACCCCCTCTATATTCTGTTTCTATGAAAGAAGAGCTATGCTTATTCCTTTCTGGAATTTGTTAGCGAAATCGATTCCAGTTAATTTCAACCGTGACAGTTAGCCAAATAACTGCCCTTCTAAAAATATAAAAAGATTACACACAGCAAATATATCGCAGGAACCTATAATATGAATAAAGGCATCTATTACTACGTGACAATCAGTACTGATCAAGAGGGCTACCACCTCTTGCATCGGAAAGAGTGTAAACGTCTACCCGTTAAGGAGGATATGGTTTTTATCGGTACGCTCTATAATTTAAATCAGGCTTTATCAACCGCTCGTATTAATTTTAAAAAGGTGAAACCCTGTATTAAATGCTGCATTCGTTACTCTGCTCCTATTATTCGCGAGTCAGTACGTCCTGTACTGCATTTCCCGCAAAAGATGATCTAAACGGTTTGGGCGGTTGAATTGCATTCATCCGCCCGCCGTTATTCTATGCCCGTCCTGCACACTTCCATTTTTCGTCTATTCTTCTGTGAAATCCCTTTCAACAGACATGGAGTTCATTATGAGCTTATACAGCACGCTTGAAGAAGCTATCGACGCCGCACGCGAGGAGTTTCTCGCCAGCCAGACGGATGTGCACGAGGACGATGTCAGCGTGAGCCAGTTCTCGCTACAAAAGTACGTGATGCAGGATGGCGACATCATGTGGCAGGCAGAGTTCTTTGACGGTGAAGGTGAACAAGGTGAGTGCTTACCGATCTGCAGCGGTGAAGCCGCTCAGGCGGTATTTGACGGCGATTTCGACGAGGTGGAACTGCGTCAGGAGTGGCAGTCGGAAAACACCCTGCACGAGTGGGATGAAGGGGAATTCCAGCTGGAGCCCCCACGCGATCTTGAAGAGGGTGAAGCGGCGGCAGAGGAATGGGAAGATGACGATAGCCCATCGGATAAATGGGCGTAAGCGTTACTCGTAAGGGCCGTGGCTGGCATCGACGGGCAGCAACAGCGTATCCATCACCAGCGAGAGTGGCAGATCAAGGATGGTCAGCACGCGCCATGGCCCGTCACGCACATCCCATTGCACACCGGGATAATACTGGCTGCCATGTCCCTGTCCTGGAATGGTTCGGCTGATAATACTGCCGCAACCGCTCAGCACGAGTGTGGTGGCACACAATACGGTTAATTTAAGGAAATAATTCACAACATTTACTCACAATGAACTGGCGTTAGTTTAACCGGGTCTCGGGTGGAATAACTACACTTGCGCGCGTAAAGATTGTGTTAGTCAGAATGTTGGCAAAAAAAAAGCGGCATCGCTGCCGCTTTCAGGGTTTTCAAGGTTAGCGCTGTGGAAGCGCCTCAGGATTGAGTTTCAATTTCTGATAACTCTCCACCCATTGATGATATTTCTCTGCACTTTCCCACAGGCGTGAGTGCACGCGCGCCAGTACGACTGGGTCACTGATCAACTGCAAACGTTGTTCACGGTTGAGTTTCTCAGGCGCATCGCTCAGAGCCTGGTCGACACGACGGTCACGCGCATGATCAAGCAACGCACTCTGTTTATGGCGCGACGTGGCCATAGCGGTTGCCAGGGCGTTGAATGCCGGGTTGAACAAAGCGTGCATAAAGCCATTCTTCAACGCACGCTCGCGATTCAGTTGCAGGTAGTGATCGGTATCAACCAGTTCTTTCGGTGGTTCATACTCTTCCGGGATCAGGAACAGCTTCGCATTCTTACTCTTTTGCCCCACCGTTGCACGGCTCGACATCACCGACACAAACGGCGACAGGATCAGTGAGAATACAATCGGCGCCAGCCACCACAGGAAGTTCAGATCGAGCACACCCATACCGGCCGCCCAAACAATACCTAACAGCATCTGAGAACCATGACGACGGAAAGCTTCGCCCCATGGTGTGGCATCGTCATCACGCTGCGGTGAGTTCCACACCACTTCCCAGCCGAGGAACGCGCTGACCACGAATACCGTATGGAACAGCATACGCACCGGTGCCAGCAGCACCGAGAACAGCATTTCCAGAATCAGCGAGCAGAACAGGCGAATGGCACCACCGTACGGCTTGGCACCTTTGAACCAGATCAACACCACACTGAGCAGTTTCGGCAGGAACAGCAGGACCAACGTGGTAGAGAACAGCGCGATCGCCAAATCAGGACGCCACTGCGGCCACACCGGGAACAACTGGCGCGGTTGCAGGAAGTAGGTCGGTTCCATCAGCGTATGTACCACCTGCAACGCGGTGGACAAGGCGAGGAACATAAACCACAACGGCGCTGACAGATAAGACATCACACCGGTCAGGAACACTGCACGGTGAACCGGGTGCATCCCCTTCACCAGGAACAGGCGGAAGTTCATCAGGTTACCGTGGCACCAGCGACGGTCACGCTTCAGTTCATCCAGCAGGTTCGGCGGCAGTTCTTCATAAGAGCCCGGCAGATCATAGGCGATCCACACCCCCCAACCCGCACGACGCATCAGCGCGGCTTCAACGAAGTCATGCGACAGAATCGAACCAGCAAAAGAACCTTCACCTGGCAGCGGCGCTAACGCGCAGTGCTCGATGAAAGGCTGAACACGGATGATGGCGTTGTGCCCCCAATAGTGCGATTCACCCAACTGCCAGAAGTGCAGACCGGCGGTAAACAGTGGACCGTAAACACGGGTGGCGAACTGCTGGCAACGTGCATACAGCGTATCCATGCCTGACGCTTTTGGCGACGACTGGATAATACCGGCGTTCGGATTGGCTTCCATCATGCGCACCAGGCCGGTGAGACACTCACCGCTCATCACGCTGTCGGCATCCAGCACCACCATGTAGCTGTAATTGCTGCCCCAGCGACGGCAGAAGTCATCGATGTTACCGCTTTTACGCTTCACACGACGACGGCGACGGCGATAGAAAATCTTGCCTGCGCCTCCGACATCACGCACCAGCTCCATCCAGGCTTTCTGCTCAGCGATGGCGATATCCGCATCGTAGCTGTCGCTCAGGATATAGACATCGAAGTGCTCGGCATTACCGGTGCGCTGCACCGATTCCCAGGTGGCACGCAGACCGGCGAATACGCGTTCAACGTCTTCGTTACAGATCGGCATGATCAGTGCAGTACGATGCTCCGGATTGAGCGGCTCATCACCGGTGGTCGAATACGAGATGCTGTACTTGTCGCGACCCATCATCAACTGCAGGAAGCCCATCAACGCAGTCCAGAAACCCGCAGACACCCAGCAGAACAGAATGGCAAACAGGAACAATATCCCGGTTTGCAAAATGTAAGGCAGGATCAGCTCTACCGATTGCAGCCAGTTCTGGTTAAACAACTCGATCGGATCGAGCAGCGTCCAGCCCTGATAGGGCAGAATGGTTTTCATGTACCAGGTCGCCACTACCGTCTGCAAAATCGTCAGAATCAGCAGGACATAACGGCGCATAGAACCGACATGACGCCACTTATCCTCGGTCTTTTGCTCTTCCGCTGTGGCATAACGCGGCGTGGATTTTTTCCCACGCACAGAATCCCATGCACGCGCGATAGGGTTGGTGCGCCAGATCTCAGGGAACATCAGCGAGCGCTTCACTTTAGGCATCGCCTTCAGCGTGGTGCGGTCGAGATAATCCTTACTGAGTTGTTGACCCTCAGCCAGTGAATCCGGCCAGGCCATCTGTACGCGTGATGACACCGATTTTAGCGGCGCATCATCCGGGCGATCGCTGGCGGCAACATCTTGCCCCAGCGCCGTATGAATAGCGTGGAACGCCTGGGCATTCTGTAACGAATCACTCAGACGAGCGCGCCCCGCCGCATCAAGCGGCAGGGCCTCCACGTAAGATTGAGGTAAAAAAGTCGATTTATTCATTGGCAGGTAGCTGATAGCTCCAGGTTTCCGTCAATGTCTTGTCGCCGCTCACCAGCGCCGCACGCATTTCGGTCGGCTGCTTGTTATCTTTCACGCGCAGACGCAAGACCAGACGCCAGCCTTTAGTCACCGGGTTGTAGCGCACACTCTGCTCAACCACATCGGCGTTGTTGCCCACACTGACCTGAGGCGCAACCTGGGTATTGTCCGGCAGTTTGCTCATCGCTTTACCGACGAAGTCGATGGTAAAGGCGATAGAACCATCCGGTTGACGCACCAGGTTAGACTGCTTCACATCACCCGCAGAACGCAGTGTGTTTTTCACCCAGGCCACATCATCCTGATGCAGTTGGTTTTCATCACGCGTGAAGTGCAGACGATACTGGAAGTTCATCTCTTTGCCCGGCTCTGGCAATGACTCTGGTGTCCAGAAAGCCACAATGTTGTCGTTGGTTTCATCCGCTGTCGGGATTTCGACCAGTTCGACACGGCCTTTGCCCCAGTCACCCTGTGGCTCAACCCAACCGCTTGGACGCAGATCGTAGCGATCGTCGAGATCCTGATAATGGCTGAAATCGCGGCCACGCTGCAGCAAACCGAACCCTTTCGGGTTTTCCACGGTGAACGTGCTCACCGCCAGGTGTTTCGGGTTGTTCAGCGGACGCCAAATCCATTCACCGTTGCCAGCATGAATCGACAATCCGTTAGAATCGTGCAGCTCATTGCGGAAATTGGTCACCGGTGAAGGCTGGTTAGCGCCAAACAGGAACATACTGGTGAGTGGTGCCACGCCCAGTTTGCCGACGTTATCACGCAGGTAAACTTTAGACTGCACATCCACCGTCGACTCTTTGCCCGGTTTGATAATGAAGCGATAGGCACCGGACGCACGTGGTGAATCCAGCAGTGCGTAGATCACCAGCTGCTTGTCCTGAGGTTTTGGACGTTCAATCCAGAACTCTTTAAAGCGTGGGAACTCCTCGCCTGATGGCAGCGCGGTATCAATGGCCAGGCCACGCGCAGAAAGACCATACACCTGACCTTCGCCAATCACGCGGAAATAGCTGGCGCCCAGGAAACTGGTGATTTCGTCGTCTTTACCCTTTTTGTTTAAAGGATACAGCACTTTAAATCCGGCAAACCCGAGATTCTTGACGGAATCAGCATCGTGTTTCACGTTGCCGAAGTTGAAATAGTCAGGGTTATATTTGATTTCACGTACTGATGAGGCGGTGACTTCATTGATTTTCACCGGCGTATCGAAATACATGCCCTGATGGTAAAACTCGAGCTTAAACGGCGTGCGCAGTTTGCCCCAGTATGCTTTGTCGTGGTTAAACTGGATCTGCTGATAATCCGCAAATTTCATATCACGAAACTGAGAGGGTAAATTGCTCTTCGGCGCTTCGTAACCTTTCCCTGCCAGCGCCTTGGCTTGTTTTGCCACATCATCAATGTTGAACGCCCAGCTATTGTTGGCGTACAACGCCAGCAGAACTGCCGCGCCTACCCAGCGCATTTTTACCAGTCCCACTTTTTTATTCACATTATTTAGCACATCCCCCCCTTTCGTGTGCTCAGATCAAACCCGTTTATCTTAAAGGATTATTCGGTTTTCCGACAGCTTATGCACAAGATTGTTCCGCTGATTTGTAAGCTGAAAGTGTGCTTTTCGGATAATTAAACCCTTCAGGTTAAGATACAGAATCACCTGATAGTATACGCTGTTTACAGGCGGTAGAATTTTCATCCAGCATAATCCGGTTTCAGGGTGAAACCGGCAAGTAAACTGACAAATTGGAAGCTTATGAGTTCAGCAAAACCCGAACGCGAATATTTTCTCGACTCCATTCGAGCGTACTTAATGTTATTAGGCGTGCCCTTTCACGTCTCGTTGATTTACTCCACACAGCGCTGGGCCGTGAATAGCCACGATGCCTCGATGTGGTTAACCGTTTTGAATGACTTCATCCACGCCTTCCGCATGCAGGTGTTCTTTGTTATTTCTGGTTATTTTTCCTACATGCTTTACCTGCGCTATCAGCCTCAACGCTGGCTGAAGGTCCGCATGGAGCGCGTGGGGATCCCGCTGTTAACCGCCATTCCGCTCATTACCCTGCCGCAGTTTTTTATGCTAAAAAATCTGACCGACAAAGTGGGTAATTGGGACAGTTTTTCTCTGTATGACAAGTACAACACGCTGGCATGGGAACTGATTTCTCATCTGTGGTTTTTACTGGTTTTAGTGATTCTGACGGCACTCGGCATGCTGACCTTCCGCTGGCTGCGCACTCAGCAGCGGAAGATTGATTATCAGCAGGTAGGCTGGGGGAAACTGACGCTGACATTGATGGCTTATGCATTGGTCTGGTGCCTGTTCCGTCGCGCGCTGTTCTATGCCGTACCGGCCGTGTTCGCCGATGGTCTGTTCAGCGTGGCCGTGATGCAAACCCTGACGTTCCTGCCGTTCTTTATGCTGGGCGCATTAGCATGGAAACATCAGGCGCTGAAAGCCTTGTTTGTGCGTTTCAATCCGGTGATGTGTTTTGGCGCCATTGCGGTATTTATCGCTTACAGCCTGAATCAGCGATACAGCAGCGGTGATGGCTGGCTGTATGAAATCGATGAAGTGATCTCAACCCTGATGGGACTTTGTATGCTGAATGTCTGCTTTAGCTTTGGCCACAAGCTGCTGAATAGCCATTCACCGCGCATCATGTATTTAGTGAATGCCTCGCTGTTTATCTATCTGGTGCATCATCCGCTGACGATTCTGTATGGCATTTACGTTACCCCGCACATTAGCAGCAACACCCTGGGTTTCTTTGTCGGTCTGCTGATGGTGTTTGGGATGGCCTTTATGCTGTATGAAATCCATCTGCGCATCCCGCTGCTGCGTTTCCTGTTCTCCGGTAAACCACAGCGCAATACGGTTAAAGCGCCCTCTGCCACACGGTAATCTGCATTAGCCCCTGCAATGCGGGGGCGATTGTTGTCCGGTGCGTCAGGATGTCTTTGTCATTTACAACAACCACTCCACCGGTAAGCGCCACACCAACCGCACCAGCAGTCTTTGTATCCACGTACACTGCGGCTCATGCTTGTGCACCACCTCACCTGCTTCACCGGCATACTCAACCCAGTTCACCCGCCCCCAGTTGTCCAGACGCAGTGTCCAGGCGTGATCGCGCATCCCGGCTATAAAGCGCTGATGAGTTTGCTGCGCCAGGGCTTCACTCTCAATCACCAGTCCCATTTCGGTATTCAGCACCGCAGAGCGGGGATCAAAATTAAACGAGCCGATAAACACCTTTCGGTTATCGACAGTGAAGGTTTTCGCATGCAAGCTTGAGCCGGAATTACCGGTTAACCCACGGTCATGCGGGGCTTCACTGGCATTAGCTTGTGGCTTCATTTCATACAGCGCGATACCGTGACGCAGCAGCTTTTTACGCCAGCGCGCATAACCTGCGTGCACCACGGACACATCATTGGCCGCCAGTGAATTGGTGAGTATGGCGATTTTGACACCCCGCCGCTTCAGTGCGACCAGATGAGCCACGCCGGCACGCGTGGGCACAAAATACGCCGAGATGATATCGAACTGCTGCTGCGGCGTGCCAATCACCTCCAGCATACGTTGCGGCAATAGGCTGGAACGTTTCGCTTTGCCCAGTCCCTTGCGCGGATCATCACTCAACAGACGCGATTCTGCCCACGTCATCTGCATTGATCCCTGTTCCATTTGGCTGACAAAAGAAGAGTGCTCCAGCCGCGCCAGATAACGCTGAACGGCTTCACTCTGCTGCCACTCTGCCGGTAAACGCACAGCCTGATGGGCATCGCCCGAGACATCCACTACCGCGCGCAAGGGTGAAACCGCTTTGCTCTGCCAGTAGCGCTCGAAATCGTGCGCGACCTGATGTACCACCGGGCCAATCGCCAGCACATCCAAATCGGTAAACAGCGGCTCATCGCCAGTACCGAAATATTCGTCGCCGATATTGCGCCCACCGACCAGTGTCACGGCCCCATCCACCGTCAGGCTCTTGTTATGCATGCGTCGATTAAGCCGGGCGAAATCGGTCAGGTAGCCGAGCGCGCGTAAGGTGCGAAAGGAAAACGGATTGAACAAGCGCACCGCAATATTCGGATGGCGATCCAGTTCGGCCAGCGTGTCATCCAGGCCCGGCGTATTGTTGTCATCTAATAGCAAGCGCACTTTGACGCCCCGTTCGGCAGCATCCAGCAGCGCGCTAAACAGCAAACGCCCTGACATATCGTTGTGCCAGATGTAGTACTGCACATCAATGGTGTGCTGCGCCATGCCCATCAACAGATAGCGCGCGGCAAAGGCGTCCAAACCATCGTTGAGGGGATGGATGCCACTCATCTCGGGATGCAGCGCACAACGTGCATCAACAATCTCTCGTAACCCTTCGCCCGATGGCGGCTGCTGAACGGATGCTGCTTCACTCATACCGAATCCCTGAATTCACTGGATCTATTATTGTTGGTCTTGCCCGCGCCGGATGGCAATCAGAGACATCTGCTACTGCTCGCTGACGCGCCTTTCATTTACAGTCTAGACTTAGGCTTGCGTTCTGCCCCCGACGTTTACCGTGAGGAGAGGATGATGACTCAGCAATCCCCGCGCCATCACCCGCAGCTTTTCCGCAGTTTCTTCCAGGGTAGCTTCCCCTGCTCCACCGCCTGTCGCAGTGGTGGCCGGCGTATGGATATGGTGATCAGTAGTGGTCACGACATGTTACTGGAGAAAGATTACGCTGCACTGGCGCAGGAAGGATTACACACTGCCCGCGACGGTGCACGCTGGCATTTGATCGAAGCCACGCCTGACAAATACGACTGGCGCAGTTTTTTACCCATGGTTCATGCCGCCGCACGTCATGATATGCAGATTATCTGGGAGCTGGCGCATTTTGGATACCCGGAACATCTCGATATCTGGCGCAGCGCCTTTGTCGATCATTTTGAGCGTTTCGCACGTGCCATGGCACAACTGATGCGTGATGAAGGCGTTGAACACCCTTTTTTCACCCCGATAAACCAAATCTCGTTCTGGTCATGGGCAGGAGCCGATGTTTCCTGGCTTGATCCCTATGCCAGCGAGCGTGGCCGCGAACTTAAACGCCAGCTGGTACGCGCCTCGCTGGCGGCGATGCAGGCGATTCGTGAAGTTTATCCTGATGCGCGCTTTGTGCTCACCGATCCGCTGGTACAAATCGCCGCCGATCCCGACAACCCCGACAGTAAGCCCTATGCAGATGCACAGCATCAGTCCCAATTTGAAGCCTGGGACTGGATTGCCGGGCGCGATGCGCCGGAGCTGGGCGGACGTGAAGATTTCCTCGATATCCTCGGCCTGAATTACTACCCCGATAACCACTGGTTCTTTTCCGGCGATACCATCCCTGCTGAACACGCGACTTATCAACCGCTGCATCGCCTGATGCTGCAGTGCTGGCAGCGCTATCAACGTCCACTATTACTGGCAGAGACCGGTGCGGAAGGTGACGCACGCGCTCCCTGGCTGCGGCATGTCACGGAAGAGGCGCTGTTAGCACTGGATGAAGGCGTGGCGCTGGAAGGGATTTCGCTCTATCCGGTAGTCGAATATCCGGCCTGGGCAGACGATCGACGTTCACCTGGCGCGCTGTTTGGCCTGGGCGATCCGAATGGCAATCGCACGCTGCACGAAGCGCTGGCGCTAGAGCTGCGCAGTCAGCAAATTAAGTGGCACAAGCGGGAGCAGCAGGATTAAGAGTTTTGCGTCGGATTAACTTTTGGCGGACAGGTTTGTACATCAAGTGTGGGATCGGCGGGATGGCGCACATCAGTCAGCCACGTCATAGTGAACAGAAACACCACGCCAATTAAACAGGCGGAGAGCAGGCCAATTATGGCGATCAGTTTGTCATCTCGGGCTTCCATCGACATCTCCTTGCAGGCTTCCATGAACTGTTGCTGACCTTAGCTCATCCATAATGTCACCATCAGGACGAAGATTATAAGGGTAACAGAGGTCACTGCAAGTACCACAATAGCGAAGTGCGCATCATCCAGAGATTGTCGTAAAGGCTCGTCGTGATCGTCAGGTGGCGCGGGTGAACTCATGTTGACTCAATAACAAAGGACTTTTATGCGCAGGATTGCCGCACTGAGTGTAATGGAATGCGTGGCAAGGTACAGAAATATTTCAGTATAAAAGGACAACAGGGACGCGATGGCGTCCCTGTTAAGCGCGGATTAGAAATCGTAGCTCATGGAGACTTTCAAGGTGCGAGGATCGCCCTGGTAAATGTAGGTGCCGTAGCTTTCTACGCTTGACCAGTACTTCTCATTGGTGACGTTATCAACGCCCACGCGCCAGACCATATCATGGTCGTTCAGCTTGGTGCGGTAACGCACACCGAGATCCAGCGTGGTGTAACTATCCAGCGACTTGGTGTTCTGCGCATCGGCATACTGTGAGCCTGAATGGTTAACATAAGCCGTGGCTGTTAAGCCATCCACCGGTTTGATGTCGTATTCGGCACCCAGAACAAAGTAGTAACGAGGAACGCCAATCGCCTGTTTGCCATTCAATGTGCCGTTAGCAGATTCGGTGATCTGTGCATCCAGCCAGGTGGCACTGCCGTTCAGACGGAAACCTAAAACCGGTTCGCCAAACAGATTCAGCTCAACCCCGCGGTTACGTTGCTCGCCGTTCAGCGCATAAACATTATCGCTGTTAGTGATCGCGTTAGGTTTGCGGATATCAAACAGTGACAGCGCTCCACCAACACGATCAAAGTCAACCTTCACGCCCACTTCATTCTGCTTAGAGTGCGCGATCCCGGTGGTTTTACCGTAGTTGGCGGCGGTATTTGGCGCCGCGCTACCCGGTTGCAGGGCTTCGGTGTGGTTGGCATAGAAAGAAACCTCTTTCCATGGCTTATACACCACGCCGTAAGTTGGCATCCAGCGGCTGGCATCAAAGCGAGAATCGGTATCTTCCGCACCTGAGTTGTTATCGTAGCTACGTACCACGACTTTCTGATGACGAGCACCGGCAGTGAACAATACGGTGTCATCAAAGAAGCCTAAGGTATCGCTCAGCAGATAACCCTGAGTACGCGTGCGGCCCGTGGTCAGCGGATCGTGGTAATCACCACTCCCTGAGGTCGTTTCCGGGACAGCAGTGGTCGGGGTGTTATAAATATTGGTGTCTACTGACGCTGCGCCATAACGCCACGCCGTTTTATTCGCCTGAGTGACAGCAGAATAACCAAAGTTAACTTTGTGGGTGACAAATCCGGTGGTGAAGTTACCGCGAATACCCGTCATGCCACTGAAAGCATCGCTGATACGGTTGGTATCTAAGCGGCCATACTGCGCATCGCCGCTGGCATCGGAGACCGCCGGGCTGGCATACAGGCCAATTTCATGGGAGTGCTGAGCACCCACCGCACCGTACCAGGTCCAGCTATCGGTTAAATCATACTCGGCCTTCGCCATACCGAATTCACTCTCGATATTGCTGTAGACCCAATGCTGGCTGGTGTTATGCGTGGCAGCTGTGGGGGCAGGAATGAAGTCTAGCCCACTCACGTTGACGCCGATACGGTCACCGTGGAAGGTCTGTTTCTGGTAGCCGACGTCCAGTGAGGTACGCAGGCGATCGCCACGGAAATCCAGGCCAAGTGAAGCGGCAGTGGTGCGGCGTTTAGCGCCATGCACTGCGGTCTCACCTTCACGATCCAGTACATTGACGCGAACGCCAAATTGATTGTTATCACCAAAACGACGTCCGGCATCAACCGATCCGCCCACCTGAGAAGACGACGTGTAATCCAGGCCGACACGCGCCATTGGCGTATCTTCCGCGTGTTTTGGCTCAAGGTTGATCATGCCGCCAACGCCTGACGTTGCCGCACCGTTAACCAGTGAGTTAGCGCCTTTAAACACTTCCACGCGATCAATCAATTGGGTATCGATGACCTGACGCGGCACGACACCTGGCAGTCCGCCATAGGTCATGTCATCGCCATCCAGCTCAAAACCACGAATGCGATAGGTTTCAGCGTAGTTGCCGTAACCCTGAACGTTCTGCACGCTGGCATCATTACGCACGACGTCAGCGATGGTTTTCGCCTGCTGATCCTGAATCATTTTCGAGGTAAAGCCGATGACGTTAAACGGCACGTCCATGGCATTCTGCTCACCCAGCATGCCGAGGCGGCCGCCGTGGGCAATTTGCCCGTCAAGGTATGCGGGCACTAAATCATTGCCGCCGGATTTGAAATCAGCTTGTGGCGTCGCGGTCACGGTCAGCGTCTGCTGTTCATTTTTGGCCGCGGTTGAAGACGTTGTGGTGTTGGTGGTAGCAGCCATCACTGGCAAACAACCGGCACTGACCAGAACAGCAAGCAGCGTCGGTTTCAGTCCGGGATTGAAAGGCGAAGTACGCATGGATATCCCCTGATACGAAATATATTGATAATCATTTTTATTACGGTTTGCGATTATGCGGAGTGCCAATGCGAAAGCAAGTAAAATCGCTGAACTTACTCAACTAAACGTGGTCGGATGCGCTTCTTTGTTAAGAAAGCGAAAACACTGGGCGGTAATTGCACTTACCACTGTGATTTCACTCAGGATGTATAAGGATTTAAGGCCGGGGAAAATGAGAGTGCAGCGGCTTAGTTAATTGAAACCGCTGTCAGTCGGTGAATTTGGGCGTCGCGGCTTCGTTGATTGAAACCGCTGACAGTTGGGTGATTCAGGCGTCGCGCCAGCGTTTAAACACCAGCGAGGTGTTGATACCACCGAAGGCAAAGTTGTTGGATTGAATATAATCGGTATCAATCGAGCGTGATTCGCCAATGATGTAGTCAAGATCGCCGCACTCTGCGGCGGGCTGCGTCAGATTCAGCGTGGGCGCAAACCACCCTTCTCGCATCATCTCAATGCTCATCCAGGCTTCCAACGCGCCGCAAGCACCGAGCGTGTGACCAAAGTAACTTTTCAGCGATGAAATCGGCGTGTCATTGCCAAAAATTGCCGCCGTCGCCTGACTTTCCGCGATATCGCCCCGGTCAGTCGCCGTGCCATGGGCATTGATATAGCCAATCTGCTCCGGCGTGACGCCCGCCGTTTTCAGCGCGCGTTCGATGCAAATCTGCATGGTTTCACGCTGCGGCTGGGTAATATGTGCCGCATCACAGTTGGTGTGGAACCCCACCAGTTCGGCGAAAATCGTCGCGCCGCGTGCCTGGGCATGCTCCAGTGATTCAAGGATCAATGTTCCCGCCCCCTCGCCAATCACCAACCCATCGCGCTGTTGATCAAAAGGTGACGGCGATGAATGCGGTGCATCGTTGCGTTGACTGGTGGCAAACAGCGTGTCAAACACCGCCGCTTCGGAAGGACACAGTTCTTCCGCACCGCCTGCCACCATCACGGTTTGATATCCATGGCGGATCGCTTCCCACGCATAGCCGATCGCCTGGCTGCCTGAGGTGCAGGCGCTGGAAGTCGGGATCACACGGCCGCGCAGGCCAAAGAACAGCCCGGCGTTCACCGCCGTGGTATGCGGCATCATCTGCACATAGGTGGTGCCGGTAATGTTATTGGTGTGCTTTTCCGTCAGCATGGTGGCAAATTCACTGACCGGGCCGGTGCTGCCAGTCGATGAACCATAGGCAATGCCGGTTTCTCCGCTGGTCAGCACCGGGTGATCGATCAAGCCGGCCTGTTCCAGCGCCAGCTCGGTGGCGCGCGTTGCCATTAACGAAACACGCCCCATGGAACGAATGCGTTTACGCGTGTAGTGCGCAGGCAGTTCGAAATTATCTACCGGGGCACCAAGCAAGGTGTGCAATCCGTCGTAAATTTGCCACTCCGGCATTTTCCGCACCGCGTTTTGCCCCTGCTTGATGCGAGCGGCCACCGCGGGCCAGTTTTCGCCAAAGGCGGTGACGCCACCCATGCCCGTAACCACGACTCGCTGCATCACAGCATACCTCCGTTGATTGAAATCACCTGACGCGTAACGTAGCCCGCAATATCCGACAGCAAATAGCTGGCCAGTCCGGCAACTTCCTCAGCCGCCCCCATGCGCTTCATAGGAATGATCTTCAGCGCTTCGTCGATCACCATCGGCTCCAGTTCCGTCATGCCGGTGTCAATCAAACCTGGCGCGATACAGTTCACGGTGATTTTGCGTTTTGCTAACTCGATTGCCAGCGCTTTGGTGGCACCAATGATCCCCGCTTTGGACGCGCTGTAATTCACCTGGCCGCGATTGCCCATGATTCCGGACACCGAGGATAAGGTGACGATTCGGCCGCCTTGACGCAGACCAATCATCGGCATCACACAGGGATGAATCACGTTGTAGAAGCTGTCGAGGTTGGTGTGGATTACGCTGTCCCACTCATCTTCGGTCAGGGCCGGGAAAGCGCCGTCACGCGTGATACCGGCATTGTTCACTACGCCGTAATAGGCGCCGTGTTCGGCGATATCGTTTTCAATTGCGGTGCGCGTGGCCTCGCGCTCGGACACATCAAACTGCAGAGTGCGCCCCACTCCGCCCGCATTCGTGATGTCCGCCAGCGTCTGTTGTGCACCTACTGCATCACGGTGGTAATGCACCACCACGTTGAAACCATCCTGCGCCAGGCGAAGCGCAATCGCGCGGCCAATCCCTTTACTGGCGCCGGTCACTAATACGCTGCGCGTCATGGCTGCATCCCTTGTTGTAATTGATTAAGTTCCTGTTCATCCGGCTGATAGGTATTCAGCCGACCGCTGGCAAGGACCGCATCCTGAATGCGGATCTCGCCTTCGAAGCTACCGAGCTTGTCATCACGCATCAGCAGATGCATCTCCACCCGCAGCGTGCTGTCTGCGGCAAAGGTGGCAGCAGCGGCACGATAGCCGCGTCCACCCAGTAACATGCCGGGGCGGATATCCCGATCGCCGCGCTGTCGGGCATGAAAGCCTGACCAGACGCCAACGGTCTGCGCCATGATCTCGACGCCAAACCACGCGGGCAGTTCGCCCTGCGCATTAAGAAACGGAGCGAGTACGCCCTGGTGGTTGATGGTCACTTCACACACCACGCTCTCGTTGCTGACCTGAATCACGCGATCCAGCAGCAGCATCGGTGCACGGTGCGGCAGATAGTCGCCCACCGGCAGAAAATCAGTCATGAGGCTTTCCTACAATCAGGCAGGTGTTGTTCCCGCCAAAAGCAAAAGAGTTTGAGGCGATGATGGGACGCGCCAGCGGCTGTGGCAAAGTCAGCAGTCCGCAAACCGGCAGCGTGCTATCCAGGGTAGTGGCGCTAAAATCCTGCGCCGGTAACGCCAGATTCTGCTGCACGATAAGTGCCGCCAGCGCCGCCTCGGTCGCACCCGCCGCGCCGAGCGTATGGCCCGTTAGGTGCTTAGTGGAACTACAAGGCACGCTATCGCCAAACAAGCGATGAACCACGCCCGACTCGACCTGATCGTTGAGTGGCGTCGCGGTGCCGTGCAAATTAATGTAGCCGATATCCTGCGGCTGCAATTCGGCCTGCTTCAGCGCCATCTTCATCGCTTGCTCGGCGCCAATGCCTTCAGGATGCGGAGCCGACATATGCCAGGCGTCTGATGATTCACCCGCACCAAGCAGCGCCAGCGGCTGAGGCTCACGCGTGAGCAGCAGCAGCGCCCCCGCTTCACCGATAGAAATACCGTCACGTTCTGCACTGAACGGCGCACACTGACGCTCGGATAACGAATCCAGGCTGGCAAAGCCGTTAATTGGCATGCGGCTCAATGAATCCGCACCGCCCACCAGCGCCACATCCACCAGACCGGCCTCAATCAAGCGCTGTCCGCTGATTAACGCGCGGGCGCTGGAGGAACAGGCAGTAGAAATTGTGTACGCCGGGCCATCCAGTTCAAGATAGTGCGTCAGGAAGCGCGACGGATCACCCAACTCTTGCATGCGGTAATCGTAACCCGGCAAGCCTCCGTCGACTTGACGATCGCCCTCGTCCACCCCTGACGTGCTGGTGCCCAGCACCACCGCCACGCGCTCACGACCAAACCGGGCAATCGCCGCATCCACGGCCGGACGGATCTGCGCCAGTGCCGCCAGCAGCAGCTGATTATTGCGCGTGTTATGCGCGGCAAGTGCGTCGGGCACTGACGGCAATTCGCCCGGCACCTCGCCCAGCCAAGAGGTTTTACCTTGCTGCAACCAGCCTTCGCGCGGCTGCATACCGGGGGCATGGCCTGACGTCAGCTGCGCGGCAATCTGCTCCAGTGAGTTGCCGAGCGCATTCACCATGCCAAACGCCGAAATGTAGATCATGAGGATGCGTCCAGATGCTGGATTTGAATTTGATAACCGAATGCGCGTTGGTCGATGCTGATGGGTTCACGCACGGTTCCCCGTTGCAGATAGCGAATCAACGTCACTACGTTACCGGCAGGATCGCGCAACTCACGACGATCGCCATCGTCGATCAACTGCCAGCCTGGCGGCAACTGTGGCTGCCATGCACTCAGCGGCCAGTGGCTCAGCATGACATCCGCCAGCACCTGGCTGGCGGGCGGCATTTCGGGCAGCGCCATCATCTGCTGCGTATGAATCCCGTTTTTATCATAGGTCACGCGGAACAAGCGAATGCCCAGTGAGGACAATCCCGCCAGGCTGATTTGCTGTGAATCGGCGCTTAACAGCACCAGCAGTGACTGGGTTTTACCTTTGGCGTGGCCGGTCAGCAGTTGCTGCTGCTGAAACGCGGGTGAAATGCCTGGCGCAGGTAACGTGACGCGCACGCCCGGTTTCAGCCACGCGGTGGGCCGATTGGATGCGCTATCATGCTGTGCGCAACTGCTCAACAGCAGACTCAGCATCAACAACAAAGCACCTGTTTTCATCGTTGCTTCCTTTTCCCTGGGGCCAGCGCCAGAGGGGCCAGCAAGAATGCACAAAAGATCCCGCTGCACAGCACCGTGCCAAAACCACTGATCGCCGCCGTGCTGCTGAACACCAGCATGCCCAACGTCAGCAGTGTGGTCATCATCGCCAGCGTGACGGCCAGCATTGAGGTCAGTGGCGTACCGCGCGGATTACTGAAGAACAACGTGTAGTTGATGCCGATGCCGAGCACCAGAATCAGCGCCAGTAAGGCGAATAAGTTCAGGCTGGCACCAATCCAGCCTAACGTCGCCAGCGCCGCAGCCAGCGACAGCCAGGAAGGCAACGCGCTGCGCAAACCTGCTTGCAAACCCAGCCGTACGATATAACTGACGGTAATCAGCAGCAGCGCGAGTGCCAACAGGCCACTCAGCAGCGTACGCCAGAAGCGGAACAGCTCATCGTAGCTGGCTTTGCGATCGACCCAGCTTACGCCCGCCTGCTGCGTGGCTAAGTCCAGTAACGCCGCACTGTTTTTCACGCCATTGACCGGCACCAGCACGCTACTGCGTCCATCTGGTAACGACAGCCACAGCAAACGCCAGCCTTCGCTGAGCGGACTCGCCAGCCAGTTATCGGCTTTGACTGGCATCGCCGTTAAGTCGGCATGGGTTAACGTGATGCCTGCCTGTGTTAACCGCGCCAGGATAGTTGGCGCGGCCTGCTGCAACAGCTGAAGATCCTGCTGTTGCTGATCCAGCGAATTAAGCAGCAATACGCGATAACCCGCCATCCAACCTTGCTGCTGCGCCAGTTGCAGCTTTGGTGTTAATTCGCTGAGACGCTGCAATGCCTGCTGTTCGTTATCACCCCATACCACAAACCAGGTTTGATCGGCCTGCTGCCCCGTGAGCTGTGCCAGTTGGCGATCCTGCGCCAGCAGTTTCGCGGGAGCGCTCTGCAGATGGGCAATATCGTCATCGACATGCAGTTGCAGGATACCGCTCAATGCATAGAGCGCCACCAGAAGTGGCAATCCGACTTTTAACAGCGTGTTGCGGCGCCATGCCGCTAACCAGCGCGCCAGCCACACCATGCCGGGGATGGGGCGCACCGGCAGGCCGCGCACCAGCCATGGATAAAAACAGATCACCGTCAGGCAAGAGGCACTTAACCCGCTGGCGGCAAACACCGCCAGCTGGCGCAAACCGGGGAACGGTGCCAGCAACATCAGCAGCCAGGCAATCGCCGTGGTGCCCAGTGCCAGCAGTAAAGTGGCCCGCACCTTGTGCAGGCTTTGCCATGGCGTGGATTGTTCGCCGTGTACCATGCGTTCCGTCAGATAGTACAAGGTATAATCGGCAGAGATGCCGACAATGCTGAGGCTCATCACTAACGTCGTGAGATGCAGCTCACCAAAACAGATCAAGGTCAGCACCGTACCCGCCATCGCGCCTATCGCCACCGAGAGCGCACACAGCGCCAGGGGCCGCAGCGAGCGAAACACCAGCCACACCAGCAGCAGCAAGCCGGCCAGTGTGACGCTGCCGAGCGTTTCGACATCATGCTGCGCGCGCTGGCTGGCATCATCGCTAAACAGCACTGTGCCACGCGTTAACAGCTGGGCATCTGGCCAGCGCGTTTTTAACTGCTGTTCAAGCTGATTGAGGGCGGTCACCAACTGATGACTTTGCTGAATGCTAAAGGCGTTGCTCGCCAGTTCACCGTGCAGGAAATACCAGCGGCGCTGCTGGGCGTCATTCACGGTTAACCAGCCGTTATGCAGCACCATTTTGCTGGCATTCTGCTGCAGTGCCAGCTGCGCGCCACGCACCAGCATCAGCGGGTCGTTTTGAATTTCTTTACTGCTCACACCGGCAAACGCTGAGAACAGTTGCGCCAGAATCCAGTCGGCTTGTGCCGTACCGCCGTTTTGCAGGCGTGCGCGCGTCAACGGATCGATCAGGCCGTTACGATGCTGGAAGGCGTAAGTGCCCCAACGCTGCATCTGGTCATCATCCAGCGCACCGCTAACCTGTTTCAGCATCGGCAGCGCCTGAAGCTGCGCTTGCCACCACTCTGCCACTTCATCGCCATGCGCATCATCGGCGCTCACCAGCCACACCAGTTGGCGATCCAGCCGCTGCATAAAGCCTTGCTGGATCTCAGCGGGTGCTTGACCCAGATTTTGTTGCGGCAATAAAGCCAGCACGCTGCTGTTCAGCTGGCTGCGCGGCAACAGGATGGCCAGTGCCACCGCCAATGCCAGACATACCGCCAGCCACAGCAGCGCAGCGGTTTTCTCACTGCGCTGGGGCAAAACGTGCTCGCTCTTCATCAGTCAGTTGTTTCGGCTCGGTGCGGGTGTCACTTAAAGTGATGGCGGTTTTATCGCCCTGCTTATCATCCAGCGTAATGCTGTTAAGGAAGGCTGCGCCCTGCAGATCGATGCGATTGAAGATTTTGTTCAGCGGTGCCGCCTTCGGCGTCAGGCTGAGCTGCCACTGGTCATTCCCTTTATCGTGGAAATCGAGTTCAAAATTCTCGCGCAGCACCTTTTCGTCGGCCTGGAACAAGGCGCGCAGCAGATGATTGAACTGAAACATCTGTGGATTGCTGTCGGCGGTGATCACCTGCGGCAGCTGACCGCTCATGCTCTGAACCATCCGCTTATCATCAAGAATCAAAGTCATCACAAACGGCGTGGCCTGATGCCACCACAAACCTTGTTGCTGGGCGATTAATAACTGGCCACGCGACACCAGCAGCTGCGACATACCAGAAATGGTGCGCACCTGCTCGAAGTTGGCGCGGATTACCGGCTGGCTGGCAAAACGCTGCTGCAGCTGATCCAACGTGATGGCCTGTGCACTGGCACACAGCAACGTCAGCATCAGACAAAGAGTTCTGATCACGGTTTGACTCCCAGGCGTTCAAATAAAATATCGGGTGAAACGAAATTCATCTCCTGACTCACCGCATCCACCGCCACTTGCAGCGTGTGTGCTTTGGTGGTGACCTGGCCCGCCACATTGCGGATGACATAATCGATACGCAAGCGGTTCTCGTATTCCGTAATGCGGGCTTCCACGCGGATCACCTCTTCACAGCGTAACGGCTGGCGGTATTTGACACGCGTGTCCACCACTGGCCAGACAAAACCGCTGGCGGTCATCTCAGCGTAGCTATAGTTGATGCTGCGCAACAGCGCTTCACGCGCCACTTCAAAAAAACGGAAATAGTTGCCGTGCCACACCACGCCCATCGGGTCGCAGTCGTGGAACGACACGGTTATTTCAACCTCAGCGCGCCAGATATGTTCACTCATCGCGGCTCTTCTCCTCTGGTAACGTCCAGAAATCGTAAAAGTTAAACCAGTCCAGCGGCGCCATCAGCGCATGCTGTTGCAGTCGCTCGGCATAGCGATCCACCGTGGCCTGCAGCGCCGCCTGTCGTTGGGCTCGCGGCAGCAGGATCGGATCGGCAAAAGGCTCACAATGCACACGCAGTCTGCCCTGTTCCCGCAAGGCAAACATCAACAGCACCGGACAGCGTAAGGCGGCGGCCAGCACAAAAGGCCCCTGCGGAAACGGTGCCGGACGGCCCATAAATGCACTCCACACCACGCGGCGTTCGCCCCCGCGCTGACGATGCACGGCGGTACGATCACCGACAATCGCCACCCATTCACCGACATCCAGTTTTTGCTGCAGCAGAATGGCCGTATCCGGGCCGATATCGGTGACCGGCATCAGATTTACCCCGGCCTGCGGCGCGATGCTCTCCAGCACCTCGCGAAAGCGCTGGGCGTTATCGGTAAACACCAGCGCGTTGATCACCAGCCCGCTGACCTGCTTTGCCATCGCGCGGCAAGCTTCGATATCGCCCAGATGCGAAGCGAGGATCAAATGTCCTTTGCCATCCGCAGCACGGATGACCGCTTCGGCACCCGGCGCAAAATCAATATCGCGCCCCCACTGCACCTCTCCGCGCCAGCTGGCGACTTTATCCAGCATGCTGTAACCAAAGCGCAGAAAGTGGCGATAGCTGTTGATCGGCGCCGGCAGGGCAATCTGCTGTTTACTGGCTTCTGCCTGCACCCGCGTCAGCCATTGCTGAGAAGCGTTACGCGCCTCACGTCCGCTCAACCAGTAAACCGCCACCACCGGCCAAAGCAACAGCACAAACGGCAGCCGCCCGGCGCGACGATACAACCACAGCATAAAACGCAACCCGCTCTGACCCCGGCGTTCTGGCGTGGCGGCCCAGTGCTGCGCCGTTTTACCCCGGCTCAGTAACTGTGGGATACGCGGCACCATGCCAAAGAACAGGCGCGTGTGCATCCATGAGATACGCAGGTTGTCGCGCAAGGCATCAAAATGTGACAGGCCACTTTCCGGATAGGTGACGCGCGTGCTGATAAAGCGGCTCGGCGTACCCTGCCAGTAGAGTCGCACCATGATTTCGGTGTCGAAATCCATGCGCTGGCCAATCGGGTGGCGATCGCAGAGTGCTAATGAAGGTTGCAGCGGGTAAACACGGAAACCGCACATGCTGTCTTTTAGCGAGAAGGAGAGCGTTTCAATCCACACCCAAAAATGGGTGATGTAACGGCCATACAAACGGGATTTCGGAATGGAATCATCGTAAACAGGCTGGCCGGAGATCAGGCAATCGGGATGGCTTTCCGCTTCCGCCAGCATGCGCGGCGTGTCTTCCACTTGATGCTGACCATCCGCGTCGAGTTGGAGCGCGTGGCTGTACCCTGCTGCGGCGGCTCTGCGCATCCCGGCGATCACCGCCGCACCTTTGCCCTGATTAACCGGTAAGGTGAGGATATCCAGCTGTGGGGCCTCAAGGGCGGCGATCTGCTGCTGAGTCTGCGTATCACTGCCGTCATCGACGATAATTACCGGCAGATTAAAGGGAGCCAGGCGCGCCAGTACCGAGGCCAGCATGGCGCCGTGATTGTAACAGGGAATCAGAACACAGGGTTTGAAAGGCGCACTCAGCACAGGCGAATCTTCCCGCTGCTGGCAATCTCAATGCTGTCCACGCGAATCAGGCTGTAGCTGAAGCTCAGCAATGATTTGTCTTCCTGCCAGCTCAGCTGCAGCTCCAGCTCCGCATCAGGCGGCACCGGCTGCTGAAACTTGATGTTCTCAATAGAACGGAAATGTTTACCGATGGCCAGGCGTGACAGGCCGTAATGTAAAGCCCAGTCGAGCTGCGCCACGCCGGGTAAAATCGGTAAGGTCGGGAAGTGGCCGCGGAACCAAAACAGATCCGCGGCAGCATGCAGGCGCAACGTCAGTGTTGCGCCCTGCTGCAGGGCGTTGAGTTCAACCGGCAACATCAAACAGTTCCTCAATTTGGGGCCAGGCGCGTTTACTCTGCGCCGTCACCGGAATCGCGTTGACGACACGCCAGTAACGCGGCATGGCGACGGGGTCAAGCCAGGGTTGCAGCGCGATTTTCCATTGTTTCTTGCGTTGGGTCAGCGTTGCGGCATCCAGCGCGTCCGGCAAAGCCAGCACCACGCCAATCGCCTGGCGTCCGTGACGCTGAATCGCCAGAGCGGCAGCATCTTCCACGCCAGGTAAGGCCAGCAGTCGTCGCTCGATCTCACTGAGAGAAACGCGCTTATCTTCGATCTTCACCACCCGATCCTGACGCCCCGCCAGCTGAAATACGCCGGAGGGCTGTTGCACAATACGATCGTCAAGCGGCCAACCCTCAGTGGTTTCCAGCAACGCCGAAAACACCCGCCATTCAGCAGATGCCTGCTGCTCCAGCCTGACCTGTGGAAAACAGTGCCACGGGGCGTTTTCTTCCTGCGCACAGCGCCAGCCCATCACGCCGGTTTCGGTGCTGCCGTAAATCTCATCCACCGCACAAGCGAAGGCATCCTGAGCACGTTGCGCATCAGCCCAGGGCAAAGCCCCGCCTGCCGAAACAATCAACGCACACGACGGCGCATCCAGGGCAGGATCAAGGCGTCGCAAAAAGGCCGGACTGCTGATAAAGGCGTAGCGGCGATCGCAACGCTGATCGGCCAACTGCTCACCGTAAAAAATTTGCTGGGCGGCGAGTGGCAAACTTAACGCCATCGGTAACACAATGCGAAACGTCAGGCCATACAGATGCTGATGGCTCACTGAGGCAATGACGTGGCATTGCTGCAGACGTTCGGCCCATAACGCCGCCAGCCACTGCGCTTCGAGATCGAGTGCACGCAGTGATTTCACTACGCGACGTGGGGTGCCAGTGGAACCGGAGGTGAACAACACCAGCGCGGCATCCCCGGCGATGGCAGGCAGCTCACCCAGCGCCAGTGCACCGTCCCAGCGCAACTGTGGCAGGGACACCGCCAGCGGCATATCGCTGATCACGCCATCCAATTGTTCTGCCATCTCTTCCAGCTGCGCGGCCCGACAATGTCCTGGGATCACCGGGGTTTTACCGGCGTGCCATAACGCCAGCAGCGCAGCCGTGAAGTGATAACTGTTATCGAAGCATAACGCCCAGTGCTGGCCCGGCAGCCGTTGCAATGTTTCCACTAACGCCATCACCTGCTGGCGCATTTCCGATAACCAATGCTGTTGCTGCCCTTGCCAGGCCACGACACGATCCGGCGCTTCGAGCCAGTCGCGGATACTCACCACCTTCATGCCTTGTTCCTCATGCGCTGACGCAGCAGCCATTCGCCGCCCATCAGCGTGCCCATCAGCAGATAGCTGATGCACCCATTCCAGAGTGTCCACAGCGAGAGATCATTGAGCAGGCAAGTGACCAACGCCACGCTGCCGTTAAAAATGAAAAATCCACACCATACCTGTGTCACGCGCCGCGTATAGCGCACTGCCCGCGCGGGCAAATCCGCTTCACGCAGCCGCGCTAAACGTTCGACCAGTGGCATGGGGCTCCATAAAGATGTGCCAAACAGCAGCAGCATCAGCGTATTCACCACCACCGGATACCACAGCAACAAATGCTGGCTGCGCAGTAGCATGCTGGCAAGGCACAGTGAGGTGCCCACCAGCGCCAGCAACAGCATCACTCGCCCCATCGCGCCCTGCGCGTGGCGTAACTGCCAGATGCGCCAGCCAAACAGCAAGGCTAACAGAGCAATCACACCACGCCATTGCGGATGGGTGACAGCGAGCCACACCAGAAATGGCCAGGCCAGCAGGGCCAGACCATTTAACAGGCGCAGAAAGGCTGGCATGCCGGAAATCAGGCTTCGTCGCGCATCAGTTGATCGACGGCATCCACCACATCCTGCACGGTGCGAACCGCACGGAAGGCTTCAGGTTTGATTTTACGGCCGGTACGCTTTTGCAGGTGCACCACCATATCCACCGCATCAATGCTGTCGAGTTCGAGGTCTTCATACAGACGGGCATCCGGGCGGATATCATCGGCATCAATTTCAAACAGCGAGGTTAGTAGCGAGGCCACTTCCTGGTAAATTTCGTCTTTATTCATCATTTTGACTGTTCTCAGGCTTGCTGTTGTTCAACAAACGCGGCCAGCGTGGCCACGGAAAAAAAGTGCGCGCGTAAGGTTTCGCTTTCTGCGGAAAGCTGTACGCCGAAGCGATTTTTCACCGCCAGTCCCAGCTCAAGGGCATCGATTGAATCGAGTCCCAACCCTTCGCCAAACAAGGGTGCGTCGGTTTCTATATCGCCCGGGCTGATATCTTCCAGATTCAGCGTGTCGATAATCATCAGTTTGATGTCGTCAATCAGTGCTTGCATAACTTACTTTGTCTCTTCAGGGACCAGTGCCTGTTGCAGGTGACGCGTCAGGCGACGCGCGGCGAGCGGCTGCGCATCTTCTTCGGCTTCACTGAAGGCCTGGCTATCAATACGCGATTGTACGCGTACAGTAAAAACGGGTTTAACCAGCGGAATCTGATACCAGCGACTTTGCTTATCGAGCATACGCTGGGTGCAGCTAATATGTACCACGCGCAGATCGCATCCGGCACGCACCGCGATATTGGCGGCACCGCGTTGCAGCTTCAACGGTTCACCATAACGGGTACGCGTACCTTCAGGAAAAATCAGGATGGTATCGCCGCGCGCTAAACGCTGCTGGCTATCTGGCAATAAGGTATCGGCTTCGCTGTTAATCAGGTAATCGGCAGATTTGATTACGCCATTAAAAAAAATGTTGTGCTGCAATTCGGCCTTAACCAGACAATCCATTTCCGGCAGTACCGAAGCAATCATCACATAATCGATCAGCGAGGGGTGGTTGGCTACAATCAGGCAGCCGCGATCCTGGCGCAGTCGTTCCGCACCGATGATCTGATAATCGTAGACGCCGACAAAGCGACAGAAGCGCAGGAAACAGCGGAAGCTCCACGCAATGCTGCTGCGCGCAATCTGACGCCGACGCAGACCATCACGCTGAATCAACAGCAGCAGGTTAAACCAGGTCACAGACAACAGCAGACCGCCAACGCTGAACAGCGTAAAACTCACGGCGGTCATCACCAGTCGCCAGTAAAAGTTGCAGCCAGCACGCCAGCGCAGGGCTAACGAATTATCCGCCATGATGACGCTCCCAGTGCCACAGGTGACGTTCACCGGCAATCGTCATTCGTTCGTCACCCTGCAACATCGCCTGCAGGAATTGCAAACTTTGCGGCAAAGTTCCGGCTTCGGCGCGCGCAGGCTCTGCTGTGCAGCGCCACTCATTGCCGGATTGCAGCAACAGAGCCACCGCGTAAGGGGCGTTGAAGCGGTCAATTTCGGGTAACCACGGCTGATAATAGGCAGGTACAACGCCGTCAAAATCCACCAGCAGCACCTGCGCGTAGCCCGCCTGATGCAAAGCCGCGACCTCAAGCAAACCCTGTTGAAAACTGTCCATGCCCGCTGAAATCGACGAAGAGACCAGCGGCTGTCGCGCAGCAATGGTTAAGCTACCCACCGCAGAGTTGTGTACGGACATGGCAAAATCGGTCGGAGACAGCGCCTGCTGATCTTTTAACGCCATGAGTATGCGCAGATTACGTTCCAGCTCACCGTGGCGGCTGGTAAACACAATGGCATCCACCGTTTGACGTGCCAGTAGCGCCAGCCCGCTCTCCACAGCCGCACGGCTGCCAGCACTCAGGCGACGTGCAGTCATCATCGGCAAAAATTGGGGTTTGGCGATCGGTAGGGTGGCGTCTAACGCGTTTTGCTGCCCGGCCCAGTGCTGCCACTCATCGGCAGTGCTGTGACCTGGGGCAATCGCGTGCCAGTCAACCAGGGTGTAAGCGAGTTTCATACCTGTATTCTTTCATCAGCCTCAGGGATGGTCAGATTTTCGCTGTGCGGCATCCCTTCCCTGCTTGCGTTCGAGTCCGTCATCCGTCTCATGCGAATGTCGCCGATTAACAAGGCGGGCACATGGCCCGCCTGTTTTCTCTTTCGGCAGCGTTAGCGCTTTCTTTAAAACATTGTGTCAGCGATCACGCATGGCGCTTATTTTACGGCCTGAACCGCAAGACGCGTCTGAATACCCTGGTTCAGATTCTGAATCCAGCGGTTGTAGTTACGATGGATCTGGCCGCTGCCCGCTTTCAGATTGGTACTGCTCACGTAATCAATGCGGTAGCTGTTTGCAGCATAAGTGATGCGAATGTCGGCCGTATGACCGCGCTCGGACAGCTTACCGTTCATCACGCCCGGGCCTGCTGGGGAAATCACCCAGTGGTTGGCCGCACCGGCTTCAACAATGGCGCGCTGCATTTGACTATCCGTGTAGCTCTGCCCAACGGTCTGGCTCACGTTCTGAATGGGTGCGGTGCGCGGTGCGCAACCCGTCATTAATGCTGCTGTCACGATTAAGGCAAGCGCCGCTTTTTTATTCATCATTTCCTTTGTTTCCCCTGTCGTAGCCAATCACCACAAATGGCGACCGTGTGCGTAATTGAACTTGCACTGATCCGTTCAGACTTTGTAAAGCGCGCGAATAATACCACTATATGTAAAGACAAGTAAAAAAAAGCACGAATGACTTAAGCAGCGCCTCATTCCATGGAAAAAGCGGATATTGCCGGGTTTACAGCGTAAAATCTGCCGCAAAACCGGCTTGTGGCATGATGTTTAGCCCTGCCAGCCGCCGCCGAGCGATCGGTAAAGATCGATTTGTGCGAGCAACAGAGTGTTTTTCACTGAGACAATATTGAGCTGAGTACTGAACAAGGTGCGCTGCGCGTCCAGTTCATCCAGATAAGAGGCATAACCGTTCTGATAACGATTACGTGCGATGCGGTATGCTTCTGTCACATAGCCTTCTTGCTTCTGCAATTCCGTCAGCTGTTCCTGACTGCGACGAATGGCATCCAACGCGTTATCCACATCCGAAAAGGCACCGCGCACCACTTTCTCATAGCCATAAAGCGCCTGGTTACGTGCGGCCATCGCCACATCCACCTGCGCCGTCAGTGCTTCGCGGTTTAATAGCGGTGCGAGAATGCTGCCGCCGATGCTCCACAGGCGGAAGGGATTGTCCAGTAACTGATGCAATTGATAACTTTGCAGCGTGCCGGTCGCCGTCAGATTAAGCGACGGCAATAAATCGGCCTGCGCCGAGGCCAGCGAGGCATCCGCTGCAATCAACTGGCGCTGCGCCTGCACAATATCCGGGCGGCGGTTGAGCAACTGAGACGGCAACAACGTCGGCAGCGTCTGCGGTTTGATGTGGTCGAAGTTGCGGGTACGGGCAATCTCGCGCGGATTCATGCCCACCAGCACGCTGAGTGCATTCTCTTGTTGTTCGATTTGATGCTGTAACTGCGGCACCTGCGCTTTGGCGGTCTGATATTCCGATGCCGCCTGCATCCACTCCAGTCGCGAGGTATAGCCGGTTTCAAACTGGCGCTGTGCCAGATTTAGCGAGTTTTCACGCGTGGCCAGCGTGGCTTCAGTGACGCGCAATTGTTCGTCCAGCGCGCACAAACTGAGGTAACCGGAGGCCACCGAACTGGCAACCGTTAATTCAGCCGCTGAGGCTGCAGCACGCTGGGCATCCAGAGACGCTTGCGAGGCAAGAATGCTGTTGCTGCGACTGCCCCAGAGATCCACGTCATAGTTTGCCTGCAGCAGTCCCTGGAAGACGGCATTCTCATACGGCTGCCCGGTCACCGCCGACAATGCGCGCTGATGCGTGGCGGCAACCCCGGCGGATAGCGTGGGGAAATTATCCCCCTGCGCAGCACGCAATTGCGCGCGGTACTGATCGACCCGTGAACGGGCAATCAGGATATCGCTGTTATGCTGCAACGCCTGGTTCACTAAGCGGTTAAGGTTATCGTCGCCAAAGCGTTGCCACCACTGTGCTTCGGGAGCTGCCGATGGGCCAACCTGTTGGCGCCAGCTGTCCGGGATCGGTAAAGATGTCGGGGCCTTTTCCACTTCGGTCGCGCAGCCGCTGACCATCAACGCCATCAGCGAGGCAAGGATTAACCGCTTCATGGCGCATCCTTGTGCGGCTCTGCTGCGGTATCAATATTGACTTCAACCGACATGCCGGGACGCAATCCTTCGGTATCGCCGAGGATTTGAATACGTACCGGAATACGCTGTGCGATCTTCACAAAGTTACCAGTGGCATTGTCTGGTGAAATGGCACTGAATTCTGAACCGGCGGCGGGGGAAATAAATTCAACCCGGCCGTCAAAGCGCTTGCCGTCCAGCGCATCAACCCGAATCGTCACGGGTAATCCTGGGCGCACACGTGCCAGCTGTGTCTCTTTCAGATTGGCGATCACCCATTTGTTATCCGGCACCACTGACGTCAGGCGCGTACCCGCCGTGACATAGGTCCCTTTACGCACCGACAATTGTCCCAGCTGTCCGCTGTCGGGCGCAATAATCCGCGTATTGGCCAGATCGATATTGGCCAGTTCCAGTGCGGCTTTGGCACTGGCTACATCACCTTCCAGGGAACCGCGATTCACGATGACCGTTTGTAAACTCTGCTGCGATACCGCAACCTGCGCATCTGCCTGGCGAAGTTGCGCTTGTGCCTGCGCGTTAGCGGCACGCGCCGCGTCACGTTCACGCACGGAGAGCGACCCATCGGCCGCCAGATTTTCTACACGCTTCAGGTCAAGACTGCTTTTCAACGCCTGAGCTTTGGCATTCTCCAGCGCAGCTTTATTGCTGAGAATATTGGCTTCCGCACTGCGGCGCTGCTGTTGGTTATTGTTTTGCGCAGCGATTTTCATATCCAGCTGCGCTTGCGCCTGATGCACGCGCTGGCGATAGATCCGATCGTCAATGGTCATCAGTAACTGCCCTTTGGTGACCGGTTGTAAATCCACCACGTTGACGTCGGTCAGATAGCCGCTGACCTGCGGGCTGATAAAAGTGACCTGCCCGCGCACATAGGCATTCTCCGTTGACTGAATCGTGCTGGTAAACGGCCACAGCTGCCAGGCGTATAAAATCACCAATACGCCAACAATCACAATGCCGCTGCCGAAAGCGATGGAAAGAATGCGTCGGCGGTTGGCGCGTTCGCGCTCCGCAGCCTGAATATCGTCCTGTTGGCTCATGAATTCTCCGTCGGGTTTGAAGCTTGCTGACGCTGTTCTGTCAAATTATGGCGTGCCTGACGCCAGTTGATATAACGCAGCCGCGTCAATCGCCACAGCACCCACATCAGGGTGATCAGCGCCATCGCGGCAGTCAATAAATAGGTGTCGTTGTAGGCCAGCACGTTAGCCTGTAGTGTGGCCACGGCTTGTAGCTGGCTGCTGCTTTGCGCACTGAGCAGGACGTTGTCGGGCAACTGGCTGCTAAACAGTGAACTGTATTGGCTGAGGCGCTCGGTGACATTGGGATCAAGCTGTGACAGCTGATCGCCCAGCAGGCTGGAGTGGTACTTCTCCCGCCACGTCTGGAAGGTGCCGAGAATCGCCGAGCCAATTAGCCCGCCCAGATTTTGGCTCATGCCAAACAGCACCACAAAACTCACCAGATTTTTCGGCTGCGTCACCACACCGCCAATCCCTAACAGCATCGCGGGTGCGAGGAAGAACGCGCTGCTAAAACCGAGTAAAAACTGACTGACATACAAGTTGTTGCCACGTGTCACTGGGCTGGACTGTGCATCCATGTACGAGGCAATGATCATCACCACCAGCGAAGTGACGATCGGCCAACTGAGATGCGTCGGTTTGATGGTCAATGCACTGGCGATCATGCCAAAAATCACCCCAGCGATAATCGCTAAAGCCAAGCCACGCATCTGGTCATTCAGCAGCCCAAGCTGTTGCAGGAAGCCCACCGCGCCGGTGTTTTGCTCGGCCAACACAATACGCATCATGATCATGACAATGCCCAGTCGCACAATCATGCCGTTGCTGAGCCATCGGGTGTTAATCAGTGGATTCGCGCGGTTATGTTCCACCACCACTGCCGCAACAATCAGCACCAACGAAATGGCTAATGAAATACCTAACCACGGCGTGGTAAACCACCACTCGATGCGGCCCAGCGATAGCACGCCGCACAGCAGTGCCATGCCGGGTGCCAGCAGGATAAAAGTAACAAAATCCATCTTCTCAAAGGCCTTGATACGATCGCCCGGCGGCAACTTCACCACCAGAACACAACCGAGCGCTATCATCGCCAACCCTAACTCAAACAGATAAAGACCGCGCCACTCTTCCAGCTGGAGCAATTCGGTAGAGAACAAACGGGCGAGCGGGATCGCCAGCTGGGATGCGGTAATGCCGATCACCAGGGCTTTGAGTCGGTGTTTCGCCGGCCAGGCCTGAATTTGGTAATAGATGCCAAGCGAGCTAAGCGCCGCGCCCACCATCCCGTGAGCGGTGCGCACAATAATGGCGGAACTGAGATCGTTGGCCAGGATATGGAAGAACGCCACGATCACGTAAAGCACGAGAAAAGCTTCGGTGAACAGCCGCAGGCCAAACTGCTGACGAAATTTAACCAGCAGCAGGTTGATGGAAATGTTGCCCATCACGTAGACAGCCGGCAGCCAGGCAATCTCATTGCTGTAAGCGCCAAAGGTGCCCTGAAGATTGGTGAGATTGGCTGTCACCAGCGCATTACTGAGCGCGCCGGTGATGGAGATCAGCAGTCCGATAATGCCAAACGCCACGCGCTTTGAGGGCGAGTGGATTGGGGTGGAAGGTGAACCCGGCAGCATCGGTTTTTCATGAGGCAGCCATTCACGTTGTGCATAAGGATTGCGTTTTGCCACGATTAGATACTTCCCAATCGAGCCAGCAGCTGTTGCAGCACCTTCTCGGTCACCGCCAGCGCATCAGGATCGATATCTGCCAGCAACTGTGCGCGCAAGCTGTCTGCCTGGGTTTTCACTTCGGCAAACGCCACGCTGCCCTGCTCAGTCAACATCAGCAGGCGTTTGCGGCGATCCTCTTTCGGCTGAACGCGCGCCAGTAACTGCTGTTTTACCAGTCGATCGACCAGTGGCACCACGCTTGCTTCTTCTAATCCCAACAGTTGCGCCAGCGCTTTCTGGGTCGGCGGCTCCGTGGCCGTGGCCACTGTCGCGATGGCCATCCAGCTGCTCATACTTAAGCCACTCTCTTTCAGGCGACGATCGACCGCCAGCCGCCATGCATGTGCCGTAAGATGTAATAAACGCGAAAAAGGTTGCGGATAGTCAGTCAAAACGTAGTAGCCTAATGATTAGATACCTAACTAGACAAGTGCGTTATTATAAACAAAGTGTCAGCCTGATGAAAAGTTTGCTTACATTAGCACTGTAGTTCGCGCGCCTTAGCCCTTCCACTTTGTTCTCAAACTGATACAGCCTGCGTTAAAGCCTATTCCTGTACAGCTATTTTGTATAAGTTTCCCGTCAGTCAAATTTATCAACTAATTGATAAAAAACAATAAGCACAAATTCCTTAAAAATATCATTGTACAAGTTAAGCTTCATTGTATAAGTTTACTTCCCGTGAGCCAGCGACTGGCTCCGTAACGAATGATGCACTTTGCGTCGCCTCTGAAGGTGTTTTTGGATTTCCACCTTCAGAGGTGTCTTTTTTGCGTTGGTTGATGAGTTTGGGTCTTACGCGCCTGTCCGCGCGTGAGTTTTTTCATCATGGAACTGAAGGCCAGGTTGCCATCAGACCGATCTGAAGGGCTTCATACATGCAAAACGCCGCCACCAGCAGTGACGCTATCGCTGACTATTTTAAACTCGCCGGTAACAGCGACAGCACCGAGATGGAAGTTTTCGGGCAGATCATCGCTGAAATCCTGCAAGCCGGCATGCCGGTCACCAATAAAGCCATCATCGCTTCGCTGATTAATCGCCTTGAGATGGAAAGTGATGTGATCCAACTGGATATTTATCGTCATCTTCTCGAACTGGTGGTTAACAAAACGCCTGACGATCTCTCGGTGTAATACCGGATTCCAGGGACGGAATCACTCTCTTCTTCGCTCTCCCGCTAGCTTCATCCCTCAATGCCCGCTAACATCATCCGCGTTTAGTGTCCAACTGGTTGCTGCCATGCCGTGACGGTATGCGCAAAATAATAAAAGAGCCTGCACATTTATGAGCCCATCTACAGAACACGCCCCTGCGGCGAACGATATTACCGTGGGCAGCGTTTTACGCTCGCCTGCGCTGCTTACCCGTGAGTGTCTGGCTGGGGTGATTACCGCTCTGGCACTGATCCCAGAAGTGATCTCCTTCTCTGTTATAGCGGGTGTCGATCCCAAAGTGAGTCTGGTCGCCTCGGTGGTGCTGTGTCTGACCTTGTCGATTTTAGGTGGACGCCCGGCCATGGTCACGGCTGCAGCGGGATCGGTGGCACTGGTGATTGGACCGATGGTGCACGCGCATGGGGTTGAATACATTCTTCCTGCGGTAATCCTCGGCGGTATTATTCAGATTATTTTTGGTCTTGCCGGGCTGTCCCGCATGATGCGCTACATTCCGCGTTCAGTGATGCTGGGCTTTGTGAATGCGTTGGGCATTCTGATTTTCTTCGCGCAGGTTCCCCACGTCTGGGGGCAATCGGGATTAGTGTGGGTGCTGTTTGCCGTGACTCTGGCGATTGTGCTGCTGTTACCCAAAATCCTGAAAAGCGTCCCGTCACCGCTGGTCGCCATTGTCGTCGTCACCGGGGTGGCGTTGTTGCTGGGTTATCGCGTGCCTAACGTCGGCGATGAAGGGCCAATGAGTTCAGGCTTGCCAGGATTCACCACGCTGCTGGTGCCGTTTAATTTACAGACGTTGCTGATTGTCTGGCCTACCGCTTTGAGTATCGCCTTCGTGGGTTTGATGGAATCTCTGCTCACCGCCAAGCTGGTGGACGATATCACCGACACACCTTCGGGTAAGCGCCGCGAGTCCTGGGCACTGGGCGTCGGTAATATTTTGGCCGGTTTTTATGGCGGCATAGCTGGCTGTGCCATGATCGGTCAAACCATTGTTAACGTTGAGCTGGGCAAAGCACGCACGCGCATCTCAACCGTTGCGGCAGGTATTGTGCTGCTGCTGCTGGTCACCGGACTGAGTCAGATCATGGCGCAGATTCCTATGGTGGTCCTCGCGGCAATCATGATGGTGGTCGCGGTGAAAACCGTTAACTGGCACAGCCTGCAACCCGCCACGCTAAAACGTATGCCGTGGTCAGAAACCTCGGTGATGGCCCTGACGGTCGTGGTCACCGTTTGGACAGGCAACCTGGCGCTCGGCGTGTTAATTGGCGTGATCCTCGCCATGATGCTGTTTGCACGTCGTATTGCCCATGTTATCCATGCTGAACGCAAGTTAAGCGATGACGGTGAACAGGTCTATTACACGGTACGCGGCCCGCTGTTCTTTGGCAGCAGCAATGATTTGTTCGAACATTTCGATTACGGACACGATCCAAAAGTTGTCACCATTGACCTGACGCATGCACAAATCTGGGATGCATCCAGCGTCGCGGCCCTGGATGCCATTGAATACCGCTATCAACGTCACGGTGCGACAGTCACCGTCATCGGGCTGGATAACCGCAGTAGCGATTTCCGCGATCGCCTGAGCGGCAATTTGGGGTGATGATTTCAGTGAAGTGAGTTTGAGTCACTTCGTCCAGATTGATTTTTCTCTCAGCTGTCATCTCCAACGAGATGGCAGCTTTTTTATGGGCTTTCGTCAGCGATATATCGACTACACTTAGGAAGCAACGCTCGGTTGCCCAAATAAAGGACGTGATTAATGAAGAGTTTATTCGGTGGAATGCTGATTATCACTTGTCTGGTCTCGCTGATGGGTTGCCAGCAATCCGACAGGCCAATTGGGCCTGATGGTCGTCCAAATGTGCCCACAGAGCAGCCTGTTCCGGGCGGCCCGATGAGTAAAGGTCCCGTAGGGCAACCGCAAGCCTGAGGCTTATCGCGCCCAAAGCAGATGAGCAGATGAGCAGGTGAGCAGGTGAGCAGGTGAGCAGGTGAGCAGGTGAGCAGGTGAGCAGGTGAGCAATTGTAACGTGCAGTTGATATCGAGGTTAGATATTAGGAATTGATATTATGAAGTAATATCGCAGGCACAAAAAAACCGCCCTTGGGCGGTCACGACATTACTGCATATTGCTTTGATTTTATTTGGTTTTAGCGACTACTAAACATGGTACCCGGGGCGGGACTTGAACCCGCACAGCCATAAGCCGAGGGATTTTAAATCAGGCGCATTTGCTATTGAAAACATAGTAATAGGCAATATTTTCATAAAATAAGTTCAATAATCGTACTCCATTTATCAATGGCTTATAGCCTATCCTGTCTTAATATTATGAAGCATTTTCCGGCTTACGTACCGCTTCGCTAGCGTTTCCACGGAGCCATCCTATTATCAAATTGTCACTTCGAATCCCTGTGATGTTGACCACTAGCTCATTGGAAATGTTAGGCACAGTATTGTGTCTGGCCCGGCTGATTGGACTCATCCGGGCTTTTTATTTTTCCTTTCAGCCGCCAGCCTTACATCCTTTTCCATCTCCAGCATTCCCCCTTAATAAATCCTTCACTCTCACGATTTACCCACCGATTTTATTCTGAAAATTATACCCGCCGCTTCGCTAGCTTTTACTTGATGCCATCCTATGATCAGAGTGTCGCTTCTACTTCCCTGTACTATCGACAAACTCTGATTGATCATGATTCGCACCCATTGTGCAGCCCGGACGCCAACACTACCGGGCTTTTTTATGTTGTGAAATCATCACTACCGAAACGGAACGAAATTCGCTACTCCCCTCAGTAAATTCTTATCATCGATCATTTTGTGATCAACGCCTCAATTGTTGCTATTATAGCGACGTGATACACACAGAAAACGTGATGTTTTACGAAACAGAATTTCCCATTGAACGAATTTTTTACCCGCCTTTGTGCGGGTTTTTTTGTGCCTAAGCGGTATTGATCACATCTTTATCTGTGGCAAAGCGCATGATGCATGAAACCAGAAGGTACGATAGTTTCCCCCAAAGATTGCCCGCGCTTCATCTCACTCGCAGCGCGGGCTTTTTTGCGTAAATAGACTAGATTTGAAGTGGTACTGTCGAAAACGTGGAGGCGAGAATGCGCTATCTTTTGCTGCCAGGTATTACTACGGTTTTGCTAGTAGTTGTTGTGTTTCTGATGCAAGCACACTGGAGTCCCATGCTGTGATGATTCGACCCATCACGGCAGGCCAAGAAAAACTATAAAAGATTACGCTGAACTCTCCGCACAGGCTGAACTCAAGGGCATCCTGTGCTTTTTTTTAAGCGTGCGCTGGCTATTTCTAAGGGTAATACTATTCTCAATCGGTTCCCGTTTCCCAATGGGACGCCATCAATTACAGGCAAAACTTTTGCCGCCCGGAACCCATTGCTCCGGGCTTTTTTGAAAGCATCAAATCGGCGAGCCATCCTGCTCATGTATCGCAGTGACTTCATGTGTCACCACACCAATCACTGCCACATCCCCTGACAAATCATCTTCCAGAGTCTGGCCTTCATCGGTGATGATTCGACGCGGATGCATATAGGTGTGCCCCCATTCGTAAATGCCTGACAAATCCGGCAAGACAGCATCACCATTCTTTGGCCGCCGTTTCTCATCAACGATGCAGCTGCGCCCCTTCCATTCCACAAGGTAACAGGTCGTGCTGGTCGCAAGCACCTTCTGCACCGGCAGTGTCATCTCGCCACTCACAGGTCCGAAATTCGAGTGGTATATGCCAGCGACAACCTTTCCCGCTTCATTGCCCACGCTTTCTGAGTGCCCTGTCCTGCGAACCACAGTTTTCCCTTCCCGCTTTGATTGAGGCCGTCTACAACGCGCATCAGCGCCTCGCTATTGGCCTGTGGTTTGTGTTCGTCAAAGAGATTGAGTTAGGAGACGCCCTGACTGAAAAAATCACCCAGCATTACCCCTGCTTTCATATAACGTCGGTTATCGAGCCAGATACGACCCAGCATCTCCATAGCCACCCGGATAATGTCTCGGTTGTCGTTTGATGGCGTTTGTAAATTGCCCATAGCCTGGTTGCCATAATAAATTCCATTAACAGCGTGCAGACTGGTGCGAACAAAAACCGCTACCTGACAGCAGAACTGGCGTTCTTCGCGTAACTTCTCTGCAGCCCGCTCCGCGTAAGCGCAGATGGCCTGACACATTTCCATGTAATCGGCTAAACGTGAGAAAGCGTTTATTTCCCGTATGTATCGCTGGGGATATGAGCGCGGCATGGTGAAGGGTAATCCTACAAAGGGCGTGAAGAAGTTCAAAGAAGATTCTCGCGACCGCTACGTCACAGATGCGGAATATCAGGCGCTTTATTCTTGTGCGCCGGACATTGTGAAGGTAGCAATGGAGTTGGCGTATTTATGCTGTGCCAGACAGGCAGATGTCCTTTCCATGAAAAAGAGCCAAATCATGGAAGAAGGTATTTTGATTAAACAGAGCAAAACAAGCGTAGCGCAAATTAAGGGCTGGTCCCCTCGCCTAACTGCTGTGATAAGCATGGCAGGAGAGCTAAACCTAAAGCCAGGCATGAGCAGTATATTCATCATCCACCAGCCGAACGGTTCGGGCTATACGCGCGATGGTTTTAACAGTCGTTGGAGCGCAGCCCGTGAAGAGGCTCGCATTAAATTTCCAGAACTGCTTTTTGATTTCACCTTCCACGATCTTAAAGCAAAAGGTGTGTCAGACCTTGAGGGTGATCTTTATGAGAAGAGAGCCATAACCGGGCATAAGAACGTCGAACAAACCGCAGCATACGACCGCAAGATCGTTGTCGTTCCGGTTGTCGGTGGGCAGAAAAAAAGCGTCTGATATTATGAAGTCATATTATGAAAAGGACTGAAGACACAAAAAAACCGCCCTTGGGCGGTCACGACATTACTGCATATTGCTTTGATTTTATTTGGTTTTAGCGACTACTAAATATGGTACCCGGGGCGGGACTTGAACCCGCACAGCCATAAGCCGAGGGATTTTAAATCCCTTGTGTCTACCGATTTCACCACCCGGGCAGGGTGTAAATTGGAGGCGCGTCCCGGAGTCGAACCGAGGTAGACGGATTTGCAATCCGTTGCATGGCCACTCTGCCAACGCGCCTTTATTCTGATGTGCCATCTGTCAGCAACAAACGACTAAATTTGGAGCGGGAAACGAGACTCGAACTCGCGACCCCGACCTTGGCAAGGTCGTGCTCTACCAACTGAGCTATTCCCGCAATTCACCAAACTCGCTGATTTTACTCAGCTTCTTGCAGACTTGCTGCCGTTCGATGCGATGCATTCTACTTATCTGACGCAATGAGTCAATAGAATTATCCACACAGTGCGTCCGTTTGCTGCTTTTTAAATCGCATCGATCAGCTATCGAGCAAATCACCGCGTGCGGCGCTCAAATACTGGAACATTGACCAGAAGGTCAGCACCGCGGCGATATACAGTGCGACGACACCCACCCCCACCACCGTAGCGTCTGGACGCCACAGCAAGGCGAACAGAGAGAACATCTGCGCCGTGGTTTTCACTTTGCCAATCCAGGAAACCGCTACGCTGCTGCGCTTACCAATCTCCGCCATCCACTCACGTAAGGCTGAGATGATAATTTCGCGCGCAATCATGGTCGCTGCCGGTAAGGTAATCCACCAGGCGTGGAAATACTCGGCAACCAGTACCAACGCAATGGCCACCATCACTTTGTCAGCTACAGGATCGAGGAAAGCGCCAAAACGCGTGGTTTGCTTCCAGCGGCGGGCAAGAAAACCATCAAACCAGTCAGTCACGGCGGCAACCACAAAGATCAATGCAGTGGCAAAAGGTGCCCATTGAAAAGGCAGATAAAATGCCAGCACAAAGAATGGAATCAGTACAACTCGAAACAGGGTAAGACACGTCGGAATGTTAAATTGCATATGCCAGTAACTGTCTGGTGTGAGTAGAATTTAACGTATGTTCCTACATTGCCCCCCCTGTTTCAATGCTAGTGTTTCAGCGAGTAGTAGATTTTTTCCGCCAGCGCGAAGGAAATCCCCGGCACTTTAGCAATCTCATCCACGCTGGCATTCATCAGGGGTTGCAGGCCCCCCATGTACTTAAGCAGCTGTTGGCGCCGTTTTGGCCCGACCCCTTCAATGCTTTCTAGTGCACTGGTGTTCTTCACTTTCGCACGTTTTTTCCGGTGCCCCGAAATTGCATGATTGTGAGAGTCATCACGAATATGTTGAATCACATGCAGTGCAGGCGAGTCTGGCGGCAACGAAACCCCCTCACCTTCCGCTTCAAAGAACAACGTTTCCAGACCCGCTTTACGGTCAGTGCCTTTTGCCACGCCCAGCAAAATGGGACGATCTTTATCCCATGGCACATCCAGCTCTGCAAACACTTGTTTCGCCTGCGCCAGCTGGCCTTTACCGCCATCGATGATGATGACATCAGGGATTTTGTCCTCTTCCAGCGCTTTACCATAACGACGACGTAATACCTGGTTCATCGCGGCGTAATCATCGCCAGGCGTGATGCCTTCAATGTTATAGCGGCGGTAATCTGAACGCAGCGGTCCATCGCGGTTAAAGACCACACACGAAGCTATCGTCTGCTCACCCATGGTGTGACTGATGTCGAAACATTCCATGCGCTTGATGCTGTCGAGTTCGAGAAAGACTGCCAGCGCCGCCAGTCGCTGCTGAATAGTGGAGTGCTGAGACAGTTTCGTGGTCAACGCGGTGGCAGCGTTGGTGCGCGCCAGTTTAAGGTAGCGCGCCCGATCGCCGCGCGGTTTACTTTGAATATTGACCTTGCGGCCGGCCAATTCACTCAAAGAATCGGCCAGCAACTCGCGTTCAGGCAGGCTAAAATCCAGCAGAATATCAGCTGGCAAAGTGCGTGCTTCGCTGCCCTGCAGATAAAACTGGCCGACAAAGGTTTGCACCACTTCGGTGAGATCGGTATCGGCTGGCACTTTCGGGAAGTAACTGCGGCTGCCCAGCACTTTGCCCTGCCGAATAAACAGCACGTGCAGGCAAGCCATACCGGCGTCGAATGCCACCCCCATCACATCAAGGTCATCCCCCTGATTGGAGACAAACTGCTTCTCGGTGACGCGTCGTACCGCCTGAATCTGATCGCGCAGACGCGCCGCTTCTTCGAAGCGCAATCCATAGCTGGCCTCTTCCATGCGTTTGACCAGTTGGTTGATTACTTGATCATCTTTACCGGCAAGAAACAGCCGCACGTAGTCCGTTTGCTGCGCATACTCATCTTCGCTGACCAACCCCGCTACGCATGGCCCAAGGCAACGGCCAATCTGATATTGCAAACAGGGGCGAGAGCGGTTGCGATAAACACTGTTTTCACACTGTCGAATCGGGAACACTTTCTGCAACAGCGCCAGGGTTTCACGCACCGCATAGCCATTAGGGAAAGGCCCAAAATATTCCCCTTTCGCGTGTTTAGCACCACGATGCATCGCCAGTCGCGGATGCGCGTCTGCACTCAGGAATATATAGGGATAGGATTTATCATCACGCAGCAGCACGTTATAGCGAGGCTGATAAAGCTTGATGTAATTGTGTTCAAGCAGCAAAGCTTCGGTTTCGGTATGCGTCACCGTCACGTCGATGTTTTGGATGTTACTGACCAGGACTTCGGTTTTTCGACTGCCTACCTGAGTGCGGAAATAACTGGTCAGGCGCTTTTTGAGGTCTTTCGCTTTACCGACATAGATCACCGTGCCTGTCGCGTCATACATGCGGTAGACGCCGGGCTGACTGGTCACGGTGCTCAGAAAGGCTTTGGAATTGAAAACGTCACTCACTACTGATTAACGGCTCCGCATTATAGAGACCATGTCGAATGGCCAGATGCGTTAACTCTACGTCGCCACTGATGTTCAACTTACTGAACATGCGATAACGGTAACTGTTAACGGTTTTCGGGCTGAGATTAAGCTGCTCGGAAATTTCCGTCACCTTTTGCCCTCGGGTGATCATCAGCATAATCTGCAATTCCCTTTCCGACAAACAGCTAAAGGGCGATTCGGCTTTTTGCGGCTCGATTTGGCTAAGCGCCATTTGCTGCGCAATATCTGATGCGATATAGCGCTGACCTGAATGCACTGAACGAATCGCACTCACCACTTCCTGCGGGGCCGCACCTTTGCTCAGATAACCCGCCGCACCGGCTTGCATCACTTTTGCCGGCAGCGGATTTTCGGTATGGATGGTCAGCATAATAATGCGGATGTCAGGATTGAAGCGCACAATTTTTCGCGTGGCTTCCAGACCGCCGATGCCCGGCATATTCATGTCCATCAGCACCACGTCCACCGGATTGCTGCGGCACCATTTCACCGCATCTTCACCACAAGCCACTTCCCCGGCAATTACCAATCCCTTCATATCTTCCAGTATGCGGCGAATACCGGCGCGTACCAGTTCATGGTCATCAACAAGAAGCAGACTGATCAACGGGACGTACTCCGCAGGTTAGTGAGGGGAAAAATATATTTCAGGAGGGTCATCTTACCGGGTTTGCCGGGGAAAAAACATCTGGTTACGCAGATAAATCCCAAATGAAATGATACATATCAAATTGAGCTCATTCCCAGATATCTTTTGAGTAAAACGCACTAGCATGCAAGAATTAAAATGTGAAATTGTGACTAATATCATTATGTTATAATTTATGCTCTTTTCATTGACCGCTGGGCTTTGTAAAATAAAAATAACTTCAACGCCTGATTTTCCCTGCCTGTTAATAACGCAAACATCCATTTAATGTTGGTTTAATCTCCACCGCTTCGCCTGGGATAAATTCCTCATTCAACCATATGATATACTCTGTTTTTTACACACAAATATTGTGTCTACATTCAGTAACACCACCAAGGAGTCAAAGATGAGTGATGAAGACTTTTCAACATCGCGGGATACCCAGGCACTGGCCGACGAAGTGGCTTGCCTGAAAATGATGGTGACGCTGATTCTGAAAGGAATGGGCCAGGCGGATGCCGGTAAGGTTATTATTAACATGGAGCGCTATGTGCAAAGCGCGTTAGCGGATAAGCCGCAGGCGGAGGTGTTCAGCAACACCATTCGTCAGATTAAAACCGCCTACCGTCAGTAAGCGGTGAAGCCCCGCGCGATGCGCGGGGTGATCAACTGTGCGACTGCCAGTTCACTGAAACACCCAGTGACGGCAGCACCTCTTCCGGACTAAACCGGCGTGTGCCGCGATACTTGTCCGCCAGTGCCGGCTGATGAACCGGAATACGAATGGCAAACATATTATCCTCAGATTGAATCAAACCAGGTGATAAAGGTTCGTACACGACATGGTGCTGCTCAAACATTTTTTCCAGCATCGGCGTTGCTGAGCTGATCAGGTACTCCATACCGCTGAGTTCCGCCAACTGCACCGCATGCCACAAAATCGTCAGTGGCAGTTCTGCATCCACCTCAAGGCGTGCCGAAAAGCGTGACATTTCCCAGACTTTTTCCTGATCGAACGGCAGCACCATGCCTTCAGGCACTTCGGGTTCATGCCAGGGCAACAAACGTGCACAGCCGCAGATCCCCTGGCGCGCATTCCAGGCGATCATCCAGGTGACATCGGAGCGATCAAAGCGATCATACTCCTGTCCAGGCGTACTTAAGCGCGGCGGGATAGACCAACCTTCACCCCGCGCAAAAACGCTATAGCGATACGTTCCTAATTCTGCCAACAGAGAGGACGGCATATCCTTAAGCTGTGTTTGAATTACTTTCATCATGCGCCCCTGACATCCCCATGTTTGCAATGATTTCTTTGCGCCAGCCTGGCAAAGTTCCGGCGCAGGGTAGACAACTGACTAAAGAGTGGGAACTACTAAAATTAGTAGTTGCCTTTTTGCTATATCAGGCCAATTGCCGCCGCATAACACGCAATCTGCGTTTTATTGGAAACATTAAAACGCTTTTGCATATTCTTTTGGTGAAAATTCACCGTATGTTCTGAAATCGCTAAAATCAGTGAAATTTCCGCAGAAGTTTTTCCTTCTGCCGTCCATTTCAAAATTTCCAGTTCGCGTTGGCTAAAATCATTAGATAAAACCGCCATTGAACTATCATTTAGCCGCTCAAGCACGCGCAAACTCAGTTCCGCCAGTAGGTGCAGTTTCACCTCTAGCTGAACGCGTAAGTGTTGAGTCTGACTGTGAAGCGATGATGCTATAGATAATATACCAATGGCACGATTTGGCGCCATTGCCGAACAAGAAAAGCCGCTGTTAAGCCCTGCCGCATTCGCTTCAGCCCATAAATTACCGGCACCGGTAAATAAATCCCGTGTCCATTCCACGCCTCGTCCCGGCCGCTGACAAAGTAACAGCACCGGATCGACAGCATAATAATTTTCGCTTTCATAGCGCTTAACCCAGCTTTCCGGGTAAGTACTGAACAAAAACACGCGCGGCCGGGTAAAAGGCACGGGATGTTGAACCAGGAAAGCGAATGAATCAAAACCCATCGCTTCAATGTGTTTTTGTAATAGCGTTTTTACTTGAATCACTTCCGTCAGCGCCTGAAATTCATTTTCAGTTTTGCCACGCCAGACGAAATAATTATCGGTCGTCATTATTGCCTCAGCGTTGTTTCACGCTTTAACTTGTTATTCGTTCTGATTAACACAAAAAATAAATTAACTAGAGAAAAAATATTGATTGAAATGAGAGCAGCCCACGGGGTAACAATCATAACCATCCTGTTGTCAATGCGTTACCATTATGGGGAACTGAAAGCAGATACATTTTGCCAACAGCTTCACAACTTTAATCCTCTTTCCTGATTAGAATAGGATTTTTCCGAAGGAGTTTCAATCACCCTATTCATCGAAAATCATCATTAGATTGATAAATTTTTAGCATCGTCATTAACCAAAATCACTCACTTTGAAAGCGATTACTGAGGGTAATAGCGGTATTTGTGGGACGACGCCTATTCGGCTCATTCTTAATCCCAGTGATTTCTGTAGTGAGCGGTATAACGTGATTTCCGTCACCCTCTTTTCCAGCTACGCTTAGAGGATGTACGGGTGATGACGCTGTGGACTTTTCAGGGGAAGACGTTGCGCCCTCATGCATACTGGCGCATTGTCATGCGTATTCGAGCATCATAACGGGGCTGACTATGATGAACCAACTGGCATTACCTTTCCTTGTACTGGGCGGTTGTACAGCGCTGATGATCTTAAAAGATCTTTTCCGTCACCCGCATCCGGTGGCCATCATGAATATCATCTGGCCGCTGACCGGCCTCTATATGCCGTTCATCGGATGGTTAGCCTGGTGGTATCTGGGCCGTAAACCTTCACGTCAGGTAAAACTTGCGCTGCTGGTTCCACAAAAAATTCAGAGTAATGCCAGCTGGCAAACAATATTTATTTCCACCTCATTATCTGCTGCGGCCTGTATATTTGGCGACATAATGACCCTACCAATAATCACCTTGCTAAATCAGTTCGCCATTATGCCAACGCTTTGGATGCAGGCAATTATTTGCTTGATAGTTTCTCTGGTGGTGGGTTTATTTTTCCAGTTCCTGGCGATTCGCCAACGTGAAAAACGTTCATTTGGCCGGGCGTTATTATTAGCATTTAAAACCGAAACATTCCCCCTGCTGATTTATCAATTAGGTATTTTTATCTTTATGGCACTGGCACTAAAATTTGTTCTCAACCAGCAAATCAATCCGTTGCTGGTCGCTTTCTGGTTTATGTTACAACTGGCCATGATCATCGGTTTTCTATTCTCCTGGCCCGCTAATCATTTCCTGATAAAACGAGGGCTTAACCCCGCCGTCTAACTAACGACAGTATCCGGCGCCGCGCATGCCCAGGTGAAAATGTCCGGCATGCGCGGCGTTGTAATCCGGTCCTAACGCATTGCCAAAGGTCGCACAGCCGTTTTGCCATAAAGCGCGGAGCCCTGCAGCCGCATCCTCAGGTTGATGCCAGTTTTTTGCCACCTGCAGCCAGCGTCCATCTGCAAGCTGAAACCCTGTCACATCCCATGCATCTGCTGTTGCATGCTCGCTTAAACGCCCCTGCTGGCGATGATAGATATTTCGACAGGCGTAACTGCCGACGTGGCTGATGTGCCGAATCGGGCTGTTGATACCTGCCTGCTGCAAGGCGTGAGTGCTGTTGACGACATAGATTGTGCTGCTCACTGCCATGGGGCAACTGGCAAGAAAGCTGCTGCTCAATGTCACTTCACCAAAACCACTCACGCGCAAAGGTTGTTCAATAGGGCAATCACCTTTCAGTGCTGGCACCGCGCGAAATTCTACCCATCCCTGCTGACTGGCTCGCTGCATCACCGCCATACAGGCCGCAGGATCGTGACTCAGGCGCTGCAATTTGTAGCGCATCATCCATCCTTGTGGGTCAGTGACCGACAGCGGCGTAAACGGATTCCACTGCGGCGGCAAATGCGTTTTCAGCCACGGCAAACTCCACCAGCCACATAATGCCAACAGAGCAATCGCTAATAATGCGCGCATCACACCTCACGTTTACTCATAAAAAGAAGACGTAAGTGTAGGTGGCAAAATGGGGAGATAACGCAGAAAAGGCTTAATTGCTGAAGATTTACGCAAATGTACCGTGGATTATGCCATGTAAATATTTACTGACAGAGGAAACCCCGTAAAAGGTCACAATTGTAAAAAAACAATTACCGAGAATTGCAACCTTTCCACTATCTTATGCCACTTGCCCTATCAAACGGCACGTTATCTAACAGCCAGTAGAGCTGACACAACATCAAAACAGGAAAGATATATTTATGGTTGATCAATCCAAAGAGGCGCTTATCGAGGCCGAACAGCCCGATAAGCTCCAGCGTAATCTGCATAACCGCCATATCCAACTGATTGCTATCGGTGGCGCGATCGGCACCGGGTTGTTTATGGGCTCAGGTAAAACTATCAGCCTGGCCGGCCCCTCGATCATTTTCGTTTATATGATCATCGGTTTTATGCTGTTTTTCGTCATGCGCGCTATGGGCGAATTGCTGCTCTCAAATCTTGAATATAAATCATTCAGCGATTTTGCTGCCGACTTACTCGGGCCATGGGCGGGATATTTTACCGGCTGGACTTACTGGTTCTGTTGGGTGGTAACGGGCATTGCTGATGTCGTGGCCATTAGTGCCTATTTCCAACTCTGGTTCCCCGACTTTTCCATCTGGATGAGTGCGCTGCTGTGTATATTTGTGTTCCTGGCGCTCAATATCGCAACGGTGAAATTGTTTGGCGAAATGGAGTTCTGGTTCGCGATTATTAAAATCGTGGCGATTGTTGCTCTGATCGTGACCGGCATCGTGCTGGTCAGCATGCATTATCCTTCACCTAACGGCAGCGCCGCGGCCCTGAGCAATATCTGGGATCATGGCGGTATGTTCCCGAAAGGATTGAGCGGCTTCTTTGCTGGCTTCCAGATTGCGGTATTTGCCTTCGTCGGCATTGAGTTAGTGGGAACAGCCGCAGCAGAAACCAAAGATCCGCACAAGGTGTTGCCACGCGCGATTAACGCCATTCCGTTGCGCATCATTATGTTTTACGTTCTGGCGTTGCTGGTGATCATGGCGGTGACGCCGTGGAATCAGGTGATGCCAGACCGCAGCCCCTTCGTTGAGATGTTTGTGCTGATCGGATTACCCGCCGCCGCCAGCATCGTTAACTTCGTGGTGCTGACTTCTGCTGCATCATCCGCCAACAGCGGCATTTTCTCCACCAGCCGTATGCTGTACGGTCTGTCAGAACAAGGCGTGGCACACAAAGCGTTTGGCCGCCTGTCGGCACGCGCGGTTCCCACCACCGGGCTGTTTTTCTCCTGCTTCTGCCTGCTGTGCGGCGTGGCGCTGATTTACCTGATTCCCGATGTGATGACGGTATTCACCATGGTTACAACGGTATCGGCGATTTTGTTTATGTTCGTCTGGACCATCATCCTGTGCAGCTATCTGGCTTACCGCAAACAGCATCCACAACGTCATGCTGAGTCGAAGTTCAAGATGCCGCTGGGCAAGCTGATGTGCTGGGTGTGCATGGCGTTCTTCGCCTTTGTCATTGTCCTGCTGACCTTGCAAGATGATACTCGCCAGGCGTTGATGGTCACGCCGCTGTGGTTCGTCATTCTCACTATGGGCTGGTTGTTACGTCGTCGTAAAGCCTGATAGCCCTGCCGAAAAAAAGCCCCGAATGCTCGGGGCTTTTTTTATAACCTTTCGCGTAATTTATGCCATGCCTGCGCCAGTGAAGGCCGTACCGAAGGCTCCCTTTCCGGTGCCGGTTCGGGAACATGTGCCGATCCCAGATTGAAGGTGAAGGTGTAATTGGGCGCTTCCCCCATCCTTAAATCCGAAATCAAGGTATCTTCACCCTGCTGGCGCATGGCGTAAAAACCATGGCTGAACCACGCCACTCGCTCGGCATACCAGTCGCCTTTAAACGCATCGAACAATTCCGGGTTGCGCGGATGCCAATGAATTTCCAGTGCACGATCGGGTGACAGCAGTGACCAATAGGCTTCACCGTAACGATCGGGGGTCATAATCACGGTTCGCCACACCAGGGTATTAAACGCCGTTGGCGTCACCAGCACCTGCTGCGGCTTGATGGATTGATCGGTCAAATCACGATTGATATGCTGCGTCGCCACGCCCTGCACCACCATGCTCCAGCCGAGATACAGCGTACTGATCAGCAAGCCCGCCTGATTCCAGCGCAGCCCTACGCCATCACGCCGCCATAACGCCACCCCCAGCGTGATCAGCAATGGCAGTGTATACAACGGATCGATGATGTACATGCTGCCAATCGCGTAGGGGAAATCGGTAAACGGCAACCCCAGTTGCGTGCCGTACACCGTTGTCAGATCGAGCAATGGATGCGTAATCAGGGCCAGCCAAATTGCCAGACACCAACCGCGCCAGTGGGAGCGACTGCGGGTTGCACCTGCGATCAGCCAGGCCAGCAGGGGCGCAACTAACGTGAGCCATATCAGCGCATGGCTCTCAGTTCGATGCAGCGTCATATTGCGAATCGCATCGCCATGATCGATAAACACATCAAGATCGGGCAAGGTGCCGGCAATCGCCCCCACCAGCGCCGATTGCCATAACGGCACGCGCTTGCCCATTACCGCAACGGTGACCGCCGCGCCCAACGTCAGTTGTGATAGCGAATCCATGCACTCTCCTGGCTAAAGCGGGATCAACGCACGCGGATCCCTTCAATAATCATGCGCTGAACATTCTCCAGCGTTTGCTCAAAAAATTCAGGGTCACTCAGGGTCTGGCCGGTGATCGCTTCAACCTGCGAAGCAAAATCCGCGTAGTGTTGCGTGGTGGCCCACAACAGGAAAAACAGATGCTGAGGTTGCACACCGGCTAACCGCCCTTCTGCAATCCACTGCTCGATGATCGCCGCCTTCTCATCCACCAGCGCTTTTAAATCCCCGGCCAGTTCACCTTTGAGTAAAGGAGCGCCTTGTAGCATCTCGAGACAGAACAAGCGCGAGGCCTGCGGGTGATCGCGCGACACCTCCAGCTTAAGACGGATATATTTCCGAATGGCGGTCAGTGGGTCCTGATCGTGGCGCAGAGCACGCAGTGGTGCCAGCCATACATCAAGGATCTCCTTCAGAACCGCGATATACAGCACCTCTTTTGAGGGATAGTAGTAAAGCAAATTGGTCTTGGAGACATCGGCACGCTCTGCCACTTTATCGAGGCTGGTACCGTGAATACCGAACTGCGAGAAGAAGCTTAACGCCGCTTCCAGTATCGCAGCCCGTTTTGCGGCAACGGCACGTGAACGTCGGCCCGGTTGTTTTTCATCGCTTTTCACACTGTTACCTCTTCAATCCTGCCTGTCTGCATCATAACAAAGCCCCTCTTTCCTGCCTAATCGCTCGCCCTGCACCTTTTTTGACCACCGTGCGCATGAAAAACGTGCAAAAAGTTTTGACCAAACGGTCTGATTTAGACCAACCGCTCTACTTTCATCCTTTAAGGGTTTTTAACACATTGTTGTATAAGGCATTTAAAAATGTGGCACAGGCTTTGCAATTCTGTGACTGAGCGCCGCTCGCAGGATGCGTGCAGGAAGCAGTGCAGCGCGTAAAGCAATGCCCGTTCAATGCAGAGGGGTTTCACATGAAAATTGGCGTATTTATCCCGATTGGCAACAATGGCTGGCTCATCTCCACCCATGCGCCGCAGTACAAACCGACTTTTGAACTGAATAAAGAGATTGTGCTGAAGGCCGAGCATTATCACTTCGACTTTGCGCTCTCGATGATCAAACTGCGTGGCTTCGGAGGTAAAACCGAATTCTGGGATCACAACCTTGAATCCTTCACGCTGATGGCGGGGCTCGCGGCGGTGACCTCACGGATTGAGATCTATGCCACGGCAGCCACGCTGACGCTGCCCCCAGCAATTGTGGCGCGCATGGCCGCCACCATCGATTCGATTTCCAATGGCCGTTTCGGCGTCAATCTGGTCACCGGCTGGCAGAAACCCGAATACGAACAGATGGGATTGTGGCCGGGTGATGAGTACTTCTCCAGCCGTTACCAATACCTCACCGAGTACGTCACCGTGCTGCGCGATTTATGGGGCACCGGTCAGAGTGACTTCAAGGGTGAATTTTTCACCATGAATGACTGCCGCGTCAGCCCGCAACCGCAGAAACCGATGAAGGTGATCTGCGCCGGGCAGAGCGATGCCGGTATGGCGTTCTCCGCGCAGCATGCCGATTACAACTTCTGCTTCGGCAAAGGGGTCAACACGCCCACCGCTTTCGCCCCGACCGCCAGCCGCATGAAAGCCGCAGCGGATCACGCCGGGCGCGATGTTGGCTCTTACGTGCTGTTTATGATCATCGCCGCCGAAAGCGACGAGGCCGCGCGTGCCAAATGGGAGCATTACAAAGCAGGTGCCGATGAAGAAGCGCTTGCCTGGCTCACCACGCAAAGCCAGCAGGACACCAAATCGGGTAGCGATACCAACGTGCGTCAGATGGCCGATCCCACCTCAGCCGTCAACATCAATATGGGCACCCTGGTGGGTTCATACGCCAATGTGGCACGAATGTTGGATGAAGTGGCAGAGGTCGATGGCGCTCAAGGCGTACTACTGACCTTTGATGACTTCCTGCAAGGCATTGAAGATTTCGGCGAACGTATCCAGCCATTAATGCAGTGTCGTCAAAACGTTATCACTTCGCAGAAGGAGGTTGCCTGATGAGTACCGTAACCTGTGCCCATACGTCGAGTTTGCCCAATATCACCCTGCCCGCCCGGCCCGAAGCTATCGCACTGCCGCCGGCGCAAAGTGCCTTGATCGTCGTGGATATGCAAAACGCCTATGCCACCGAAGGGGGTTATCTGGATCTTGCCGGTTTTGATGTCTCCGCCACCAAACCCGTGATCGCCAAAATTCATCAGGCGGTCACCGCGGCACGCGCCGCTGGCATGCAGATTATCTGGTTCCAGAACGGCTGGGACGACCAGTACATCGAAGCGGGTGATGCTGGCTCGCCTAACTTCCATAAGTCGAATGCACTGAAAACCATGCGTAAGCGCCCGGAGTTACAGGGCACGCTGCTGTCGAAAGGCGGCTGGGATTATGCGCTGGTGGATGAACTGGTGCCACAGGCAGGAGACATCGTGCTGCCCAAACCGCGCTACAGCGGCTTCTTCAATACCCCACTCGACAGCATGCTGCGCAGCCGCGGTATCCGCCATCTGGTGTTCACCGGTATAGCCACCAACGTGTGTGTCGAATCCACGCTGCGTGATGGCTTCTTCCTCGAATATTTTGGCGTGGTGCTGGAAGACGCCACTTATCAGGCTGGACCGCCGTTTGCTCAGCAGGCGGCGATTTTCAACATCGAAACCTTCTTTGGCTGGGTCAGTGACACAGACACCTTTTGTGAAGCCCTGAAGGCTTAAGGCCAATCTCACCTGCAAAACCATAACGATAAGGAACTGCGACGATGCCTAAAAGTGTGATTATCCCTGCCGGTAGCGGCACCCCGATTGCGCCCTTTGTGCCGGGAACGCTGGCCGATGGCGTGGTTTACGTGTCAGGTACGCTACCGTTCGATGCCAGTAACAATGTGGTCCACGTCGGCGATGCAGCAGCACAAACCCGCCACGTGCTGGAAACCATTAAAAAGGTGATCGAGACCGCCGGTGGCAAGATGAGTGATGTCACTTTCAACTCTATATTCCTCACCGACTGGAGCAACTACGCCGCGATTAATCAGGTTTACGCCGAGTATTTTCCCGGCGACAAGCCTGCGCGCTTCTGCATTCAGTGCGGATTGGTTAAACCAGACGCACTGATTGAAATTGCCAGCGTCGCGCACATCGGTCCCCAGGAGGCGTAATGCACCTTGAGATTCATGGTTTAACCGCTGCCGACGCGCCAACGCTGGTGCTGTCGTCCGGCCTGGGTGGCGTGGCGGGCTTTTGGCAACCCCAGCTAGCGGCACTCACTCCTCATTATCGGGTGGTGACTTACGATCAGCGCGGTACCGGTCGCAGTGCCGATACGCTGCCTGAAGGCTACAGCATGGCGATGATGGCCGCCGAACTGGCTGAACGACTGGCGCAACATGACATTCACCATTACGACATTATTGGCCACGCGCTGGGTGGCCTGATTGGCCTGCAGCTGGCCCTGGATTATCCCGACCGTGTCGGCCGCATCGTGGTGATTAATGGCTGGCTGTCGCTGGATCCTCACACTCAACGCTGCTTCCAGGTGCGGCAGGATCTGCTGCTCAACGTGGGCGTTGAAGCCTTCGTGCGGGCGCAGCCGCTGTTCCTCTATCCGGCTGAATGGCTGGCGCGCCATCAGGCGCGTATCACGGCTGAAGATGCTCATCACGTGGCTCATTTTCAGGGTATGGAGAATCTGCTACGTCGATTACATGCATTAATGAACTGTGATTTTCGTGCCCATGCAGCGCGGATTCAGCAACCGGTGTTAGCCATCTGTAGCCAGGACGATCTACTGGTGCCGTGGAGCTGCTCGCCACTGCTGGCCCAGGCGTTGCCTGACAGCAGTCTGATTGAGATGCCGTGGGGTGGACATGCTATGAGCGTGACCGATGCCGATAACTTCAACGCACTGCTGCTGCAATGGTTGGCCGAAACCGCTGCACCTGCACAGCGTGCCGCAAGTTGAACAGAGGAGTTGAATCATGAGTGTGCATGAATTGCCGCTGCCGCCCAATGTTGACCGCGATGCTTTTCGCCATGCCATGGCACGATTGGGTGCTGCGGTGAATATCATCACCACCGACGGTCCAGCGGGTCGCGCCGGATTCACCGCATCTGCGGTCTGCAGCGTGACGGATACGCCGCCTACTTTGCTGGTGTGTCTGAATCGTTCGGCATCGGTCTGGCCGACCTTTCGGGATAATGGCTATCTGTGCGTCAACACCCTGGCAGCCGGTCATGAGGATCTTTCTACGCTGTTTGGTGGTAAAACGCCGATGGATCAGCGTTTTGCTGCGGCTAACTGGCACACGCTGGCCAGCGGTTCACCGCTGCTGGAGGGTGCCACCGTGTCGTTTGATTGTAAAATCACCCAGGTGGTCAGTGTTGGCACACACGACGTTTTGATGTGTGAAGCGCTGGCGCTGGTACGTAACGATGATTCCCATGGCCTGGCGTGGTTTGACCGTGGATATCATCACCTTTTACGGCAGGACGCCCGCTAACGCCGCTCTGCGCGGCCCGGTTCCACCGCTACCCTGGAGAAAACGATGGCGAATTCCTGGTTCCCCCGCTGGCAGAAAAAGTCAGCCATGACCGAAGATGGGCTGATTGCACCGGATGAAACCCTGCCGTTTGGGCAGACATTTGTCCTGGGCCTGCAGCATGCTGTAGCAATGTTTGGCGCGACGGTATTGATGCCGTTGCTGATGGGACTAGACCCCAATCTGGCGATTCTGGTTTCCGGCATCGGCACGCTGCTGTTTTTTGTTGTGACCGGCGGCCGCGTCCCCAGTTATCTCGGATCCAGCGCCGCCTTTGTTGGGGTCATTATCGCGGTGACCGGATTTAACGGCCAGGGATTGAACCCTAATCTGGCCCTGGCGCTGGGCGGGGTCATTGCGTGTGGCGCACTCTATACCCTGATTGGCCTGATTGTGATGAAAGTCGGTACGGGTTGGATTGAACGCCTGATGCCGCCTGTCGTCACCGGTGCAGTGGTGATGGCGATTGGCCTTAATCTGGCTCCAATCGCCGTGCACGGTGTTTCTGCATCGATGTTTGACAGCTGGATGGCGGTGATGACGGTGTTATGCATCGGCGTGGTCGCGGTCTTCACTCGCGGTCTGGTTCAGCGCTTACTGATTCTGGTTGGCCTGATTGTCGCCTGGGCGATCTACGCCTTGCTCACCAATGTGTTTGGCCTCGGCAAGCCGGTCGATTTTAGCGGTGTCGCCAATGCGCCATGGTTTGGTTTACCGCACACCACCGCACCGGTGTTTGATATGCAGGCGATAGTGATGATTGCCCCTATCGCCATCATTCTGGTGGCTGAAAACCTTGGTCATATTAAAGCCGTTGCCGGTATGACGGGGCGCAATCTGGATCCCTGGATGGGGCGTGCGTTTGTCGGGGATGGCCTCGCCACCATGCTGTCAGGTTCGATGGGAGGTAGCGGCGTGACAACTTACGCAGAGAATATCGGCGTCATGGCGGTCACCAAAGTCTATTCGACACTGGCGTTTGTCGCGGCAGCAGTGATTGCGCTGATACTCGGCTTTTCACCGAAGTTTGGTGCCTTGATCCATACCATTCCCGGCCCGGTGATTGGCGGTGCCTCTATTGTGGTATTCGGCTTGATTGCCGTGGCAGGTGCGCGAATCTGGGTGCAAAACAACGTTGATTTCAGTCAGAACGGCAATTTAATCATGGTGGCCACCACGTTAGTGCTGGGCGCTGGCGATTTCGCTTTGAAGATCGGCAGTTTCACCATTGGGGGAATTGGCACAGCAACCTTCGGTGCCATCATTCTTAACGCGATCCTCAAACGTCGTGGTGCCGCACTGGCAAACCAGGCGGCACGACAGCAACCTTAAGGCTCCAGCGGTGCCTGCTCAGGCACCGCTTTCTTGCGGCGAAGTCGTAGCTCGCTGACGATGACCCCACAGACGATCAGCGCACCACCCAACAGGGCGGCGGCCGGTAAACGTTCACCCGCAATACGCCCTACCACCCCTGCCCAGACCGGTTCACCGGCGTAAATCACTGTGGCACGTGTCGGCGACACGCTGCGCTGCGCCCAGTTCATTGTCACCTGAATCAACGCACTGGCCGCACCTAGCCCCAGTGCACTCAACAGCAATGGCGTTGAGAATGTTGGGACCGACTCGCCGTTAGGGATCATAAAGACAAAGGCACAGGCCGATGCGACCATCAGCTGAATCAGCGTCACACGACGCACATCTACCTGCCCGGCAAAGCGGCTAATCAGAATGATTTCAGCCGCGATGGCCAGCGTACTGAGCAATGTGGCTATTTCACCGGCGTTTAATGTCAGGCTGCCATCTTGTGGCCCGGCCACCAGCACTAAACCGGTGAACGCCAGCATGATGCCAATCCATGCCATTAATCCAGGTGGGCGGCGCAGAAATATCCATTGCAGCAACGGCACCACCGGCACATACAGCGCCGTTAAAAACGCCGACTGACTGCTGGAAATGGTTTGCATTCCCCAGGTTTGTAAGCCGTAGCCACCGGCAATCGCCAGTCCTATCAACGCACCGGCCTTAACTTCGAGCCATGTCATGTGTTTCAGGTAGCGACGAAAGAAGAAGGCCAGCAACAGCGATGCCGTCGCAAAGCGCAGCCCCACAAAGAAAAACGGACCAGAGTGCGCCATCGCCCGGTGTACCACCAAAAAGGTGCCCCCCCAAACCATGGTGATGAAGATAAGAACGAGTTCCTGACGCGTAATACGCAGGCTGAGACGTGAGCTTGAAGCGGACATAACGCACCAAAATATTCGATTGGCGGTCATTTTTGCCTGGTCATGAGGGGAAATGCAATCTTTGTTACCGCCGGGCGAACCCGGCGGAGGGGGAATCAAACACAATCACATTACTTCTTGCTGCGACTGCGTCCCCCTTTTTCACCTGCTTCGGAAGCGCGTTGCGGGTCGTTCCTAAAATTACCGCCGCTATTTTTGCCGCCTTTACGTCCGGCTTCCGCGGCTCTCTCGCGATCCTCCGCGAAATTACCTGATCCTCCACGATGTTGTGCCATCATTTCCTCCAGGGATTGAGCATCTGTGGTTAGACCTTTTCATCCAATAGGGTGAAAAGAGAGACGACGTAGTATTCGCGCCGCCTGATGAAAGAATAGTCAACTCAACTAGACATTCAGCTAATATTCACACTTTGAAACACATAATTCACTTAATTATCCATCATAAACCAGATTAATCTCCAGCTTACAAGCGGTTAGCCCGGCAAAAAGCGCAGCACTGAACTGCCCCCATATATCCTCCCTTCCGGCACCTTACGCAGTCTCTTCTATACTTCTGAATACTCATCACCCTCAGCAGGATAGAAAACCATGGCAAAAGTTTTGGTGCTTTATTACTCAATGTATGGACATATCGAAACCATGGCGCAAGCCGTGGCTGAAGGCGCAAAGAGTGTGAGCGGTGCAGAAGTCACTATTCTTCGTGTACCGGAAAGCATGGATGCGGAGAGATTTGCGCAGGTGGGCGGCAAGGTGAATCAGTCAGCGGCTGAAGCAAAACCTGAAGATTTAACCCAATACGACGCCATCATCGTGGGTACGCCAACCCGCTTTGGCAACATGGCCGGTCAGATGCGTAATTTCTGGGATCGCACTGGTGGATTGTGGGCCTCTGGTGCGCTGTACGGCAAACTCGCCAGTGTATTCGCCTCGACTGGCACCGGTGGCGGTCAGGAACAAACGATTACCTCGGTATGGACCACTCTCGCCCATCACGGCATGGTCATCGTGCCCATTGGTTATGGCACCAAAGAACTTTTCGATATTTCTCAGGTTCGGGGCGGTACGCCTTATGGCGCCACCACGATTGCTGGCGGTGATGGCTCACGCCAACCGTCTGCGGAGGAACTGGGAATTGCCCGCTATCAGGGCCAATACGTCGCCGGACTGGCGGTAAAACTGCAAGGATAAATCCACAACAGGAGACCTTTATGGCCACAGAACAGTCGAAAGCTCACCACGTGGGCGAATGGGCCACGCTGCGCCACACCTCACCTGAAATTGCTGAAGCCATTTTTGAGGTGGCGAATTATGACGAACGACTCGCGGAAGAAATCTGGCGTCAGCAAGGAAGCGACGATGTGCTACTCCGCGCTTTTGATAAGACCGATCAGGACGTTCTGACGTGGGACGACAAAACCGTCGAGCGTAAAAACGTTTAAAACGCAGGCGGGCATGTCCCGCCTTTGTCATTTTTTCTGCCAAGGAACCCTTTATGTCAGCCTACCAAAGCATCAACCCGGCCAATAATCAGTTGCTGAAATCCTGGCCTAATCACGATGACACCTTCATGCAGCAGGCACTCAGCGCGGCTGACGAACTCTACCACTCTACGTGGTGCAAAGGCGATATGCAGCCACGCCTGCAGGTGCTGCACCGACTGGCCGATTTGATTGATCAACGCGTTGATGAATTAGCGGAGATTGCGAGTCGTGAAATGGGCAAGTTAATCGGGCAGAGCCGAGGTGAAGTAAAAATTTGCGCACAGATCGCCAGATATTATGCGGAACATGCGGCTCACTTGTTACAGGCACAACCCTATCCCAGTACGGTGGGCGATGCCTGGCTTGAGTATCACCCAATAGGGGTGGTGGTGGCCGTCGAGCCCTGGAACTTCCCTTATTACCAGCTGATGCGTGTGCTGGCACCAAATCTGGCACTGGGAAATCCGGTGCTGGCGAAACATGCCAACATTGTGCCGCACTGTGCGGATGTCTTCGAAAAACTGGTTGAAGAAGCGGGTGCTCCAAAGGGTGCGTGGACCAATCTGTTTATCTCGAATCAACAAGTCGCCGATCTGATTGCCGATCCGCGCGTGCAAGGTGTCGCGCTAACGGGCTCTGAACGTGCCGGCAGCGCCGTGGCGGAACAAGCTGGTAAGCATCTGAAAAAATCCACGCTGGAGTTAGGCGGCAATGATGTATTCGTGGTGCTGGACGATGCCGATATCGACGAAGCTGTGCGCCAGGGTGCGCAGGCGCGATTGAGCAACTGTGGTCAGGTGTGTACAGCAGCTAAACGCTTTATTCTGCACGAAAAAATCGCGACTGAGTTTATGGCGAAGTTTAGTGCGGCCCTGCAATCGGCCAAACCGGGGGATCCACTGGATGAGAGCACCACGCTGGGTCCGCTTTCATCGAAAGAGGCACGCGACCGTTTAGTGAAGCAGGTTGAAGATGCGATTAAGCAGGGTGCGCATGTTGAACTGGGCGGCAAAGTGATTGAAGGCGTGGGTTGTTATTATCAGCCGACCATACTCACCGGTCTTACGCCGCAAAACCCTGCCTATTACCAGGAGTTTTTTGGACCCGTCGCACAGGTTTATGTGGTGGCTGACGATCGCACCGCCGTCGCGCTGGCCAATGATTCGCACTATGGCTTAGGCGGTTCAGTCTGGACGCGCGATATTCTGCGTGGGCGCAACATGGCATCGCAGATCGAGACAGGTATGGTGTTTATTAATTCCCAAAGCGATACCGCCGCAGAATTGCCGTTTGGTGGCGTGAAACGCTCAGGCTATGGACGCGAATTGTCCGATCTTGGCCTGAAGGAGTTTGCGAACCAAAAGCTGGTGGTCGTGGCTGGTTAACGCAAATAAAAAACCCCGTCGCGACGGGGTTTTTTCATGGTAGCAACGCTAGTTGCTGGCAGGTGCCGGTTTTGCCGCCTCGCCTTCCGGCTTGGCTGGCGTCGCATCTGACTGCGCTTTCTGCGCTGCAGCGGCATCGGCCTTCGCTTTGTCCTCCGCCGCTTTCTGCGCGGTGGCTTTCTCGGCTTTCGCTTTATCCTCTGCTGCTTTTTGCGCAGCCGCTTTATCCGCCTTCACCTTCTCTTCAGCAGCTTTAGCATCAGCCGCTTTCTGCGCCGCTGCTTTATCTGCTGCGGCTTTGTCGGCGGCCGCTTTATCAGCCGCGGCTTGATCTGCTTTGGCCTTCGCGTCGTCATTGGCAGCAGGCGCAGGTTGTGCCGCTGGCTGCGCTGCCGGAGTCGGAGCAGCTGGCTGCAGCGGTGTGCCCTGCAGAGCAGTATTCAACGCGGTAGCAAACTGATCCCAGCTGCAGTAACCATTGGCATCGGCATCGCAGCCTGCCAGTTGCAGCGTGACGCGCTTCGGCGGGTTTTTCAGGCTCAGCACATCGGCATTACGCAGTTGTTCTGCGGTCTGATAAACGTATTCCACTTTCAGCAGGTCTTTGTTGTTTTTAGCATCGTGCCAACGCTCAAACACCACCTGGCCACCGATAGGCGTTTTCTCATCGTTGCCCGGCAGCTCGTATGGCTTAACCTGCAATGCGCTGAGCAGTGAAGCAATATTCGAATCGTGCCCCACCATCACCGTGACTTTCGGTGCGTTCGCTTTGTCTTGATCCACTAACTGGCTGCGGATGTAATCCACCAGCGGTGCGGCCACTTCGCGTGCAACATCGGGAGAAGTAAACAGCGCATCCTGATAACCATTTTTGATCGCTGCGAGAGATTTCCACTGCTCAGGGGTTTTGATCTGGCCCCAGGCCACCTGATCGGCGGGGAAACCTTCGTAATATTGCAGCGTGAAGGCGTCGACCAGGGAATTACCGATTTTCAGCGGCCCGTTCACGTTAGGCTCTTTGCCATTTTCCGCGCTGAAGGTGTTATCGCCGCTGCTCAGATCACACTGTTTTTTGCCGTTACAGGCCGGTGCAGATTTATAATCAACAATCTTTTCTAACTGCTGGAAAGCCGGTTTCAGCGCCAGCTTCTCATTCGCAGCCGTCATCGCCGCCAGCGCTTTCTTATTGAATGCGTCGCTGCCGTCCGTGATCACCGGATTAAAGATAGGATCCATGGTTCCCATCGCATCCTGATGCGTCACGGAAACATCACAGCCCGGGAAAGCACCGGTAATGAAGTACTGCGCGGTCGCTACCGTACGTTGCAGGCTATTGGCATAGACGAAGATGTTGCTGCTATCCGGGCAGGTGCCGCTTTCCACCAGGCCCTGCTGTGCCAGCCACTGACGGGTATAGTTACCCATGTAGACTTCCAGCACGCCGCCTTTGGTGGTTAACTCGCCGCCGGGCACATCCCACTGCGGCCAATTCTTCTTGGTGGATTGTTCCAGCACGCTGCCGTTGTTGGCTAACGGTGCGCGCAGATTGTGACGGCTCAGCATCAGCACTTGCTGTAACTGCATATCTCCATCTGCCGCGTAAGCAGACATACCGATCGGGAGCGCAGCGATAACTGACAACGCGCAAAGACTCAGTTTCTTGATCATTGTGCCTATTCCATAATTCATCAGTGAAACACTCTGGCATTCAGACGATTAGCTCGCCATTGAGCGAATTACCGCACAGTGTAACCCAGCTTGCCTCGGAAAATCGCCAGATGTTTACAAAAACCGTGAATGGAATATAGCAGTAAACGCGCGTGCCGTCGGGTTACGGCAGCAGATTGAAAAGCAACGGGATGTTTTTCGGAATTCAGGAACGCAGAAAAGCAAAAAGCCCGCATTTCTGCGGGCTTCTTTAATATGGCGGAGGAACAGAGATTCGAACTCTGGGATGGTTTCCCATCGACGGTTTTCAAGACCGTTGCCTTAAGCCACTCGGCCACCCCTCCGCAATGAGGCGCACTATAAACATCCCCCCGAACGATGTAAAGCGTGGATTGAATCGTTCGCCTGAAAAACAGCCAAAATCCATTTTTTCGCTGTCAAAATCACCATTCTGCTCAGTGAAACAGCAATTTATCGCGTAAAGATGGGTAAAACGACTTTGCTGTCTGGGAGCCGTTGCGTATCCTCAGGCCATATTTGGTGTTCTCTCTCTATAATGGAGCGCATGATGGATAGAATAATTAGCTCGTCACAGCAGCAATCGCTGATCAGCACCCACAAAGTGCTGCGCAATACCTACTTCTTACTGGGCCTGACGCTGGCGTTTTCCGCGGTCACCGCCACGCTCAGCACCGTGTTTGCTCTGCCCTCTCCGGGCTTAATTTTGATGCTGGTCGGTTTTTACGGTCTGATGTTCCTGACCTACCGTCTGGCAAATAGCCCGGCAGGGATTCTGGCGGCCTTCGCCTTTACCGGCTTCCTCGGTTACTGCCTCGGTCCCATTCTGAGCTCTTTCCTCGCTGCGGGCATGGGCGATGTGATTGCCATGGCGCTGGGCGGCACAGCGCTGGTGTTCTTCTGCTGCTCGGCCTACGTCCTGACCACACGTCGTGACATGTCCTTCCTCGGCGGCATGATGATGGCTGGCTTCGTGGTGCTGCTGGTTGCGGTCGTGGCGAATATCTTCCTGCAACTGCCAGCGCTGCATCTGGCGATCAGTGCGCTGTTTATCCTGTTCTCTGCGGGTGCGATTCTGTGGGAAACCAGTAACATCATTCATGGCGGCGAAATCAACTACATCCGCGCCACCGTGAGCTTGTATGTCTCGCTGTACAATATCTTTGTCAGTCTGCTGAGCCTGTTAGGTTTCGCCAGCAAAGATTAAGTCATTGTAGTTAACACGACTAACCCCGCTTCGGCGGGGTTTTTGCTTTTTTACCGCAGGCGAACTTACAATACGCGCCTTAATGCTGTGAGGAATAACTGTGATTTTTGCCGGTAAAGAGATCGCCACCGATGCGGAAGGCTACTTAAAAAATAGTGCGGACTGGAGCGAAGCACTCGCTGCGGTGATTGCGGAGAATGAAGCCATTGTGATGAGTGAGGCTCACTGGGAAGTGGTGCACTTTGTGCGCGCCTTCTATCAGGAGTTCAATACTTCCCCTGCGGTGCGCATGCTGGTGAAAGCCATGGCGCAGAAATATGGCGAGGAAAAAGGCAATAGCCGTTACCTGTTCCGACTGTTCCCGGAAGGTCCGGCAAAACAAGCCACTAAAATTGCCGGTTTGCCAAAACCTGCCAAGTGTTTGTAATTAGCCAGTCGTAAATCGCGTGGGCATCGGCGTGGGTTGATGAGGTTCCACCAGCACTTTATCAACCCGAGCGCTGGTCGGCCCACCTGCTTTTAGCCAGGCGATTAACGCATCCACTTTTTGTTCATCGCCAGCGGCCAGCACTTCAACACTGCCGTCGCGCAGATTATGCGCATAGCCAGTAACGCCTAATTTATTGGCCTGTGACTGCGTGTAATAACGAAAGCCCACGCCTTGCACAATACCGTGCACCCAAATTTTATAGCAAGTGTTCGCCATGGCGATCTCCCCATTGTGCGTTGCAATTTGCCGCCATCCACCGGAAAATGGCGCCTCATTTTTTCAGGTAAGCATAGCAAACATGACTGTTCGATTGATTCTCGCTAAGGGACGTGAAAAATCCCTGCTCCGCCGCCATCCGTGGGTGTTCTCAGGTGCCGTTGCCCGTATGGAAGGCAAAGCCCAGTCTGGTGAAACCATTGATGTCTGCGACAGCAATGGTAAATGGCTGGCCCGTGCCGCTTATTCCCCGCAGTCACAAATTCGCGCGCGCGTCTGGAGCTGGCAGCAGGATGAGTCAATCGACATCGCCTTTTTTGTGCGTGCTTTCGAAAAAGCGCAGCAGTGGCGCGAATGGCTGGCGCAGCGCGATGGCCTTGATAGCTATCGCCTGATTGCCGGTGAATCGGATGGCATGCCTGGCGTGACCATTGACCGTTTCGGCAACTTTATGGTGCTGCAACTGCTCTCTGCCGGAGCTGAATATCAACGTCCGGCGATTCTCTCTGCTTTGCAGCAATGCTTCCCAACTTGCGCTATTTACGATCGTTCTGATGTTGCCGTGCGCAAAAAAGAGGGACTGGAACTGACACAAGGTCCGGTGACCGGCGAGTTGCCTCCGCCGCTATTGCCGATTACCGAACACGGTATGAAATTGCTGGTCGACATTCAGGGTGGCCATAAAACCGGTTACTACCTTGATCAACGTGACAGCCGTTTTGCCACGCGCCGCTACGCTGAGAACGCTCGTGTGCTGAACTGTTTCTCCTACACCGGTGGATTTGCCGTGTCAGCTTTGATGGGCGGCTGCCGTGAAGTGATCAGCGTGGATACGTCACAGGATGCGCTGGATGTGGCAAAACAGAACGTGGAGCTGAATGGCCTCGATCTATCGCGTGCACAGTTCGTTCGTGATGATGTGTTCAAACTGCTGCGTCGCTATCGTGACAGCGGCGAAAAGTTTGACGTCATTGTAATGGACCCGCCGAAGTTTGTTGAGAACAAGAACCAGCTGATGGGCGCCTGCCGCGGATATAAAGATATCAATATGCTGGCGATGCAGTTGCTCAATCCTAACGGCATTCTGCTGACATTCTCATGCTCAGGACTGATGGCCACCGATCTGTTCCAGAAAATTATCGCCGATGCCGCAGTCGATGCGGGTCGTGATGTACAATTTGTTGAGCAGTTCCGTCAGGCAGCCGATCATCCCGTGATCGCGAGCTATCCTGAAGGGCTTTATCTGAAAGGATTTGCCTGCCGCGTGCTGTGACTTGAAAATCTGCACCCTGCCTCCATATTAGAGACAGGGCACAGTTTTGGGAGGCACAATGATTACCAGTAAATTTGGAATTGGACAGCAGGTCCGTCACCGTCTCTCCGGGGTGCTCGGCGTTATCGTGGATGTCGACCCGGAGTTTTCACTCGATGAACCCGAACAGGATGATGTGGCCGCCAGTGAAACCCTGCGTGCCGCACCCTGGTATCACGTGGTGATGGAAGATGAAGAAGGTGAACAGGTACACACCTATGTCGCCGAAATTCAGTTAGCAGGTGAAACGTCGTATGAGCATCCTGAGCAACCTTCGATGGATGAACTCGCCGCTTCTATCCGGCAGCAGTTGCAGGCACCCAGCCTGCGCCATTAATGCTAACGGCGACCTTGGTCGCCGTTGCTGTTTTACTGCGCCAGGGGCACTATGCCCAGGCGCGGAATTTCAATTTTAGGGCAACGATCCATCACCACCGTCATGCCGGCATCTCCTGCTAACACTGCCGCCTGCTCATTGATCACGCCCAATTGCAGCCACAGTGTATCGGCACCAATGGCAATCGCTTCCTGTGCCACACCCCACGCGGCCTCAGCATTGCGAAACACATCTACCATATCCACTTTACCCGGAATTTCTGCCAGCGTGGCGTAAGCGGTCTGCCCCAGCAATTGCTGTCCCGCCAGTTTTGGACTCACCGGAATAACCTCATAACCTTGATCAAGCAAAAACTTCATCACACCATAGCTTGGGCGATCGGCGCGATCGCTCGCCCCGACCAATGCAATGCGTTTGGTTCGGCTCAACACATCACGAATCGTTTGATCATTCATTTTTTTCTCCTTGTTCGTTCGCCTGAGTGTAGTTGCCATTGCGTGACACAGTGCAAGCCCCTCGGATAAAAACTTTGCGCCTCAGCACGAATAAATATGTGAAAATGTAAATTTACTGCCATAATGTAATAATTTGCTACACATCACCCTTAATCCCCATCCTCCGGGAGTTGAAATGAAGCTGTCTTTGGCTGTTACGAGTTTACTCGTGTTACTCGTATCGGCATCCTGCCATGCCATCACCCTGAAACTCGATCCTGAAATCGATTTGCTGGTGCTCGATGGTCGCAAAATCTCAGGCTCGTTGCTGAAAGGCGCGGACAGCCTGGAGCTGGAGCGTGGGCAGCATCAATTCCTGTTTCGCGTTGAAAAACCTTGTGCGGATGCCACGCATTTTCAGTCGGTGCCGATGATCGTCACGTTCAATGCCAGCGCCACTTCAGTCGCGATTCGTTTACCCGCTTTGGCCAACCGCCGGGAACGCAGCACGTTCGATAAGGCGCTCAATTTCCAGCTAGTTGATGAACGAGGCAATGAAATCACCAGCGTGCGCGATCGCTTACCACTGGGTAGTGATAGCGATCTGGAAAAGGCCATGTTGAATTATAACCGTACTGCCCAGGCGGCATCGGTTCCTCGCTTTGCGCTGCAATCGGTGAGTGCGTCGGATGCCCAGATGAGTCTCGATTTTGCCTGGCAGGATGCGGGGGAGTTACCTTATCTGCAACAGTGGTTTCAGCGTTTTGATGCTGCTACACGCCTGAGATTTATCAGTTGGATGAAAACCTTACGCGCAAGTTGATAGTGTTGAAATGTCAGGGGTAAACTCATGCCTTAAAATTAATGCATGAGAAGAAACAGGAAGCCCTATGGAGCAGACCGTTCGTACCCTTAACGTTCAGAAACACATTGCCCTCGTTGCCCACGATCACTGCAAAGCAACACTACTGGAGTGGGTCAAAGCCAACCAGAGCGCGCTGCAACCGCATGTGCTCTATGCCACCGGCACCACCGGTAATCTGATTAATCGCCACACCGGTTTAGACGTCAACGCCATGCTAAGCGGCCCGATGGGCGGCGATCAGCAAGTGGGGGCTTTAATTTCCGAAGGGAAAATCGATGTGTTGTTCTTCTTTTGGGATCCGTTAAATGCGGTGCCGCACGATCCCGATGTCAAAGCCCTGTTACGTCTGGCCACCGTGTGGAATATCCCGGTGGCGACCAATCGCGCCACCGCAGATTTCATTATTCAGGCACCGATGTTTGCCCAGCAGTTTGAGATCCAAATCCCCGATTATCAGCGCTATCTTGCCGACCGCCTTAAAGCGTAGTGTTCAGGCCTTCCGACTTTGCGGCACGCCCAATTCGCGGAAGTGTTCGACAAAAACGGAAGGCCGATCTTTATCAAACAGCATCCACACCTGCTGACGTGCACGGGTAATGGCCACATAGGCTAAGCGCCGCTCTTCAGCATCCGGGAAATCTTCCGGCTGGGATAATAATCCCGCTTCCATAATCGATTCACGTGCCTCAGCGGGGAAGCCATCGCGCCCCTCATGCAGCCCCAGCATAATAACAAAATCAGCCTGCTGCCCTTTGCTGGCATGGATGGTCATGAAATCGATCTGCAATTTCGGCCAGCGTGTTTTCGCTTTATCGAGGATGCCCGGACGCAAATGGTGATAGCGCGCCAGCATCAGCACGCGCTCTTCCGGTTTCGCATAGCCACTTAATTTATCCAGCAACGGTTCCAGTTGCTCCTGCGGCAGCAGCGTGACTGACTTCTTATTCCCCTTGCTCAGACTGTTGAGCGGCTTGCGCAGCTGATGGGGATTCTGCTGCACAAAGCGGTTGGCAATCTCACCGATGCGATCATTGAAACGATAGGTGGTGTCCAGCACACAGCGATCGCCGTCTCCAAAGTAGTGGTGGAAAGCCGTGGTCAGACTCATCTCGGCACCGCTGAAACGATATATTGCTTGCCAGTCATCGCCCACCGCGAACAAACTGGTGCGCTTATTCTGCTGACGTAACGCAGTCAATAAAGCGGCGCGCTGTGGCGAGATATCCTGAAACTCATCCACGAGAATATGCTTCCACGGACTGATAAAGCGCCCTTTTTCGAGAATGGCAATCGCCTGATGGATCAGCCCGGAGAAATCGACTGCCCCCTCTTCTTTCAACGCACCCTTCCAGGCTTTTAATAGCGGGGCCATCAGTTTCACGCGTTTACTGAAATTATCGCGATACTCTTCTGGCACATCGGCAATCATGGCGGCCTGCGCACCGCCGTGCATACGCATCAGCCCCAGCCAGCGCTCCATGCGTGAGGCCAGCCGTTGCGCCAACTTGTCATCCTGCCAGAATGGGCCTTCAGCGACCTCCCACGCCAGTTCCTCCTGTAACCATTGGCGCCAACCGCTCGCCTGCGCTTTTTTGCTATTACACTGTTCGCGCCAGGTGTCGATCAGCAGTTGCCGCCGCGCCTTGCTGTCACTTTCAAGCTTGCTGATCACCGGCTGCTTATTGCTGCCTTCGCGGATGATGTGCAATGCCAGCGCGTGAAACGTTCGCGCCTGAATCGCACTCTCACCTAAGCGCTGCTGAATACGCTCGTTCATCTCTTCGGCCGCCTGGCGACCAAACGCCAGCAACAGAATCTGCTCCGGCTGTGCCAGCTTGCGTTTCAACAACCAGCCGGCGCGTGCCACCAGCACCGAGGTTTTACCACTTCCCGCACCGGCCAGCACCAGCAAGGCGTCTTCACCGTTGACCACCGCTTCGCACTGGGAAGCGTTGAGCGGCGTGGTTTCGACAGTGGAGAAAAATTCGTGGTAGTCCTTGATGACCTTCGTCGTCCATTCACGGTTGCGCTGGCGAATGGCGGTTTCACCTTGCTCTAACCACTGCTGGCAAAACTGCCAGCGCGCACGGCAATTATCGAACTCATTCATGCGTGAAAGTGGCAACGGTAAGGCGGAAAATTGGCGTTGAATGCTCTCTTTTACCGTAGCCAGTTCGCTGCGCTTTAACCAGCGATCCTGTTGCGTGAAGGCGATGATCTCCTGTTCCAGAGCCATCAAGACTTGTGCACTGACTTCGCTCATCTCCTGGCTCCACTGCTGCCAGGCATGCTGCAAGTAGTGGAAGAAACGCTGCGTCTCCTGCCATTCCGTGCCGTGCAGGCGTACAACCTTATCTTCTGGCAAGTGAAATTCCAGCTCTCCCCAAACCATGCCGCGTTTACAGGCAATGCTGATTAACTGATTGAACGGGATAAGATATTCGTGACGATCGCCACTGACTTCCACGCCAGCGGCCAGCAGACGCACCCGATTATAAGGATGCTGAGCCAGACGTTTGCCCATTGATGTTGCTTTCAGTTCCATGTCCGCACCGTCTTGTGGAATTCAATTATCGCGCAGTTTACCTGTCAGACCCTTGGCGCTCCAGCCCTAAAACACGTTAAACTGGGCGACACATATTGCGGATTGCAAAAGGAAAATCGTGTTATGCGCACCGTATTGAATATTCTTAACTTCGTTTTGGGTGGCGTGTTCACCACGCTAAGCTGGCTGTTTGCCACGCTTGTCAGCATTGTGCTTATCTTTACCCTGCCTTTAACGCGATCTTGTTGGGAAATCACTAAACTTTCACTTCTGCCCTTTGGTAATGAAGCGGTGCATGTCGATGTGCTGCGCCCTGACAGTAAAAGCCACGTGCTGAATGCGGGCGGAACCTTCCTCAACATTTTCTGGCTGGTGTTTTTCGGCTGGTGGCTGTGTCTGATGCATATTTCAGCCGGCATCATCCAATGCCTGACCATCATCGGTATCCCCGTCGGTATCGCTAACTTCAAAATTGCCGCTATCGCACTCTGGCCCGTAGGCCGCCGTGTGGTCTCGGTGGAAGAGGCTCAGGCTGCGCGTGAAGCGAATGCGCGTCGTCGATACTAAGGCGGACGATTGATGCTTCTGAACGCGATGCCGGGATGGCGACGCTATTTGTTCAATAGCAGCCTGCGTTATTTATTGCGCATCTTCTTTGCGCTGGCAGGGTGCGCCGCCGTTCCCTGGTGGCTGCAGCAAATAGAGTGGACCATTCCATTGACGCTCGGCGTGGTGGCGGCTGCGCTGGCCGATCTGGATGATCGATGGACTGGCCGCCTGCGCAATCTGATGATTACGCTGGTCTGTTTCTGCATCGCTTCGGTATCGGTTGAGTTGCTGTTTCCCTATCCGTGGGCCTTTACCATCGGTTTGGCGCTCTCGAGCTGGGGCTTCATTTTGCTTGGCGCTCTGGGGCAGCGCTATGCCACTATCGCATTTGGTGCGCTGCTCATTGCGGTTTATACCATGTTGGGTATTGGCTTATTCCCTCAATGGTGGATGCAGCCCGCTCTGCTATTGATTGGTGCGCTATGGTACAACCTGCTGACATTTATCGGTCATTTGATTTTCCCGGTGCGGCCGGTGCAGGAGCAACTGGCGGCCAGCTTTTCTCAGCTGGCGAGTTATCTGGAGGCCAAGGCTAATTTGTTCGATCCCGATGCTGGTGAACAGGATGATGCCAGTACCATTGCCACGGCGATGGTGAACAGCCAGTTGGTGGCGCAACTCAATCAGACGAAAACCACCATTCAGAGTCGCTTGCGAGGCGACCGTGGATCGCGCAGCACACGTCGCAGTTTGCACTACTATTTCGTCGCGCAGGATATTCACGAACGCGCCAGCTCATCCCATCTGCAATATCACCTGCTGCGTGATGACTGGCGCTATAACGAGGTGCTGTTCCGCTTTCAGCGCCTGTTGAATATGCAAGCTCAAGCCTGTCGCAAGCTGGCTGAGAGCATCCTGCTACGCCAGCCATGGCATCATGACAGCAGTTTTGAGCGCACCTTCTCCCGGCTGGAAACGGCTTTGGAACGATTGCAACAGAATGATCCCGAGGATTCTCACATCCGCGCGCTATTTTGGCTGCTGCGTAATCTGCGTGCGATTGATGCGCAACTGGCCTCGATTGAGTCTGAACAAGCGCTGGCCGAACCACCTGCCTCAGCAGATAACCATCTTTCGCGTGAAGGGCTGAGCGGATGGGCGGATATCCGGTTACGGCTAAGCCGTCATCTGAGTCCAGGTTCAGCACTATTCCGCCATGCTGTACGCATGTCCTTCGTGCTTTGCGTGGGCTACGCTTTTATTCAGATTACCGGTCTTCATCGCGGCTACTGGATTTTGCTCACCAGTCTGTTTGTCTGCCAGCCTAACTACAATGCCACTCGCCGCCGGCTCGCCTTACGTATTGGTGGAACACTAGCGGGTATCGCTATTGGCTTACCGGTACTGTGGTTAGTGCCCTCTATTGAAGGGCAACTGATTCTCATCGTGCTAAGTGGCGTGCTGTTTTTTGCCTTTCGTCAGATTCAGTATGCGCAAGCCACACTGTTCATCACCTTGCTGGTACTGCTCTGCTTTAACCTGCTGGGCGAAGGCTTTGAGGTGGCGTTGCCGCGCATTGTTGACACACTGTTAGGTTGCGGACTGGCCTGGCTGGCAGTGGCATTTGTCTGGCCCGATTGGCGTTTTCGCAAAATTAGCGCCGTGGCGGATCGCACACTGAATGCCAATTGTCGTTATCTCGATGCTATCCTGGAACAATATCATCAGGGCAAAGATAATCGTCTGGCTTATCGTGTGGCGCGCCGTGATGCTCATAATGCCGATGCGGAATTAGCATCGGTGGTCTCGAACATGAGTAGCGAGCTTAAGCTGCAGCAACCGCTGCGTGAAAACGCGTTCCGGTTACTGTGCCTGAATCACTCTTTCCTGAGCTACATCTCAGCGCTGGGCGCGCATCGCGAACAGCTTACTGATCCCGCATTGCTCAAAGTTTTAGACGATGCAGTGTGTTTTGTTGAAGATGTGTTGCAGATTGAACGCGTTGACGACAAGCAGGCATTAGCCATGCAGCAGCAGGTGATGCAGCAATTAAGTGATATTAAAAACAGTTCGGACGTGCAGGCGCCGCTGGTGATGCAGCAGTTGGGTTTACTGATTGCCCTGCTGCCAGAAATTGCCCGCCTGCGCCGCACATTATCCAGCCATTAAGTTAACGTTGCTCCACCGCGTTTTTGGGGTGGAGCGTTTTGACATACCACGCGTAGAGCTCATCTCTGATCGCTGCAGGCAATGCTGCCTGGTGATGTCCGGAAATCGCCCCTTCCAATGCCATTAACGTTTTCAGCCCGATATGTTTGTTAACGGCACGCAGTTTGAGCCAGCTTTGTCGCGATCCCATTTCATGCAACACTTTCACTGAACTGATGCCAACTTTATGCAGCATCATCTCCATGCGCAGGCTAAGGTTAGGCAGATCCTTCAGCCGTAAGGTCACTGTCCGGTTTGCTAACTCATGCTGTGCTGCGTGCAGCGCACTGGCCGACAACCGCAATAATTGCTCAGGATCCTGCCAAAGCTTTGCATCCACCTTGAAGTAATTCAGTTGCACCGGTATGCCGCGTTTGCGATAGACCAGCGGTTCAAGAGCACGTTGGGTGTGGTAAGTCTGCAATGCCTCACTGGCACGCAGGTAAAGCGCGTCTTCGTTGATATATGCAAAAATGACCTTTTCTACTGTCAGTGCATAGCCACCAAATTGCGTTCGGGATTCGATCTTTCCCAGCGGCGCCAGTTGTGTTTTGGATTGTTTAACGAGTGGATTGTTGGTTTTCATTACAGCTCCTTTCCGTGAATTCTCATTCGAGAAAATTCCTTAAAATCCTGGTTTTTCATCTGGTTAGAAGATAGAAAAAACCCATTAGCTGTTCAATGAATAAAAGCATTTGCTGTGTGCGTTGTGCACAATTTGCGAGGTGTTTTCAGAAATTGAGGTTGATCTTTATCCAGGAAGACATTACTGTACATCCATACAGTTCATTACTGAGTGATTAAAACATGCGTACTCAATTCTCTGGCCTTGCTGATCGTTCTCAACGTTTTGCTTCTTCAAGCCTGACGCAGCCTTCTCTGGGTGGAATTACTGAACTACGTTACAGCGAACAACCTGGCATGATGCAATTACTGCTGTTGCCGGTGTTAAAGCAACTCAGCGAACAGTCCCGCTGGCAGCTGTGGTTAACACCAGCGCATAAGCTGAATCGCAACTGGATGCAGCAGTCAGGATTACCGCTTGAGAAAAGTATGCATATCACCGAATCTGAACGACTCACGACATTGGAAAGTATGGTGAAGGCTCTGCGCACGGGAAATTATAGTGTGGTTTTGGCCTGGATTCCGTACGAATTGAATGATGAAGAACGGTTTGAACTCGAAATGGCAGCGGCAGAAGGTGAAGCACTGGGTTTGATTATGCGTCCGCAAGGTCACGATCGCGTCTTGTCCAGACAACCAAATACGCCAAAAATTCCGTCGGATTTGTTTCATTAAGTAAAACCAGGAATTTTCTCACGCTTTTTTTTCTTAAGGATGCTGCTAAGCCACTGATTCTTTTCCCGCCAGCTTTGACAATGGTTTAGCCGCATTTTCTCAATTCGCTGGCGAAGATTTTGGCATGTGATTTGTTAAAATGTGTGTATAAATCCCTGTTTTTTTGCTGGCTGGCCTCACATCATACTTGTAACTTTCCAATCTCGTTGTAGACTTTATCTCGCCAGGGTGCTCAATAACCTCCGTTTTTTCGGTAGAGTCAAAAGCGAGCGTTTAGACCCGGCGAAGGATTAACACAAAGAGCAACCTTTTTGCTCATTGCCTATTTGGATGATAACGAGGCGCAAAAATGAAAAAGACAGCTATCGCAATTGCAGTGGCACTGGCTGGCTTCGCTACCGTAGCGCAGGCCGCTCCTAAAGATAACACCTGGTACACCGGTGCTAAACTGGGCTGGTCTCAGTATCACGATACTGGTTACTACGGTAACGGTTACGCGAACAATGACGGTCCAACTCACGAATCTCAGCTTGGCGCTGGTGCATTCCTGGGCTACCAGGCTAACCCATACCTGGGCTTCGAGCTGGGCTACGACTGGTTAGGCCGCATGCCTAACAAAGGCGACCAAGTTAACGGCGCATTCAAAGCACAAGGCGTTCAGCTGGCAGCTAAACTGAGCTACCCAATCACTGACGATCTGGACGTGTATACCCGTCTGGGCGGCATGGTATGGCGTGCAGACTCTAAGCAGGCCAATCTGAACACTGGCGACCGTATCAGCAACCACGACACCGGCGTTTCTCCGCTGGCTGCTGTTGGTGTTGAATACGCACTGACCAAAAACTGGGCGACTCGCCTGGACTATCAGTGGGTTAACAACATCGGTGACGCAGGTACCGTTGGTGCGCGTCCAGACAACAGCATGCTGAGCGTCGGCGTTTCTTACCGTTTCGGTCAGGATGAAGCAGCAGCACCAGTTGTTGCTCCAGCACCTGCTCCAGCGCCAGTTGTTGAAACCAAGCGTTTCACTCTGAAGTCTGACGTACTGTTCAACTTCAACAAAGCGACTCTGAAACCAGAAGGCCAGCAGGCTCTGGATCAGCTGTACAGCCAGCTGAGCTCAATGGATCCTAAAGACGGTTCTGTTGTAGTACTGGGCTTCACTGACCGTATCGGTTCAGAGCAGTACAACCAGAAACTGTCTGAGAAACGCGCTCAGTCTGTAGTTGATTACCTGGTTTCTAAAGGTATCCCTTCTAACAAGATCTCTGCACGCGGTATGGGCAAATCTAACCCAGTGACTGGCAACACCTGTGACAGCGTGAAAGGCCGTAATGCCCTGATCGACTGCCTGGCGCCAGACCGTCGCGTTGAAATCGACGTTAAAGGTATCAAAGACGTTGTAACTCAGCCACAGGCTTAAGTTATCACGCAATAAAAAACCCCGCTCTGGCGGGGTTTTTTTTATCTCTTTTCAACTGACTCACAACACCATCATCCTGCACACATCAGCGCTATTCGTTCTCTGATCCGCCTTTACCCAGAATCGCCTGCAGATCCTGCTTAAGCGTTGACATCTGGCTGGCATACTTCTCTTTGCGCTCGGCATCTTCAATCAACTGCACAATGGTTTCTGATAGCGTATTGCTGCGACGCTGCGCCAATCCTGCCAGACGCTGCCACACCAGATATTCCAGATCGATCGACTTCTTACGCGTATGCTGATGTTCCGCATTAAAGTGCCGCTTACGGCGCGCACGAATAGTCTGCTTCAGACGGTTCTCGAGATCGGGGTGAATGTGCTGAGCTATCCATTCCGCTACCTCTACTGGACTATTTTCCATCGCCAGTAAGGCATCCACCGCAGCCTGCGCGGCGCTAAGCTCAAGATGACGGGTGATCAATTCACCCTCCCGATGCTTTTTCACCAGGTATTTCCACTTCCATCCACTTTCAAGATTTTCGAGTTGCTGGTATTTCATCGGAATCTCATCGTGATCACGTAACAAACTAAGAATAACAGCTTTTTTCCCGGATGCAGCAAGGAAAAACATGTAGCGGTCATCACATTTCGGGCTGGAACTCCGCAGTGCTTAACAAGGTTGATTCCTGTATAATCGCGCTTTTCCTAAATCTGACTAATGCGAATATTTTGACCAGCACTCAAATTACGTGGCAAGCCCTGCAGCCGGATAGCATCCGCTACCAATCCATTTTCTCAAATGTCTCACTGGAAGATAGCGATAGTCTTGCCGCGGTTCAGCCGCGTCTGCTGAATGCGCTGGCGCATTTGCATCATCAAACCTTAGGTTTTCCTCTGTTGCTATTACGCAGTCAGGAAAACAGCGATTATCTCGCGTGCATCGCCGAAGCCGCGCAGCGCTTCCAGCCTGAAGAGATCGCGCTGTATGGCGGTGACTATCATGTCATGGGCGACACGGTCAGCCTGATGCCGCCCAGCGATGCTAACCGGCCATTCACCAGTCAGGGCGGCGTTCACTTTGCCGACTGGATTGAAGCAGAACAGCTGTTTGGTTGTGTGCGTCAGTACAAAGATCGTATCCAGCCCGAGCCGGGATTGATTCATCAGGCCAATGGCGGCACTTTAATCCTCTCCGTGAATACGCTACTGGCTCAACCACTGCTATGGCTGCGTCTGCGTAAGTGCATCGAGCAGGGTCGCTTTGACTGGTATTCGCAGGACGAACGCCAACCGTTGCCAGTGGCCATCCCTTCTCTGCCGCTGCAACTACGCCTGGTACTTTGTGGCGATCGTGATGCGTTAGCCAGCTTCCAGGAATTGGATGCAGAAGTGCATGAAATGGCACTGTACAGCGAGTTCGAAGAGAACCTGCAGATCACCGATGAAGAGGACATGACCTTCTGGTGCCAGTGGACGCTCACGCAGGCTGAACAAGCCGGCTTGGATCAGCCTGCAGCCGACTTCTGGCCGCTCTTGATCAATGAGGCGGTTCGCTTCACGGGTGATCAAGAAACCCTGCCGCTCTGCCCGCGCTGGTTACGCCGTCAGCTGCAGGAAACCGCGCTGCACGGTGACGTCATCAATGCTGAAGCATTAAAAGAAGCACTGGAAGCACGCGAATGGCGTGAAAGCTACCTGGCTGACCGCATGCGTGACGAAATTCTGCTCAATCAGATTATGATTGAAACTGAAGGTGAAGTGGTGGGACAGATTAATGGTCTGTCGGTGGTGGAGTTTCCAGGTCATCCGCGTCCGTGGGGCGAGCCGTCGCGTATCACCTGTGTTGTTCATCCAGGTGATGGTGAATTCACTGACGTTGAGCGTAAAGCCGAGCTGGGCGGTAATATTCATGCGAAAGGCATGATGATTATGCAAGCTTATCTGATCGCTGAACTTGAACTCGAGCAACAGCTGCCCTTCTCAGCCTCGTTAGTGTTTGAACAATCCTATTCCGAAGTGGATGGCGATAGCGCCTCACTGGCCGAACTCTGCGCGCTGATTAGCGCACTGGCCAATCAGCCACTGAGCCAGCATATTGCGGTGACCGGTTCCGTGGACCAATTTGGTAATGTGCAGCCTGTTGGCGGCCTGAATGAAAAAATCGAAGGCTTCTTCAACATTTGCCAGTCACGCGAGCTGACAGGTAAACAAGGCGTTATTCTGCCAGCCAGCAATGTGCGCCATTTGAGCCTCAGCGAAGCTGTGGTCGATGCGGTGAAGCAAGAGCAATTCCACATCTGGGCAATCGAAAGCGTGGATGAAGCGCTACCCTTATTAACCGGTATCGCATGGCAAAGTGAGAGCGGCGAATCACTGCTCAATACCATTCAGGAACGTATTGCACAGCTGAACCAGCAGGAAATTCGTCATCGTCCGTGGCCATTCCGCTGGCTCAACTGGTTCAACCACAGCTGATTGATTTGCCCAGCGTACAACTGTTCGCTAATATTCGGGCTTCACTAAAAGAAGGCATATTGAGAACATGGTAGATAAACGCGAATCCTATAGCAAAGAAGACCTGGTTGCCTCAGGTCGCGGCGAACTGTTTGGCGAAAATGGACCGCCGCTTCCCTCTGATAACATGTTGATGATGGACCGCGTGGTCATGATGACCGAAGACGGCGGTAAATTTGACAAAGGTTTTGTGGAAGCCGAACTGGATATCCGCCCTGACCTGTGGTTCTTCGATTGCCACTTTAAAGGCGATCCGGTCATGCCTGGCTGCCTCGGGCTTGACGCTATGTGGCAGTTGGTTGGCTTCTACCTCGGCTGGTTAGGCGCTGAAGGTAAAGGCCGCGCACTGGGCGTGGGCGAAGTGAAATTCACCGGTCAGGTACTGCCAACCGCGAAGAAAGTCACTTATAAAATTCACTTCAAGCGCGTGATCAACCGCAAGCTGGTGATGGGCGTGGCTGATGGTGAAGTCTTCGTTGACGGTAACCTGATCTACACCGCGACAGATTTGAAAGTGGGTCTGTTTAAAGACACCTCTGCTTTCTAATTCCCCAAACGAAAACCTCCGCATTCAGCGGAGGTTTCTTCCTTCATTTATGGACATCCGACAGTGCTAGGCCACCGCCGACCTGTCCTCCATGGCTTGACGCCAACCTCCCAACCAGTAAGACCGCGCATCGATCATTTGATAAGGGCATATCTCTTTTGAGCGGCCTGTAATACCCGCTTGATAGCCTCGTGAATGTGCACGTTCCAGGCGGTCTCTTTTCTGTCTCTTCATGCCTCGATTCCCTCATTTCAGGTCTGGTGGATTCTGGGTGGAAAGAAAGAGTGGCGATATAATGTTCAACCACAGTAATGTTCTAACCCCAAGCAGAAGAAAGATCAATGCGCAAAATTCACGCCAATGTCATCAATTTGACGTTAAAACGACATCTGTAATTGTCAATTCCGTGTATATCTGGCTGATAAGACGATAAAAAAAGCCCCTGATTTGATGTCCGTCACACAACGGCAAATCAGGGACTTAGCATAAGCATCGAACAAATCTTAATTTAGCGAAATGACACTTTTTGCGATTTGTTGTGCCGTTTGCTGCCAGCCGATAGCCAGAGTCCGCACCAGCGCATCATAGCCATCTTCGTTTTGCGGCAGAGTCAGATTAAAGCCATGTTTGATTAAGCGCCCTTGATGTTGCAGGAGCCATTCTCCGCTCACCACAACCTGGCCATCATAGCGACCCTGGAAACCGGTCACATTCACCGTCAAAGTATCATGGCTTTCACCCAGCGGAGAACTGGCAACAATTCGGCCCGGCAGCGCTTTGCTGAGGTTGCTGATCAATGTCTGTTGTAGTTGTTGATCCAGCGGACTGGCCCACAAGTTATTGGCAGCAATCACATACTTTACATCGCTGGTTTGATACACCAAACCGTTCCCTGCCATATAATCCGGCACCGACACTTGCTCGACCCAAATCATTGGCTGGTTGCCGCTGGATGCGCTGTCTACACGCGCGACGTTGCTGCCCGCAGGCAGTTGATAATAGGTGTTTTCGATGGTGCTGCTACAACCTGCCAGGAGCAGCATCGCACCAATAATCAGCCCTTTTTTCACTGTTTCGCCCTCTTTGGCTGGGGATCCTGGCCCGGTTTGGCTTCAAACACCAATGCATTGCTCTTGGTATTGAGCGTTTTCAGCACCGGCTGCAATTCGCGCAGCACCTGGTCAAGTCGCTGCATGTCTCCCACCAGTTTGTTATAAGCAGGTGAACCCGGCTGCAAGCCTTTCATGCTGCGATTCAACTCGCGCAGCGTCTGCTGCATATCTTCTGGCAGCGTTTTCATCGCCGGGCTGGCAGTGATGTGATTGAGGTTATCCAGAGTTTTCTGCAGTTGCTGCATCGTACGCTGGCTCTCTTTCAGGGTGCCTGTCGCTTCGGTAATCATCGGATTTAATGGCAGACCGTTGATCTTATCCAGCGCTGCCGTCAGCTTCTGCTGGATCTGACTCAATCCACCACTGACCGTTGGAATCACCTCCAGGCCCGCAATCTCATTTGGACCTTTATACGCCGGTGCGTTGTCATAGAAGTCCAGATCGATGTACAGCGCACCCGACAACAGGTTACCGGTTTTCAGCGTGGCGCGCAGACCTCGCTTCTTGCCATCCTGCAGATGCTGCTCAAGGTTGAAATCTCCGCCCAGACGGCTGATAAAGCGATCCGGTTCGATGCGAATCAATATCGGAACACGATAATCGTTATTCAACGCCTGATTGACACCTGGAATGGTGTAAGGCACTTGTGAAACGGTACCCAGACGAATGCCGCGGAACTCAACCGGTGCGCCTACCTGCAAGCCACGAATCGAATCGGTAAAGAACAGCAGGAAATCGGTGTGGGTGGTATACAACGAATCCTGGATGCTGCGCTGATCGTCAAACAGATGGTATTCCGCTTTATTCTCGGCGATCTGCCCCAGCTCCGCGCCATCTGGCACATCAAAACTTACACCACCGCTAAACAGCGTAGTCAGTGAACCCATTTCCACCCGCATGCCGGAGGCAGACATGTCGACGGCGATGCCGCTGTCTTTCCAGAAACGGACGTTGGTAGTGATCAGACGATCGTAAGGGGCGGCGATGAACAGTTGATAGGTCATCATGCGTTTATCGGTATCAAAGGTGCTGGATTCAACCGTACCCACGCGATAGCCACGGAACAGCACCGGATCGCCCGCATTTAGCTGTCCGGCCTTTTTACTGTCGAGTGTGATGCGAATGCCTTTGGCATCCGGCGGTGCCAGAGGTGGCGCATCCAGCAGTTGATAGTGCTCAGGTTGATCGCCCTTCGTGCCTGGCTGCAATTCAATATAGGCACCCGAAAGTAATGTGCCGAGACCGGTAATCCCTTCGCGCCCGATTTGCGGTTTCACCACCCAGAATACGCTGTCGCCATGCAACAGTTTTTCCATACCAGAATTGAGGCGTGCTTTGATCTCCACATGGTGCAGATCGTCAGTTAATACCGCACTTTCCACTACACCAACATTGACACTGCGGCTCTTAATGGTGGTTTTTCCAGCCTCAATACCTTCAGCGCTTTCGGTGATTAATGTCACCTCAGGGCCCTGATGGCTGAAATGATAAAATAAGATCCAGCCACCAATGAATAGCGTGACGATGGGTACAATCCAGACCGGTGACCAGCGTTTAATCTGGTCGACCTTAGCAGTCCCGTGATGGTTGTCCGTCAAGACACGGCTCCTTTCGTTCAGTTTCCCGTAATCGATCCCAAATCAGGCGCGGATCAAACGTCATCGCTGCAAACATGGTAAGAATCACCACCATGGCAAACAGTAGCGCGCCTGGCGCAGGGTAAACACTCATCAGCTGCCCCATCCGCACCAGCGCGGATAACACAGCGATGACAAAAACATCAATCATTGACCAACGGCCAACAAATTCCACCACCTCATACACCACGTGCATTTTCTCATCATCACGCTGACCACGACCGCTGGCATGCCAGCATAGCCAGGCAATTGCCAGCATTTTGAGTGAAGGCACCATGATGCTGGCGATAAAGATCACCAGCGCCACTGGCCAGGATCCATCGCTCCACAGCAGAATCACCCCGGCCATGATGTTCGAGGGATACTGCGAGCCGAGCGTCTCGGTGACCATAATCGGCATGATGTTTGAGGGAATGTACAGCATCACCGAGGTGATCAAGAGTGCCAGCGTCCATTGCAAGCTGTGCTTACGTCGCGGTGCAGCGACCACGCCACAGCGGGGACACTCAGCTTGCCCGACAGATAAGACAGCGGTACAGCAAGGACAACTGCGCAGTCCCTGCTTCAACCCACTGATTCCGGCTTGCGGCACCATCGGCAATGCCGGGAGTGGATCTATGCTCTGCCACACCCAGCGCCGATCTACGCACTGAAATGCGCGCAGCTGTAATACACAGAATAGACACCACGGCCAGAAACTGCTGCCAAGGCCAATTTCGCCGTAGGCCATCAGTTTCACAAAGCTCACCAACACGCCCGCCATAAAGATTTCGGCCATGCCCCAACTGCGTAGCTGGAATAAAATACGCGCCAGCCCAAGACGCAAGCTGTGCGGCATACGCACGCGATTCACCAACAGAAGAATGGTGATCATGCAAAACGCGGGAATTCCCTGCACGAACAGCAGGAACAGTGTCGCCAGGCTACGGTAATCTTCACGGTCCATCACCGAGGGAATATCGAGCAGCGAGATTTGGCTGCTCAGCCCGGCCACATGCATATTGATGAAGGGAAACAGATTCGCCAACACCAGCATAAACAGCGCCGCGAAAGCGTACCCGGTGGGACGTTTTCGCGGCTCATGCCAGTTAGCCGTCAGCGTGGTATGACAACGTGGACAGCGCGCGCGACTGCCCACCGGCACGGCAGGCAGTTTTACGGTTAAATCACACTGTGGACAGAGAATCCACTGATGCGCCTGATCCGTTGCACACATACTGACGTCCTCTGTGTTACGCGCCGTTTTTCAGCGCTTCTAACTCTTCCCAGCGTTCAAACGCCACTTCCAGCTCTTTTTCGGTCTGCGCTAAGGCATCCAAAACGGGCTGAGTTTTGTCATGCGGCTGGCTGAAAAAGTCTGGATGGCTCATCTTCGCCTGCAGTTCACCAATACGCGTTTCCAGTTGCTCCAGTTTTTGCGGCAGCTGTTCCAGTTCACGCGTCAGGTTATAGCTTAGTTTGTTTGCGCTGCGTTTTGGCTCATTTTTATCCGCGGCTTTTGGTGCAGCCGAGGGGGTTTTCACCGTGGCGGATTTGGTTTGCTTATAGGCGCTGCGCTGCAGTTGTGCATCGTGATAGCCACCGACAAAGGCTCCAATCTCACCGTTGCCTTCAAAGATCCAGCACTCGGTCACGGTGTTATCGACGAATTGACGATCGTGGCTCACCAGCATCACGGTGCCCTGATAACCATCCACCAACTCTTCCAACAGCTCCAGCGTTTCCACATCGAGGTCGTTGGTCGGTTCATCGAGAATCAACAGGTTGCTGGGTTTCAGGAACAAACGCGCTAACAACAGGCGGTTACGTTCACCACCGGATAACGCACGCACTGGCGTCATCGCACGCTTCGGATGGAACAGGAAGTCCTGCAGATAGCCCAGCACATGGCGCGGCTTGCCGTTCACCATCACTTCCTGCTTACCTTCCGCGAGGTTATCCATCACGGTACGATCCGGATCCAGTTCGGCACGGTGCTGATCGAAGTAAGCGATCTCCAGTTTAGTCCCGCAGTGCACGCGACCACTGTCGGCTTTTAACTCATCCAGCATCAGACGCAGTAAGGTGGTTTTACCACAGCCGTTCGGACCAATCAGGGCGATCTTATCGCCGCGCTGCACCTGAGTAGAGAAATCACGCACCAGCGTTTTGCCATCCACGCTGTAGTTGACGTTTTCCATCTCAAACACAATCTTGCCTGAACGCGCGGCTTCCCCAACCTGCATGTTGGCTTTGCCCATCACATCACGGCGTTCTGAACGTTCACGACGCAGCGCTTTTAATGCGCGCACGCGGCCTTCATTACGGGTACGGCGCGCTTTGATGCCCTGGCGAATCCAGACTTCTTCCTGCGCCAGCTTGCGGTCAAACTCCGCGTTCTGCATCTCTTCGACGCGCAGTGCTTCTTCTTTACCCACCAGGAATTGATCGTAATCGCCCGGCCATGAAACCAGTTTACCGCGGTCGAGATCGACAATACGCGTCGCCATATTGCGGATAAACGAACGGTCGTGCGAGATAAACACGATGCTGCCGGTAAAGGTTTTGAGGAAGGTTTCCAGCCAGTTGATAGTTTCAATATCGAGGTGGTTAGTTGGTTCATCGAGCATCAGCACGCGCGGATTGCTCACCAGCGCACGGCCCAGCGCGGCTTTACGCAACCAACCGCCGGAGAGTGAGGAAAGCTCGGTGTCGGCTTCCAGACCAATCTGCTGCAATACGTCATTAATACGACTATCCAGTTGCCACAAATTCTGATGATCCAGAATGGTTTGCAGACGACCCATTTCGTTGAGGTTTTTCTCGCTAGGATCTTCCATCACCAGATGAGAAATCGCGTGATAGGCTTTCAAATGCTCAGCCTGTTCCGCAACGCCTTCAGCGACGAAATCGTAGACTGAACCGGTGATGTTGCGAGGTGGGTCCTGTTGCAGACGTGCCACCACCAAATCTTGTTCGTAAATAATGCGGCCATCATCCAGCGGTTGCTCGCCGTTGATGATTTTCATTAATGTGGATTTACCGGCACCGTTACGGCCCACCAGACAGACGCGTTCGCCCTCTTCGATGTGCAGTTCGGTGTTATCCAACAGCGGCGCATCGCTGAATGAGAGGTAAGCGCCATGGATACTGATCAGTGACATAAAACTTATTCCTTACCGGCGTGGCTAACCAGCCAGCAGTTGTGAATTTGACGGTTGCGTGCGAAATCTTGCGACAACGTTTTTTGGGTAATTTCCTGCGCCTGCAGACCCAGAGCGGCTAAGCCGTCGAGGTCCATTTTGAAGCCGCGCTTGTTATTCGAGAACATAATGGTGCCACCGCGACGCAGCAGACGTTTCAGATTCTGCATCAGCATCATGTGATCGCGCTGCACGTCAAAATCGTCTTCCATTCGTTTGGAGTTAGAGAACGTCGGTGGATCGATGAAGATCACATCAAATTGTTCGTCACTGTCACGCAACCAGCTCAGGCAATCGGCGTGCATCAGTCGATGCTGGCGTCCGGTCAGACCGTTAAGACGCAGGTTACGCTCGGCCCATTCCAGATAAGTGCGAGACATATCCACAGTCGTCGTGGTTTTCGCGCCGCCCAGACCCGCATGCACACTGGCAGTGCCGGTGTAGGCAAACAGATTCAGGAAGTCTTTACCGGCACTCATCTTGCCCAGCATTTGGCGGGCCAGACGGTGATCCAGGAACAAACCAGTGTCAAGATAATCGGTCAGATTCACCAGCAGACGCGCGTCAAACTCCTGGACTTCGAAGAAGTCGCCCTTTTCTCCCAGCTTCTGATACTGATTTTTACCCTTCTGGCGCTCACGGGTTTTCATCACCAGTCGATTGGCCGGGATCTCCAGCACGCTCAGGGTAGCGCTGATCACATCGAACAGACGCTGGCGTGCTTTATTGGCATCCACGGTTTTCGGCGGGGCATATTCCTGAATCACCACCCAGTCGCCGTAACGGTCTACCGCGACGTTGTATTCCGGCAAGTCGGCATCATACAAGCGATAGCATTCAATGTTGGACTGCTTCGCCCACTTTTCCAGCTTCTTGATGTTCTTACGCAGACGGTTGGCAAAGTCTTCGGCAATCTGTGCGCTACCTTCACCGCTGGTCGCGGCCAGCTGGTAGTTTTTCTGCACACATTCCAATGGGCCGTTTTTGGCTTTGAACTGGCGGTCGGCGCGCAGTTGCAGGCAGCTCAGCAGTTCCGGTGAAGCACTGAACAGCGACAGATTCCAGCCACCAAACTGCTGCTTCATGATACGTCCCAGCAGGCTGTGTAACGCAATCAACGCGGGTTCGCTTTCCAGACGTTCGCCGTAAGGCGGGTTGCTCAGCACGGTGCCCGTGATCTCCTGGCCCGCCAGCGGGTTTTTCAGCTTAATCACATCCTGCTGAGCAAAGGTGAACAGCTCGAACACACCAGCACGACGCGCATTGGCACGCGCGGATTCCAGCACGCGGCTGTCATTGTCGTAACCGAAGAAACGCGCGGTTGTGGCTGCGGTGCCCACACGGGCACGCTCTTTCGCCTCAGCCAGTACGTCTTGCCAGACCGCCTGATTATGGCTTTTCCAGCGGTTGAAGCCCCAATGGCTACGCAGCAGGCCCGGCGCGCGATCGGTGGCGATCAATGCCGCTTCCAGCAGTAAAGTACCGGAACCGCACATCGGGTCGATCAATGGCGTGGTGCTCTGCCAGCCAGAACGCATCACAATCGCGGCCGCCAGCGTTTCTTTCAGCGGGGCCTGGCCGGTTTGCTGACGATAGCCACGCTGATGCAGCGCATCGCCGCTCAGATCCAGTGCGATGCTCACGCGATCTTTATTCAGCCACGCATTAATGCGAATGCCCGGTTGTTCACGATCCACACTTGGACGCTCCAGGTTCTGCCGCGTGAAGCTGTCAACGATCGCATCTTTAATACGCAACGCGCCGAACTGGCTGTTACGGATCACCTCATTGGTGCCGCTAAAGTGAATCGCAAAGCTGGTGCTGCTGTCGAACATCTCGGTCCAGGGAATGCTCTGCGCGCCCACATACAGGTCGAGATCGCTCCAGACGCCAAATTCTCCCAGCGGCAGCAAAATACGCGAAGCCAGTCGGCTCCACAGCAGGCTTTGGTACATCACACGGTCATCGGCACGGAAGTGGACGCCGCCCTGCACCACCTGCAAATCCTGCGCACCCAGCGCGTCCAGCTCAGTTTTTAACAGCTCTTCGAGCCCACGCGCCGTACTGGCAAACAGAGAATTCATATCGTCACTTTTTACTCTTGCTAAAATTGTTGCGCATTATAGCGAATCAGCGTCCTATGTCATAAAGTTAGCTTCTTTTTGTCCTGTTGGAGTCTCGATGATTACGCTTTCTCGCCTCTATATCCATCCGGTCAAATCCATGCGCGGCTTGCAACTGTCTCATGCACAGGTGCTGGAGAGTGGTCTGGCGTTTGATCGCATCTTCATGGTGACCGAACTGGACGGCACCTTTATTACTGCACGACAGTATCCGGACATGGTGCGTTTTACCCCCGCGCTGTTGCCTGATGGCTTATTTTTAAATGCCCCAGATGGCAGCCAGGCGCTAATTCGCTTTAGCGATTTCACGGCGCAGTTGTCACCCACTGAAGTGTGGGGGAATCATTTCACCTCGCATATTGCGCCCGCTGAAATTAATGATTGGCTGAGCGAATTCTTCCCGCGTCCCGTGCAATTGCGCTGGACCGGTGTTGCTCCCAAGCGGCGGGTGAAAAAATTTGATGAGGTATCGCTGAGTTTCGCGGATGGTTTTCCCTTCCTGCTGGTGAATATGTCGTCACTGCAGGATCTGCAGCAGCGTTGCCCGGCCAGCGTTCGCGTTGAGCAATTCCGCCCTAACCTGGTGGTCAGCGGCGCAGCGGCATGGGATGAAGACAGCTGGAAGCAGATTAAAATCGGCGAGATTGTTTTTGATATGCCCAAGCCTTGCAGCCGCTGTGTATTCACCACCGTTGGCACCGAAAGCGGACGCAAACATCCCGAAGGTGAACCCCTGGCCACGTTACAACGTTTCCGCAGCGGTCAGGACGGTAGCGGAGATATCGATTTCGGTCTGAATCTGATCGCCCGCAACAGCGGCGTGATCCGCGTTGGCGATGAGCTCACGGTTTTGGTTCGTCAGACACCGCGAGCTTACGGCGCGGGCGCGGTGGTGGAAACCCTCAAACCGGTTACCAGCCAACAGGCAGAAGTGATTATTGGCTATCAGGGCAGTCAATTTACCGGCGACAACCAGCAAGTGCTACTGGAACAACTGGAGATGCAGGGCTTTCGCATTCCCTACTCATGCCGTGCCGGGATATGCGGTAGCTGCAAAATGACGCTGGTATCGGGCGAAGTGAAGGCGATGAAACAGAGCGCAGTGCGCGCAGACGGCACGATTCTCAGTTGTAGCTGTATTCCAGCAGGCGATATTGTTCTGGCTTAAACGCTTAAACCGCCCGCGCAAAGTGGGCGTTTTGTTCCTGCTGATGCGGTCGCAAACGATCGTTCATGATCTTAATCGCATCGCCTAACTGCATACCTTTACCGGCTACCGATAATGTATTTTGCGCCAGCAGGCACAGCGCCGCATTTTCGCCACTTTCGACCACCAGCAATTGCGCCTGTTCGCCGCTATCGGCCAGCGTCACGGCCACCATATCGCCTGATGCGGGTTGCCAGCTCTGAGCATGGCTGGTGAAATGCCAGCTTTTTGGCATGAGCGGTTTTAAAAAACGACTCGCGACTAATGCGTTTAACACTAATTCAGCGCGCTGTTCGCCTTTTAATCCACTCTGTCGGCAACGCTCTTCAAACGTAAAATACAGTGCAGCGTCATCGACACAAAAACCACTGACATTAAAGGCATCCGGTGTCAGCATTTTACGCGAGAAGCGCGAACGAAATAGCATGCCATCAGCCAAATCCAGCATCATACGATCGTGTTCTGCGTCAAAATACCAACGCCAGTTATCATCAGGTTTAAACTTCATGATATGCCCTGTAGTTATCGCTGCGCTATCCCCGTCATACTTCACTCTGCAATTGCGTTGGCTGCGTGTGCTCACTCCCGTCACTTACTTAAGTAAGCTCCAGGGGATTCACCCACTTGCCGCCTTACGACAAAGCGAATTATTTAGGGGGCCGAACGCTAGATTTAAAAATATCAGCCTAAGGAAAAGCTGAAAAAAACATCAGCAGGACAAAATATAAACGAGCCGAAGGGATAAATAAACCCCCCGGCGCGGGAAAGTGGGAAATGTCTTAGAGATGGGTCACGATATCTTTAATTAAACCTGGGCCTTTATAAATAAAGCCAGAGTATATCTGCACTAATGTGGCCCCTGCGGCCATTTTTTCACGAGCGGAAACCAGTGAATCAATACCACCGACGCCAATAATAGGTAAGCGACCCTGCAACTCTTGCGACAAGCGGCGAATCACTTCAGTACTGCGTGACTGCACCGGACGGCCACTTAATCCACCCATCTCATCGGCATATTTAAGTCCAGCAACTAAAGCACGATCAAGCGTGGTATTCGTGGCAATGACACCGTCAATTTCATGGCGCACCAAACTGTCGGCAACCTGGATCAATTCTTCTTCAGAAAGATCCGGCGCGATCTTCACCGCGACCGGCACATATTTAAGGTGCCGTTCCTGCAGCTCTTTTTGTTTTAATTTGATCGCCGAAAGCAGATCGTCCAGCGCTTCGCCATATTGCAGCGTGCGTAATCCAGGTGTGTTTGGCGATGAAATATTGATGGCAATATAACCTGCATGGGCATACACCTTTTCCATGCAGATCAGATAATCGTCTTTGCCTTGCTCCACTGGCGTATCTTTATTTTTGCCAATATTGATACCGAGGATGCCTTTGAAGCGTGCTTTTTTAACGTTCTCGACTAAGTGATCGACGCCGTGATTATTAAAGCCCATGCGATTAATAATCCCTTCCGCTTCCACCAGACGGAACATGCGCGGCTTATCATTGCCAGGCTGTGGACGTGGCGTCACCGTCCCGACTTCCACGAAGCCGAAACCCATCGCACCAAAGGCATCAATGCACTCTGCGTTTTTATCGAGGCCTGCAGCAAGCCCCAGCGCGTTAGGGAAAGTCAATCCCATGCAGGTCACCGGGCGTGACGGCAGCGACTGGCGAATCAGTCCTTCCAGCGGCGTTCCGCTGATAAAACGTAATTGTTGAAAGGTGAGTTCGTGCGCACGCTCTGGATCGAGCTTAAACAGCGCCGGCCGGACGATAGGATATAACATGCACTCTCCTGAATGGCGGAAGCGAAGAAGTCGGGTGCACGGAAATTTGTGCGCCAGAATGGTAAAGGCCTCTGGCGCAAAAGTAAATTTAATCAGGTGATGCGGAGTTGATCGAAATCAGCGCTTACCGGTATAACGCGCCAGCAGGCTGCGACTCGCTTTCAGGCCGTTGTAGAGCGTGGGATAGTACCACTGCAGTTTCATGCGTTTACTTTCGCCCGTCACTTTGCGTATCAGTTGGTCAATGGTAACATGCCACTCCTGCGGGACATTAATGTCATTTTTACGCATCTCGATCAAACACCCGTACATCACGGGTTCGTAATAACGATCAAGTAACCACTCATCCGCAGCCAATCCCCACGCCTGCATGAAGCGCTCGCTGTTACCTCGCGCAATAAAGTAGTTTTCCACCCATGAAAACGTCGCTTTTCGTTGTGAGAGCGAGGTCACCATAAATCGCTTGTAGTAATAGCTTTCGTGAGAGAACACCACTTCTTGTGCCTGCATGTACAGCGCGAACATAAAAGGAGCGTCTTCATGGTTTTGAATTGGCAAAAACGTCACACCTACGCGTTCGATAAGATGGCGAGAAACGATGCTGCTCCATAACACGCGGTGCGCTGACTGATGAGTCATCATGTGGCGCAGCGTTGTGCTGCCCCCCGGGAAAGCCCCCTGCATCTTCCGCTGATGAAACGGCTGATACTGACGCTGGCCGAGCGGTAAATCAGTAAACATTTTGGCGCCAAAGCAGAATAATTCCATTTCTGGATGCTGCGCTTTGGCCCGTTGAAAATCAGCAAACAGCGTTATACCGACGAAGTCATCTGCATCCATAAAGTAGATGAAGTCACCCGTGGCGATCTCCAGTCCGCGCGTACGAGCAGCACTCACGCCGCCGCGCTGAGATTGTAATAATGTCATTTGCGGATAGCGTTTAGCCAGCTGCTGGAGTAGCTCCACGCTGTTATCGGTGGATCCGTCATCAATGACAATAATCTGGTCGGGCGGCGAAGATTGCCCCACTAGCGAATCAATGGCTTCTTCCAGCCAGGGGGCACAGTTCCAGTTAGGAATGATCACCGTGATGGTCGTTTTCGTACGCTGATCGCTCATTCTCTCTCCTCAACATTAAAGCCCTTATTGAACGGCAGATGCAGACGTTTAATCACCAGACTGTGTAGCAGACAACACACGCCCAAATTCACCATGCCAAACAATCCAAGCCACAGCAGATTAAGCCAGCGATTTTGATCCCAACTGATCGGCAACAGCGAGCAGAGCCATGCCATCACGCCAGCCACCACCCACACCAACATTACGTCACGCGTCAACCACGTAAAATGGATGCCTGGCGCGAAACGGCGATGCACCAACCACGCCCAACCGAAGAGATAGAAGACATTTTGCCCTAACCACAGCCAGCCCGTGCCATGGGCACCGAAATGGAGAGCGGCAAAGATGTTGAGTGGCACCAGCACAATGGCGAAACAGGAGAAACCTTTAACGTGAAGCTTGAGGTTGCCGTTGATGTATTGCAGGTGATAAAGCAAACCGCAGATGGCCTGCACTCCGCTGCCCAGCGCATACAAACTGAGCACGAATGACATCTCATTCACCACTTGCTGGTTCTGTGTCCATGCCCACAGCAGCGGCGCGGAGAAACAGGCAATCGTAATACTGAGCGGGGCCATGAAGATCGCAACCGCTTGGGTGGTATAGCGATACAGCACGAGCGACTGGTCATCACCCTCTTTTTTGGTTTTCATCCCGGTCATGCGCGGCACGATGGCCTGCATAATCGGGCTGCTCAGCAAAATAATGCCAGTTGCGGCCGTGGCCACCACGGTAAAGGAGCCGTATTCACTCAGCGGCAATGTTTTTGACAGCACCAGACGGTCGATCTGGGAAATAAATGTCCAGACTGCACTGGCGTAAGCCGCGCTGAGGGCAAAGCGAATAAAAGGCTTCAATACTTCTTTAAGATTTTCATGCTTCTGCCTGCGCGCCGAGGCCGGAACCAGTTGGAAGCATTTGTAAATCAGGCACACCGCTTCGGCAATCGAGACCAACAGTTGCCAGATAAAGAAACTCAATACTGGATTAGAGAACAGCTGGATAACCAGTACGGCGCCAAAGGTGCGCAGTGTGACGATCACCAGATTGACGCCATTCAGCCAAACCTGATGTTCAAAGCCGACAATAACGCTGCGATAAGGGCTGGTCCGCCAGCGAATGGCCGCGGTAATCACCATAATTGCTACTGCGATAACCACATCCGAGGACGGCAAATGCTGGGCGTCCAGCCAGTGATGGGCAATCCACGGCGTTGCCACCCAACCGATGACCACCAGCACCACAGTTGAAATCAGGAAGAATTTCGACAGCGCAGCAAATAACGAGGGGAACCAGATAAACTCAGTTTGATTAGCGCGATAGCGGGCCGCTTCACGCATCAAAGTGGTGGATACCCCGGCATCCAGCAATTGCAACCAGGTTAACAGAATCGAAAAGAATCCGACTAAACCATACGCTTCCATCCCCAAATGATGAATATAAAGCGGTACTACCAGAATACCCGACAGTGTCAGGTAAATCTGACCAACATAGTTGGCGATGGCGTTTCGTTTAATTGACATAAGTATCGAGGCGTCTGGGAAAATTCGCTAAAAATAGAGCCTGACACAGAACAGCATAACTGCCTACCGGACTTATTCTTAATTTCAGCACTGGTGCTAAAATGCGTTTTTTCCCACATTAGGTAAGACCGATTAATGAATTCCACATAGGAATAAATATGTATCCTGCCCTTCTCGCATGCGACAAAAGAAAGGATGACAATTTCATGAATGGCTCATCATCGGTAACATTTTTATCGCTGCCGAAGCGAATTATTACATTTCACTTACTACTGTTGCCACAGAATTATTTAAACTCAGTGGAATAAACAGGAATCATGCTGCTCGTTTTAACTCTCTTCCGACTTTAAAATTCTGCAACAGGATAAACATATGCGGACGCTGAATAAGCAACCACTCTTTGATATTGGCTGGCTCAAATTGCCCACCCAAAAATCGAATGGCATTAATCACATATTCCGGCACGGCTGTACCATTGTACAACGAGAGATAAATCATCAAGCGGAAAGAGTGCATTAAATAGGCTTTCTCAATTTCCTTTTTTAATGGCGAGTCCTTTAAAGCCATTTTCAGGGTGCTGTAGGCCTGCATAAAGGCATTGTACCGTTGCTGGAAGTACTCCTGACTCTTACGGCTGTTAGTCAGTGACCCGTTGCGCACGCGTTGGTGGTAATACACTTTCTGACTTACCCACGCATGATTTGAGAGAACGAAAGCCGAAAGGGTGAATTGGTGATCCTCATGAATCCGGTCACGAAAGCGCAAACCATGCTGCTGCACCAGACTTTTTTTCACTGCATAATTCCATGCAGCAGACGTGTAACTGCCGTTGCGCAGCAGGCGCGAGAACACCTGTGAGGACGGCTGTTTCCCGAACATCTCATGCCGCACTTTAGGACGTGTAACCTGGCGTTGGTGATCCTCAAACATCTGCGAATTGAAGCAGAACAGTTCGGTCTCGGGATGCGCCTGATACACCTGCTGCAGTTCAGCCACCAAGCCATCTGCAACAATATCATCCGGATCGCAGAAAAACAGGAACTCCCCTTGGGCTGCCGCCATTCCTGTATCACGCGCCTGTCCAGCGCCGCCATTTGTCGTGGTGATGATTTTCACTTGCGGCAAATGCGCGTAATGCCGCTCGACCAACGCCAGCGTGCCATCGGTAGATCCATCATTAACAATAATAATCTCATTGGGCGAATCAATTTGTTTAAGCAATGCGTCAACACATTCGACAATATAATTCTCTACGTTATAGGTAGGAATAATAATAGATAACAGGATTTTAGACATAAACCTTTCCCGAAAACGGTTGAAAGAAATGAAATGCCACTGGCAAGAAGTGCCTGTGTAAAAGCATTGCGCTAAAAGGTTAAACGCAATGTAAACGGCCAGATTGTTATTTCGGGATCAGTTAAGCAGATAGGATTTTAGTTTCACAGGGCCAAAAATTAATTAAGAGATTTAAACCATTAGCAATACATCAATCCTGCTAACTCCTTTATGAAATAATGCATACCTCACATTAATGCCTTTAACTTTTGTCGCATCTGATGAGGGAAAGTTACACATTTTATGTGCGAATAGATGTCAGGGAATACTTATCTATAAAATATAAACAGATAGATAACCCCCTCCCGCAACGCCTGATAAGTTAAATGAAAAGTAAACAGACCTTAGCGCTCAATTGATTTATCTCATTTTTTTTCACTTTTTCAACTGTGCGACTTCACTTCATTATTTTCACTTGTCCATCAGTCCAGGTTTTTCGAAACGTAACTGTCGTTACAGATATCCGCACAGAAAATAATCTTTCTCATGCAACGATGAGTTGTCGTTTCATTCATTGTTAGTAATCATTCCCAATGGTAGTAAAGTGACCTTTTAGGACTATTCGCAATTCGTCAGCGCTAACTCTGCCACCTCTATTTTACTCTGATGAACCCTTTTGCATTTTCCGCCTTTTGATTGCCGGATAAATCATTTAAGCCCATCTCCTCGCTCTGCCAGTATTGAACACATCAGTTCTCAATATCAGATAATCAATAACTTTCAGTTATAAGGAGTGACCATGCGGGTTATTACGCTGGCGGGCAGCCCTCGCTTCCCATCGCGCTCTACTGCACTGCTCAGCCTGTGCCAGCACGCGTTGGAAGCACGCGGTGTTGAAGTCATTCCCTGGAATATTCACAACTTCCAGGCGGACGATCTTCTCTATGCACGCTTTGACTCCCCAGCCCTCAACGCGTTGAAAGCCGACCTGGCGCTGGCAGACGGACTGATTGTTGCCACCCCCATTTATAAAGCGTCATTTTCGGGTGCGCTGAAAACCCTGCTTGATTTGCTGCCAGAACGCGCCCTGGAACACAAAGTGGTGTTGCCATTGGCCAGCGGCGGCAGTGCATCCCACTTGCTGGCCGTGGATTACGCGCTCAAGCCGGTCTTGAATGCCCTAAAAGCCCAGGAAGTGCTGCATGGCGTGTTTGCCACCGACACGCAAATAGTGAATTACGACCGCCAGCCAGAGCTGGATCCACAGCTGGCCGATCGCATCGACGACGCGCTGGATACATTCTGGCATGCACTGCATCGTCGTCATCAACCTTACGCACAAGCGGTATAAAGGAAGAATCATGAAAAGGATGTTTACAGCTTTACTGCTACCGGCCTTTGCCGCGCTGGTTGCGCTGAGTGCCAACGTTATTGCCGCTGATGCCCCGGCGCAGTTGCGTGTGGGATATCAAAAGGGATCGGTGAGCATGGTGTTAGCAAAATCTCACCAGATGCTGGAACAGCGTTTCCCCCACACACAGATCAAATGGATTGAATTTCCAGCAGGACCGCAAATGCTGGAGGCGCTGAATGTCGACAGCATTGATTTAGGCAGCACCGGTGATATTCCGCCGCTGTTTGCACAGGCAGCAGGCGCGGATCTGCTTTATGTCGGTTCCGAGCCACCGAAACCTCAGGCTGAAGTGATTCTGGTGCCCAAAGACAGCCCGATTCAGCGTGTTGCCGATTTGAAAGGCCATAAAGTGGCCTTTCAGAAGGGCTCCAGTTCACACAACTTATTGTTGCGTGCGCTGGAGCAGGCCGGCCTGAGTTTTAAAGATATCCAGCCCACCTATCTGACCCCTGCCGATGCGCGAGCCGCTTTCCAGCAGGGCGATGTCGATGCCTGGGCAATCTGGGATCCTTACTACTCTGCCGCCTTACTGCAAGGCAACGTGCGCGTGCTGGCTGATGGCAGCAAGCTAAACCAGACCGGTTCCTTCTATTTAGCCACACGCAAATATGCCGAAGCCAACGGTCCATTTGTCCAGCAAGTGCTGCAAACCTTTAGTGATGCCGATGCGCTGACCCGCAGCCAACGCGCCCAAAGCATCGACCTGCTGGCACAGGCGATGGGCTTACCCAAGCCGGTGATTGCCAGCTATCTCGACCATCGTCCACCCACCACGATTACGCCGGTCAGCGCACATACTGCGCAGGCCCAACAGCAAACGGCCGACCTGTTTTATGCCAATCATCTGATGCCGGTAAAAGTGAACATCACTGACCGCATCTGGCATCCACAGTCCGCCCAGCCATAAGGAATTGAATCATGAGCATATCCGTATTCTGGTTTCTCCCGACCCACGGTGATGGGCACTATCTTGGCACCGCCGAAGGTTCGCGTCCTGTCGATCACGGTTATCTGCAGCAGATTGCTCAGGCCGCCGATCGCCTTGGCTTTGGCGGCGTGCTGATCCCCACCGGCCGCTCCTGCGAAGATGCCTGGCTGGTGGCCGCGTCACTGATTCCAGTGACGCAACGTTTGCGCTTCCTTGTGGCGCTGCGTCCGGGCGTGATTTCACCCACTCAGGCAGCGCGCCAGGCCGCGACGCTTGACCGTCTGTCCAACGGGCGCGCGCTGTTTAACCTGGTCACTGGCGGCGATCCTGAAGAGCTGGCGGGTGACGGCGTGTTCCTCGATCATCGCGAGCGTTATGAAGAATCCGCGGAGTTCACCCGCGTATGGCGTCGCGTTTCAGAAGGCGAAACCGTGGATTACGAGGGTAAACACGTCAAAGTGCGCGGTGCACGCCTGATGTTCAAACCGGTACAACAGCCACGTCCACCGCTGTGGTTTGGCGGTTCATCCGATGCCGCGCAGGATCTCGCCGCTGAGCAGGTCGATGTTTATCTCACCTGGGGCGAGCCCCCGGCATTAGTCAAAGAGAAAATTGATCAAGTGCGTGCCAAAGCGGCTGCGCAGGGCCGTAAAGTGCGCTTCGGCATTCGTCTGCACGTCATCGTGCGCGAAACCAATCAAGAGGCCTGGCAGGCAGCGGGTCGCCTGATTGCTCATCTCGACGATGCCACCATTGCCAAAGCGCAAGCGGCCTTTGCCCGTACCGATTCTGTCGGTCAGCAGCGCATGGCCGCGCTGCACGGTGGCCGTCGTGACAAACTGGAGATCAGCCCGAACCTGTGGGCAGGCGTGGGTTTGGTGCGTGGCGGTGCCGGTACTGCGCTGGTGGGCGATGGCCCAACCGTGGCTGCACGTATGCAGGAGTACAGCGACCTCGGCATCGAGACCTTTATTCTCTCAGGCTATCCGCATCTTGAAGAGGCCTATCGTGTCGGTGAGCTGCTGTTCCCACACCTTGATTTGGCTATCCCTGAAGTGCCGAAACCTCGAGTGGTGCAAGCGCACGGTGAAGCGGTTGCCAACGATTTCACCCCACAGAAAGTGTCTCAGAGCTAAGGAGTTCAGGATGGCAAAGTTTCAAAAACAGCTGAGTAATGCCCTGCTGCCCTGGGCCTTACCGGTGCTGCTGGTGGCGGTGTGGCAGCTCGCCTCTCAGGTGGGCTGGCTTTCAACACGTATTCTGCCCTCACCGGAAAACATCATTATTACGTTCTGGAAGCTGACGGTGAGTGGTGAATTGTGGCAAAACCTCGCCATCAGTGGCTGGCGTGCGGCGATTGGCTTTGCCATTGGCGGCTCGATCGGCTTGGTGCTTGGCTTGATCACCGGCACCTCACGCGTGGGTGAACGTTTGCTGGATACCTCAGTGCAGATGCTGCGCAACGTGCCGCATCTGGCATTGATCCCGCTGGTGATCCTGTGGTTTGGCATCGATGAGTCAGCCAAGATTTTCCTGGTGGCACTCGGCACCTTATTCCCGATTTACCTCAACACTTATCACGGTATCCGTAATATCGATCGCGGTCTGGTGGAGATGGCGCGCAGTTATGGTCTTTCTGGCTGGAGTCTGTTTATTCAGGTGATTCTGCCGGGTGCGCTGCCCTCGATCATGGTCGGCGTGCGCTTTGCGCTGGGCCTGATGTGGCTGACGCTGATCGTGGCTGAAACTATCTCGGCCAACTCTGGCATTGGCTATCTGGCGATGAATGCACGTGAGTTTCTGCAAACCGATGTGGTGGTGGTCGCCATCATTCTCTACGCGCTGCTCGGCAAACTGGCCGATGTCGCCGCTCAACTGCTGGAGCGCGTATGGCTGCGCTGGCATCCGGCTTATCAATTGAAGGAGAACGCATGAGCAACGCAACGTTAAGCCCGTCGCGTCTGAACAGCGGCACCCCGGTTGGCGTTAACGGCGTCAGCAAGCAATATGGTGATCGCACCATCCTCAACAACATCAATCTGCATATCCCGGCAGGGCAGTTTGTTGCGGTAGTGGGCCGCAGCGGATGCGGTAAAAGTACCCTGCTGCGCCTGCTGGCGGGACTGGAATCCACTTCGCGCGGTGAACTGCTGGCAGGGACTGCGCCGTTGGCGCAAGCTCGCGAAGACACGCGCCTCATGTTCCAGGATGCGCGTCTGCTGCCGTGGAAAAAAGTTATCGATAATGTGGGTCTGGGTTTGAAGGGGCGTGAATGGCGGGCTGCCGCGCTGGAAGCACTGGAGGCGGTAGGTTTAGCCGATCGCGCTAACGAGTGGCCAGCGGCGCTATCGGGTGGGCAAAAGCAGCGTGTGGCGCTGGCTCGCGCGTTGATTCATCGACCGGGTTTGTTGCTGCTGGATGAACCCCTGGGTGCGCTGGATGCACTGACGCGTATTGAGATGCAGGGATTGATTGAATCGCTATGGCAACAACATAACTTCACGGTGTTGCTGGTCACCCATGATGTCAGTGAAGCAGTGGCGATGGCCGATCGCGTATTGCTGATTGAAGAGGGGCAGATTGGGCTGGATTTAACCGTGGACCTCGCGCGACCACGTCGACGTGGGTCGGCGCGACTGGCGGAACTGGAAGCAGAAGTGCTGGATCGTGTGATGAAGCGCAGTCCGGCAGAGCAGCCGCTGAAATTCGCCCAGCAGCGTTAGTCGGATTCGAAGTCGAAGTCGATCGGGATAGTGCCACTGCCACTCCACGCAACCAGAGAAAGTGGCAGTGAGTTCAGCAAAAGCCGCATCATTGTGATGCGGCTTTTACCTTAACAGGCGTTCAACGCTTTGGTGATCTTCTCGTACAGATCGCCCGACAGCTTATCCAGCCCTTTTAACGTATCCAGCGCCTGACGCATCAATGCCTGACGACCGGCATCATAACGTTTCAGACGAATCAATGGCTCGATCATACGTGCCGCCACTTGCGGATTACGCGTGTTGAGATCGGTCAACATCTCCACCAGGAACTGATAACCACTGCCGTCTTTGGCGTGGAACGCTGCTGGGTTGCCGGCCGCAAAAGCCCCAATCAGTGAACGAATGCGGTTCGGGTTACCCATGGTGAAAGAACGATGATTGAGCAGTTCACGCACCTTGCTCAATGCGTTGTCCGCCGGGCTGGTGGCTTGCAGCACAAACCATTTGTCCATCACCAGGCCATCCTGATGCCAGCGCTCGTCATACGCGGCCAGCAAGGCTTCACGACACGGCAACTGCGCTGCCACTGCTGCTGAGAGCGCAGCCAGTGCATCCGTCATATTGGTGGCCTGCTGATACTGCGCCTGCACTAACTTATCCGCCTGCTCTACATCGGCGAACGCCAAATAGCTCAGGCAGACATTTTTCAGTGAGCGCTTGCCAATCTCTGCATGCTCTACCTTGTATTCCTGGCTCTGGTTTGCCAGATACACGGCATACAATTCATCGCTCAGTTCGGTTGCCAGCGCGTGTACCAGCGCGGCACGCACTGCAGAAATCGCCTGAGGATCGATCACCTCAAACAGCTCCGCGATTTCATTCTCGGAGGGCAGCGATAAAATCAGTGCCGTTAACGCCGGATCGCTCTGCTCTTCCAGTAACACCGCGCGGAAGGCATCCGCCACGTGCAACGGTAACGACAGCGGTTGTCCCTGCTGATGGCGTGCCACATTCAGGCGAATGTAGGTCGCCAGCAGGCTTTGCGCAGCATCCCAGCGCGAGAAATCATTGCGGGCGTGACGCATCAGGAATGTCAGCTGCGCATCACTCCATTTATAGTCGAGCTTCACCGGCGCAGAAAATTCGCGCAGCAGTGACGGTACTGGCTGGAAGTGCACGTTATCGAAAATAAAGGTCTGGAACTCCTCGGTGACATTCAGCACATGATGCACCGGATGGCCGTTATGCTGCAGCGGAATCACCTTGCCTTCGTTGTCGTACAGTTCGATATCCAACGGGATATGCAGCGGCAACTTCTCTTTCTGCTCGGCCGTTGGTGGCGTGTGTTGTGTCACATGCAGCGTGTACTGCTCCAGCTCAGGATTGTAGTCGTCACGCACCGTCAGCACCGGCGTACCGGCCTGGCTATACCAGCGACGGAACTGTGACAGATCAACATTGGAGGCATCTTCCATCGCCTGCACAAAATCGTCGCAGGTCGCGGCACTGCCATCATGACGCTCAAAGTAAAGCTGCATGCCTTTCTGGAAATTCTCTTCACCGAGTAAGGTATGCATCATACGAATCACTTCAGAGCCTTTCTCGTAAACGGTCAAGGTATAGAAGTTGTTCATCTCGATCACCTGATCCGGGCGGATCGGGTGCGCCATTGGGCTGGCGTCTTCAGCAAACTGCGCGCCGCGCATCACACGTACGTTGTCGATGCGGTTCACCGCACGCGAGCCGAGATCAGAACTGAACTCCTGGTCACGGAACACGGTTAAGCCCTCTTTCAGGCTCAGCTGGAACCAGTCTCGGCAGGTGACGCGGTTGCCGGTCCAGTTATGGAAATATTCATGCCCAATCACCGCCTCAATGCCGAGGTAATCTTTGTCGGTCGCGGTCTCGGCTTTCGCTAGCACATATTTGGAGTTAAAGACGTTGAGGCCCTTATTCTCCATCGCGCCCATATTGAAGAAATCCACCGCGACGATCATGAAGATATCGAGGTCATATTCGAGATTGAAGCGCTCTTCATCCCATTTCATGCTGGCTTTCAATGAAGTCATCGCCCAGTCGGCACGATCCAGATTGCCACGATCGACAAAGATCTCCAGCGCCACATCACGGCCTGAGCGCGTGGTAAAGCTATCACGCAGCACATCAAAGTCACCGGCCACCAAGGCAAACAGGTAGCAAGGTTTCGGGAACGGATCCTGCCACTTCACCCAGTGACGACCATCCTCATGACGACCGCTCTCCAGTTTGTTGCCGTTTGACAGCAAGAACGGATATTTCGCGGCATCAGCAATAATCGTGGTGGTAAAGCGCGCCAGCACATCCGGGCGATCCAGATACCAGGTAATATGGCGGAAACCTTCCGCTTCACACTGGGTACAGAGCGCATCACCCGACTTGTAGAGCCCTTCCAGCGCGGTGTTTTTGTCTGGATGGATGTCATTAATGAGGGTCAGCGTAAAGTTCTCCGGTAGCTGGCTTAACACCAACACACCTTCTTCCTCACGATAGTGTGACCAAGGATTGCCATCCACTGCCAGCGAGATCAGCGTGAGATCTTCGCCATCAAGACGCAGTTCGGCATCTGCAGCACCGAGACGCTTCACCTGACTGACGGCGGTCACGCGCGTGCAAGCCGCATCGAGGTCAAAAGTCAGGTCAATATCAGTGATGGTGTAATCGGGCGCTCGATAGTCGTGGCGATATTTAATTTGCGGCTGTTGCGTCATAAGTCCTTCTCGCATCGTTGAAATGTCTACCCGTCAAAGTCTAAGCGGGTTGCGCCTTCGTTGCCACGCACAATGCGTGCCTTTGCTGAAAAGGCTACAATTCATTAACAATGGCACAAATGACCCTCGACCTGCCACCCGCAATTATGGTGTGATCCCGGTCATTACTGTTTTATACTCCTGCGTCTTTATGACTTTGTTGACACCGGGCTCTGCTCCGCGGAAGAGGATGCTGAAACGCACCATGACTGGACATGCTTCCCCGATTTTGACCACGCTGCTTGATACCGATGCGTATAAGCTTCATATGCAGCAGGCCGTTTATCATCGTTACTATGATGTCCCGGTAACGGCAGAATTTCGTTGTCGCGGCGATGAATTGCTCGGCCAGTATGCCGATGAGATTCGCGCGCAACTCGATACACTGCCCTCTCTCACCCTGAGCGACGACGAATATAACTACCTCAGTGGCTTACCTTTCTTTGAATCCGATTACCTCAACTGGCTGCGCCAATTCCGCTTTGATCCTTCTCAGGTCAACGTACGCAATGAGAATGGCCGTTTGGCCCTTCAAATCAGCGGGCCATGGCGCGAAGTGATTTTATGGGAAGTCCCGCTGCTGGCGCTGATCAGTGAAGTGGTGCATCGACATCGCACACCGGACATTGGCGTAGAGCACGCGGTGGCTCATCTGCAGCAAAAACTGGTGACGTTCCGTGAACAGGTTGGCGATCTCGATATGTCGCGCTTCCAGCTGATGGATTTCGGCACACGCCGTCGTTACTCAAAAAACGTACAGGAAACGATCGTCGCGACCCTGAAAGCCGAATTCCCGTGGTTGGTGGGCACCAGTAACTATGATCTGGCGCGCCGCTTACAGCTCAACCCGGTGGGCACTCAGGCACATGAATGGTTCCAGGCGCATCAACAAATTAGCCCGGTGCTGGCCAACAGCCAACGTGCGGCACTGCAATCCTGGCTGGATGAATATGATGACCAACTGGGTATCGCGTTGACAGACTGCATCACCATGGATGCTTTCCTGCGTGATTTCGGTCCCGGTTTTGCACATCGTTATCAGGGCTTGCGCCATGATTCGGGCGATCCGGTGGAATGGGGCGAAAAGGCGATTGCCCACTATCAGCGTCTGGATATTGATCCTAAAAGCAAAACGCTGGTGTTCTCCGACAACCTCAATCTGGACAAAGCGCTGGCGCTCTATCGCCACTTTGGCCAACGCGCCAACGTGGTATTCGGCATCGGCACCCGCCTCACTTGCGATATCCCCGGCGTGACGCCGCTTAACATCGTGATCAAATTGGTGAGCTGTAACGGCAAACCGGTGGCGAAACTGTCTGACAGCCCAGGTAAAACCATCTGCCAGGACAAAGCCTTCGTGCGCGCCCTGCGCAAGGCATTCGACCTCCCTCTGGTGAAAAGAGCCAGCTAATCATTGATGCAGGGTGTTCGCACCCTGCGCTTTCACAACAAATCTCCCCTTTCCCCCTGCAAAATTGCTTGTTTCCTGATGGCTCGCAAGTAACATAGCAAAACCCCGAAATGGGGCTTTTATCCACTTCTATATATAGAGAGATATTTATGAGCGTAGTGCCTGTAGCGGATGTACTGCACGGCCGTGTCGCGGTTGACAGTGAAGTCACCGTACGTGGTTGGGTGCGTACCCGAAGAGATTCCAAAGCCGGTCTTTCCTTTATCGCCGTTTATGACGGTTCCTGCTTTAATCCCGTTCAGGCCGTCGTCAATAATTCTCTGAATAATTATCAGGATGAAGTGCTGCGTCTGACCACGGGCTGTTCAGTGATTGTCACCGGTAAAGTGGTGGAATCTCCTGGCGAAGGCCAGGCATTCGAATTGCAAGCGACCAAAGTGGAAGTCACTGGTTGGGTGGATGATCCGGACACTTATCCGATGGCAGCGAAGCGCCACAGTATTGAATATCTGCGTGAAGTCGCACACCTGCGCCCGCGCACCAACCTGGTCGGTGCGGTAGCCCGTACACGTCATACTCTGGCACAGGCGCTGCATCGCTTCTTCCACGAAAATGGCTACTTCTGGGTTTCCACCCCACTGATCACTGCATCCGATACGGAAGGTGCGGGCGAGATGTTCCGTGTTTCTACGCTGGACATGGAAAACCTGCCGCGCGATCCGCAAGGCAAAGTCGATTACGATAAAGACTTCTTTGGTAAAGAAGCCTTCCTGACCGTGTCTGGTCAGCTGAACGCCGAAACCTATGCCTGTGCGCTGTCAAAAGTCTATACCTTTGGCCCAACCTTCCGTGCCGAAAACTCCAACACCAGCCGCCACTTAGCGGAATTCTGGATGCTGGAACCGGAAGTCGCTTTCGCCAACCTTGACGATGCTGCTGCACTGGCTGAGGCCATGCTGAAGTATGTGTTCAAGGCCGTACTCGAAGAGCGTGCTGACGATATGGCGTTCTTCGCAGAACGCGTAGACAAAGATGCGATTGCGCGCTTAGAACGTTTTGTCACTACCGATTTCGCGCAGGTGGACTACACCGATGCGGTCGACATTCTGCTGAAAAGCGGCCAGACATTCGAAAACCCAGTCTCCTGGGGCGTGGATCTTTCTTCCGAACATGAACGTTACCTGGCTGAGAAGCACTTCAAAGCCCCAGTGGTGGTGAAGAATTATCCAAAAGATATCAAAGCGTTCTATATGCGTATGAACGAAGATGGTAAGACCGTGGCGGCAATGGATGTTCTGGCGCCGGGCATTGGTGAAATCATCGGTGGTTCACAGCGTGAAGAGCGTCTGGACGTATTGGATGCACGTCTGGCAGAAATGGGGCTGAACAAAGAAGATTACTGGTGGTATCGTGACCTGCGCCGTTACGGCACCGTGCCACATGCTGGCTTCGGATTAGGTTTCGAACGATTAATCGCCTATGTCACTGGCGTACAAAATGTAAGGGATGTTATCCCCTTCCCACGTACCCCGCGTAACGCTAATTTCTAAAATTCGCGATTAAATATAAGTAATTCATATATATAACGAGGTCGGCACTGCCGGCCTTTTTTTATTTTTGTAAATTTAGAGTTCTCTCACAAAGTTCCCGATATTTTACAAATTGTAATACATAATTTCTTTTTGATACGTAATTGCGAGATTTGAATCATTTTCGGGCTAGAAATAGCAACCCTGTGATGGAAAGATGCGTGCAGACACAGGAGACATCAAACTTCTTTCAAGGTTCCCGTAAAGGTTTCTTGACGGCAGTGGCAGATGTCCAAATAACTCCAATGAGGGTAATAAAAAATGATGAAGCGCAACATTCTTGCAGTGGTTATCCCTGCTCTGTTAGCTGCCGGCGCAGCAAACGCAGCAGAAATTTATAACAAAGACGGCAACAAACTGGACCTGTACGGTAAAGTTGATGCGCGTCATCAGTTTTCCGACAACGCTGGCTCAGATGGTGATGAGACTTACGTTCGTTTCGGCTTCAAGGGTGAAACCCAAATTAATGACCAACTGACCGGTTACGGCCAGTGGGAATACAACGTTCAAGCCAACAATTCTGAAGCTCAGGGTACTGACGGTAACAAAACCCGTTTAGGCTTTGCTGGTCTGAAATTTGGTGAATTCGGTTCATTCGACTACGGCCGTAACTACGGTGTTGGTTATGACCCACTGGCTTGGACCGATGTTCTGCCAGTGTTTGGTGGTGACTCTGGCTATTCAGATAACTTCATGGTTGGCCGTTCAAATGGTCTGGCTACCTACCGTAACAACAACTTCTTCGGTCTGGTTGACGGCCTGGCCTTTGCTGTTCAGTATCAGGGCAAAAACGAAGAGTCTGCCAACGGCCGCTCTGCATCTAAAGCAAATGGCGACGGCTGGGGTACTTCTTTAACTTATACCTCTGATATCGGTGTTGGTGTTTCAGCAGCTTATACCTCTTCAGATCGCACTAACGGCCAGCAGGGTTCATTCTACGGCAACGGCAGCAAGAAAGCTGACGCATGGTCAACTGCTCTGAAATACGACGCTAACAACCTGTATCTGGCTGCAATGTACGGTGAAACCCGTAACTCAACCTGGATCACTACTGACGCTGATACCGTTAATGAACTCAGCGGCGCGATCAACAAAGAACAGAAATTCGAAGTTGTTGCACAGTACCAGTTCGATTTCGGTCTGCGCCCATCCGTCGCATACGTCCAGTCTAAAGGCAAGGACATCGAGACTTGGGGTGACCAGGATATCTACAAATACGTTTCTGTTGGTGCGTACTACTACTTCAACAAAAACATGTCTACCTATGTTGATTATCAGATCAACCTGATGGACGAAAACGACTTCACCCGCGCAGCCGGCATCACTACTGATGACACTGTTGGTGTTGGCCTGCAGTACCAGTTCTAATCTTCGATTAGAAACGAATACTGTTTAAAAACGGAGCCTTCGGGCTCCGTTTTGCTTTTCAGTGATCAGCTTCTCAATTAGCGCCACTACTTTATACACGCGGCTTATTTCTTTTTTATGTCAGCGGTTGGCAAGCGTATCATCTGACGCTAACCTGATAGCTCATTTCGCTAAAGTTCACCCAAACGGAACTGACTCATGTTTGAATCGATCTCTGCCGCACCCGCCGATCCTATTCTGGGACTGGCTGACCTGTTTCGCGCCGACGACCGCCCGAATAAAATCAACCTTGGCATTGGTGTCTATAAAGATGAAACCGGTAAAACACCGGTACTCACCAGTGTTAAAAAAGCTGAGCAGTATCTGCTGGAAAATGAAACCACCAAAAATTACCTGAGCATCGATGGCCTGGCCGATTTTGCTCGCTGCACTCAGGAGTTGCTGTTCGGCAAAGAGAGCGCGCTGATTTCAGCGGGCCGCGCGTGCACAGCACAAACGCCAGGCGGCACCGGTGCATTGCGCGTCGCTGCGGATTTCCTTGCGACGCAGACCAATGTGAAGCGCGTGTGGGTGAGTAATCCTAGCTGGCCGAACCACAAAAACGTATTCAACGCGGCGGGTCTGGAAGTCTGTGATTACCAGTACTACGATGCAGCCAACCATAGCCTCGATTTCGCAGGCATGGTCGCCTCGTTGCAGGAAGCCAAAGCCGGTGATGTCGTGCTGTTCCACGGCTGCTGCCACAACCCGACTGGCGTCGACCCTTCCGCGGACCAATGGCAACAGCTGGCGAAGCTGTCGCAGGAAAAGGGTTGGCTGCCACTGTTCGACTTCGCTTACCAGGGCTTTGCACGTGGCCTGGATGAGGATGCCGAAGGCCTGCGTATTTTCGCCGCGTCTCATCAGGAGCTGATCGTTGCCAGCTCTTACTCCAAAAACTTTGGCCTGTACAACGAGCGTGTCGGTGCACTGACGCTGGTTGCCGCCAACAGCGATGTCGCGAAAACCGCCTTTAGCCAGGTGAAATACAGCATCCGTGCTAACTACTCTAACCCACCGTCACACGGTGCCGCTGTGGTCGCCACTATCCTCGGTAACGACGCGCTGCGTACCATCTGGGTGCAGGAGCTGACAGACATGCGTCAGCGCATACAGCGCATGCGTCAGCTGTTTGTGAATACCCTGGCAGAGAAAGGCGCGAAACAGGACTTCAGCTTTATCATTAAGCAGAACGGCATGTTCTCGTTTAGCGGCCTGACCAAAGATCAGGTTGTGCGCCTGCGTGACGAGTTCGGCGTTTATGCCGTTAACTCTGGTCGTGTGAACGTGGCTGGGATGACGCCAGACAATATGTCTGCGCTCTGTGAAGCGATTGTCGCTGTACTCTAAACAAGTCAGTAGCATGAGAAATGGGCCTAAATGGCCCATTTTTTATTGCAGGAACGGATTACTGATGCGCTCCCGACCTAAGGTGGAAATCGGACCGTGGCCCGGCACAAAGGTCACATCATCACCCAGCGGTAACAGCTTAGTGTTAATCGCATTGATTAAATCGCTGTGGCTGCCCTGCGGGAAATCGGTACGTCCGACACCGCCATTGAAAATCACATCGCCCGATATCAATAAGCGTCCAGCCCGATCAAAGAAAACAATGTGTCCCGGCGTATGACCCGGGCAAAGCAGCACTTCCAGCGTGACATTCCCAACCTGCACCGTTTCGCCCTCTTCCAGCCAGCGATCCGGCGCCAGTGGCGCACATTCCGGCAGGCCAAACATGCGGCTTTGCGTTGGCAGATTATCCAGCCAGAACGCGTCCAGCTTGTGAGGGCCAACAATAGGAATTTGATAATGTGCGGCGAGTTCAGCAGCAGCCCCTACATGATCAAGATGACCATGCGTCAGCAGAATTTGTGCAGGCGTTAATCCCCGTTCAGCCAATACGGCAATAAGGGTCTCTGCATCACCGCCGGGATCAACCAGCGCCGCCTGCTGGGTTTCGTCATCCCAGATGACCGAGCAGTTCTGAGAAAAGGCCGTAACCGGAATAATGTGGTAATTCATAGCGCTCCATGACCGACACACGCAGCGCTGCCGGTATCAGGACCAGTGCCTTGCGGGCCCGGTATCAATGTGTACGAAGTTGCTGCGCGGATAATATCCTACACCACCGGCGCGCATAGATAACGCCGCTTTGCGAACATTGCTCAATGAAATCCCCTCAATGTGGAAATCCATCGCCTGCCCTTTGGTGTGATAGCTGTGTTTAGCCACGCCAGAACCCGATTCGCGCAGCATGTTGTTAGTGGCCAGCGTACGGTAGCCTGAGATCAGCTGCACCGGTTTGCGGGTGTTGAGTACCATCTGTAAACGATAAAGTTGATCAAACAGATGCGGATCGATGTGTTTCACTTGATTGGCGCGGTAATCACGGAAGAAGTGATTTAAGCGGGCTAACTCATCCTTGTCATAACTCTTGCCGTTAAAAAACTCCGTTTTAAGGGTTTCACCGGTGTGAAGGTTATTAAGCGTCAATACTCGGGGGCGCGAGGTGGAAAGCGAAGCCAGCGCGGAACCAGGAAGCAGAGACAAACCTGCCGCTGCGCCTCCAATCAGGAGTAATCGACGACGTTGGGAATCAAAATTAGCCATGTAGCGGGGTTACCTAATCTAAAGCGACAAAAAAATGTGTAAAAAGTACACAAGGCCGAACAGTAACCGCAGCCTGGAGGTCAGTCAACCCGCAATGTGTCAAAGAATGACCAAAACCCGCGCAAAACCGAAATTTTGCGACGGGTACTGGTCTTTTCGAAGAGAGGTGAAAACTGGCAAATCAATGACTAGAGGAGAAGTTTTCCTGCTTTTGACAGAACCTGGCTACCAGAACGCGCAGGGTTATCATAATTGTAAATATCTGTACGATACTGCGGCTGTCCATCCGCCGCGACCCATGCGGTTAAGTAGTAGAGATTGACCGGGATGCGGTGGCGAATCGGCACGTAGCGCGTGTCGCCCTGTTTCAGCGTGTCGGTGATGCGGCTGTCATTCCAGCCCACATCCTGCAGCAGCAGGTCGGCCAGTTCAGAGGCCTTATTCACGCGCACACAACCGGAGCTCAGTGCGCGAATATCGCGCTGGAACAATCCGTGGTTAGGCGTGTCGTGCAAATAGATGGCATCGGAACTCGGCATATTAAACTTATAACGACCCAGCGAGTTCATCGCGCCCGGCGCCTGACGAATGCGATACGGGAAACTGGCTGCAGAAACCATATGCCAGTCAATCATCGACGGATCGATCACCTCCGCATCCGCACTCCAGCCCGACAGTAAGGTATAGCCGTGCTTGTAGAGGTATCCGGGATCTTGTTTGACCTTCGGCACGATATCCTGACGCACTAACGTAGTCGGCACATTCCACGGTGGATTGAGCACCACATTATTCAGCGCACTGCGCATCAGTGGCGTTTTACGATCGGGACGACCGACAATCACCCGCGATGACAAAATCGTGGCACCGTTGTTGTAATAGGTGAGCGAATAGTTGGGAATGTTCACCATAATGCCGTTATGCATATCATCCGGCAGCAGACGCAGGCGCTGGATATTCAGTGCCAGCAACGATGCGCGCATCTGCGGTGACACATTCAGCCACTCACGCGTGCGAGGGCCTATCGCCCCATCATCCGCCAGACCTTGCCAGTGCTGGAAGCGTTTTACCCCTTCCACCAGCGCGGCGTCATACACATTGTCGCCAGCAGGGGGCGAACCCGCCAAGACGTTACCGGTTGCCGCTGGCGCCTGCGCAGACAAATCATTGACGCTGGCCGCCGAAGGGCTAACCGCGATCGGCTGATTGCTCTGGCTGACCGGCACAGGTGCTGTCGGCACGGCATCATCAGCTGGGGTCGGTGTGCTGCTGTGCGTTGCGGCAGTCAGCATGCCGGTCCGCTGCAATATCTCTCTTAGCGCAGGCACATCGTTGCTGATTTGACCGGGGCGGAGCGTCCCGCTGTCGCGCAGTTGCGGCCATGGGCGGTTATCGGTCAGCAGCGCTTTGAGCGCACTGTGCATCGGCGCATATTGAGGATGTTGCGGTGCCAGCGAGATGACAAACGCGCGACTGCCACCACCGTTCACCGCATTCTGCCACTGGTTAATGGCAGCCACGCCCGGCATCGTCAGTTTGTAAGGGACATTGCTGTACAACCAGGTTTCGCCCTGCGTCGGCACATTGGCGACAAACTGCAAATAACCCAACATGGCATCGCTCAGCACGATGTCGCGCGCCATGCCGGTAATCGTGGGATTCGTCAGTAATTCAACCCAACGGGTAAACTGTGGCTGGACACCAGAAAGCGCCACTTCCGCCAGCTGTTGCTGGAATGCCTGCACCGCTTGCTGATCCTGCCAGAGTGGCGCCATATTACGCGCGGCGTAGATACCGGCTAATCCCGGCAGATAGAAAGGTTGCTGACTGGGGCTAAAAGCCTGCTGAATTTGATGCTGACTCGCCGCCACTGACATGGCGCTATGTGACGTTCCGGGTAAAGCGGCAATGATCGCGGCATGGCTGGTGGCCAGCGGCGACAATACCAGTGAAACACTGAGTGCGAGTACCGCACGATTCATTCTGCTTCTTCTATTCAGCCACATCCCTGCCCCCTTCTCACCTAAGACACAGCGCCCTGTTATCGCTATGTACAGCCTTACTCTTATTGTTGAGTATACAAATAAAAAACGGCATCTGCCTCAGTGTGCAGATGCCGCTTACAGATTAAACGGTGCGCTGTTTTTTAACCAGATTCAGCGTCAGGTATTTTCTGTTTCTAAATCGATATCACTCGTGTCGCGTTTTGCTGGCACAGGATCTGCCGAGAATCCACGCAGCCCCACCACATGCACGTGTTCAGTGTTGTTAAACACTTTACGCACCAGCTTGTAGGTAGTGCCTTTCTCCGGGCTGATGTTCTCTGGCGCAGCAATCACCAGCTGCATCTCCAGACGCTCACACAGTTCGAACAGGGTGGCGATGGAGCGGGCATCAAGACGTGCCGCTTCATCAAGGAAAAGCAGTCGGCATGGCGAAATATCTTTGCCGCGCAGACGACGAGATTCCTCTTCCCAGCTCTGCACCACCATCACCAGAATTGACATACCGGTACCGATCGCTTCACCGGTTGACAACGCACCACTCTCCGCGCGCAGCCAGCCATCAGAACCACGGTTCACTTCCACTTCCATCTCAAGATAGTTGCGGTAGTCGAGCAGCTCTTCACCGATGGTTTGTGGTGTGCGCTGCCCCATATCAATCTGCGGATTCAGACGTTGATAAAGTTTCGCCAGCGCTTCGGAGAAGGTCAGACGATTGCTGGTAAACAGATCCTGATGCGCTTCATGCTCTTCAGACAAGGTATCGAGCAGCGTGGAGTGCGCTTCACGCACGTTGACGTTAAGACGCACACTGCGCACCTGACCAAAACTCACGGCCTGCAAGCCCTGGTTCAGCTGGCGAATACGGTTCTGCTCACGCTGAATGGTTTTACGAATGATATTCGCCGCGCTGCGTGAACTGATGGCCAGCGTCTGCTCGCGTGCTGTCAGCTCTTCCGTCAGACGATTCAGCTCAATTTCCATCTGCTCGATGGCTTCAACCGGATCGTCAGTGCGAATGATATCCTGACGAATACGTTCGCGCAGATGTTGATACACCGCAATAAAGAACTGCACTTTACGTTCTGGACGTTTTGGATCTTCCGACATGCGCAATACATCACGCAGATGTTCGTTATCCGCTACCGCCAGACGCAGTGCACCCAATGCCTTATCTGACATTGAACGCAGTTCATCTCCGCCCAGATAGGCCATCTCACGACGATGCAGGCGACGCTCCATGCCGTTCTCTTTCACCAGACGCAGCACCGTACACCAGCCTGCTTTAGCGCTGACGACTTGCTCACGAATCTGATGATAATCGCGCTCCAGCTTGCGCAGTTTCTTCTGCAGGCCGTCCATTTCGGCTTCGCAGAACGTGAGCTGTTTCTCCAGCTGATTACGACGAGCACGGTTATGGCTTAATGCGGTATACAGTTCGTCGCGTCGGGCGCGGGCGCGCTCTTCGGCGCTGGCATCGGCATGCACACCGATATCCTGCATCTCCTGCTGCAACTCTTTCAGCATGTCGCGCTTGGCGTCATAGGAACTTTTCAGTGATGCCAGCACTTGTGAATATTGTGTCAGCTGCGCCTGATGTTCGCGCAGACGTTCACGCGCACGGCTGCGCTCCCCCTCCGCCTGCTCCAGACGCTGGCGCAGTTTTTCATTGAGATCGCTGTTGCCGGTCAGCATGCCGGCAGAATCTTCATAGCTAAAGTGGGCGCGACGCTGCACCACCTCCGTCAGGGCAAAGGCCTGCTGACGCGCATCACGCTGCTGCTGCTGTGCTTGCTGATAATCGCGCTCCAGCTGATCGTGCTGCTGCGGATCGCTTTGCAACACCGACACCAGCGGCTCCAGCTTGCTGATTTTAGCGCCATGCTGATGCAGGAAGCGCGCCGCTTCCTGAGCTTCTTCGACGCGTTCACGTATCTCTTCGCAGCGATCGCCAAGTGAATCATCCAACAGCAGATTCACGCGTGGCAGCAGGCGGTTGAGCTGGCTGACGCCCTCTTTAGCCTGCTCAAACTGGGCACGCTGCTGCTGGTTATCATTCTCATGTTGTGCCAGCCCCCGTTCCAGCTCGCCACGGCGGCTGTTCAGCTGGCGGATCAGCGCTTCAGGATCTTCATCAAACGCCACTGCTAAATGGCTACCGATAAAGCGGCTGAAGGATTGATGCAAACGCTGCGTTTTCTGTACGTCAAAGGACAAAGTGGCAAACCGTTCTGCCAGCTGGTCGCGTTCATTGTTCAGCAGTTCCAGCTGGTTTTCACGCGCAGCACGGCCAAACAGCGGCACTTTCGGGAAGCGGGAGTAGCGCCACTGACGCTCAGCCACCTTCACAACCACGGCGTTTTCCAACTCATCAACACTGAAGACGCTATCATCAAACGCCTGCGGATCCCCTTCAATCAGATAGAGATCTTCCGGGCAATCCTCCAGGCCATCCAACAGTTCACGCACCAGAGATAAATCGGGTACCACAATCGCATGACGCGATGGGCCATACAGCGCCGAGAAGTACGGTGCGTCATCCAGCGTGACGTCATCGTAAATTTCCGACAGCAGTACGCCGCCAAATCGTTCCGCCAGTTGCGTCAGGCGAGCATCTTCCGCCCCGCCAGGTTGACTTAAACGCTCGATCTGCTGCTCGACTTCACGTTTGCGTGCCGCCACATTGTCACGTTCAACGGTGGTTTCGCGCTCACGTTCCAGCAACTGCTGCATGAACTCAGTAATCTGCTGGCTGTTGGTCAGCTCTTGCCCGGTCTGCTCGCTGAGCTGCGTCAGGATTTCCTGCGCGGCCAGCCAATGCGGCGCACGTGCCGTCAGTGCAGTGATGCGTTCACGCAGCTGTTCCAGTTCCTGGCGCATCAGCATGCGGCGTTCACCGGCATCGGACACGCTTTCGTTCAACTGTTCAATCTGTGCTTCCAGCTCGCGCTGCAGCCCTTCCAGCGCTTCGGCATCGTACTGTTGCCCCTGACGCTTGCAGAAATCGGCTAACAGGCGCTCGGCATCATGCTGCTCGCGCAGGCGCGTTTCCAGCTCATTGAGACGCAGGCGCAGCGAAGAGAGCTGATCGGCATGGTGACGCTGGTTCGCGGCATCGCGCAATAAGTCGCGCCCCACTTGCCATGCATCCTGACGGCTCACTTCGCCGGCGATACTGGTCACCAGCGCTAATGCCTGCTCAAACTGGCTGTGCGCCGCTTCGGCCACACTCAGTTTCTGCTCCAGACGTAAAAGTTGCTCGGTGGCTTCTTCTTCGCGTGCCTGGAAGGTTTCCTGCCATTCCGTCGCATTATCGATGGTCAGATCGGGCAACTGACACTGCGCGCGCGCTTTTTCCAGCGCCTGCAATGCCTGTTGATACTGGATGGCACGGGTTTGCTGTACATCGAGAGCCTGCTGGAAATCGGCTAACTGGCTTTTCAGCTCATCAACTTCAATTTCAGCCGCTTCGGCACGCGCTTCGTTCTCTTCCTGCACTTCGCGGGCTTCCGCCACCACTTCATTCTGCTCTTCCAGACGATAGGTCAGCTCTTCGAGATCGGCATCATAGCGCTCGATCTTCTCCTGCTGACGCATGGCGGTCTGGACCAGATTCAGGTGATCGCTGGCGCCTTGATAGTCGGTTTCCAGATCGCTTTCTGCACCGTTGTGCTCAGAAAGTTCACGCGCCATTTCGATGTGACGATACTGCTCGGAAGCCAGCTGATTACGGCTGGTGAACAGTTCATTACGTAACTGCAGTGCGCCGTCGAGGTGAATGCGGCGCTCATTGGCGTGACGCATATAATCCGCCGACACATAGCTGGTGGCTTCAGAGATCAAATGCTTGAACAGGTCGCGATCGGACTGCGTGACGCGAATCGCTTCCAGCGTCATGCGGTTTTCACGCAGCGCGGCTTCCATATCCTGGAAGGCTTTACGCACGCCACCATTTTCCGGTAACAGATAATCACGCAGAGAACGGGTGATGGCGCTGGAAATACCACCGTACAGCGAGGCTTCAATCAGGCGATAGAATTTACTGCGATCGCTGGCGGTGCGCAGACGACGCGGCACCACGCCGAGCTCGAACAGGACGGCGTGGTAATCTGTGACCGAGTTGTACTGACGGAACTGCACGCCTTCCTGCGCTTCAACGCGTTCTTTCACTTCCGCCAGCGGTAATACGCGCGCCTGGCGGCTGTTAAGGATTTCAGTCAGCATATCCGTCGGCAGCGAATCGGTCGGCAGACCATGAATACTGAACGGTTTGATATCGACTTTCTTGTCGCGTCCGGCAACCTGTTGCAGACGCACGCCGACCACCACGCGCTGATGGCGCGAGTTGACCACATCCAGCACCGCATAACAGACACCTGCGCGCAGTTTACCGTGCAGACCTTTATCGCGTGAGCCAGAGGTCGCGCCCGCTTCGGTGGTGTTACGGAAGTGCAGCAAGGTGAGATCGGGGATCAGTGCCGTGACAAAAGCCGCCATGGTGGTTGATTTACCGGCACCGTTACCGCCGGAGAGTGTGGTCACTAGCTCATCGAGATCAAAGGTACGCGCAAAGAAGCCGTTCCAGTTGATCAGCGTTAGCGAACGAAACTTACCGCGTTCAATCATTCCTGTTCATCCTCCGCGTTATCATTCGCATCGCTTTCAACGTCATTGTCGTTATCTGCATCATCACTCTCGTTGGCCGCGGCTTTGTTCTCCAGCGTCATGGCTTCGCCATCGCGGATCAGACGCAGTTGTGCTTCACGTGCATCATCACCGCTGCGCACATCCGCACCGAAGCGGAACACCGACTCCATGATGCGGAACTTGCTGCTGTCGTTGCCCATGTACCACACCATACCTAAGCGGCGCAGGCGGCTGATCGAAGCACGCATTTTTTCCTGCAGCTTGGCACGATCCAGGTCAGAGCCGGTCGAACGCTGGTTCACCAGCTTGAGCAGTTTGCTCTCATCCGCCAGTGACAGCAGTTCGTCATACAATTCCTGCTGGGTGAAAATCCCCTCATTAGCCAGACGCTCCGGGCTGAGGTAGAGGTAACACAGGATCTTGCCGACCATCATATCCAGCTCGGACAGCACCGAGCGCGGAATCAGTGTGGTTGAACGTGGACGCAAATAGAAGAAACCTTCCGGCGCGCGCATCAGCTCAACGTTGTAGCGCGCATAAAACTCTTCCAGGTACTCCTGGTAATCCATCAGAAAAGCGTGATTATCCAGCTCTTCAATACCAATGTGGCGTCCCGCGCGTAACTGGCTATCGAGCGCCGGGAAAATCGGGTTTGCCAGTGCCAACGCCAGTTTAACTGGCATCACTTGTTCAATATTTGTCGATGACATGTGCCTGCACCTTGGCTCCGTAATCATTAATAGTCTGCCATTCTGCCGGCAGACCGGCTAAATCAGCTTCGGCGACACCGAGGCGTACGGCCTGATCGATGACGATACGCGCCAAATCAAAGTGACGCGCACGCGGGTATTGCGCCAGATAATCGCGCATCACCGTCGCGAGATGGAGCGGCTTTTGCTCCAGCTTGTAAATCTGCAATGCTTCTTCGATCATCGCGGCAAGCTGCTCACGAATCTCGTTAAACTCTTCGTACTCCATCTCCGGCGGCAGTTCGCCCATCACCTCATCATTACGCAGCGTCATCTCTTCATCGCGCATATCGTAAAGACGGTCGGCATTCGCGTAGGTCAGCGCCCAGGGCTGATCGAAGTAGTTCTGCACCGAAAGACGTAAACGCTGCGCGAAGACGCGGTTCTTATCCATATCGATGGCGGTACGAATAAATTTATGCACGTGGCGGTCGTAGCCAATCCACAAATCGATGGCCTGCTGACCCCAACTGATGATGCGGTCCAGCTTATTTTGCAGATCAAACACCAGCTTATCGACAAAGCCCAAATCCGGGCTGCTCAGCGTAGCGTCCTGAATGCGCAACAGATTGGCTTGCAATTTGTCACCCGCCGCTTCCAGCGTATCCTGCAGTTCACGCAGTGTGCCGGAGGTTTCGGACAGCAGCAGTTCACAGCTTGAAATCGCGGCACGCCAGTCTTTGTTGAGCAGGTCCGCAATATCGGTTTTAACCGCTTGTTGCTGCTCATCCATCAGACGTTGTGTCATGTCGATGCTGTCGAAGATCTCGGCCACGGAATATTTCAGCGGGGCAAAGACATTGCGGTGCCAGTGGAATTCATCACCGTCTTCTTCAGCGGCATCGGCGGCGCGTTTCAGTTCCTGTGCCACAATCGACAGCTGCATTGACAGGCGCAGCGTGGAAAACTCGCGCTGGCGAATGTAATAATCGGTAATGCCGATGGCCAACGGCGTCAGACGATAAATCGCGTGGCCTTCAGTTAGCTCGCTGGTAAAGCGATTGAGCAGGCGTTGGCGCACCATGTCATTGATGGCGTTGTTGGCGCGCACCTGCACGGTTTCGTGGGTTTGCTCAAAGGCTTTACTGACGTGACGAAACGCATCGATCAGTTCACCTTCACTCATTTCACCGTCCATGCGCTCACCGTTTAGGGTGGCGATAGCCAGCAAAAAGGCCAGACGTTCTACCGGCAACGCAAGTGAAAAGTCATTCTTGCGCGCCCATGCCACCAATTCGGGGACCGTCTGGGAAAATTCGCTCATAGTTGATCCTTCTACCTGGGTTTGCGCGCGGTCACGTGGATATAGCGCCCTAAACTTAAAAAGGGCTCCTGACGACAGTAGCGCCGTTCCATCTCAATAATCTCTTCAACGCTTTTGACGACGCCGGGCGGTGGCGGTTTCATGTAATCACAAAACACGCGAATGCCTGCACGCTGTTCAATCTCAAAGCCCGCATCACTCAACCAGCGATTAACGTCCTGAGGATCGCGCGGGAAATCCGGTGACAGCGTACGCTTTTTGCGTTTAGTCATATTGGCACGCAGATAGCCGAAATTGCCGAGTTGCAGGGTGCGGAACGTCAGGGCATGCGCATTGTAAAACATCAACGACAGCACACCACCGGGCTTCAGCGTGTGCCACAAGGCACGCAGCACCGCTTCCGGTTCTGCCACCCACTCCAGCACAGCGTGAAACAATACCAGATCAACCGGCCGATCCAAATGTTCGCCCACCTGCTGCGCGCTAATTTGTTTGAATTGCATGTTGTGGCTCACACCCTCGGTGTGCGCATGCGCTTCAGCCAGCTTTAACATCTCAGCGGAGAGATCGCACAACAGCACCTGATGGCCGCGTGCCGCTAATCCACAGGAGATTTGTCCTACGCCACCGCCGGCATCCAGCACTAACAGTGCGCCTTCAGGCAATGTCGGTAACAGCGCATCCAGTTCGTCCCACAGGATCGCCTGCCGTACCTGCCCTTTGCGGGTGCCATAAATGTTCTGCGAAAATTTGTCCGCCAGATCGTCAAAGTTACGATCCTGCATGATGATGGCTCCACTGTGCTGCATTCAACTTGTGCTATTTTGTCACAGGCTCAACAAGAATGAACCTTTCACGCCACAGTAACTGTCTGGCTGCTGTTTTTTCGGACAAAAGGAGCAAATTTCGATGTTTTTTGCCTTAAAGAAATGGATTGGCGCGATGTTATTACCTTTACCACTGCTGTTGTTGCTCATGGCGGTGGGACTTTTACTTCTCTGGTTTAGCCGTTGGCAAAAAGGCGGCAAAATTCTGATCTCTTTTAGCTGGTTGCTGCTCTTATTGCTCAGCTTGCAACCCGTTGCCGATCGTCTGTTGCGCCCCATCGAACAGCATTATCCCACCTGGAACGGTAGTGAACCGGTGGATTATATCGTCGTGCTGGGCGGTGGCTACACCTTCAATCCGAATTGGGCACCGAGTTCTAATTTGCTCAACAACAGCCTGCCGCGCGTAACAGAAGGTGTGCGCCAATGGCGTCGGAATCCACAAGCAAAAATGATTTTCACTGGCGCTGCTGCAGGATACAACCCTCGCAGTAACGCCAGCGTGGCGGCGGAAGTCGCCGAGAGTCTGGGAGTGCCGGGTTCGGCGATTATCACGCTGGACCAACCGCATGATACGGGTGAAGAAGCGCTGGCCGTCAAACAAACTATCGGCAATCACCCTTTCCTGCTGGTCTCATCGGCGAACCACTTGCCACGTGCGATGCATTTCTTCCTGAGCGCGGGTCTGAACCCCATCGCCGCACCGGCCAATCAGCTCGCGATTACCTCGCCAATCAGTGCCTGGGACCGCATGCTGCCTTCTCCGATGTGGTTGGGGCACAGTGAACGTGCGATTTACGAAACCCTGGGCCAGGCCTGGCAAAGGCTGCGCGGCGATGATTTCCTGTCATCCGAGCCAGGGAAGTAACTGCTCACGGGCGTGATCAAAGCGCGGACGATCAAACTGTCCGCTGCTCACCAACGTATCGACACAATCCCATAGCTGATACAACCAGCGCCGCCAGATAAAACCTTCAGAGACGGGCGCGCGCTGCAGGTAGTGCTGCAGCAGTGAGGCTTCGGCCCCACTATCCGCCAGACGAATTAACTCATATTCACGCGGTGCCCAAAGAATATTGCCCGGTTGCATCATCGCCACCAACTGGTCACTGCGCGCATCTTTCAACATGCTGGATAAGCGCAGGTTGCCGTGCATCAGCACGCAGGGATCGTCAAAGTCGTTAAAAAGTCTGGTTAATTGCTGACGGCTGCGATAGAGGATTTGCCGATCCTCCAGAGTGAAAAATGGCGGTGACAGATAGCCCAGTGTGGCCCATAGCACTTCGACGCGCTGGCGATACCAGGCTGGCCAGTTGTTTTCCTGCACGCTATCAACCCTTCCCACCAATCCATGGCTGTCAATGCGGTGCCAGCCCAGTACACCCTCGACAATCTGCTCACACAATTGCTCCCAGCGCACGGCAGTGCGGGCTGGCGCCTCGGCGGAGACGCCATTGAAACGCGCCATCAGCAGCATTTCATGTACCGGCGGCTGCTGACTCAGCACCAGGCCAAAAACCGCAGGGACTGTCACCAGGCCATCATGACCTAACATAGTGAGTTTTTTGGCTTCAAGCGCTGCGCGGCCTTGATGACGAAAATACTTCGCCACCAGCGGCATCGGTTTACCGTCGTTGTCATAGAGTGCATACAGCCGCGATTGCGCCTGTTCGCTAATGGTTTCGAGGCGGCTGATACCTTCACCCAGTATCAACGCCAGTTCTGAACGGAGCTGTTCCATGCGTTATCCTCCGCAGTCAATTGACTTCACTATCCTGGAGGTCATGGTGGCGCGAAACTTAGCGCCAGATCAAACTTTATGGCCAGCGCGAGCGGCTGGCCGGTCGGGCTTTACCCCTGCATAGCCGCACGAACACGAACCAGATCCTCTGGTGTGTCCACGCCAACGCTTGGCACGGTTTGCGCTACGGCAACGTGAATCTTCTCGCCGTACCACAGCACGCGCAACTGCTCCAGCAATTCAATCTGCTCTAACGGGCAAGGTTCCCACGCAATGTAACGTCGGATAAAGCCAGCGCGATAGGCGTAAATGCCAATGTGACGCAGCAAAGTGTCGCCAATCTGTTCGCGCGATTTCGCATAGCGCTCGCGATCCCATGGAATGGTGGCGCGGGAGAAGTAAAGTGCATAGCCTTTCGCGTCCATGACCACTTTAACCGCGTTGGGGTTAAAGGCCTCTTCTGCATCGGTAATCGGCACGGCTAATGTCGCCATCCCCGCATCGGCCTGCGCCAGATTATCGGCGACCTGGCGCACGATCTCTGCCGGAATCATCGGCTCGTCGCCCTGCACGTTGACGATAATGGTGTCATCGGCAAACTGATATTTCTCAATCACTTCCGCCAGACGCTCGGTGCCCGACTGGTGATCTGCGCGCGTCATGCACACTTCTCCACCGGCGGCCTTGACCGCAGCAGCCACTTCGGGATGATCGGTCGCCACAATCACACGATCGGCACCCGACTCGCGTGCGCGCTCCATCACGTGTACGACCATCGGTTTACCGTGAATATCCACCAGCGGTTTGCCGGGCAGGCGCGTTGATGCGTAACGCGCCGGAATAATGGCGACAAAACTCATGGATGGATCTCTTCAACAGACAGGGTACGTGCTTCCACTTCCAGCAATACCGGAATGCCATCGCGCACCGGGTAAGCCAGGCCGTCTGGTTTACAAATCAGCTCCTGCTGCTCTTTGTTGAAATACAGTTTTCCGTTGCAAACCGGACAGGCAACAATCTCAAGTAAACGGTGATCCATAATTTTCTCCTTTCAGCACCGATTTGTCTGGCGCCTAGCATACCATAGCGCACCCGAAGCACAGTGCGCCGGGCGCGGCATTATTACGATGAACTTAATCGTTGATAACCCAACGGTGCGTCCAGACAGCAAGCAGTTCGGCAGGGGCATTTTCAACGATGACCTCATCGGCACCTTGCCATTGTGCAAAGCGACTGATGGCTTTTTGCACATCACTCAGAAAAGCCTGGGTGACACGCACGCCCGGCTCAAGCCAGAATGCGCGAATAATCAGCTGCTGCGCCTGGCGGTCCATCTTTGCATCAATACGCGCTTTGAGTGCACCTCGGTGTAACACCGGCAGAACAAAGTAACCATAGACGCGCTTCTCAGCGGGGGTATAGCACTCAATGCGGTAATCGAAATTAAACAACTCCAGAGCGCGCCGGCGATCCCATACCACCGGATCGAACGGTGACAACAAGGCCGTGTGGGTGGCGCTGGGCATTTTGTCCAGCAGAGGTAACAAGCTCGTATGCAGCCACATCTCACCGAGCTGTTCCACCTCAACGCACACGATTTCGCCCTTTGCTTCGGCATCCTTAATCCAGGATTGCAGGGGGGCACGCTTCAGTCGATAGTAATCGGCCAACCAACTGGCGCGAAATATACCCAGGCTGCGAGCACTGTGCCCCAGCATCGCCTGTACCGCTTCCGCTTCACTGAGTGCATGTTGTTCATCATCCCAATCAGGCATCACTCGCGTTCTCAGATCGTACACACGCTGGAAATTACGGCGCTCGACCACCATTAACTCACCTGCGCTGAACAAGTTTTCCAGATGCCGCTTGTGGGGTTTCCAGGCCCACCAGCCGGGTTTGGTGTGCTTATCACTGGCAAAATCAGCCGCACGTACCGGGCCATTTTCAGTGATGTGATTGAGTAAAGCAGCAATTTCCTGCTGATGTTCGTTTACCCACTGCTCGTTATATTTCCATCCCAGCCGCTGCGGCTCCAGCATGCGATGGCGCAGCAACGGGTAATCTTCGAAGGGGATGAAACAGGCTTCGTGCGCCCAATACTCAAACAGCGCACCGGAGGCCAATGTTTCTTCCAGCCACTGTGTGGGATAAGCGCCAAGGCGGCTGAACAGCACCAGATAAGGGCTGCGGGCGACGACATTGATGGTGTCGATTTGCAGCAGTGACATCTGCCGCACGCAGGCATGGATATCGGCCAGGCGGGCGCGGCGGCTCGGTGGGCGTAACAACCCCTGAGCAGACAGGTGTAAATGACGAGCAGTTTGTAATGAAAGGGACGATGATGTGGTCATGACTCGATTCCCTTTGAGCAGGTTTAGCGCGAACGGGAGTCGCGCGCAGTCGTGCAGAGTTGGGTCACATCGGCGAGTAAAGCATCAAGGGATGCCCCCGACAAATCGGCATCAACCGGTAGATACCACCAGTTGTCACGTGCAAAACTACGGCATTTTACTGCGTCTTTTTCGGTCATCAGCAGGCATTGATGAGTTTGCGTCAAACGCTGCAACTCCTCTTCGCTATAAGCATGGTGATCGGCAAACGCGATTTCTGCCACCGGCTGGATACCGTGCTGCTGCAACGTATTGAAGAACCGCGGCGGATGACCAATGCCGGCCATCGCCACCGTTTCTGGCAATTGTTCGAGGTTCGCTGTCTCACCGTTCATCAGATTGATCGCCTTACCGGGACGCAACGTCATGGCGATCTCACCGGCTTGCGCCTCTCCACCATTGACGATGATGGCATTGACGCTCTGCAGCCGGGATGCGCGCTCACGCATCGGACCTGCGGGCAGCCACCAGCCATTACCGAAGCGACGGACACCATCCACCACCACGATTTCACGATCGCGCTGCAACGCGTAATGTTGCAGCCCGTCGTCGGTAATGATTACATCCAGATCCTGTGCGGCCAGCAGCCCTTCTACCGCCATACGGCGTTGAGGTGCGACGGCTACCGGCACCTGAGTACGCTGCGCGATTAACACCGGCTCGTCGCCGGCTTGTGATGTCGGGGTATCGGCCGTCACCAGCAGGGGATAACGCTCAGCCTTTCCACCATAACCGCGTGAGACAACGCCAACGCGCAGGCCACGCTGTTGCAGCGCCTGAACCAGCCAAATCACCACCGGGGTTTTACCGTTGCCGCCAGCCGTCAGATTACCCACCACAATCACCGGGCAAGGCGCACGCCAGCTTTTACGCCAGCCACGCTGATAGCTGAGGCGTATCAAACTGCTGATTGCCCCATACAGCAAACTCAGTGGCCACAATAGTAGCCACAGTGGCGAGCGCCCGCTCCAGATGCGTTCAATCATTGACCAAACTGCAGTTTGTGAAGCTGAGCATAGGCACCCTTTTCGGCCAGCAGCGCGCTGTGCGTACCGCGCTCAACGATACGACCATCTTCGACGACCACTATTTCATCGGCTTTTTCGATGGTCGACAGGCGGTGTGCGATAACCAGCGAAGTGCGGTTTTTCTGCAGCTCATCCAGAGCGGCCTGAATCGCGCGCTCGGATTCGGTATCCAGTGCTGAGGTCGCTTCATCTAGGATCAGAATCGGGCAATCACGCAGCAATGCGCGCGCGATGGCGATACGTTGGCGCTGGCCACCTGATAGCAACACGCCGTTCTCACCAATCACGGTATCCAGACCGTTGTCCATCTTCTTAATGAAGTCCATGGCGTGCGCCATAGTCGCTGCCTGTTCAATCTGTTCGCGGGTGTATTCACCATTGCGTGCATAAGCAATGTTATTGGCGATGGTGTCATTGAACAGATGGACATTCTGGGAAACCAGCGCCACCTGATTACGCAGGGAGCGCAAGGTATATTCGCGCAGATCGTGACCGTCGAGCAGAATTTCGCCGGCATCAATATCGTAGAAGCGGGTCAGCAGGCTCGCCATGGTCGATTTACCCGAACCAGAACGCCCTACCAGCGCCACCGTCTTGCCCTCTGGCAGCGACAGATTAATATCACGCAGCGCAGGCACTTCACGTCCCGGATAAGTGAAAGTCACATTGCGGAATTCCACATCGCCTTTGGCACGCGTGATTTCACGCTTGCCATTATCGATTTCCTGCTCGCTATCCAGAATTGAGAACAAGGTCTGACAAGCAGCCATACCGCGCTGGAACTGGGCGTTGACGTTAGTCAGTGACTTCAATGGGCGCATCAAGGCAATCATTGATGAGAACACCACGGTGATGGTACCGGCGGTGAGGGTTTCCATCACGCTAGGGAAACTGGCAGCGTAGAGCACGAACGCCAGGGCCAGAGAAGCAATCAGCTGAATGACCGGATCGGAAATGGAAGAGGCCGAAACCAGTTTCATGCCCTGCTGGCGCATTTTGTTGCTCACCAGCGAGAAACGCTGCGCTTCAACATCCTGGCCACCGAAGATCAGCACCTCTTTATGCCCTTTTAGCATCTGTTCCGCGCTGGTGGTGACTTGTCCCATGGTGTTCTGCATGTTTTTACTGATGCTGCGGAAGCGTTTGGACACCGTGCGAATCGCAAAGGAAACAATCGGCGCAAGGACAATCAAAATCAACGACAGCTGCCAGCTGTAGTAGAACATCATGATAAACAGGCCAATGATCGAGGCACCTTCGCGTACGACCGTCACCAGTGCACTGGAAGAGGACGAAGCAACTTGCTCGGAATCATAAGTGATGCGTGACAGCAATGTGCCGGTTGATTGCTGGTCAAAGAACGCCACGGGCATGCCCATCATGTGGCCAAACAAGCGGCGACGCATATTCATGACCACGTTGCCCGATACCCAAGAGATGCAATAACTGGAAATGTAGCTGGTCACGCCACGCACCAGCATCAGGCCAATCACCACCAGAGGCATCCAAAGCATGACGGAACGATCGGCCTTACCGAAGCCATCATCCAGTAAAGGTTTCAACAGCGACAACATTAAGGTATCGCCGGCCGCATTAAGAATCAGCGCCACCGCAGACACAAACAGTCCTGCTTTGTGCGGCGCAATCATCGGCCAGAGTCGGCGGAACGTTTGCCACGTTGAGAGATCTTTGTCTTGATGCATTATTTATTCACGCTGTTTGAAATAGCCGCTCATTCTACCTGGATTCACGTTTGACGCCAAACCACTGATGATACCAGCGAGGTTTTATTTGCTCCCTCAATCCCTTAATCTGCCATTCACCCTGCCGAATACCAATGTGGACCTGCCCGGATTGTGCCGTGTCATACCAGATATAGCCCTGTTGGCGGTAGCGTTCCACCACTGCGGCGGCTGGCATGCGCCAGGCGTTATAGCGCGCTACCGATGCCACCGCGCCCTTTCCTGCAACACTACGTAACAGTAAAGGCCCCGAAGAGGTTCGGCTACCATGATGTGGGACCTGCATTAACGTGCTGGTGAGCTGAGCTTTCTCTAATGCCACCAATTTTCTTTCTGCTTCTAACTCAATATCCCCGGTGAGCAGCAGGCTGACAGCTCCATCGTCTACACGTACGACACAGGAGTCATTATTTTGCCCTTGCGTATTCCCTGCGGGTGGCCAGAGTGCCGTGAAGGTCAGTTTGCCCCATTGCCACTGCTCTCCTCGCTGACAGGGTAAATGCCCCGCTTCACCCAGTGCACTGCGGATCATCATATTGGGATTGGCCTGATGCAGTGAATTCAGCCCACCCCGATGGTCCAGATGCTTATGACTTACCACCACCGTGTTTAGCTGTCGTCCCTTATACAGTAACCATGGCAGTATCACGCGTGCGCCCGCATCATCTTCATTCCAGCGTGGACCCGCATCGTACAACACCACTTCGTTACCCTGTGTAATAGCGATGGCCAGGCCATGGCCCACATCCAGCACATCAATCTGCCAGTCATCTTGCTCAGACTCATGACGCCATAACAGAAATGCCAGTGCGCAGCCGCAGCAAAGCATCAGCGTGTTATTCAGCAAACCACTGCGCCACAGAAATAAACCACCCCATAGCAGGGCCACTGCGGGCAAGGCATCATTTAACGGCCACCATCCTGCTGGCAAGTATGCCAGGCCTTGCATAACCTGATTGACAGAAAAATCCGCCAGCCGCCACAGTGCTGAAGCGATGGGTTGTATGGGCAGCAAAAGCGCCAGCAGTATCAATGGAACGGTGAAAAGCGATACCACCGGCACCGCGATGAGGTTAGCGACCAGTGCACTGAGGCTGATTCCCTGAAATAAAAAAATTTGCAGAGGAGCCATCAGTATCATCATGCCGAGCTGTAAGTGCAGCAATCTCAGCGGCAGCCAGCGCCTGGCCTGACGGTATCGAACCGGCAAGGAAAACCACTGGAACCAGATGATTAACATGGCCACGGCAAGAGCAGAGAGCCAAAAGCTTTCAGATAAGACGGTGAGGGGATCAAGCCAAAGTAGTCCCCCCATGCAAAGTGTCCAAATCTGCCAGCCTGTTAACTGCCAGCCAGCGATTCTTATCGTCGTCCACAGTAGTAGCGCGACCAGCGCGCGCTGTGCTGGTGCATGGCTGCCCGACAGCCAGCAGTAGATTGTCGCGGTAATGATGCTCCCCATCAGTGGCAGCAGATAACCGATGGTGTGCGCAGGCTGCAGCAACTGTAAGCCACGTACTATCATCCAGCCAACACTGGCCGCTAGCGCAATATGCATACCGGAAATCGCCATTAAATGTGCGGTTCCGGTCTCACGCAATAGTTGTCGCTGAGTTTTGGTCATGTTCTCACGTTCACCAAAAGCCAGCGCCTGCAAAATGGCAGGTTGTTGCAGGTGTTCAAAAAGAGGTTGATGATGGCGCATAACCTGCGCTCGCAAATGACAACCCACCGATTCCGCCTGCTGGTTAATGATTCTCCCCTGCAAAGGCGTATGGTTTGCCAGCGCAAAACGTTGGGCATCAAACCCGCCTTCATTCAAACGACCATGCACTGCACGCAAGCGTAAGGTCATTTTCCAGCGCTGCCCCGCACAATACCCCGATTCACCTGGCTCCGCATTGATACTGACAAACAACGGCGGGAACTGATATCGCTCACCCACACGAATAATCTGGGCTTTAAATTGCTGCTGATTTTCCTTCACATCAACAATACGCAGCGTCACTTCGGCTGGCGCCATTGAAAGCTGGTCAATCACATTCAGCATCTGTCTCGCTTCCAGTAGCGCCCACGCCAGAAGCAGGATACCCATGCCAATAAGACGCTGCCCAGCCCAAGGCAGGGATGCCACAATCAGTGCTAATAGCACCATCACAGCAATCATTTCCATGGTCGGTATTTGAGGTAGCAAACCTAATGGTAGCGCTGCCAGGATCATGATTCTGGCTACTGCAATCCCTGTTATACGCATCACTTTTCTCCCGCAATGGGCACCAGTTTGCGTGCAATTGGCAGGAATAGCTTTCAGGAATGGGGAGAGCTGGATTACGGATGCCAAAAAATCGGCGTGGTTTTCATTGTTGATATGGGTTTAGGAATCATGTTCACAACAATGAATTTAGAGCAAAAAAAAACGACACCCGGAGGTGTCGCTTTGTCGTTCGGTAACGGCTTAGCCGTAGATATTTGCACGGTCACGCAATTCTTTGCCCGGCTTGAAGTGGGGAACGTATTTACCTTCCAGATCCACTTTGTCACCCGTTTTCGGGTTACGACCAGTGCGCGGTGCGCGGTAGTGCAAAGAAAAGCTGCCGAATCCCCGGATTTCAATGCGCTCGCCCTGTGCCAACGTGGTGGCCATGTGCTCAAGCATCTCTTTAACTGCATCCTCAACGACTTTCGCCGGAATATGAGTATGCTGTCCAGCAAGTCTTTCAATAAGTTCTGACTTGGTCATGTAACCTCCGGTTAATCCTTAATGGGAAAGGTATGACAGCTTTTACCGAAACCGGACGATTGACATCGTCCGGTGCCTCGGGTCGATTACTCGCCTTTAGCCGCTTTGAACGCTTCAGCCATAGCGCTAGAGAAGTTGCTTTCTTCCTGTTTGGTGTTAACAGTGTTGATAGCTTCTTTCTCATCAGCCTGGTCTTTAGCACGAACAGACAGGCTTACAACGCGGTTCTTACGGTCAACGCCGGTGAATTTAGCTTCAACGTCGTCACCAACACTCAGAACCAGAGTTGCGTCTTCGATACGGTCCAGTGAAGCTTCTGAAGCGCGCAGGTAACCTTCAACGCCATCAGCCAATTCTACTGTAGCACCTTTAGCGTCTACTGCAGTGACTTTACCGTTAACGATAGCGCCTTTCTTGTTCAGGGTGATGTAGTTGTTGAATGGATCTTCAGCCAACTGCTTCACGCCCAGAGAGATGCGCTCGCGCTCTGCATCAACCTGCAGTACAACAGCAGCGATTTCGTCGCCTTTTTTGTACTCACGAACGGCTTCTTCGCCAGTCGCGTTCCAGGAGATGTCTGACAGGTGAACCAGACCGTCGATGCCACCGTCCAGGCCGATGAAGATACCGAAGTCAGTGATTGACTTGATTTTACCTTCAACGCGATCGCCTTTGTTGTGGGTCTCAGCGAACTGCTGCCATGGGTTGTTTTTGCACTGCTTCAGACCCAGGGAGATACGACGACGTTCTTCGTCGATGTCCAGAACCATAACTTCAACAACATCGCCCACGTTAACAACTTTAGATGGGTGAATGTTTTTGTTGGTCCAGTCCATTTCAGAAACGTGTACCAGGCCTTCAACGCCTTCTTCGATTTCAACGAAGCAGCCGTAATCGGTCAGGTTGGTTACACGGCCAGTCAGCTTGGTGCCTTCTGGGTAACGCTTAGCGATAGCAACCCATGGATCTTCGCCCAGCTGTTTCAGGCCGAGGGATACACGAGTACGCTCGCGGTCGAATTTCAGCACTTTAACAGTGATTTCGTCGCCCACGTTGACGATTTCGCTCGGATGCTTAACGCGTTTCCAAGCCATGTCAGTGATGTGCAGCAGGCCGTCAACGCCACCCAGATCCACGAATGCGCCGTAGTCAGTGAGGTTCTTAACGATACCTTTAACTTCCATGCCTTCCTGCAGGTTTTCCAGCAGCTGATCGCGTTCAGCGCTGTTTTCAGATTCGATAACTGCGCGGCGAGAAACCACCACGTTGTTACGTTTCTGATCAAGCTTGATGACTTTGAACTCAAGCTCTTTGCCTTCCAGGTGCAGAGTATCGCGAACCGGACGAACGTCAACCAGTGAACCTGGCAGGAACGCACGAATACCGTTCAGCTCAACTGTGAAGCCACCTTTAACTTTGCCGTTGATAACACCGGTAACAGTTTCAGCTTCTTCGTAAGCTTTTTCCAGCGTGATCCAAGCTTCGTGACGCTTAGCTTTCTCACGGGACAGCAGGGTTTCACCGAAGCCGTCTTCAACTGCGTCAAGCGCAACGTCAACTTCGTCGCCAACCTGGATTTCCAGTTCGCCGGCTGCGTTCTTGAATTGCTCTGCAGGAATTGCAGACTCAGATTTCAGACCCGCATCAACCAGGACTACGTCTTTGTCGATAGAGACAACAACGCCACGAACGATGGAACCCGGACGGGTTTCGATTTCTTTCAGTGATTCTTCAAATAGTTGAGCAAAAGATTCAGTCATATTGATAATCTTAGGATTCTTCAATTTAACGTCCACCTGACGTCATTGTCGGATGGGGTTGTTTCACATGCCCAGCACCGGGTCCCTGGTACAGGGTTACAACAATTCAGTTACCGAATAGATTAAATGCCCAGCTTGTGGCGGGCATAATCAAGTGCCTTTTCAATCACTTGCTCAATGGACATACTGGTCGAATCCAGCACCAGAGCATCAGCGGCAGGCACTAAAGGCGCGATTGCACGATTACGATCGCGGTCGTCGCGTTCCTTTATCTCGGATAAAAGGCGATCAAAGTTAACATTAAAGCCCTTCTCCTGCAACTGTAGCATACGTCGATGAGCACGCTCTTCTGAACTTGCATCAAGGAAGATTTTTACCGGTGCATCGGGGAACACGACTGTGCCCATATCACGGCCATCTGCAATTAAGCCCGGCTCTTCACGGAATGCTCGCTGACGACGCAGCAATGCTTCACGCACGCGTGGGAAGGCAGCAACCCGCGAAGCCGTATTACTCACTTCCTGCGTGCGGATTTCACCGGTCACATCCTCACCTTCTAAAATGACCTGCATCTCACCTTCTACGGACAAGAAACGTACGTCAAGGTGAGCGGCCATAGGCACTAATGCTTCTTCGGATTCAATATCCACCTGATGATGAAGTGCAGCCAATGCAAGTACGCGATAAATGGCACCAGAATCCAGCAAGTGCCACTGCAATGACTCCGCCATCGCTTTACATAAAGTCCCTTTACCTGCGCCACTTGGGCCATCAATGGTAATTACCGGGGCGATTGCCGTCATTGTTCTCTCCTGTTGCTGCGTGCTTATTATCAGCCTTCTTGGCTGTTTGAATGCGCGGCATTATACGCTGCCCGCGTCAGGTTAGTTACCCTTTAGCGTAGACAGCGCCAGAATTTTAGACAGATTCAGAAGAATTTCCGCCCAATAAGGCCACAATAGAGCGAGGAAACCCGGCACAAGCGTACCGGGTAGCGGGATCAAGAAGTCTGGCTGATTTTAGCCAACTGCTGGAAGTAATCCGGGAAGGTTTTAGCTGTGCAGCCTGGATCAAGAATGGTGACAGGCGTGTCCGATAACGCCACGAGAGCAAAGCACATCGCCATACGGTGATCGTTATAAGTGCCAATATCCGCATGCTGAAGCTGAGCCGGTGGAGTGACACGAATGAAATCGTGACCTTCTTCTACTTCCGCACCCACTTTGCGCAATTCGGTCGCCATCGCCGCTAAACGGTCGGTCTCTTTTACGCGCCAGTTGTAAATGTTACGCATCAAGGTCGTGCCTTCCGCGAACAACGCCGTGGTGGCAATGGTCATCGCCGCATCAGGAATATGGTTCATGTCCATATCAATCGCGGAGAGAGAACCTCGTGTGCAGGCAATATAGTCATCACCCCATTCAATCACCGCACCCATTTTTTCCAGCACATCGGCAAAACGGATGTCGCCCTGAACGCTATTACGGCCAATCCCGGTTACGCGAACCGTTCCACCTTTAATGGCAGCGGCGGCGAGGAAATAAGAGGCAGATGAGGCATCGCCCTCCACCAGATAATCGCCCGGAGATTGATACTGTTGCTGGCCTTTCACCACAAAGCGCTGGTAGTTCTGGTTATCGACTTCGACACCAAAACAACGCATCAGGTGCAGTGTAATATCAATGTACGGCTTAGAAACCAGATCACCTTTGATGGTAATCACAGTGTCTTTCGGTGCCAGCGGCGCGGTCATCAGCAATGCTGTCAGGAACTGGCTGGAAACACTACCGTCCACACTGACTTCACCACCGACAAACCCGCCGTTCAGACGCAGCGGCGGATAATCCGTCTGCTCCAGGTAATCAATATTGGCTCCGCCCTGACGCAGCGCATCCACCAAATGACCAATTGGGCGCTCTTTCATGCGTGGTTCGCCAGTCAGTACAATCGACTGTTGACCCAGGCACAGTGCGGCAGCCAGCGGACGCATGGCAGTACCAGCGTTGCCCAGAAAGAGTTCCAGAGCCTGATCACTGTGCAGCGGACCTGCATTTCCCACCACTTCGCACACGGTACGATCAGCAGAGAGCGTGTAGTTAACGCCCAGCGCCTTCAGCGCATTCAGCATGTGTTTGACATCATCGCTATCCAGCAAATTGGTCAGGCGAGTTGTGCCATTTGCCAACGCAGCCAGTAACAATGCGCGGTTAGAAACGCTTTTTGAACCCGGTAAGTTTACCGTGCCGTCAACGCGAGCAATCGGTTGTAGAGTCAGGGAGTCCTGCATGTGAAACCAAATCTCCAGAAAAGACAAAACCCCGTGATAGAACGGGGCCAGTGGCCAGCCAGGCTGGCCTGTGTTGATTAATTAGCCGTGACGACGTTCAAAGTCGATCATGAACTCAGTCAGGGCTTTCACCCCTTCCAGCGGCATCGCATTGTAGATCGATGCACGCATACCGCCAACCACGCGATGCCCTTTCAGTGCATGCAGGCCAGCCTGCAGTGACTCGTCAAGGAACACCTTATCCAGCGCGGCATCAGCCAGCTGGAACGGCACGTTCATACGTGAACGGTTCGCAGCAGCAACATCGTTACGGTAGAAGCTGCTGTTATCAATGACGCCATACAGCAAGTCAGCTTTTGCCTGATTAACCTTATCCATCTCAGCAACACCCCCCTTCTCTTTCAGCCATTTAAATACCAGGCCAGAGAGGTACCAGGCAAAAGTCGGCGGTGTGTTGAACATGGATTCGTTTTCAGCCAGTACCTTGTAATCAAGGATAGATGGCACATAACGCTGCGCCTTGCCCAGCAGATCCTCACGCACCACCACCAGCGTTAATCCCGCTGGGCCGATGTTTTTCTGAGCGCCTGCGTAGATCACACCGTAACGGCTGACATCAATAGGACGAGACATGATGGTTGAAGAAAGATCAGCCACCACGACTTTGTCACCAAAGTCAGGCTCTTCATCGATAGCAATACCATCAATGGTTTCATTCGGGCAGAAATGCACATAGGCGGCATCATCGTTCAACTGCCATTCACGCATTGGTAACAAAGCACGTTTTCCGTCAAGCGTGGTTTTGACGTCGATGGTGTTCGGAGAGCAATATTTTTCCGCTTCTTTGATCGCGCTATGTGCCCAGTAGCCACCATCAATGTAGTCAGCGGATTTCGCATCACCTAACAGGTTACCAGGGATAGCTGCGAACTGCGCGCGAGCGCCGCCATGGCAGAATAAAACTTTGTAGTTCGATGGGATCTTCAGCAGATCGCGAAAATCCTGTTCTGCGGCTTCAGCGACAGCAATGAACTCTTTACTGCGATGGCTGATCTCCATTACAGAGGTGCCTAATCCGTGCCAGTTTGTCAGTTCTTGTTCTGCACGACGGAGCACTTCTACCGGCAGCATCGCTGGGCCGGAGCTAAAATTATAAACCTGCGTCATTTCCCCTCACCACTGTCATATCGAACGGTTATGAATACCGTATCGGTTTTATCATTGCCTCCGAATGGCTGCAATCATTAATCCGATAGCGATCACAATTCCGGGGCGGGCTCCACCGCAGCTTATGTCATAAATGCAATAAGCCACGGAATTATGTGAGGGAGTTTCCCGAACTAAAATCAGAATGCTGCCAGGTGATGAAATAGCCGTGACAATACCGCGATAAATTTAGACCACTGAATAGCGAAGCAGGCGCAAAACCCGTATCATTGCGCGCTTTACGCCCACCCCATCGACTTGAGAGAGCGCCAACATGACGCAAACGTTTATTCCAGGAAAAGACGCCGCACTGGAAGACTCCATCGCACGTTTCCAGCACAAACTGCAGGACCTGGGCTTCAACATTGAAGAAGCCTCCTGGCTGAACCCGGTTCCACACGTCTGGTCTGTGCATATCCGCGATCGCGACTGCCCGCTGTGCTTTACCAATGGTAAAGGTGCCAGTAAGAAAGCGGCACTGGCTTCGGCGTTAGGCGAATATTTTGAGCGTCTCTCAACCAACTACTTCTTCGCCGATTTCTGGCTCGGTCAGTCCATCGCCAACGGCGATTTCGTTCACTACCCGAATGAGAAGTGGTTCCCATTGACCGACGATGACAGCTTGCCAGCAGGGATTCTGGATGCGCGTCTGCAGAAATTTTACGATCCTGAAGATAGCCTGAGCGCCTCAGATCTGATTGACCTGCAGTCAGGTAATGTTGACCGTGGTATCTGCGGCCTGCCATTTACCCGTCAATCCGACCAGCAGACGGTCTACATCCCGATGAACATCATCGGCAACCTGTATGTTTCTAACGGCATGTCTGCCGGTAACACCGCGAACGAAGCGCGTGTACAGGGCCTGTCTGAAGTCTTTGAGCGCCACATTAAAAACCGCATTATCGCTGAGTCAATTAGCCTGCCAGAAATCCCTGCTGAAGTGATGCAGCGCTACCCCGGCGTGATTGAGGCGATTGAACGTCTGGAAGCCGAAGGTTTCCCAATCTTCTCTTACGATGCTTCACTGGGCGGCAAGTACCCGGTTATCTGCGTAGTGTTGTTCAACCCGGCCAACGGCACTTGCTTTGCTTCATTCGGCGCGCACCCAGACTTTGGTGTGGCATTGGAACGTACCGTTACTGAACTGCTCCAGGGCCGTGGACTGAAAGACCTGGATGTCTTCACCCCACCAACCTTCGATGATGAAGAAGTGGCTGAACACGCCAACCTGGAAACCCACTTTATCGATTCAAGTGGTTTAATCTCCTGGGACATGTTCAAAGACGATGCGGATTATCCTTTCGTCGACTGGAGCTTCTCAGGCAGCACGCATGAAGAGTTTGATACGCTGATGGCCATCTTCCGCGCGGAAGATCAAGAGGTTTACATCGCGGATTATGAGCATCTGGGCGTTTACGCCTGCCGTATCATCGTACCGGGCATGTCAGATATTTATCCGGCAGAAGACCTGTTATTGGCCAACAACAGCATGGGCGCGCCGCTGCGTGAAACCTTGCTGGCGCTGCCAGCCAGTGAGTGGGAACCGGAAGCGTATCTGAACCTCATCGAGCAGTTGGATGAAGAAGGTCATGACGACTTCACTCGCGTCCGTGAGCTGCTGGGTCTGGCGTCAGGTAAAGACAATGGCTGGTACACCCTGCGTATTGGCGAGTTGAAAGCCATGCTGGCATTGGCGGGCGGAGATCTGGATCAGGCTCTGATCTGGACGGAGTGGACCATGGAGTTCAACCAGTCAATCTTCAGCGCCGAACGCGCCAACTATTACCGTTGCCTGCAAACCCTGCTGTTGCTCGCCATGGAAGAAGAACGCGATCCGCTGCAATATCATCGTGCCTTTGTGCGGATGTATGGCGAAGCCGCTGTTGATGCCGCTTCTGCAGCGATCAGCGGTGAAGCGCCATTCTACGGCTTGCAGGCAGTGGACCTCGATCTGAAAGCCTTCCCGGCGCATCAGGCCCTGCTGGCCGCCTATGAAAAACTGCAGGCAGCAAAGCGCAACTACTGGTCAAAGTAATATTCACGAACGCTTAGCGCGATATTTTTGCTAACGTTGAGAATGGCACTGATTAATCCCGGTGCCATTTTTTTTGCTTCACATTGTCATATTCAACATTGAATATTGATTATTAACAATTCAGTTTCATTGGTTAAACTGAATTAACATTGAGTCACTCTCAAAGACCAATCATTAAACTTATTTTGCATAAATTAAAAAATTTTTAGTTTATATTATTCAATCAGTTAAGTGTATATTCTTTAACTTAACGCCTCGCTTACCCCGTACCTCCCTGCCATTTATGATCCACATCAATTCCTGACCTATACTCCTTTGTTAGCATCTTTACAGACAATTTCAGGAGAGCGTTAGTGTGAAAGCTGACAACCCTTTTAATGCATTATTACCCGCGGCCATGGCGAAAGTTGCTGAAGATGCCGGCGTCTATAAAGCCACTAAACATCCTTTAACCACCTTCTTCTTAGCCATCACTGCTGGCGTATTTATTTCTATCGCGTTTGTTTTCTACATTACGGCCACCACGGGCAGTGGCGCCATGCCCTACGGTATTGCGAAACTGATTGGCGGTATCTGCTTCTCTCTGGGTTTGATGCTGGTTGTGGTGTGTGGCGCGGACCTGTTCACTTCGACGGTTTTGATTGTGGTGGCGAAAGCCAGCGGGCGCATCACCTGGATGCAACTCGGTCGTCATTGGCTGAATGTCTATATCGGTAACCTGTTTGGTGCGCTGTTCTTTGTCGCACTGATTTGGTTAGCAGGTGAACATATGGTTGCCAATGGCGCGTGGGGATTGAATGTCCTGCAAACCGCCGACCACAAAATGCATCACACGTTTATTGAAGCGGTTAGCCTCGGCACACTCGCTAACCTGATGGTTTGCCTGGCGGTGTGGATGAGTTACTCCGGCCGCAGTCTGTTCGACAAAATGTTCGCCATGATTTTGCCCGTCGGGATGTTCGTCGCCAGCGGCTTTGAGCACAGTATCGCCAACATGTTTTTGGTTCCGATGGCAATCGTCATTCGCGACTTCGCCAGCCCGGAATTCTGGCAAATGGCCGGTTCCAGCGCCGCACAGTTCCCCTCTCTCAGCGTTGGCGACTTTATTGTTAATAACCTCATTCCAGTGACAATCGGCAACATTATCGGTGGCGGATTGTTAGTCGGTTTGACCTACTGGGTCATCTATCTGCGCGGTGATGATCCGGTGCATTAAGAAATTAAAACGGGCGTGCCCGAGGGCACGTCATCGTCAGAGTCTCCCTAAATAAGGCAGGTATATCATGTCCGAACTTAACGAAAAAATGGCGTCAGCCTGGGAAGGATTTAGCGCCGGCGAATGGCAGAACGGTGTCAACGTCCGTGACTTTATCCAGAAAAACTACACCCCCTATGAAGGTGACGAATCTTTCCTCGCGGGCGCCACACCAGCCACCACTAAACTGTGGGACAGCGTGCTGGAAGGTATCAAGATTGAGAACCGCACCCATGCACCGGTTGATTTCGATACCGACCTGGCTTCAACCATCACTTCACATGATGCGGGTTATATCAATAAGTCGCTGGAGACCATTGTAGGTCTGCAGACTGAAGCACCGCTGAAACGCGCCATTATCCCATTTGGCGGCATCAAAATGGTCGAAGGTTCTTGCAAAGTTTATGGCCGTGAACTCGACCCCGCCCTGAAAAAAGTCTTCACCGACTATCGTAAAACCCATAACCAGGGCGTGTTCGATGTCTATACTCCGGACATTCTGCGCTGCCGTAAATCCGGTGTATTGACCGGTCTGCCAGATGCTTATGGTCGTGGTCGTATCATCGGTGACTATCGCCGCGTGGCGCTGTACGGCATCGATTATCTGATGAAAGATAAAGTGGCGCAGTTCAATTCACTGCAAAGCGATATGGAAAATGGTGTCAATCTTGAAGCCACTATCCGCCTGCGTGAAGAAATCTCCGAGCAACACCGTGCGCTTGGTCAGATTAAAGAAATGGCTGCCAAATACGGCTCTGATATTTCTCTGCCCGCTACCACAGCGCAAGAGGCTGTACAGTGGACCTACTTCGGCTATCTGGCCGCTGTGAAATCACAGAACGGCGCCGCGATGTCATTCGGTCGCGTATCCACCTTCCTCGATATTTATATCGACCGTGATATTAAAGCGGGCAAACTGACTGAAGAAGGCGCGCAGGAGTTAATTGACCACCTGGTGATGAAACTGCGTATGGTGCGTTTCCTGCGTACCCCAGAATATGACGAATTGTTCTCAGGTGACCCAATCTGGGCAACCGAGTCTCTGGCCGGTATGGGTGTCGATGGCCGTACTTTAGTCACCAAAAGTACCTTCCGCTTCCTGAATACCTTGTACACCATGGGCCCGTCACCGGAACCTAACATGACCATTCTGTGGTCAGAAAAACTGCCGGTTAACTTCAAAAAATATGCAGCCAAAGTCTCTATCGATACGTCTTCATTGCAGTATGAGAATGACGATCTGATGCGTCCTGACTTTGATAACGATGACTACGCGATCGCCTGCTGTGTGAGCCCAATGATTGTCGGCAAACAGATGCAATTCTTCGGCGCCCGCGCCAACCTGGCTAAAACACTGCTGTATGCAATCAACGGTGGCGTGGACGAAAAACTGAAAATGCAAGTTGGCCCGAAAGAGGCGCCAATCACTGATGAAATTCTGGATTTCGACATTGTGATGGCACGTCTGGATCACTTCATGGATTGGCTGGCTAAACAGTATGTCACCTCATTGAATATCATCCATTACATGCATGATAAGTACAGCTACGAAGCTTCACTGATGGCGCTGCATGACCGTGATGTCTATCGCACCATGGCGTGTGGTATCGCAGGCTTGTCAGTGGCGGCAGATTCCCTCTCTGCCATTAAATATGCCAAAGTAAAAACCGTGCGTGATGCGGATGGCCTGGCCGTAGATTTCGAGATTGAAGGCGAGTATCCGCAGTTTGGTAACAACGATTCACGTGTCGATGATATGGCGTGTGACCTGGTTGAACGTTTCATGAAGAAAATTCAGAAACTGCAAACCTATCGTAATGCGGTGCCAACGCAGTCGGTGCTGACCATCACCTCTAACGTGGTATACGGTAAGAAAACCGGTAACACCCCTGACGGTCGTCGTGCAGGTGCGCCATTCGGTCCAGGTGCTAACCCAATGCACGGTCGCGATCAGAAAGGTGCGGTGGCTTCTCTGACTTCGGTAGCCAAACTGCCGTTTGCCTATGCTAAAGATGGTATTTCTTACACCTTCTCCATCGTGCCTAATGCACTCGGTAAAGATGATAATGTGCGTAAAACCAACCTTGCGGGCTTGATGGATGGCTATTTCCACCATGAAGCCAATATCGAGGGGGGTCAGCACCTTAACGTCAACGTTATGAACCGTGAGATGCTGCTGGATGCGATGGAACATCCTGAGAAATATCCTCAGCTGACCATTCGTGTTTCCGGTTATGCGGTGCGCTTTAACTCGCTGACCAAAGAGCAGCAGCAGGATGTGATTACCCGTACGTTCACTCAGTCCCTGTAATCCTCACTGAAATGTCAAGGCTCCTGCGGGAGCCTTTTCTCCACAAGTCTGTTTTGCCAGTTTGCTTTCGCTGGCAGCCTCGCAAAATCGACTTTAATCCAAGAGCACAACACAGATTGTGCCGCCTGATGTTGAGGCTAACCCGGAGAATACATCGCAATGTCAACCATCGGTCGTATCCACTCATTTGAATCCTGCGGCACCGTTGACGGTCCCGGCATCCGTTTTATCACCTTCTTCCAGGGCTGTCTGATGCGCTGCCTCTACTGCCATAATCGCGACACCTGGGACACTCACGGTGGCAAAGAAGTCACGGTGGACGACCTGATGAAAGATGCACTGTCGTATCGTCACTTTATGAATGCCTCTGGCGGAGGAGTAACGGCATCAGGTGGGGAAGCGATCTTACAAGCCGAGTTTGTGCGTGATTGGTTCCGTGCCTGTAAGGCAGAAGGCATTCACACCTGCCTGGATACTAACGGCTTTGTACGTCGTTACGATCCGGTGATTGACGAACTGCTGGATGCCACCGATCTGGTGATGCTCGACCTAAAACAAATTAATGATGATGTGCACCAGATTCTGGTTGGCGTCTCTAATCATCGCACCCTCGATTTCGCGCGCTATCTGCAGAAAAAAGGCAAACGTACCTGGATTCGCTTCGTGGTCGTGCCCGGCTATTCCGATGACGATGACTCTGCCCATCGCCTGGGTGCATTCACCAAGGATATGGAGAACGTTGAGAAAATTGAGCTGCTACCCTACCATGAGTTAGGTAAGCACAAATGGATTGCCATGGGAGAAGAGTACAAGCTGGATGGGGTAAAACCACCCAGTAAAGAGACGATGGAACGGGTCAAAAATATTCTGGCAGGATATGGTCACGAAGTGATGTACTGACAAAAAAGGGAGCTTACCGCTCCCTTTTTTCATTGGTTCATTCAGATATTAAGCATGTGCAATTGGCGTGGCATGCTGGTCAGCTTTACGCAGCAGCATCACCAGATAGACCAGTGCCACAGCGGCAATCATTACAAACAGCAAACGGTCAGAGTAATTCTGCATCAGCATCGATGTCATACCCGGCCCGACCAGGCTGCCGATGGTGTAGCTAAACAACAGCGCCTGATTCATGGCAACCAGCTCATGATGCGCAACGGTTTCACATGCCCATGACATCGCCACTGGATAGAGCGTGAAGCCAGCCAGCCCCAGAACAAACAGTGCAGGCGCCATGGCAGTATCGCCCAACATGGCGATGGCACCCAGAATCACCACAAACACCTGAACGCGCAACACCATCAAGCGCCCAAAACGGTCGGCAAGACGTCCCACCGGCCACTGACCGACAATGCCCGAACTCACCAGCAGCGCCATCCAGTAACCCACGTTGGCATCACTCATTCCCCGATGCGACAGATACAATGGCATCAGACCATAAAGTGAACCCAGTACGATACCGGAAATAATGCAGCCGTTGATGCCCAGACGTGAGCTGCGACGGCGCAACATGGTCCAGATGCGACCCGTAGAAGCCTCTTCAGTCGCTGAGCTGGCATTAACACGCAGGAAGACCACTGGCAGCACGGCGCAGACGATCAGCGCGGTGACCCATGGAATGACATGCAGAAGTTCAGTCGACACGCGGCTCACCAGCAACTGGCCCGCCACCGTGCCGAGATAATAGACAATCATATAGGCAGCCAACAACTGACCGCGATTACGCACTGTGCCACTGCACAGCAACGCACTCTCCACCACCACCCAGATCAGCGCACAACCGACACCCGCAATAAAACGCAGCGCAGTCCAGCTGTAGAAACCCTCTAACAGCGCCATTCCCATGGTCGCCACGGCAAACAGCGCGCTGGCCAGATAAAAACAGCGATTAAAGCCATAGCGGTTGATCAACCAGCCTGCGAGCAGCGTCCCCAGCAGATTACCGGTGTAATAGGCTGAACTGGCCATACCCACCTGCCATGTCGGCAGTTGATCATGGGTAAGCCAAAGCGGTACCAGCGTATTCAGCACAGCAATAGACACCGTCATGAGCATTAAGCCGCAAAGCAGCAGCACGACGGGGCGCGACCAGGTAGACATAGGGATTAAAAACCAAAGAAATGAAGATAATTGCGCGCAGTTTGCCATTCGCTATTTTAAAGTCAACGGGCAAAAAATCACCGCCGCACAATTTGCTGCTGAACAATTTATTATTTTTATCTTCAGCAGCTTAGAGGAGATATATCATCATAAAAACTCAATGCTATCTGCATGAATTTATGGATTTAAGTGTTTTGAGGAAGTCTGCTGACGATAACGTTTATTTCTGATTAATTCTTACTAAAAAATAATCGGCTGAAGCTAAAAAACAAAAAACCCGGCATTGCCGGGTTTTACTATCAGAAAGCTGGGGTTAACCAATGGTTTCCAGTCCGCCCATATAAGGACGCAGCACTTCTGGTACTTCGATACGGCCGTCAGCCTGCTGGTAGTTTTCCAGCACCGCAACCAGCGTACGACCTACCGCCAGTCCCGAACCGTTCAGTGTATGTACCAGACGTGGTTTCTTATCAGTTTTACTGCGGCAGCGAGCCTGCATGCGACGCGCCTGGAAATCCCACATGTTGGAACAAGAGGAGATCTCACGATAAGTATCCTGCGCCGGTAGCCATACTTCCAGATCGTAGGTTTTGGCTGAACCAAAGCCCATATCGCCAGTGCACAGCAGTACTTTACGGTATGGCAGATTCAGCAATTGCAGCACTTTCTCGGCGTGGCCAACCAGCTCTTCCAGTGCGTCCATTGACGTTTCTGGCGCAACAATGTGCACCATCTCAACTTTATCGAACTGGTGCATACGGATCAGACCACGCGTGTCGCGTCCATAAGAACCCGCTTCAGAACGGAAGCATGGCGTGTGCGCAGTGAGTTTAATCGGCAGATTTTCTTCTTCCACGATCTCATCACGCACCAGGTTGGTCAGCGGCACTTCCGCCGTCGGGATCAGTGCGTAGTTGCTGCTGCCCGCTTCTTCACCCAAAGGCTTGGTGTGGAACAGGTCTTCACCAAACTTAGGTAATTGACCCGTTCCAAACAGCGTCTCATGGTTAACCAGATACGGCACGTAGGTTTCCAGATACCCGTGCTGCTGAGTATGCAGATCAATCATGAACTGGCTAAGCGCACGGTGCAGGCGAGCAATTTGCCCCTGCATCACGATAAAGCGTGAACCGGTCAGTTTCACTGCGGCAGCGAAATCCAGGCCTTTAACCGCTTCACCCAACTCAACGTGGTCTTTTACCGGGAAATCGAACTGGCGGGGCTGGCCCCAGCGGCTGACTTCCTGATTCTCAGTATCATCTTTACCCAGCGGCACTTCATCGACCGGCAAGTTAGGCAACGAGAGGGCAAAATCGCGGATGGTATTTTGCAGTGTATCCAGCTCAACCTTCGCCGCATCCAGGCGTTCGCCCAACACGTTCACTTCCTGACGCAGTGGCTCGATGTCTTCCCCACGCGCTTTGGCCTGACCGATGGATTTGGATCGGGAATTACGCTCTGCCTGCAGATTTTCAGTTTCTACCTGCAGTACTTTACGACGCTCTTCGAGCGAGCGCAGCGTTTCCACATCCAGTTTGAATCCTCGGCGTGCCAGTTTTTCAGCGACTGCGTCTGGCTCATTACGCAGCAGATTGGGATCGAGCATGCTTATCCTGTGTAATTAAGGTTGGTTGAACGAATGAAGGGATGCATCCCACTGGAATGCATTGAAATACTTGCTCACCTTACCGTAAGGCGTTTATCAGCGGTAGCGTTTTATCGGGCTATTTTGATCCTGTTCAGCCAACCAGGCGAGTTTTTCGCCGATTTTCCCCTCAAGCCCCCGATTGGTGGGTTGATAGTAGCGCGTTTGCGCCATTTCAGGCGGGAAGAACACCTCTCCGGCCGCATAAGCATTGGGTTCGTCATGTGCATAACGATACTCTTTGCCCAGCCCCATCTCTTTCATTAATTTGGTGGGTGCATTGCGCAGGTGCTCAGGCACATCGTAATCCGGGAATTCTCGCGCATCGCGCATGGCCGCCTTGAACGCGGTATAAACCGCATTACTTTTGGGTGCGCAAGCCAGATAAACAATCGCCTGGGCTATGGCGCGCTCGCCTTCAGCAGGCCCGACGCGGGTGAAACAGTCCCATGCCGAAATAGCCACCTGCATACCACGTGGATCGGCGTTGCCCACATCTTCCGAAGCTATCGCCAGTAAACGGCGTGCAACGTACAACGGATCACCCCCGGCCGTGATGATGCGGGCATACCAGTAGAGAGCGGCGTCCGGCGCCGAACCGCGCACGGATTTATGCAGCGCCGAAATCAGGTCGTAGAAACGATCGCCTTTGTTATCAAACCGCGCCGCCCTTTCTCCTGAGACTTCATTCAGCAACTGTGGCGTCAGCTCACGCTTTCCTTGCGCATTGCTCTCTGCCATATCCGCCATCATTTCCAGCGTATTCAGCGCACGACGCGCATCCCCGTTAACCAACTCAGCAATCATACGCCGGGTGTTGTCCGGCAGCAGAATGTCGCTATTACCGTACCCTCGCGCACTGTCCTCCATCGCCTGGGTGAGCACCTGTTCAATATCTTCAGTGGTGAGCGATTTCAGCAGATAGACGCGAGCACGCGATAGCAGTGCCGAGTTGAGTTCAAAAGATGGATTTTCGGTGGTCGCACCGATAAAGGTAATGGTGCCATCTTCAATATGGGGCAGGAATGCATCCTGCTGGCTTTTATTGAAACGATGAACCTCATCCACAAACAGGATGGTACGGCGGCCCAGTTGACGATTCTGCCGGGCGCGCTCGATGGCTTCACGAATCTCTTTCACGCCGGATGTCACGGCAGAAATTCGCTCAACATCCGCCTTGCCATAGTGCGCAATAATCTCTGCCAGCGTTGTTTTCCCTGTTCCTGGCGGCCCCCACAAAATCATTGAGTGCAGATGCCCGGCTTCAATCGCGCGCGGCAGCGGTTTACCCGCCGCCAGCAGATGCTGTTGCCCGATATACTGCTGCAATGTGGCTGGCCGCATACGCGCGGCCAGCGGCTGGAACTCATTTGAAGAGGCGAAATCCAGGGACAGGTTACTCACCGCGACCTCACTGACGTTGATCGTCCACCGTTACCCCTTTTGGCGGTGTAAAGGTGAACTTATCTGGGCTAATCGCACCGTTTTTCTGGCTCTTCAGCTGATAATCACTGTGTTGACCATCTTGCTCAATCGCACTGAATTTGTTGATGGTTCCGGATGCAGAAACATTGATGGTGAATTGCTTCAGGTTGCCATCGCTGCTTTTTGGCGTCAGCTCGAAATTATCACCCTGCTGCTTGATGTTGTACTGCTGCCAGTCGCTTGGCTGATTACGGGCAATCAGCATAAACGGCGTATTGCTGGTGGCGTTCTGCAGCAGGCTAACGCTGGCTTGCTCAACAAACGGATTATAGAACCACAGGTTTTTGCCATCGGAGATAATCACGCTTTCGTCTGGCGCGGTCATATGCCAGTTGAATAAACTTGGGCGTTTAACCCACAGTTCACCTTCACCATCCTGCACATTCGCACCGCTGCCATCTGTCACTTTCTGGCTAAAGCTGGCATGGAAGCTGTTCACTTTGTTCAGACGCTGCTGCAAATCGCTCGACGCATCCGCCAATACCGACGAAGAAACAAAACCGGCCAGCAGGCCGCAGGCAATAACGCGTAATTTCATCTGATTCGATTCCTTATTCATGGTTTCCCGACACTTACTGCATTAAACGTAGTTGCCGCTCTGTCTGTTCGACAGAAGAAAAAGCCGAAAGCTCCCATCGATATGGGGATCGTTCTGCAGATAAACAACGGGCCAGTGTTAACTGGCCCAGAAGTAAGTCATGGCGTGCGCTAGATTACATCTCGTGCGGCGGCGGTGATAGCACCTCGCGGTTACCATTATGGCCCGGTTCAGAAACAATACCCTGCGCTTCCATCTGTTCAATGATGCGCGCTGCACGGTTGTAACCAATACGGAACTGGCGCTGAACACCGGAGATAGAGGCGCGACGTTTCTCGACCACAAATGAGACCGCCTGATCGAATAGCGGATCAAGCTCTTCATCACCATCAAGACCGCCCGCTGCACTCTCGCTCTCTTCACCCGCGGTAATGCTGTCGATGTATTGCGGACGTCCACGCGCTTTCCAGTCCTGCACTACCGCATGCACTTCCTGATCGCGCACGAAGGCACCATGGACACGCACCGGCATTGAGGAGTTAGGCGGCATGTAAAGCATATCACCCATCCCCAACAGTGATTCCGCGCCGCCTTGATCAAGAATGGTACGTGAGTCAATTTTACTGGACACCGTAAAGGCGATGCGCGTTGGGATGTTGGCTTTGATCAAGCCGGTAATCACATCTACCGACGGACGCTGCGTTGCCAGCACCAGGTGAATACCCGCCGCACGCGCTTTCTGTGCCAGGCGAGCAATCAACTCTTCAACTTTCTTGCCCACCGCCATCATCAGGTCAGCGAATTCATCCACCAACACTACGATGTACGGCAGTTTTTCCAGCACAGGCGGCGTGGTCTCCATACTGTCACCCGGCTTCCAGAACGGATCTGGAATTGGGCGCCCCATGGCAGCAGCCTGCTCAATTTTCTCGTTGTAACCGGCAAGGTTACGCACGCCCAGAGCAGACATCAGCTTGTAGCGGCGTTCCATCTCACCCACACTCCAGCGCAGCGCGTTCGCCGCATCTTTCATGTCGGTGACCACCTCAGTCAGCAAATGCGGAATGCCTTCGTAGACGGAGAGCTCCAGCATTTTCGGGTCGATCATGATAAAGCGCACTTCTTCTGGTGTGGCTTTATACAGCATGCTGATGATCATGGTGTTCACACCAACCGACTTACCGGAACCGGTCGTACCAGCAACCAGCAGGTGCGGCATCTTCGCCAGATCGGCCACCACCGGTTGACCCGAGATATCTTTACCCAGCACCACCGACAGCGGTGACGGGTTATCGCGGAACTTGTCACAATCCAGCACTTCGCGCAGATAGACGGTTTGCCTATGTTTGTTCGGTAATTCCAGGCCGACATAAGGTTTGCCAGGAATCACTTCAACCACACGCACCGCGACAGCTGAAAGCGAACGAGCCAAATCGCGCGACAGGTTAGAAATACGCGCAGCTTTCACGCCAGGAGCAAGATCCAGCTCAAAGCGGGTGATCACCGGACCTGGTGAAATACCGACGACTTCGGCTTTCACACGATAATCGGCCAGACGCGCTTCAACCAATCGTGCTGTCTGCTCAAGCGCGAACATATCCACCGGCTCTTCTTCCGAAGGCGGAGAGGTCAGCAAATCAAGCGTCGGCAGCGGCGTAGAAGGCTTTTCCAACGGACGTTCATGACGAACCAGGAATGGATGGAACAGGCTATCTTGCGCAGGGGCGGCCGGTTGAGGCGCTTCTGCTGGCGCAGCATAGCTTTCGGTCTCGGATGACGACCATGGGCTATTGTGCTCATTCAGCGATGGCATGGCTTCTGGCTGCGGTGCGGCAGGTTGTTGCCACTGCGCAGGTGCTTTGGATTGTGGTGCGGCAGGTTGTTGCCACTGCGCAGGCGCTTCGGATTGTGGTGCAGCAGGTTGTTGCCACTGCGCAGGCGCTTCCGGCTCAGGCGTTGCAGCGATGGTAAACAATGGCTCGCTTGGGCCGTCATCGACCAAATCTTTCATTGGCGAAAAATCAAAGGCTGATGAAGTATCAAGGTTAAATACAGGGCCTTCATTGGTTTCAGATTGCTGATAGCGTTGTTGCTGCTGAGCTGCAAACTGATTGGCCAACTGCGCCTGATGTAAAGCCTCTTCATCTTCTTCGACTTGATGCTGTCCGCTTTCTGCATAACGCTGCTGTTGCTGAGATGCAAACGCTTCGCGCAGGTGTGCTTCCTGCAAGGCGGTATCCTCTTCATGATCCTGTGAGGGTTCATGATAGGTCGCTGTCATTTCAGGCAACAGCTGCTCGGCTTCTTCGCGCGCTTTGTCTTCTGCCATACGCTGTGACGGCAACTTAATGCCGTAAGAAGCCAGTTCACGACGTGTTGGCAGTTTAATTTTGTTCGGACGCGGCAATTCAGGGCCAATACCCTGCTTCACCTGCGGATTGTAATCACGCTCCGGCACCACATCGAAGGCTGGTGTATACGCAGAAGCCGTTTTCGCAGCAGCTGCCCCCACTGCTGCGGCTGCCGCAGTGTTCAGAGAAGCAGATGATTGAGCGGCATCCTGCCAGTTCCCCATGCGTGGCCCTTCATCGTCATCAACGGGTGAAAACGCTGAGGGTGCCGGTTCGCCCGGAACTTCAAAGCGATACAGCGGCGGTGCGGGTTGAATAACCGGTTCAGGCGCAGGCGGTACCGCAACAGGTGCTACTGCCGCAGGCACCTCAGGGGTATGAGCAACAGGTGCCGCTTCGGCGGGTGCATTGACCACGGGTGACGGCACAACGGGCGCCTGGTGTGCAGCTTCGGCGGTCACCGCAATGGCCGCGGCTGTCGCGGCACTGGCTTTGGCTAGCAGAGGATCATCCGGCAGCTGTTCGGCGATAGGCTCAGCCACCTTACGCGGTTTAGCCAGCAGAACGTCATCATCGTCATCATGCGATTGCGCAGCACGCAGTGAAGGCGCAGCATGTTCGGCATGCTCTTCCTCTTCTTCGTACTCCTCTTCTTCCTGCCAGGGTTCGTCATGACGAGAGCGGTTGCTGGCGAAGGTCAGTACGCCCATCACCACGCTCCCGATTTTTTCGGCGATGGTTAGCCACGACCAGCCCGTGTATAAGGTTATGCCTGCCGCCCACACGCAGATCAGCGTCAAAGTGCCGCCGGCAGAACTAAACCAGGGCGCCATCGCATTACTGATGAGGCTGCCAATTACACCGCCCGAAGCAAAGTACCAGATGTCATCAACGTTGAGCGCAGCTAAACCACAAGTGGTCACCACCAGCGCCAGCACGCCAATCAGGCGTAAGCCCACCGCAAAGTAATCGATGTAATCCTGCCGATCGCGCTGACGGAATGTAATCCAGCACAAACCAATGATGACCGGAGGAATGGCATACGCCATCACGCCGAAAATGAATAAGAGCGTATCCGCCAGCCATGCGCCGACACTACCGCCCAAATTATGGATCGGTTCATGCCAGGCGGTCTGCGACCAGCTTGGATCGGAAGGATTGAAGCTAACCAGCGACACCATCAAATAGATGGCGAACAGGGCCACAAGGATGAGCAACGCTTCCAGCAGCCTGCGTCCACTGCTCAGCGGTTGTAACGAAACGTCTTTATCTTCTGTATATTCCTGGCTCAAGAGAACTCTCCAGGTGCCTGTAAATTAAGAAGGCAACAGCGCCGGGCAAGCCCGACGCTGGTCCTGTATGAATTCACAGGAGTGTACCGAATTCCTGCAAGTTTTGCACCTGCCCTGCATTACCGGGTTTTGATCACCAGACGATTGCTCTGTTTGACCTCTTCCATCACCACGTAAGTACGGGTGTCGTTTACGCCCGGCAGGCGCAGCAAGGTTTCACCCAAAAGCTTACGGTAGGCGGACATGTCCGGTACACGGGTTTTCAACAGGTAGTCAAAGTCACCGGAAACGAGGTGACACTCTTGAGTTTCCTCAAGTTTTTGCACAGCGGCGTTAAATTGTTCAAACACATCTGGCGCACCACGATTCAGAGTAATCTCAACAAATACCAGCAGTGAAGCATCCAGATAATGTGGGTTCAGTTGTGCGGTGTAACCCAAAATGAAGCCCTGACGTTCCAGGCGACGCACACGCTCAAGACACGGCGTAGGTGATAAGCCAACACGTTTTGAAAGCTCAACATTAGAAATACGGCCGTCTTTCTGCAATTCATTCAGAATGTTTCTGTCGATACGGTCCAGATCTTTTCCGGGGCGTTTCTTATTGTCTACCATTATTATTGTCTCTCTTAATTCCTTCCCTTTACCTGCCACACCCTGAAAACGCTCATTGTTCAGGGCCTTACTGAAGTGAAGACGATAAGTCTGTGCAGTAACGCTTCCATCCGTATGACGTATGTTGTCTGTCCACATCATGCGTCATTACCAATGTCAGACTGAGTTTATCCGGCAAAAACGCGCAAAACAGAAATGAAATTCTGTTTTGAACCGCTAAATATTCTCCGCTTCTGGTAATGTTTTCGCAAAACAGCAGGCGATTGTCAAAGTAAAACATCCAAATTCAGTACAAGATGCCAGATAGAGTTCTGGGTTGCTGTTTTTAAATGAGAATTTTTATGCTGCTGCACCAGAATTTGCCGAGCATTGCCCCCTTTTGGCGCAATCGACGTGCAGAATTTGCACTCATCGACTACGCCGCTTGCAGCGATTGTTATCAAAATTGCTGAAACCTTTTTTTGCTGCGCTAATTTCCCTACAATCAAAAACTATGTTGTCGCAAAAAAACTGAGGAACGCATGAGTACGGCCAAACACAGTAAGCTGCTCATTTTAGGCTCCGGCCCTGCCGGATACACCGCGGCAGTCTATGCCGCGCGCGCTAACCTGAATCCGGTATTGATTACCGGGCTGGAAAAAGGCGGTCAGCTCACCACGACCACTGAAGTTGAGAACTGGCCAGGCGATCCGAACGATCTGACCGGCCCGGCGTTGATGGAACGTATGCAAGAGCATGCCGAAAAATTCAACACCGAAATTATTTTCGACCATATCCACACGGTTGATTTGCAAAACCGCCCCTTCCGTTTAACGGGTGACAGCGGTGAGTACACCGCTGACGCGCTGATCATCGCGACCGGTGCATCCGCGCGTTATTTGGGTCTACCTTCGGAGGAGGCGTTCAAAGGCAAAGGTGTTTCCGCCTGTGCGACCTGTGACGGTTTCTTCTATCGTAATCAGGAAGTCGCGGTGATTGGTGGCGGTAATACCGCGGTGGAAGAGGCCCTTTACCTGGCAAATATCGCGGCGAAAGTCCATTTGATTCACCGTCGTGATAGCTTCCGTGCGGAAAAAATCCTGATCGATCGTCTGATGGATAAAGTGCGCAACGGCAACATCGTACTGCACACCGATCGCACACTGGAAGAAGTGGTCGGGGATCAGATGGGTGTCACCGGTGTGAAACTGTTTTCCACCAAAGGTGAAGAGCCGGAAATGCTGGATGTTGCCGGGCTGTTTGTGGCGATTGGTCATAGCCCGAATACCGCCATTTTCGACGGCCAGCTGGCGCTGGAAAACGGCTATATCAAAGTGCAGTCCGGCTTGCAGGGCAATGCGACCCAGACCAGCATTCCAGGCGTATTTGCGGCGGGTGACGTGATGGATCATATTTATCGCCAGGCGATCACCTCTGCCGGTACCGGCTGTATGGCGGCGCTGGATGCAGAACGCTACCTTGACGGGCTTGTTAAAACCGATCTGTAACTTGTTAATAAGCTGATCATAATTGCAAAGAGGCGACCTGTTTAGGTCGCCTTTTTTATTGCCTGCATGCTAAAGTTCATGCGCTTAATATTTCCGGATACTTTATCCGGTTTTGCCTCTCTCCATCAGTGATCAAACGGCTTCGCATGGAAAAATCACGGCAGCAACATCTTCTTCGCTGGCTCCGTCAGCAACGTCTCCACGGCGCAAGCAGTTTACGTGCCGCATCGCTATTCGGTTTTGCCGGTGCATTGGTGATTATTGCTCAAGCCTGGTTGCTGGCCTCGCTGCTGCAGAATCTTATCGTCGCCCAACAACCGCGCGGTGCCCTGCTGACTGATTTCATCCTGCTGCTGTTCTGCTTTGCTCTTCGCGCGGGTCTGCACTATGCACGGGAAATGGCAGGTTACCGTGCTGGCGTTGCCATCCGTCGCGCTCTGCGCAAGCAGGTACTGGACAAGCTAAATGATTTAGGTCCTGCCTGGGTTCAGGGCAAACCGGCGGGAAGCTGGGCAACACTGCTGCTTGAGCAAATTGAAGAGATGCAAGAGTATTACGCGCGATATCTGCCACAGATGTCTTTAGCCGTTTTTATTCCCTTCGCCATCCTGATAGCCATCTTCCCGATTAACTGGGCGGCCGGATTGATCCTGCTCGCGACCGCACCGCTGATTCCGATTTTCATGGCGATGGTCGGCATGGGAGCCGCCGATGCAAATCGTCGAAATTTCCTCGCGCTGGCGCGTCTGAGCGGCGATTTTTATGACCGCCTGCGCGGGCGTGAAACATTGCGCCTGTTCCACAGGGCTGCCGCTGAGCAGCAGGCGATTGCTGAAAGCACCACGGATTTTCGTCAGCGCACCATGGAAGTGCTGCGCCTTGCTTTTCTCTCTTCCGCGGTGCTGGAATTCTTTGCCTCACTGGCGATTGCCGTGGTCGCGGTTTATTTCGGCTTCTCCTATCTTGGCGAACTTAATTTTGGTCATTATGGAACGGGTGTGACCTTGTTTGCTGGATTCCTGGCACTGATATTGGCGCCTGAGTTTTTCCAGCCGCTGCGCGATCTGGGTACTTTTTACCACGCTAAAGCGCAAGCCGTTGGGGGCGCCGATGCACTGGATCGTTTTCTTAACGAAAGTCCGGAAATCCCAGTATCAGCCTCCAGCCTGTCAGTCGCTTTCGATACCCCTTTAAGCCTTGAAGCACAGGATTTGGTGGTGATGACAGCCAAAGGTGAAGCGTTATCACAGCCGCTGAATTTTACGCTTGAGGCGAATAAACGCGTGGCGCTGGTGGGTCAAAGTGGCGCAGGAAAATCAGCACTGATGAATGTGTTGCTCGGCTTTCTACCCTATCAAGGTTCGCTGTGCGTCAATGGGCATGAACTGCGGGATATTGGCCGTGATAGCTGGCAGCAGCATCTGGCGTGGGTGGGTCAAAATCCACATTTGCCCGCGACCACGCTGCGCGAAAACCTGTCTCTCAACAGCAGCATGGATGAAGCCACACTGCGCAGCGTTTTACAACAGGCGGGCGTGGATGAGTTTCTCGCCCGTTTGCCGCAAGGCCTCGACACACCCATTGGCGATGGCGGAATGGGCCTTTCTGTTGGCCAGGCGCAACGCGTCGCCGTTGCGCGTGCCCTGTTGAAACCGGCACAACTCCTGCTGCTGGACGAGCCTGGTTCAGGTCTTGATAGCCAAAGTGAACAGCATGTGTTGCGCGCATTAAACCAGGCAGCCACACAACAAACCACCCTCATGATCACCCACCAACTTCACGATCTTGCCAGTTGGGATGAAGTTTGGGTGATGCAATCCGGGCAACTGGTGCAGCAGGGGCAGTGGCAACAACTGATTGCTCAGGACGGGCCGTTGCGTGCCATGGTGCAGCATCGCCAGCAGGAGATTGTCTGATGAATCCACTATTGCCGTTTCTGCGCCTGTTTCGTCGTCATCCGTGGCGTTTAAGTCTGGGTATCATCTTGGCTATTGCGACTTTGCTCGCCAGTATCGGCTTGCTCACCCTATCTGGCTGGTTCCTCGCCGCCTCATCGCTGGCGGGCGTGGCTGGCCTGTACAGTTTCAACTATATGTTGCCCGCAGCAGGGGTGCGTGGAGCGGCAATCACTCGCACTGCGTCGCGTTACTTCGAGCGCTTAGTCAGTCACGATGCCACTTTCAGGGTGTTGCAGCATTTGCGTGTGTTCACCTTTAGCAAACTGATCGCGCTGGCCCCCGAACAACTGGCCTGTTTCAGACAGGGCGAACTGCTTAACCGCTTTGTCAGCGATGTCGATACGTTAGACCATCTCTATCTGCGCGTTATTTCACCGCTGGTCGGCGCGGCGGTAGTGATAGTGGTGGTCACTTGCGGTCTGGCGATATTGGATGTGCCACTGGCGCTGCTGTTGGGCGGAATGATGCTGCTGACGCTTTTGCTCATGCCGCCGCTGTTCTGGCGATTAGGCACCTCAGCCGGGCATCGCATCGCCCAGCACCAAGCCAGTTGGCGTTTGCAACTGACGCATTGGGTAACCGGACTGGCTGAACTGCAAATTTATGGTGCTGCGGTCTTATGGCGTAAAAAACTGGATGCCGAAGAGATGCGCTGGCAACAGGCACAGCAGCAACAGCATCGTCTGCAAGCGCTGGCGCAAAGCCTGTTATTGTTAATCAGCGGCTCAACCGTCGTCTTGCTGCTGTGGATCTCCGCAGCGGGCGTAGGCGGCGATAGCGCACCTGGCGCATTCATCGCGCTTTTCGTGTTCTGCGGCCTGGCGGCATTTGAAGCGCTGGCACCGGTAGCAGGCGCATTTTTGCCGCTTTCGCAGGTCAGTGGCGCGGCACAGCGCGTACAGGAAATCATTGAGCAAGCGCCTCTGATTCGTTTTCCCTCCTCGACCGTGTCCTCTGATTCGGGCATCAGCCTGACGCTGGAAAAGATCACTTTCAGCTATCCGCAGCGACCGGAGCCGGTACTCAGGCACTTCTCGCTTACGCTACGAACCGGTGAGCATCTGGCACTGCTCGGCCCCACCGGCTGCGGCAAATCCAGTTTGCTGGCATTGATCACGCGTGGCTGGCTGGCGCAGCAGGGCGACATTCGACTAAATAATATTCCACTTGCCGAGTGGGACGAAAAAAGTCTGCGTCAACGTATCAGCGTGGTCACGCAGCGCGTGCATCTGTTTAGTCAGACGTTACGCGATAATTTGCTGCTGGCACACCCTGCCGCCAGTGATGAACAACTGAATGCAGTCCTGCATCAGGTTGGACTCACCCATTTGGCGGAACATGATGAAGGGCTCAACGCGTGGATGGGCGAAGGTGGCCGCCCGCTGTCGGGAGGCGAACTGCGTCGCCTGGCCATTGCGCGCGCCCTGTTGCACAACGGCGATCTGTGGTTGCTTGATGAGCCCACCGAAGGCCTGGATGCCACCACCGAACAGCAGATATTGACGCTGTTGCGTCAGGTCAGTCAGGGTAAGACGGTAATCATGGTGACCCATCGCCTCAGTGGCCTGGCAACAATGGATCGTATCTGCGTGATGGACCAGGGGCAGATTATTGAGTCGGGCACGCATGACGAATTAATCTCAAAAGCAGGACGCTATTGGCGTTTCCACCAGCGCTTTGCGCTATAGTCTTAGCGAGCAGCCCGAAGGGTAATTGACGCAATGAGACTGGTACAACTTTCACGGGATTCATTAAATTTTCCTCCGCCGGAGATGGCGCTGCGCGAGCCGAATGGATTATTGGCGATGGGCGGCGACCTCTCCCCTGCCCGACTGATGAACGCCTATCAGCGCGGCATTTTCCCCTGGTTTTCACCCGGCGATCCGATTCTATGGTGGTCGCCCGATCCGCGTGCCGTGATGCTTCCGGAATCTTTTCATCTCAGCCGCAGCATGGCGCGTTTTCATCGCCGTTCGCCTTTTCGCGTCACTATGAATCATGCCTTCCCGCAGGTACTGGAAGGCTGTGCCAGCGGCAGACAAGAAGGCACCTGGATCACCTTTGAAGTGAAACGTGCGTGGCTACGCTTGTATGAACTGGGTCACGCGCATTCGATTGAGGTCTGGAGTGATAATTGACTGGTGGGCGGCATGTATGGCCTGGCACTTGGGCAGATCTTTTGTGGTGAGTCGATGTTCAGCCGCCAGGAAAATGCCTCAAAAACCGCGCTATGGGTTTTCTCTCAGCATTTCCTCGCTCATCAGGGACGCTTGATTGATTGCCAGGTGCTTAACCCACATACAGCTTCGTTGGGCGCCGTTGAAATCCCGCGTGTTGATTATTTACAGTACGTGCAAACACTGGCGTGGCAGCCTGTTTTAAGCGGTTGCTGGCAAACACAAACCCTTTTTTGACCCAGCTCGCAGATGTTTTGCACACAATTCCCGACAAAAGTGATACAATAAGCGAGTTTGGTATGTCGTCCGCGCTTCGCTGTGGCGAGCCGGAATTGCCAGGTTGGGAATCTCATCCATTTCCCGAAGCTGTTGCTGTTGTGCACTTGATGCTGATTGCGACAACTTCTTAGCCCGCTAATCCCCCGCAGACGTCAATAAAAACACCCGAATTTTTCCGTAATGCACGCGCAATGGCGCGACGCACGGCGAAGCGTTGGCAAAATTGCCAACGGTTCTTTACATAAATCATGGAATTCGGCATTATCTTGCCGGTTCAACAGTTTGGTAGTTCACCCCAGAGGATTCGATGGCCAAAGAAGACAATATTGAAATGCAAGGTACCGTACTGGATACGTTACCTAACACCATGTTCCGCGTAGAACTTGAAAACGGGCACGTGGTTACCGCTCATATCTCCGGTAAAATGCGCAAAAACTACATCCGCATCCTGACGGGCGACAAAGTGACTGTCGAGTTGACCCCGTACGACCTGAGCAAAGGCCGCATTGTCTTCCGTAGTCGCTAAGTTGTTGTCCACATCTCGCGTTTGTGGCAATTAACTGAGCGCGAAAAAAAAGGCCGGATTTTCATCCGGCCTTTTCTTATCTGCGACTCAGCACATCAGTGCACAGTCCCTTCGGTTTTGCGTTTTTCCGCACTCAGGAAATGGTAGGTCAACTGGTTTTTTTCTTTATCCAGCGCCACCGAGACTGAACCGCCATCCACTAATGAACCAAACAGCAGTTCGTTAGCCAGTGGTTTCTTCAGATTCTCCTGCACCGCACGTGCCATTGGACGGGCACCCATCGCTTTGTCATAACCCTTATCCGCCAGCCAGTCACGAGCATCATCACTGACTTCCAGCGAGACGCCTTTTGCATCCAGTTGCGCTTGCAACTCGACGATGAACTTATCCACCACCTGATGGATCACCGCGGTATCCAGATGACGGAACCAGATAATGTTATCCAGACGGTTGCGGAACTCTGGCGTAAAGATCTTTTTGATCTCTTCCATCGCGTCGGTGCTGTTGTCCTGCTGAATCAAACCAATCGACTTACGTTCAGTTTCGCGAACACCGGCGTTGGTGGTCATCACCAGCACCACATTGCGGAAGTCCGCTTTGCGGCCGTTGTTATCGGTCAGCATGCCGTTATCCATCACCTGCAACAGCAGGTTAAAGACATCCGGGTGCGCTTTCTCGATTTCATCCAGCAGCACCACCGCATGTGGATGCTTAATCACCGCATCGGTGAGCAAACCACCCTGATCGAAACCAACATATCCCGGAGGTGCACCGATCAAACGGCTAACGGTGTGGCGCTCCATATACTCGGACATATCGAAACGCAGCAGCTCAATCCCCAGGGCTTTCGCCAGCTGAACCGTCACCTCGGTTTTACCGACGCCGGTTGGACCAGCAAACAGGAATGACCCCACCGGTTTACGATCCTGACCGAGACCGGCACGGCTCATCTTGATGGCTTCAGTCAGTGCTTCAATCGCGTTATCCTGGCCAAACACCAGCATTTTCAGACGATCGCCGAGATTTTTCAGCGTGTCGCGATCGGTGGCTGACACACTTTGCTCTGGGATACGCGCAATACGTGCCACCACAGATTCAATATCAGACACATTGACCGTTTTCTTACGCTTACTCACCGGCACCAGGCGCGCACGCGCACCGGCTTCATCGATCACGTCAATCGCCTTATCCGGCAAATGACGATCGTTGATGTATTTCACCGCCAGTTCCACGGCTGCACGCACCGCCTTCGCGGTATAACGCACATCATGATGAGCTTCATACTTCGGTTTCAGGCCGTTAAGAATCTGCACGGTTTCTTCGACAGAAGGTTCGGTAATGTCGATCTTCTGGAAACGACGCGCCAGCGCACGGTCCTTCTCAAAGATGTTGCTGAACTCCTGATAGGTGGTTGAACCCATCACGCGGATTTTCCCGCTGGAGAGCAACGGTTTGATCAGGTTAGCGGCATCCACCTGGCCACCGGAAGCGGCACCCGCACCGATAATGGTGTGAATTTCATCAATAAACAGGATGCTACTGGTATCTTGTTCCAGCTGTTTTAGCAGCGCTTTGAAACGTTTTTCAAAATCACCACGGTACTTGGTACCCGCAAGCAGCGAACCGATATCCAGCGAGTAGATGGTGCAATCTTTCATCACTTCCGGAACATCGCCCTGCACAATACGCCAGGCCAGACCTTCCGCAATGGCGGTTTTACCCACGCCAGATTCACCCACCAGCAGCGGGTTATTCTTACGTCGACGGCACAATACCTGAATGGCACGCTCCAGCTCTTTATCGCGGCCGATCAGCGGATCGATTCCGCCGACACGAGCAAGCTGATTAAGATTGGTGGTGAAGTTTTCCATACGTTCCTCCCCGCCTGCTTGCTCTTCGTTAACCGGATTCTCCGCATTGTTTTGCGGCTGGCCCGGCTCATCTTTACGCGTACCATGGGAGATGAAGTTCACCACATCGAGGCGGCTGACTTCGTGTTTGCGCAGCAGGTAAGCCGCTTGTGACTCCTGCTCGCTGAAAATGGCGACCAGCACGTTCGCGCCTGCAACTTCGCTGCGACCGGATGACTGGACATGGAATACCGCACGTTGCAACACGCGCTGGAAGCTGAGCGTCGGTTGTGTATCGCGCTCCTCTTCACTGGCTGGCAGCACCGGTGTGGTTTGTTCGATGAAGGCTTCGAGTTCCTGTCGCAGAGCCACGATATCCACCGTACAGGCTTCCAGTGCCTCTCTGGCCGACGGGTTACTGAGCAATGCCAGCAACAGATGCTCGACGGTCATAAATTCATGACGGTGCTCGCGCGCTCTGGCGAAAGCCATGTTTAAACTGAGTTCCAGTTCTTGATTGAGCATTTGGCACCTCCCCCAATTATCGCTCTGACGACCTTTCCCCTATATGGAGACGGGCTCAGGCTTTTTCCAGCGTACACAGCAACGGATGTTCATTCTCTCGTGCGTAATTGTTCACCTGGGCGACTTTGGTTTCCGCCACTTCTGCAGTGAATACACCACAAATCGCCTTTCCGTGGTAGTGAACTTTCAACATCAGTTGCGTTGCACGTTCAACATCATAAGAAAAGAACTTTTGCAGAACGTCAATAACAAATTCCATAGGTGTATAATCGTCATTATTCAGAATGACTTTATACATCGAAGGCGGCTTTAACCCTTCGCGTACTTTATCTTCGGCTAAATGTTCAAAATTAAGCCAGTCGTTTGTGTTTGCCATAATGTTCCGTCGAAATTCTGCGTTACGATTGCGCGCATTTCTGCGCCCATTCCTAAGTTTAACATGTCTGTCAAGCCACCTTTCCCTTAAGAAAAAACGGTCCTAAAAGCCCATGCGCGACCTGTATCACAAAATTTGCAATAGCGTTAACTGCCTCAAATTTTGATGAATTTCTCCCCGTGCGCCAGGGCCGTTTGCTTGACGATAAGGACCGTTTCTCTACATTCTACTTACACAAGCTGATTGAGTTTTAAACAAACTCGACTCACAGCTTCAATGACCTCACCTACTGTTCAAAATGTCTTGCGAGGGAAGTAAAAGCATGGAGACGGGTACTGTTAAATGGTTCAACAACGCCAAGGGCTTCGGCTTTATCTGTCCGATTGGCGGCGGCGACGATATCTTCGCACACTACTCCACGATTCAGATGGAGGGATACAGAACGCTGAAGGCCGGCCAGCAGGTTCAGTTCGATGTCCATGAAGGGCCAAAAGGCAATCACGCCAGCTTGATTGTGCCCTGTGAAGTCACGCAAGTCGCCTGACGCGCGCCTCTTCATTCATTCTGACCACTCCCGAAAAAAAATGCCAGCCGCAGACGCTGGCATTTTTCTTTTGCGAATTTTCCCGCACCTCAATCCGCCCGTCCGCGTGCTAACCACATCACGCGAGCAAACAACTGATCCAGCAAGGCGGGAATCGCCTGCGGCCCACGCTCTGCCGCCGCCATGGCTACCGCAATCGCCAGCTCGGGTTTCGAGCTGTGATGAATCGCTTTGGTAATAATACGTCGCGCATTCATCGGCACGTTTAACGGCAGGTGCGCCATGTCGTGATAAACATCGCTGAATCCTTGCTTATAGAGAAAATGCTCTATATCCGGGGCTGGGAACTGCGTCAGATGATCGTCTTGCCGTTCATGCTCCTGCAGTTGGCTCCGGGCGCTGGCTGCATACTTATTGCCCGCTTCGTCGCCATCCGTTAACACATGCCAGGCGATGCCCATGCGTCTGGCAAACTTCAACAGCGGCTTAAGACCAGACTGCGCAAATTCGATGACTTTGACCCCTTCGGCGGCAAAATGGTAGCCGCGCTGCCGTGCCAGTTCATTGATGATCCACACTTCCGTTTCTCCCTCCACCAGTAACCAGCAGCGGGCAAAGAGTGCCGAGGGGCGATTCACGCGGATATGAAATCCAATACGGCGGCTCTCCTCTGCGCTCAATCCTTCAGGACCAATCCGCCATGCCGCAACGCGTGTGGGTTCACGCACCAGGCGACAAATATTCTTCAACGGCACCTGAGATAACAGCTCCCCCGAATTGGTGGTGGTGATTTTTTGCAGCGGCATTAAATCCAGCAGGTTCCACGCCACTGACAACATAATCGGATGCAGTCGCGTTTCCGGATCCTCCACCAGCAGTAATGGGTGAGCGCCCGGCGGCAGCGCTTCATTGCCGTGCGCCTGAATCAGTAAAGAGAACATGCGCAATAAAATGACCTGGCGACTGCGTGATTCCGTTCCGGCAATCAGGTGGTTAAGCTTGTCGAGTGAGCGCCAGCCTTGCGAACCGTCGCGCAATTCAGGTGCGACACGCGCCGCGCTGACCCCCGGTTGCTGCACAAGGAAATAGTGCTCCAGCAATTGCTGCATGGTGTGCAAGCCCTGACGCAGTAAATCGTCACTTAAATTCTGTGGCTGCACGACCAAATCCCGGGTTAATTTCTCGACTTCCTGTGACAATTCACTCAGCGTCGTAGCCCGGCGATCCGCATCGATGCTGCTGTGTCGTCCACGCCGGCCAAAGCGCGCATCGCGTAGTCTGAGCACTGGATAGAAGGCACGCAGATGCGCCAGCGCCGCCTCAGTGCCTTCCATCGCCAGCACATCGCCATTTTGGTCGATGAAGCGCCAGGTGGTTTTCACGCCATGCTCATTGCGGCGCGCACGGGTGCTAAAGCGGATAAAGCGCCCGTTTTCATCACGCTGCCAGAAAGGCTGGAACACCGCTTCGTCATCGCCCGCTTGTGCACGAAAGCGAAACACCAGTTGCAGCTGACGCAGACGGGCTTCCAGATCGCCCGGTGGGAAGTGAAAGTCATGTTCGGTAAATTGATAAGGTTCAGCCGCAGGCGCCAGTAATAGTGTCAGCGCATCCAGCAGGCTGGATTTACCCCAGGCATTTTCACCAATCAGCAGATTGGTATCGGTGAGTGGCAACGACAGCCGATTGATGCCACGAAAACCGCGAATATCGATATGTTCCAGAAACATCATGCCATCCCTTGAGTGCTTTGCCTGAGCATGGTTCGCCTCGTTAAGTTGGTCAAGTTAATGCATGGGTAAAAGGTTTACACTTCAACTCTTTTCCGATAGCTTGCCGCCCTCTCCCACGGATGGAAACGCTCTATGTATGGCTTAATCATCATTCTGTTGCCACTAATTGCTGGCTATTTACTGCATGTGACCCGTGCCAATCTGCTGCGTGGCGTCGCCCGCCTGTTGAGCGCTCTGGTGTACATCATCCTGTTTTTTATGGGCACCAGCCTCGCTTTCCTCGATAACCTCAGCAGTAATCTGCTCACCATTTTTCACACCGCCTTGATCAGTATGCTGTGCATTCTCGCTTGTTCCCTGATGGCTTTCTGGCTATTGGAGAAGCGCGTGCCGTGGCATCACCCGCACAAGCAGCAAGCCCTGCCTTCCCGTCTGCACATGGCGCTGGAATCCCTCAAGCTGTGCGGCTCGGTACTGGGCGGATTCCTGTTGGGATTAAGCCAATGGTCAATTCTGCGCCACGCATCAACCATCAGTGAATATGCCCTGATGCTGATGTTGTTCCTGGTCGGCATTCAACTGCGCAGCAGCGGCATGACCTTGCGTCAAATCACGCTCAATCGTCGCGGCATGCTGGTGGCGGCGGTGTCGCTATGCAGCGCCTTAATTGGTGGGATGCTGGCCGCATTATGGCTCGATTTGCCAATCAAAACCGGCCTGGCGCTTGCCAGCGGCTTCGGCTGGTACTCGCTTTCCGGCATTCTCATGACGGAATCGTTTGGGCCGGTGATTGGCAGTGCCGCTTTCTTTAACGATCTGCTGCGTGAACTGATCACCATTATGCTGATCCCGCTGTTGATCAGCCGTCAGCGCAATATGACGCTGGGTTTGAGTGGCGCCACCTCAATGGATTTCACCCTGCCGATTCTGCAACGCACCGGCGGCATGGAAATTGTCCCGGCCGCGATCGTGCACGGTTTTATCATGAGTTTACTGGCCCCGATTCTTATCGCGCTGTTTTCCGCCTGAGCACCGAGCGCATTTTTTCACGGCTGCGCGCGCCTTCCTTCGTCTACGCTTTCTGACTGACACGTTTCCGCCATCGGGACGGATGGCAAAACACCAGAAAGGAGCGAACGATGAAGCAAACTGTGGCGGCACTGCTGGCCAAAACCCTGGAAAGCGCCGGTGTGAAACGCATTTGGGGTGTCACGGGTGATTCTCTTAATGGACTCAATGACAGCCTGAATCGCATGGGCACCATTGAATGGATGCCCACTCGCCATGAAGAGGTGGCGGCCTTTGCGGCAGGCGCTGAAGCGCAAATCAGCGGTGAACTGGCGGTATGCGCCGGTTCCTGCGGCCCAGGCAACCTGCATCTGATTAACGGGCTGTTTGACTGCCACCGCAACCATGTGCCAGTGCTGGCGATTGCGGCTCATATCCCCTCGAGTGAAATCGGCAGCGGTTACTTCCAGGAAACGCATCCGGAAGAGCTTTTCCGCGAATGCAGTCACTATTGCGAACTGGTGTCCAACCCTGAGCAACTGCCGCAGGTTCTCGGCATCGCCATGCGCAAAGCGATTCTCAATCGTGGTGTATCGGTCATCGTGCTTCCGGGCGACATTGCCCTGAAACCGGCGCCGGAAGGGGCGCGTAGCGAGTGGTATCCGCCGCAATTACCCCATGTTGTGCCTAACGCCAGTGAAATTGCCCGGCTGGCCGACACGCTCAACCATGCCAAAAATATCACGCTGATGTGCGGCAGCGGCTGTGCTGGCGCTCACGCTGAAGTGGTGCAGCTGGCAGAAATACTGAAAGCGCCCGTGGTGCACGCCATGCGCGGCAAAGAGCACATCGAGTATGATAATCCTTACGACGTCGGCATGACCGGCTTGATCGGCTTTTCATCCGGTTATCACGCCATGATGAACGCCGACACGCTGGTGCTACTGGGTACACAGTTCCCTTATCGACCGTTTTACCCGGCTGATGCCCATATCATCCAGATTGATATCAATCCCGCCAGCCTCGGTGCGCATAGCCATGTCAACATGGCGCTGATTGGCGATATCAAAGCCACACTGCAGGCGCTGCAACCTCAGCTCGCCAGCAAAAGCGATCGGCACCATCTCGACAGCGCGCTGGAACACTATGCAGAGGCGCGCAAAGGCCTGGACGACCTGGCCACCGCCAATGATAAACAAGCGATTCATCCGCAATATCTGGCACAGCAAATTAGCCATTACGCGGCCGAGGATGCGATTTTCACTTGTGATGTGGGCACACCTACGGTGTGGGCTGCGCGCTATCTGAAAATGAACGGCAAGCGCCGCCTGCTGGGATCGTTCAACCACGGTTCGATGGCCAACGCGATGCCACAGGCGCTCGGCGCCCAGGCCATCGATAAGCAGCGTCAGGTCGTGGCGCTGTGTGGGGATGGTGGCTTCAGTATGCTGATGGGCGATTTTATTTCCGTCGCCCAGTTAAAGCTGCCGGTAAAGCTGGTGATTTTCAACAACAGCGTGCTGGGCTTTGTGGCAATGGAAATGAAAGCGGGCGGCTACCTCACCGATGGCACCGATCTGGAAAACCCCGATTTTGCCGCGATTGCCACCGCCTGTGGCATTAAAGGCCTTCGCGTCGAGAAAGCCTCTGAACTTAACAGCGCGCTGGAACAGGCATTCGCACATGATGGTCCGGTGCTAATCGATGCGATTACCGCTAAGGAAGAGCTCTCGATGCCACCGCAGATCAAAGCCGAGCAGGCCAAAGGGTTCAGCCTGTATATGCTGCGCGCGATTCTGAATGGACGTGGCGATGAGATCGTTGAACTGGCGAAAACTAACTGGCTGAGGTAAAACGGATAACCAGGCCAGATAACTCACAACGCGGGCGCTCAGCCCGCTTTTTTGTTTCAGGAGAGCGATGTGATCGATTTACGCAGTGATACCGTAACCCGCCCAAGTGCCGCCATGCTGGATGCGATGATGGCCGCCGAAACTGGCGATGATGTCTATCGCGACGATCCCACCGTCAATGCGCTGGAACGCGAGGCCGCACGCCTGAGTGGCAAAGCCGCTGCGCTGTTCTTCCCTACCGGGACCCAGGCCAACCTGGTGGCACTGCTCTGTCACTGCCAGCGCGGCGATGAATATATCGTCGGCCAGCAGGCACATAACTACAAATACGAAGCGGGTGGCGCGGCGGTGCTGGGCAGCATTCAGCCTCAGCCTATTTCTCATGCCGAAGATGGATCGCTGCCGCTGGCGGATATTGTTGCCGCCATCAAACCGGATGACATCCATTTTGCGCGCACGCGCCTGCTAAGTCTGGAAAACACCCATCACGGCAAAGTGCTGTCGCAGAGCTATCTGGAGCAAGCGTGGAAGCTGACGCGTGAGCACAAACTGGCGCTGCACATTGATGGCGCCCGCATTTTCAATGCCGTGGTGGCGCAAAATGTTGAGCTGAAAGATATCGCGCGCTATTGCGATACGCTGACCATCTGCCTGTCCAAAGGGCTGGGCACGCCGGTCGGTTCACTGCTGTGCGGTGATGAAGCCTATATTGAGCAAGCTCGTCGCTGGCGTAAAATGACCGGTGGCGGCATGCGTCAGGCAGGCATCCTGGCCGCGGCGGGTCTGTACGCACTGAAGCACAATGTGGCGCGCCTGAAAGAAGATCATGACAATGCCGCCTGGCTGGCGGAGCAGCTTAGCGCGATTGGCGTAGAGGTACTGAATCAGCACACCAACATGCTGTTTGTGAAAGTACCGGCGGATCAGGTGGACGCACTGAAAAGCTGGATGCACTCCGGCAATGTGTTGATGAGCGTAGGCCCGGTCACACGTATTGCCACCCACCTCGATGTCAGCCGTCAGGATTTACAACGTCTGGTTGCACGCTGGCAGGCGTTTTTAGCGTAACAGAGCTCAGGTTGCCTTACAGAGACGGTCTTCGGGCCGTCCACAAGTTCACCCTGGCGAGCACCCTACTTCAGCTTTACATCACCGTGCCGTACCGTTCTTCGCCAGTCACGCCTGTGCTATTGCCAGCGTTTCTGCATCGGCGATGTCATACACCGTTTCATCACTGCGCTGCGCCGTATTTCGCCAGTAACGCTCGGGCTATCGCCAGCGTTTCTGCATCGGCGATGCCTCGATAATCCCGCGCACGGAAGTGCATCTGAAACGCCGCGATCAGCTTACGCTGCATTTGCGGGGTATTCGCTGAATTGACGTCATAACCATAGCGCTGCAGCGCATCCAGCAGCTCGGCCTGATCGATGGGCGCACCCGCCGCGTGCCCGTTCAAATAACGCTGTACCGTGTCGCGATCGGGCCATGCGCCCAGTCCCTGCTCCGCCAACTGCTGCCAGGGGAACAGCGGGCCAGGATCCTGCTTCCGCTGCGGCGCGATATCGCTGTGCCCCACCAGGTTCTCTGGCGTAATGGCATAGCGCTGCGTGATATCTTTCACCAGCGCCACCAGCAAGCTGATTTGCGCTGGCGTAAACGGCTGCCACTCCACGCCAGTTAATGTCCGCGTATAACCACGATTGACGATCTCGATACCAATCGACGTGTCATTGATGCGGGTCGCACCGCGCCAGAAACTCGGCCCGGCATGCCACGCCAGCTCAGGCTCCGGCACCAGTTGCCAGATCACACCCTTGCCCCGTTTCTGCGCGGGCTGCTGTGGAATGAGATAGTGTGCGCTGACTTCGCGATCGGTCAGCGTGGCCAGTGAGGAAGGCAGATCTTCGGCGGTATAGTGAATCACCACCACTTTGATACGAGGCCGCGCGCCCTGTGCCGGATGCGCGGTATCGACCCAATAACCCTGTCTTGATTCCAGCGAGGAGTGGCAGGCGCTGAGCAGCAGCGCCATCATCAAAGCGACAACGACCCGCATCAGCGAATGATCACAGCCGTTCCGGTCACGCTGACCATCAGCATGCTACTGTCTTTGCCCACGGTTTCATAATCGATATCAATGCCCACGACCGCATTCGCACCCAGCGCCTTTGCTTGCTCTTCCAGCTCTTCAAATGCAATCTGCCGCGCTTTGCGCAGCTCTTTTTCATAAGCTCCGGAACGACCACCGACGATATCGCGAATCCCGGCAAAGAAGTCGCGAAAAATATTGGCCCCGAGAATCGCTTCACCGGTAACCACACCGCAATATTCACTGATGCTGTGCCCTTCTAACGTGGGCGTGGTGGAAAATTTCATTTTTCTCTCCTGAGGTGAACAGCTCGTACGGCGTAAAAGCGAGACTATACTCTATGCTAAAAATGACGCTTTGCCAGTGAACAATAAGGAAATCGAGATGAGAAACAATGCCTTTGCGCTGCTTGTTCCCGCTGCGTTACTGCTCAGTGCCTGTACCACCGTCGAACCGGTGATCAAAGATAACGGACCGCGCACTGCCAGCTGTGTCGACGGTGGCCCAGATAGCGTCGCGCAGCAGTTTTACGATTTACGCATCAGCCAGCCCGGCCAGGGTCTGCCCGATAGCACCACGCTGGCAAAATATCGCCCTTACCTGAGCGATCACCTGTATCAAAAACTGCTGAGCGCCAGCACGCAGAGCAGCAAACCTGCCTCGTGGAGCCAGGGCGATCTGTTCTCCAGCCTCGCGCAGGGTCCAACGTCGGCGGAAGTTGCCAGCGCCTCAACCATTCCTAATCGCGATGCACGTAATATTCCACTGCGCGTCGATTTGAGTCGCGAGGGTAAAAGCTGGCATGACGAGGTATTGATGATTCATGAAGGCACCTGCTGGGCTGTGGATGATATTCGCTACGTCGGTGACTGGCCGCACGCAGGTGGCGGGTCGCTCAGCCAACTGCTGGAAGAGAAGAAATAGCTGTTTAGTTTTACCGCACTCAGTTCTAAACATAAGCGCGCCGCATCTTTGCGGCGTTTTTTGTTAATTTTTCATCAATAAATTGCAGCCAGCGAGCCCTTCCCGGCGTTGACCGGCGCGATATTGTGCTACGCTTTGGGGACTTCACTGCTGTTTAATAAATTTTAACCCACCACAATTGCATAACTATTCTGGTGACGTTAAGATCCGCGGCACTAATTACTATTCATTTTTTGCGCATGAGTATTCAACTAAACGCCATAAACTGTTTTTACGGTGCCCATCAGGCACTGTTTGATATCAACCTGGCTTGCCCGCAGGGAGAGACGCTGGTGTTGCTCGGGCCGAGTGGCGCGGGTAAAAGTTCGCTCCTGCGCGTCCTCAATCTGCTGGAGCAGCCGCGTTCCGGCAGCCTGCAGATTGCCGGGAATCACTTCGACTTCAGCAAAGCGCCATCAGACAGCGCTATTCGTGAACTGCGCCAAAACGTGGGCATGGTGTTCCAGCAATACAATCTGTGGCCGCACCTCAGCGTGGTGCAGAATCTGATTGAAGCACCGTGTCGCGTGCTCGGTCTCAGCAAAGAAGCCGCGCGCGCGCGCGCTGATAAACTGCTGGAACGTCTGCGTCTGACCCCTTTTGCCGATCGTTTTCCCTTGCATCTTTCCGGTGGCCAGCAACAGCGTGTGGCGATTGCCCGCGCGTTGATGATGGAGCCGCAGGTGCTGTTGTTTGACGAACCCACCGCCGCCCTCGACCCTGAAATCACCGCGCAGATCGTCAGCATCATTCGTGAGCTGGCACAGACGCATATCACTCAGGTGATTGTGACCCACGAAGTCGAAGTGGCGCGTAAAACCGCCAGCCGCGTGGTGTACATGGAGAACGGCCATATCGTTGAGCAAGGCGATGCCAGCCACTTTACACAGCCGCAAACCGAAGCGTTTGCACATTATCTTTCGCACTAAGTCAGGATGCATCTAATGAAAAAAGTCGTACTTGCTGCACTGCTTGCCGGTCTGAGCCTCAGCGCTTCTGCTGCGCAAACCCTGCGTTTTGCCACCGAAGCTTCATATCCTCCATTTGAATTTGTCGACTCTGACAACAAGATTCAGGGCTTCGATGTCGATCTGGCCAATGCGCTGTGTAAAGAGATTGATGCGACCTGTACTTTCACTAATCAGGCGTTTGACAGCCTGATCCCAAGCCTGAAATTCCGTCGTTTTGACGCCGTAATGGCGGGTATGGATATCACTCCAGAGCGTGAAAAGCAGGTGCTGTTCTCCAAGCCTTACTACGATAATTCCGCGATCTTTATTGCCCAGAAAGGCAAGCTGGCGAACGTTGATGCGCTGAAAGGTAAACGCGTTGGCGTTCAGAACGGCACCACGCACCAGAAATATCTGTCTGATAAACACAGCGACATCACCGTTGTGCCTTACGACAGCTACCAGAACGCGGTTCTGGACCTGAAAAATGGTCGTATTGATGCGGTATTTGGTGACACCGCCGTGGTGAACGAATGGCTGAAACAGAATGCCAACCTCGCACCACTGGGTGAGAAAGTCACAGATAAAGATTACTTCGGTACCGGTCTGGGTATCGCCGTCCGTCAGGGCAACACCGAGCTGCAGGGCAAATTCAACACCGCCCTGGAAAAGATCAAAGCTGACGGCACCTACAAAACCATCTACAACAAATGGTTCCAGCAGTAATCCCTGATGAATGAAATGATTCCACTCGCAAGCGCCGCCGGCATGACTGTCGGCCTTGCTGTTTGTGCACTGATCGCCGGCCTTGTGCTGGCGATGATTTTTGCTGGCTGGGAAACTGTCCGCTGGAAACCGCTGGCGTGGATCGGTACCGCGCTGGTGACGCTGATCCGTGGCCTGCCGGAAATTCTGGTGGTGCTGTTTGTCTACTTTGGTGCCTCACAGCTGCTACTGACCTTATCCGATGGCTTCCATATCAATCTGGGCTTGTTCAGCATTCCCGTGCAGGTACAGATTGAAAACTTCGACGTCAGCCCCTTCCTGTGCGGTGTGATTGCCCTCGCGATGCTTTATTCTGCCTATGCCTCCCAAACGTTGCGCGGCGCACTGAAAGCCGTGCCTGTGGGCCAATGGGAATCCGGCCAGGCGTTGGGTATGAAGAAGTCGGCGATTTTTTTCCGCCTGATCATGCCGCAAATGTGGCGTCATGCGCTGCCGGGGCTTGGCAATCAGTGGTTGGTGTTACTGAAAGATACTGCGTTGGTGTCGCTGATTAGCGTGAATGACATCATGCTGCAAACCAAAAGCATTGCTACGCGCACACAAGAACCCTTTACCTGGTATCTGGTGGCTGCGGCCGTCTACCTGATTATTACGCTGTTCAGTCAGGCGATACTGCGCCGTATTGAATCGCGCACCACGCGTTTTGAACGGGGAGCCTGACGCATGCTGGATTACTTACCCGAGCTCCTGAAAGGGTTGCATACCAGTCTGACCTTAACGGTGGCATCACTGATTGCCGCGCTGCTGCTGTCGCTGCTGTGCACCATCGTGCTTTCACTGAAAGTCCCGGTGCTGAACTGGCTGGTAAAAGGCTACATCACGGTATTTACCGGCACCCCACTGCTGGTGCAAATCTTCCTGATTTATTACGGCCCAGGCCAGTTTCCCAGCATTCAAAATGTGCCGTGGTTATGGCATCTGCTATCACAGCCCTGGCTTTGCGCGCTGATTGCGCTGTCGCTCAACAGTGCAGCCTATACCACTCAACTGTTCTACGGTGCAGTTCGCGCTATCCCCTCCGGGCAGTGGCAATCCTGCGCTGCGCTGGGTATGAATCGCAAAGACACGCTGCGTATCCTGCTGCCGTATGCGTTTAAACGTGCGCTATCTTCTTACTCAAACGAAGTGGTGCTGGTTTTTAAAAGTACCTCACTGGCGTACACCATTACGTTGATGGAAGTGATGGGACACGGTCAGTTGCTGTATGGACGCACCTATGACATCACGGTGTATGCCGCTGCCGGGCTGATCTATCTGGTGGTCAACGGTTTGCTCACGCTGATGATGCGTTTAATCGAAAAGCGCGCACTGGCATTCGAACACCGCAATTGATTGCTGTCGTGGCGCGATTTATCGCGTTTGTCTGAGATGAAAGTGTTGTGGACAAACGCGTCATATCTCGCGCTGCTACACCCCAACAACATATGTAATTTTTTAATCATATTATTTGCATATAAATTCATTTGCTGGCATCGTGTAATCCGTTCTATCTCTGGCATGGTTTACAGGAGTCACATAATGAAAAAATGGATTGTTGCTGCGGCGCTGGCAACACTGGCAATGAATGCTTATGCGGCGGAAAAAATTCGTTTCGCCTCTTCTGCGACCTATCCCCCGTTTGAATCCCTCGACCACGACAACCAAATCGTTGGCTTCGATATCGACCTGGCTAAAGCCTTATGTCAGCAAATGAAAGCGGATTGCACCTTCACCAATAACGCGTTTGACAGTCTGATCCCTTCGCTGAAGTTCCGTCGTTACGATGCGGTCATCTCAGGCATGGACATCACGGCAGAGCGCAGCAAACAGGTCGATTTCACTCAGCCTTACTACGCCAACTCCGCGATTGTGATTGCCCAAAAGGCACAGTTCACCGACTTTAGCCAGTTGAAAGGTAAGCGTGTAGGGGTAGAAAACGGCACTACGCACCAGAAATACCTGCTGGAGAAACATCCAGAAGTGATCGCCGTGTCTTACGACAGTTATCAGAACGCGATTCTCGACCTGAAAAATGGTCGTCTGAACGGCGTGTTTGGTGATAGCGCGGTGGTCAATCAGTGGCTGAAAGCCAACGACGATCTCAGCCCTGTGGGTGAACATATCACTGATACCGAATACTTTGGCACTGGCTTAGGCATTGCGGTGCGTAAAGGCAATGCAGCGTTGTTGAAAGAGATGAATGACGCACTGGTGGCGCTGAAAGCCGATGGCACTTGGCAGCAAATCAACCAGAAGTGGTTCCCGGAATAAGCATTATGGAGCCGCGTGGCGTGCCACCTGACAGGTTCTGCACGTCCTCCGTTCAGGCGGTGGCTACGTGGCTCCACCCTTCTTAATCAGCAGCGTTAGCACTTCAAAGTGTGCCGTGTGTGGAAACATATCAAACAGCTGGACGCGGCTCACCGCGTAATCTGCCAGGCGTGCAATATCCTGCGCCATCGTAGTGGGATTGCAGCTTGAATAGAGAATGTAGTCTGGCGCCATTTCACTGAGATAAGCACACAGCTCAGCCCCAATACCGCGACGCGGCGGATTAACCAGCACCAGCTGTGGCACCTGTTCATGCGATGTCGCGAACCGGGTCGAATCCAGCGCGGCGAAACTCACTTTATCGAGACCCAACTGTTCAGCCGATTGCTGCGCACAGGCAATGGCTTCCGCATTGATTTCAATACCGGTCAGCTGCATCTCGGGCGTGGCACAATGCAAACCGAAACCGCCTACGCCGCAGAACAGATCCCACATACTGGTCACCGGCAACTCTGCGACCCAATCACGCGCCGTGGCATACAGATCTGCTGCGACCTGCGGGTTGGTCTGAAAGAAACTCTGCGGACGAATATACAGCGGGACCTGATTGAAACATTCTGCCAGTGCCTGATCGGGCGTCAAAGCAATCTCTTCTTCCCCTTCCAAAATCGCCATATGTACTGGCTGGATATTGGCGGAGATCACTTTCAACTGCGGCAACTGCTGCTGCAACCAGGGTAAAGCCGCGCGCAACTGCTCCAGCTTGCGGGTGGATCGCAGCACAAACCGCAGCATCATCCCACCTTGCGAACTCTCGGTAAGCAACAGGAATTTCAGTTCGCCGCGTTGACGCGCCACGTTATAGGGTGTCAATCCAGCGCGGGCAATAAAGGGTTTTAGCACATCAAACACTGGCGCAAAGCTGGCGGGATAGAGTGGGCAATCACACAGATCCACCGGTTCGCCATCACGCGCCATCATGCCGAAAATCGGCCGTTCGACGCTGCCGCTCACCACCATTTTGGCTTTATTACGAAAACCCTGCAGCGGCGATGTCACCGGCGGTAAATATTCTGCCACCGCGGTCTGCGACAGCAACTGCTCGAGCAGCGACTGCTTCTCGCTGAGCTGCTGCGGATAGGGTTTCTCCAGCCACTGGCATGAACGACAGCGACCGGCATCATAAAGCGCGCAATACATGGAAAGGCCTGTATATCAAAATCGGGAGAAAAACGGGGGCCGATTGTATCACCGGGCGCGGAAAAAAGCGCGGCTGCTGGCCGGCACAAACAGTAGCAGCAACACCAGTGCATCCGGTACTTTTTGCATCAACGTGTGATGAATGATCTGCGCATTGGTTTCACCAGGAATACTGAAAATTTCCGGGTAGATCCAGCCGACAGATGCCATGAGCATGTAACCGAGCACAATAATTTGCGCCACCACATAACCCCAGCGTCCGCGATTGCTGCCACGCAGCAGGGTAAAAGCACAGCGCAGTTCAAACAGAAAGATCAGCTGACTGGCGATAAAAATCAGTGTGGAATCCCACGCCTGTGCACTGCGGTGGACAAAGTTGGCTATTTCGTCGTAACCCAGCTCATTGGCCAGCATCAGCACGCTGAGACAGCGTGTGGCAATGATGGCGATCCCCGCGACCATCACTGGTGCAGGCGTTGAATTGGCCATCGCGTTTTTGAGGGTTTCCGACATGGTTTGACTCCGTAACCATAAAAAAACGGGCAAGTCTTACCCCAAAATAATTCACGTTTTAGCAAGGCGGCAAGTGTGCGAATCCTCAGGAGCTTACCTAAGTAAGTGACTGGGGTGAACACACGTAGCCAACGCCCCTACAACGTGAAGTATGAAGGATAAACCGGCCCGTTATTATATTGGCAAATGTTACGGGTTTCAGCCACGTCTGGCTTTCTGAATATCGCGTAAACGTTGCTTTTCTTCGTGCGCCATAAAGCGCCAGGCGATGAAACCGACCAGGCCGACGACAAACAAAATCAATGAGGCTAACGCATTGATCTCTGGATTGACGCCGCGTCGAACAGTAGCAAAGATCGCCATCGGCAGCGTCGTGGCGCCCGGCCCGGTGACGAAGCTGGCAATCACCAGATCATCCAGTGACAGCGTAAAGGCCAGCAGCCAACCGGTGACAATTGCCGGAGCAATCATTGGCACGGTTATCACGAAGAACACTTTCAGCGGCGTCGCCCCGAGATCCATTGCCGCTTCTTCGATGGAGCGATCCAGCTCGCGCAGGCGGGAGTTGATCACCACCGCCACGTAAGCAGTACAGAAGGTGACGTGCGCCAGCCAGATGGTGAGCATGCCACGATCGCTCGGCCAGCCGAAGGTATTGCCCATCGCCACAAACAGCAGCAGCAGTGACAACCCGGTGATCACATCTGGCATCACCAGCGGCGCGGTGAGCATAAACGCAAAACCGCTATGCCCACGGAAACGGCCGAAACGCACGATGATCACCGCCGCCATGGTGCCCAACACCACCGCCATGGTAGCGGAGAGCGCCGCAATGGTCAGGCTGAGGCCAACGGCATCCAGCATCGCATCGTCCTGGAACAGCACTTTGTACCAGTGGAATGAGAAGCTCTCCCACACGGTGACCAGCTGCGAGCTGTTGAAGGAGTAAACCACCAGCAGCAGCATCGGCGCGTACAGGAACAGGAAGCATGCGGCTAAAATCGCCGTACGCCACGGAGAGCGAATGGTCGGTAACTGATTCATTCCTTCTCTCCTAACTCACGATTTTGATGCTTGTGGAACCAGATGATCGGCAGAATCAAAATTAACAGGATGATCACCGCCAGCGCCGAAGCCACCGGCCAGTCACGGTTGTTAAAGAACTCCTGCCACAGGATACGGCCAATCATGATGCTGTCCGGCCCTCCCAGCAGTTCCGGGATCACGTACTCCCCTACCGCCGGGATAAACACCAGCATCGAACCGGCAATAATGCCGCCTTTGGTCAGCGGCACAATCACGCTGAAGAAGGTTTTCAGCGGACGCGCCCCCAGATCCAGCGAGGCCTCGACCAGCGAGTAGTCGATACGGGTTAACGCGGTATAGATGGGCAGCACCATAAACGGCAGATAGCAGTAAACGATACCGATATACACCGCGGTATTGGTGTAAAGAATCACCAGTGGATGATCGATAACCCCCAACCACATCAGGAAGCGGTTAAGAATACCGTTGTTGTTCAGCAAGCCCATCCACGCGTATACGCGCACCAGGAACGAAGTCCAGGAAGGCAAGATGACCAGCAACAGCAGAATGGTGCGCATCGAAGGCTTACTGTGCGCCACCGCCCACGCCAGCGGATATCCGATCAGCAGACAGATCACGGTAGAAATCGCCGCCACCTTGAGTGAAGTCAGATAGGCTTCGGCATACAGCGGATCGTCCGTCAGTGTGATGTAGTTACCGAGATTCAGCACCAGATTGAGTTGGTCATCGGCCCAGGTCACCAGATCGGTGTAAGGCGGAATGGCACGCGCAATATCGGCGAAACTGATCTTCAGCACGATCAGGAACGGCAGCAAAAACAGCAGGATCAGCCAAAGATAAGGAAAGGCGATCACCAGCTTGCGGCCATGCAGCATTTTAATACGCGTGCCCCAGCGCTGCAGCGGTGTACCCACCACTTCCGGCTCGCTGCGTTGAGAAATCTGGCTCATTACGCCTCCTTAAACCGTCAGAACCACACAGCTGTCGGCGTCCCAGCACAGGCGAACTTCATCACCCCATGTTGGCGCACCTTTGCGGTAGCGATGTGCATTCTGCAGCTGCGCGCTGATCATCTGACCGCTACGCAGGCGAACGTGATAAATCGACAGGTCTCCGAGATAAGCGATATGCACCACTTCACCCACGGCAAAGTTGCAGCCATCCGCCGGCACCTCTTCGCACAGCATCACTTTTTCCGGACGTAAAGCGACATGCACGGGCACGTTATCGATGATGGAGACATCGGTCTGCACTTTAAGCGGATGCACCAGGCCCGGCGCATCGATCACCACGCCCTCTTCCGTGCGCTCACGCAGCAGGCCATCAAACACGTTAACTGAACCGATAAATTCGGCGCTGTAACGGCTGGTAGGATGCTCATAGATCTCTTCCGGCTCACCAATCTGCACAAATTTGCCACGGTTCATGATCGCGATACGACCGGCCATAGTCATCGCTTCTTCCTGGTCGTGCGTGACCATTACGCAGGTCGCGCCAACGCGTTCAAGAATATCCACCACTTCGTGCTGCATGCGGTCGCGCAGTTTCTTATCCAGCGCGCCCATCGGTTCATCCAGCAGCAGCAGTTTGGGGCGTTTAGCCAGGCTACGCGCCAGCGCCACACGCTGGCGCTGGCCGCCAGAGAGCTGGTGCGGCTTACGTTTCGCAAACTCTTGCATGTGCACCAGCGTCAGCATTTCTGCTACGCGGCTGCTGATTTCGCCTTTCGGCAATTTATCCTGCTTCAGTCCAAAGGCGATGTTCTGTTCCACCGTCATGTGCGGGAACAGTGCGTAAGACTGGAACATCATGTTGATCGGTCGCTGGTAAGGTGGAACGTGCGACAGGTCTTGCCCATCCAGCACAATCTGCCCGCTGGTCGGTGGCTCAAAGCCTGCCAGCATGCGCAGTAAGGTCGATTTACCGCAGCCGGAAGCACCCAGCAGGGCAAAAATTTCACCTTTATAAATGGTCAGGCTGACATCATCCACGGCGTGCTGGCCGTCAAAAGATTTGGTCAGGTTGCGAATTTCCAGCAGCGGCGTTAACGCCTTAGCCGTTTTATTTGGGGGGCGGGGAATCGCGTCGTTCACTAACATTTCTCCGGCGCTAAGCGGTGTAGCGCGGCACAGCCAGCCGCTAAAATGGCACAACAGAGGCCATCACCGCGCCTCTGTTGTCGTCTACAGGTCATGAATCCGTTTAGAACGAATTACTTACCACTTTTTACTTTAGTCCATGCACGGGTGCGCGCACGATCCAGTTTCGGATCCTGGACTTTGAGCACAAACAGCTTGGCCATCGCATCCGGCGTTGGGAAGATGCCCGGATTGTTGCGCACATCCGCATTGATCAATGGCAGTGACGCCTTGTTGCCGTTGGCGTAGTTCATCTTGTTAGAGACATCCGCGATCACTTTTGGATCCATGATGTAGTTCAGCCACTGATAGGCTGCATCGAGGTTTTTCGCGTCTTTCGGAATCGCCATCATGTCGAAGAAGGCCAGAGCGCCCTCTTTCGGCACGCTGTAACCCAGGTGCACGCCGTTGTTGGCTTTGACTGCACGATCTTTCGCCTGCAGGATATCGCCCGACCAGCCGATCGCCACGCAGATGTTGCCATTAGCCAGGTCGTTAATGTACTGAGACGAATGGAAGTAACGGATATTAGGACGCAGCTTCAGCAACAGATCCGTGGCGGCGCCGGTGTAATCTTTCGCGTCAGAGCTGTTCGGATCTTTGCCGAGATAATTCAGTACGGTGGCGAAAATCTCTTCCGGTGCATCGAGGAAGGAAACACCACAGCTTTTCAGTTTTTCCAGGTTTTCTGGCTTCAGCACCAAATCCCAGCTGTTGACGGGCGCATCAGTGCCCAATGCGGCTTTCACTTTATCGACGTTGTAACCGATGCCAGTGGTACCCCACAGATACGGAATCGCATATTTGTTACCCGGATCGTGCTGCGCGACTTTTGCCATCAAATCAGGATCGAGGTTTTTGTAGTTTGGCAGTTTGCTCTTATCCAGCTCCTGGAACACACCGGATTGCAGCTGACGTGCGAGGAAGCTGGAAGAAGGCACGACGACGTCGTAACCGGTTGAACCGGCCATCAGTTTACCTTCCAGCACTTCGTTGGAATCGAAGACGTCGTAGACCACTTTGATGCCGGTCTGCTTTTCAAAATTCGGCACGGTGTCGGCCGAAATATAATCGGACCAGTTATAGACGTGCAGCGTTTTATCCTCTGCCTGAGCACTAACGGCCGTCGCCATCAGCACACCTGCAACCACACCTGGCAACCATTTTTTACGTTGGTTGATCATGTTTTACTTCCTCCTGAGGGGGTCATCACAACGCTGCATACACGCGATCCTGACGTTGCGTTTTTTCTGTTTAATCACAGACACACAATGAATCAATATTCAGCGGGAGTTTAATAGCAAAAACCTATAGTTGTGCTGAGGTTGCATGTCTCAAGCAGCCCCGCAAGAATAGCCCCCCTGCTTCACGCGTGCCAGAGCTCAGCGTAAAAAACGCCTTTTTGCGATATTTTATGCATATTTCTGCTATGGGGTTTGGCACTAGCGGCATAAAGCACGACTAATATCTGGCAATAAAGGGCAAAATGCAGAATAAAAAGTGGTAGGGCTAAAATGAAAACTGCCGCAAAAAGCGGCAGTTAGCGAGGCGGGGAACTCAGTGCAGCATCGCGTGGCTGCTGGAGCTGGGTTGTCGCTCCTCTTCTTCGCCCATCATCAGCAAATTATTGGCAAAGGCTTCCATAATCACCATGGAAACGCCCTCTTCACTTTGCTTCATAAAGTGCGAGAACTGACCAAAGGTTAATCCGGCAGTGGTACTGATCGACTGGCAGACAATCAGCTTAGGCAGATTGTCATCCTGAATATCGATAAAGGCCTTCACCGTAAGCGAACTGGCATTGATCTGCGATAAATCGCCGACCAAAGGAATAAGTGCTGTGGGTTTCACTTCCGCGAGGGCCGAGAAAAGGATGACGTTGTCCACCAGGTCGATTTTTGCATCAAACACCCCGTCAAAATTCTGCATATGCGGCAGGTGCAGTGCCTGACAGGCATCGCATTCGAACCAGGTGATATTTTGTTGATCCAGCCAACGACGCAGGATGTCGATGTCAGGAACGACCAGTGAATCCATCGTTATGTCCTGTGGGGTGAAGAAATAAGCGCCTTAGCTTACGGAAAAAGTCCCTCTGATGCCACGAAAACCACGTAAAAGCGCGCCTAGCCCCCGGTTTTAAGACGATAGCCGGGGCAGGCATGCGCTTCTACCCAGTGAATCATCATTGAAGCGATGTCGAGGCCAGTGGTGCCTTCAATGCCCTCAAGCCCTGGCGAGGCATTCACCTCCATCACCAGCGGGCCGCGATTGGCGCGTAAAATATCCACCCCTGCGATTTCCAGCCCGAGCGTGGACGCGGCTTTCACGGCGATTTCGCGCTCTTTTTCGGTGATGGTCACCGCGTGCGCTTTACCGCCACGATGAAGATTCGAGCGGAAATCCCCCTCTTTCGCTTCACGCTCAATCGACGCCACCACTTCATTGCCAATCACCAGGCAGCGAATATCTCGCCCCTGTGCCTCTTTGATAAACTCTTGCACCAGAATGTGGGCGTTTAGGCCACGAAATGCATCAATCACGCTCTCCGCCGCCTGCCGCGTTTCAGCCAGCACCACGCCAATCCCCTGCGTGCCCTCCACTAATTTCACCACCAGCGGCGCACCCCCCACCATGGCGATCACATCCTGAGTATCGTCAGGCGAAGAAGCGAACCCGGTGATCGGCATATCAATGCCTTCACGCGCCAGCAGCTGCAACGATCGCAATTTGTCACGCGCCCGGGTGATGGCCACCGATTCATTCAGCGGATAGCTGCCCAACATCTCGAGCTGGCGCAACACCGCCGTGCCGTAAAAGGTGGTCGCCGTGCCAATGCGCGGGATAACGGCATCAAAATGGCCCAGCGGTTCGCCACGATAATGCACCGCGGGAGAATCGGAATTGATGTTCATGTAGCAGGAGAGTGGATCGATCATCTGCACCTGATGACCACGCTCTTCCGCGGCGTCGCGCAGGCGCTTACACGAATACAGCGTTCCATCACGCGTGAGAATGGCCATCTTCATAGCAGAGTTCCTTGTGCTTAGCGCGTTGCCCAGCCCTGTTGATGCAGATAATCCAGCATAAACGGACGCGTTTCTTTAATGATCAGGCGTTGAATCAGTTCGCTCCAGGTTTCCGAACGCTGGTTGCTGTCACGCTGCTGGTAATAAGCCGTGATTTGGTTATCGTACTGGGCCAGCACGCTTTTATCGACAGGTTGATAGCGATTTTCATGCACCAGCATCGCCGCTGGCATGCGGGGTTTCACGTCTGGGGCAGAAGCGGGATGACCGATGCAGAAACCAAACAGTGGCAGCACGAATTTCGGCAGTTCCAGCAAATCTGTGACTTGCGCGATGCTATTACGGATGCCACCAATAAACACCCCACCCAATCCCAGCGATTCCGCTGCGACCATGGCGTTTTGTGCCATCAATGCCGTATCCACACAGCCCAACAGCAACTGTTCGGCACGCCCAAGATGGGCATCCGGGCAGATCTGCTGATGACGATTAAAGTCGGCACAAAACACCCAAAATTCAGCGGCGGCACTCACCCACGGTTGCCCGCCGGTGAGTTGCACCAGCTGTTGACGCTTTTCCTGGTCGGTAATGCGAATAATTGAGGAACACTGCAAAAAGCTGGAGGTCGAGGCCGCTTGTGCTGCAGCAATGATCGCGCTGCGCTGGGCATCATCAATGCCCTGCTCGGTAAAGGCGCGAATGGAACGGTGGCTGCACAGTAAATCGATGGTCGGCGTCATAATCCTCTCCGGTTACTTCTTCTTGTGGTTGTGATTGAACAACTGCGGTGCCATCGCTTGCGCGGTACGCCACATCATCAGCCAGGCGGCTGGCAACATCAGCGCAATGCCAAGGAAAAACAGCAGCGTGGCCAGCGACTTTTTCGCCATAAAATCCGGCGCGCTAATCCAGTCATTGACCAGCAACAGCGCCCCCGTCACCGCGAGTACGCCAATCACTTCCAGCAACAAAACCGGTTTAGGCAACGTGGCCAGATTACGCATGGGTGATTTCCTCAGTTGCTCAATAGGTCAGTCGCATTTTAGACCCGAATAATTCGCTCTGCAGCAAGGCGTGGCTATCACCAGCCGCTTAACTGGAGCCAAACACATCTGCAGAGTGAAGTATGATGGACATAGATTGCGGTCATTAGAGTAACAGGCATTTTCTTCTTTGCTTAAGCAGGATGGGCGGGCATGATGTTAGCCATTATTCACGCTGTAATGTGAAACTGGTCACAAAACAGCAGCGGAAGGAGAGAAGCAATGATTGCAGTGATTTTTGGCCGTTCAAGCTGCCCATACTGCGTACGTGCGAAAGAGTTAGCCACCAAGCTGACCAGCGAGCGCGATGATTTCAACTATCAGTACGTCGATATTCAGGCGACCGGCATCACCAAGGCCGACCTGGAAGCACGTGCCGGCAAACCGGTGACCACCGTGCCGCAGATTTTCCTTGATGACCAGCACATCGGTGGTTACACCGAATTTGCGGCCTGGACCAAAGAAAATCTGGGTGTTGAAGCCTAATCAAGCGGGCCTGCGGGCCCGTTTTTGATCGTGCTATTCGGCACGCATCGCCAGCATAATCCGCATCAGGCGGATCAGTAACGCCCCGCATCCAGCCCAAAACAGCGCACTTAAACTCCATGCAACAATCAGCAGCCAACTGTGCATCTGCGTGACGGTGAGCCACATCCAGGCCATACCCAATAGCGTGCCCACCACGGCGACTCACAGTGTACTGACCAGGGGGCTATCTGGCTGCAACACTGCCATTAACATGCCCGGCAATAAAAACAGCAATAATTCAGGCTGTCCGCGCATAGCTTGTTCAGCGGCAACGGCCCAAAAATGGTGTGCAAAAATAAACACCAGCGTATAAAGCATCATACCCAGAACCGATGCTGGCCAGCGATTATTGCGCTGCAACATAACCATCCTCAACTTTGTTGTTAACAATATTGAAACGTTTACTGCCCTGATGCGCACAAGTGGAAATAAAAAGAAACAGCCGCTGGCAGAAGGATTAAAAACTGCTGATAGCTGAGGAAGTTATTTATGATTAGAATGACGCCGTTTTAAATAATGGTCTGCACCTTGCTGGCGGCAAGGACGCTAACGGCTGCCACAAGATAGCGAAAAAAGGCCTTCTCATCAACTTGTTACAGGTAAAGAAGAAGTTAAACCGTGAACATTAACGTCGCAGAATTGTTAAGCGGAAATGACGTTCTGTTATTATTTGTCGTCTTAGCCCTGGGGCTGTGCTTAGGTAAATTACGCCTGGGCTCGGTACAGCTAGGAAATTCCATTGGTGTCCTCGTTGTTTCATTGATTTTAGGCCAGCAGCACTTTGCGATAAATACCGACGCACTCAGCCTCGGCTTTATGTTGTTTATTTTTTGTGTCGGTGTTGAAGCCGGACCTAACTTTTTTTCGATCTTTTTCCGCGACGGTAAAAATTACTTCTTCCTCGCCATTGTGATGGTGGTCAGTGCGCTGCTCATTGCGCTTGGGCTGGGTAAAGTGTTCGGCTGGGATATCGGCCTGACGGCGGGCATGCTGGCCGGTTCCATGACTTCCACGCCGGTGCTGGTGGGCGCGGGTGACACACTGCGGCAAAGCATCAGTGACAGCCATCAGCTCAACATGATGCAGGATAACCTCAGCCTCGGTTACGCCCTCACCTATTTAATCGGTCTGGTCAGCCTGATCTTTGGTGCACGCTATCTGCCCCGTCTGCAACATCAGGACTTACCGACCTGCGCGCAGCAGATTGCGCGAGAGCGCGGACTGGATGCCGACAGCCAGCGTAAAGTGTTCTTACCGGTCATCCGCGCCTATCGCGTTGGCCCGGAACTGGTGGAATGGAGCGGTGGCAAAAACCTGCGCGAGTTAGGTATTCATCGTCAGACCGGCTGCTACATTGAACGTCTGCGCCGTAACGGTATTCTCGCCAGCCCGGATGGGGATGCGATGCTGCAACTCGGTGATGAAATTTCGCTGGTGGGCTATCCCGATGCACACGCACGCCTTGATGCCAGCTTCCGTAACGGCAAAGAGGTGTTCGACCGCGATTTACTCGACATGCGTATCGTCACCGAAGAGATTGTGGTGAAAAACCACAATGCGGTGAACAAACGTTTGAGCCATCTGAAACTCACCGATCATGGATGCTTCCTCAATCGGGTGATTCGCAGCCAGATTGAGATGCCAATTGATGACAGCATCATGCTCAACAAGGGCGATGTGTTGCAGGTCAGTGGTGAAGCGCGCCGAGTGAAAAGCCTGGCAGATCGCATCGGCTTTATTGCCATTCACAGTCAAATGACCGATCTGCTGGCCTTCTGCGCCTTCTTTATCATTGGGTTGATGATCGGCATGATCACCTTCCAGTTCAGCAACTTTAGCTTCGGCATCGGCAACGCCGCCGGTTTGCTGTTCGCGGGTATCATGCTCGGTTTCCTGCGCGCGAACCATCCGACCTTCGGCTACATCCCGCAGGGTGCGCTGACCATGGTAAAGGAGTTCGGTTTGATGGTGTTTATGGCAGGTGTCGGTTTGAGCGCCGGTAGCGGCCTGCAACATGGTCTGGGCAGCGCAGGCGCTTTGATGTTGCTCAGCGGCCTGCTGGTGAGTTTGATCCCAGTGGTGATTTGCTATCTGTTTGGTGCCTACGTGTTACGCATGAACCGCGCGCTGCTGTTTGGCGCCATCATGGGCGCGCGCACCTGCGCCCCGGCGATGGAGATCATCAGCGATACCGCGCGCAGTAGCATTCCGGCACTGGGCTATGCAGGAACTTATGCGATTGCTAACGTTTTGCTGACGCTGGCCGGCACGCTTATTGTGATAATTTGGCCGCTTTTGCCTTTTTAAAAATATTTTTACCGCGTTCAGAACTTTCTATTTGGGCCGCAGTCTGAATAAGTGCCACTGCTTTTCTTTGAAATCCCCAAATTGTGGAGCCCGCCGGTCACTGACTTGCGGGTTTTTTTATGCCTGCAATTCCTGCCGCTTAAGGTTCTCCTAAGCGTAAATTGCGACCCTGCCACTCTGGTTTCGCTATTTTTAAATATTCATGCAACTTTCATCAAAGTTAAACACTCCAACAACCCACGATAAGATTAAGAGCCCGACTATTTATTGTTTGTCTGGTCGCTTTTACGCTATCAACTTTATTTTACTGGCAATTTCGGCACTGGTGTTTATGTGGTGGTCGCGCCACGAAAGCCTGGATATCGCCATCAGCCAGCTGTGGTTTGACCCACAGACGCAGACGTTTCCGTGGCAACACAACCGCTGGCTGGACCTGATCAATCATCGCTTGTTCAAGGATGTGATCATCGCCGGTGCGGTATTGATGTTGTTACGAGGTGTGCAGAAGCGTGATGGTCGCCGCGTGCTGGTGGCCCTGCTGTTTGGCATGGGGCCGCTAGTGGTGGGCATCCTGAAGGCGCACAGCGCGCACTCCTGTCCATGGGATTTGGCGATGTTTGGCGGTAAAGCGGCCAGTTTTGTGCTGCTGGACCCTACTCCGGCCAACAGCGGTCCCGGGCAATGCTTCCCAGGCGGTCACGCTTCCAGCGGCTTTGCTCTGATGGCGCTGTTCTTCCTGTGGTGGCCAGAGCGTCCGCGCCGCGCCGTGCTGGCGCTGTTGTTCGGTATCACCGTGGGCTTACTGATGGGATACGGACAGGTGATGCGCGGTGCCCACTTCTTCTCTCACAATCTGTGGTCGGGATGGTGGGTGTGGCTGAGCCAGGTGCTGATTTTTGCTGGTGTTTCTTTTTGGGTAGACAAGATGAGGAAAAGCAAACGTGATGGAAGCGCTCAACCATAGACTGTTTCTATGGATCAATGCCACGACGGACTCACCGCCATGGTTGATTAATCTGGCAACCTTTATCGCCAAAGATGTGATTGCCATTGTCCCGCTGCTGATTGTGGCCTTATGGTTTTGGGGGCCGCGCGATCAAGTGCAATCTCAACGCGCGCTGGTACTGAAAACCGGTATGGCGCTGATTTATGCATTGAGCATTTCATGGTGCGTGGGCCAACTGTTGCCGCATCCGCGTCCATTTGCCATTGGCTTAGGGCACCAATTCCTCGCTCACGCCGCCGATGACTCTTACCCCAGCGATCATGGCACCACCATCTTCACTTTTGCACTGGCGTTCATCTTCTGGCATCGCCTGTGGTCTGGCGTCATTCTGCTGGCCGTGGGCAGTGCGATTGCCTGGTCACGCGTTTATCTTGGCGTACATTGGCCTATGGATATGCTGGGCGGATTTTTGGTGGGCTTACTGGCGTGTCTGGCCTCGCATATGGCGTGGCAGTTGTACGGCGAACGCATGCTGACATTCACCCACCAGTTGTATCGCGCTCTGTTCGCTATGCCGATCAAAAAAGGGTGGGTACGCGGATAAGGTAAAGGGCGGCTCACTCGGGCCGCCCGTTAGAGGACTAGCTAAACCACTTCCCAAACAAGCCGTTAAATTTCATCATAATGAAATCCCAGATACGACCCATAAACCCGCCCTCCGGCACCGCTTCCATCACCACCAGCGGGCGCTGATCCACGGTTTTGCCATCCAGTTGGAAATCAATGGTCCCCACCACCTGGTTCTTCTCCAGCGGCGCCTCCAGCTGCGGTGAATTCAGGGTGAAACTCGCCTTAAGGTTTTTCATCTGCCCTTTCGGGACGGTGATCGCCGCATCTTTCGCCACGCCGAGATTAACCTGGCTCTGTTCACCAAACCACACACGCTGCTGGGCAAAAGGCTTGTCGCTTTTTATCGGCGTCACGGTTTCGTAGAAACGGAAACCCCAGGTAAGCAGCTTCTCACTTTCACGGAAGCGAATCGCATCGGTTTGCGTACCCAGCACCACAGAGATCAAACGCATGTCTCCGTCGACCGCAGACGCGACCAGGTTATTCCCCGCGCCCGAGGTATGTCCGGTTTTAATTCCATCCACTTTCAGATTACTGCTCCACAACAGACGGTTACGGTTCATCTGCTTGATGTGATTAAAAGTGAACTCTTTCTCGCTGTTTAACGCGTACTCTTCAGGCACATCGCTAATCAGACGCTGCCCGATGATCGCCATGTCGCGCGCGGTGCTGTATTGCCCATCGGCATCCAGCCCGTGCACCGTCATAAAGTGGGTATTTTGTAGTCCAAACGCTTTAACGTAGTTGTTCATCAGGCCGATAAACGAGTCCTGGCTACCGGCGACATAATCGGCCAGCGCGATACAGGCATCATTGCCTGACTGAATCACCACGCCTTTATTGAGCTCAGAAACCGGAATACGGTCACCGGGTTTGAGGAACATTAGCGAGGAGCCGCGCAGTTTTGGATTGCCGGTTGCCCATGCATCCTGACCGATAGTCACCAGGTCATCGTTATGGATCTTACCGGCTTTCAGCGCCTGGCCGACCACATAGCTGGTCATCATTTTGGTCAGGCTGGCGGGATCTAACCGCTGGTCGGCATTGGACTCAGCCAGTACCTTGCCGCTGTTGTAGTCCATCAGAATCCAGGCTTTAGCCTCAATTTGAGGGGCTGCAGGCGCCTGTTCAGCCTGAGTGGTGACGGGAAGGAAAAGCACTAATAATGAAGTGGCAGCCAGCGGCCGCAAAGCAGAAATGACGGAGTTTTTTCTCATGAGCGTGACCAGATTGTCCTTGTTAAATCATGGTTTTCTAGCAGGTAAGACATGTCTTAATAAAAGCTACACGCTTACCACCTGCGAACAAAACCGTCCAACCGTAAAGTTTTATAGAGTTTATTAGAGTAACCCTGGCATCAACCCTGCTGCGCTGCCACTTTTACGGTTCGGCCGTAGTGGAAAAAGTGAGAGAAATTCCGATTTTTCGCAGAACGGTTAAGCCAGTCACAAAATTCCGCTAACCTGATGCCAATCAGCCCGAGGAGAACCACGATGGACTTAGCCGTTTTCGATCTGGACGAAACCCTGATTTGTGAAGACAGTACCAGCCTGTGGCTGCGCTGGCTGGTCTCACAGGGATTTGCCCCCGAAGCACTCATCTCTCAGGAACAAGCCTTGATGGAGAAATACCATGCCGGCACCCTGTCAATTGAAGAGTATATGAACACGACGCTTTCCCCGCTCGCCGGTATGGCGACCCTGACGGTTGAGGGTTGGGTGCGGCGTTTCATCCATCGCGATATCCTGCCACGCGTGTTCCCCGCTGCGCGGGAACGCATTAACTGGCATCAGCAGCGCGGCGATACCGTGATGATCATCACCGCCAGTGGCGATCATCTGGCGGTACCGATTGCACAACGTCTGGGCGTGCACGGTGCGCTGGCGATTGGCGTGGAAGTGGTGGACGAGCGCTACAGCGGCCAGATTTACGGCACCGCCACCTATCGTGAAGGGAAAGTGACCCGTCTGAGTGACTGGAAGGCTTTGCAGCAGGATCAGCGCTTTGAAAAAACCTGGGCTTACAGCGACTCCATGAACGATTTACCCCTGCTCAATCACGCCGATCACGCCTGGGTGGTCAACCCTAATGCGCTGCTGCTGGAGCAAGCACAGCAGCGCGGTTGGGAAGTCTGTAACTGGGTGCGTTAAGTTATCCGCGCGCGGCGCTGGCGGGTTCCGCCAGCCCGACTTTTAGCAGCTTGCCGTTGGCTTCATCGGTGAGCACATAGAGATAACCATCCGGTCCCTGGCGCACATCGCGAATACGTTCGCCGCGATCCCCCAGCAATCGCTGCTCTTCCACCACTTTCTCACCGTTCACCCGTAAGCGAATCAGACTTTTTTCCTTCAGTGCGCCGATGAACAGCGAATTTTTCCACTGCGGGAAACGTGCGCTGTTGTAAAACGCCATCCCGCTGATGGCCGGTGACACTTTCCACCAGAACTGCGGTTGTTCTGTTCCCGCAACATGCGTGCCCTGCGCTTCCGGTACTTTCTGTCCGCTGTAATCGATACCGTAAGTGGCCAATGGCCAGCCGTAATTTTTGCCTTTCTGCGGGATATTCACTTCATCGCCGCCGCGTGGGCCGTGTTCACTTTCCCACATTTGCTGCGTCCACGGATTGAAAGCTAATCCCTGCGGATTACGCATGCCGTAGGACCAGATTTCTGCACGCGCGTCTTTACGTTGCACAAAGGGATTATCCGCGGGGACATCACCGTTCTGCGTCAGGCGCACGATTTTTCCTGAAAGCTTGTCGAGCTGTTGCGCGCTCAGGCTGGAAAAGTTGTCGCCAAACGCGATAAAGAGAAAGCCCTGCGCATCAAACGCCAGCCGGGTTCCTATATTCGCGCCGCTGGAGAGTTTCGGTGTCTGTTCCAGTACCACCTTAAAGTCACTCAACTGACGATTATCTTCACTGAGACGGCCATAGCCGACGACACCACCCGCTCGCCCCTGCGCATCAGCCGTGGTGTAACTGAGCCACACGCGGCGACTCTGGGCGAAATCCGGTGCCAATACCACATCCAGTAAGCCGCCCTGGCGGTTTGCCCACACGTTTGGCACACCGCTGATGGGCTGCGACAATCCCTTCCCCGGCTGCCAACTGCGCAGTTGCCCGACGCGTTCGGTGATCAGCAGCGTTTGATTGTCGGGAAGGAAAGCCACCGACCAAGGATGGTCGAGTTTATCCTGCAATACCTGAACCTGGACATCAGCAGCCAGAGTCGAGTGGGCGTAGCTCAATGCGCCAAGCAGCAGCGCGACAGGCAGTAAACGCATGGGATTCTCCTTTATCACGGTCTGCCGTTAAGGGTAGTCAGCCAGTAAGAAAGGATGTGCAGGATTTACAAAACATTAAGCCCGACAAAATGTCGGGCGATTGGATCAAGGGGCAGAAAATGCCACGACATCTCGAACCATCTCATCGATGCCTGGGCGCACATCGTTGAGCGTAATCGGCGCGCTGTTGTTAGGCAGTGACTTACCGAAGGCTTTGCGCACCACTTTAATCAGCGGCTTACCCGTCTGTGCATCGACCGCTTCTACTTCCAGGAATAGCGCACTGTTCTGGGTGCGATGCCCGGTTGCCGCCATGGTGCTGGCGACCACCGCCGCAATCGGCACCACTTCATAGAACTGCACTCCTTCGTTTTCTGCCGTTACGGCGGTGATGGCGCTTTTCACCCTAAGCGTATGTGCACCAGGCTTGCCCACCACCGGTTTACGTTCTGCGACCGCGCGTTTTAACTGGCTATCGGTGTACTGACGGATTTCATCCAATGTTTGCTGGCTGATGCGTTCAGTCGGTCGCGCGGCGGGATAGTAAACCACGGGTTCGAACACCACGTTGGTGTAATCCGCGCTGTGATAATCCGGCGAGATCCAGCGCAATGTCGGTTTACCGCTCGGTGACTGTTCAGATTTTAACTGGCTGTAATCGCCGAGAAAGCCGGAAAACTGCTGTTTATCCGCGACATGAGAGGTACAACCTACGGCCAGAAATGCCAGTGTCAAAGCAGGAATATAAAGACGAAATCGCATGAGAAGGCCCTTATAAGAGGTATATCGCTTCTCAAGTGTAGAGCGCACGCTGCGCTTTAGCGGGAAATTTTCACAGATTGAGAGAAGAAACCACCTGCATTGCAGGTGGTTAGAGGAATTACTCGAAGCAGGTTTCTGGATTCTCAGACAACGAAATGAAACTTTCGCCGCCTTTGGTCAGGGCAATAATGCCGCCGCTCTCAATATCATAAACCCACCCATGCAGACGCACTTTGCCTTTACGCAGCGCCACCGCTACCGAAGGGTGTGTTTTGATATTGTTCAGCTGAGCAATCACGTTCTCTTTGACCATTTCATTGAGACGGGTTTCCACCGCTTCATAGTTACGCTCTTCCACCACAGCTTTCGCTGCATTGGCGTAGTGCAACCAGTGATCAACTGCGGGCATGCTTTCCAAATCCGCATTGGATGCGATGGCGTTCATGGCGCCACAGTTGGAGTGACCGCAAATAATGATTTCAGTCACGCCCAGCGCAACTACCGCGTACTCAATCGTGGCGGACACACCACCCGGTTCGGGACCAAACGGCGGCACAATATTACCGGCGTTACGGATCACGAACAGCTGGCCTGGCTCGGATTGGGTGACTAATTCAGGCACCAGACGGCTGTCTGAGCAGGAGATAAACAGGGCTTTGGGATTCTGGTTTGACGCCAGACTTTTGAAAAGATCCTTCCTTTCAGGGAACACATTCTGTTGGAAATTCAGAAAACCTTTAACGATCTCTTGCATTTGTCTGCTCTCACTTTATCCGCATCTGCGCTGGCGATACGATCGGCACCGTCAGCACGCGTTCAAATTCTTCAGTGCGGTGAATAACTTACAATCACCAACCGAACATTTAAGCAAAACAGGCGGGTTTACACAACTCGGATCACCGTTAACGGTTCGCAGCCACCAGCCTTATCGGCGATGATTTGAACGGATAACGGCTCCATTAAGCATAGCGGGAAACGCCCATTACGCTGTTAAGGAGATTCTTACATCACCTATACATTTTCCCTCGCAACCTCTGTACAATCCCCCGCCTATCCACACTAATTATGATGAATTATTATCCTTATGAGCCATGTCAAAAATCCGCCGCGCGTAGGCTTCGTCTCACTCGGCTGCCCAAAAAACCTCGTCGACTCAGAACGCATCCTGACGGAACTGCGTACTGAAGGCTACGATGTGGTGCCACGCTACGATGATGCGGAGATCGTCATCGTTAACACCTGTGGATTTATTGATAGCGCCGTACAGGAATCACTGGAAGCCATCGGTGAAGCGCTGAACGAGAATGGCAAAGTGATCGTCACCGGTTGCCTGGGTGCCAAAGTGGATCAGATCCGCGAAGTGCATCCTAAGGTACTGGAAATCACCGGCCCGCACAGCTACGAGCAAGTGCTGTCGCACGTTCACACTTACGTGCCAAAGCCGGAACACAACCCATTCCTGAGCTTAGTGCCAGAGCAAGGCGTGAAGCTGACGCCGCGCCACTACGCTTACCTGAAAATTTCCGAAGGCTGTAACCACCGTTGCACTTTCTGCATCATTCCTTCTATGCGTGGCGATCTCGACAGCCGCCCGATTGGTTCGGTGCTCGACGAAGCCAAGCGTCTGGTGGAAGCCGGCGTCAAAGAGCTGCTGGTGATCTCACAGGATACCTCGGCTTACGGCGTGGATGTGAAACACCGCACCGGTTTCTGGAACGGATCCCCGGTGAAAACCAGCATGGTCAGCTTGTGCGAACAACTGGCGAAACTCGGCGTGTGGGTGCGTCTTCACTATGTCTACCCTTACCCGCATGTGGATGACGTGATTCCGTTAATGGCCGAAGGGAAAATTCTTCCGTACCTTGATATTCCGCTGCAGCACGCCAGCCCACGCATCCTGAAGTTGATGAAGCGTCCAGGCGCGGTTGAACGCACGCTGGAGCGCATCAAACGCTGGCGCGAAATTTGCCCGGAACTGACGCTGCGTTCGACCTTTATCGTCGGCTTCCCCGGCGAAACCGAAGAAGATTTCCAGATGCTGCTCGACTTCCTGAAAGAAGCGCGTCTGGATCGCGTTGGCTGCTTCCAGTACAGCCCGGTTGAAGGCGCGACGGCCAACCAGCTACCCGATCAGGTGCCAGACGACGTGAAGCAGGAACGTTTCGATCGCTTCATGCAACTGCAGCAGAAAATCTCCAGCGAACGTTTGCAGGAGAAAATCGGCCGTGAAGTGTTGGTGATCATCGATGAAGTGGATGAAGAAGGCGCGGTGGGTCGCAGCATGGCCGATGCACCTGAGATCGACGGTGCAGTGTATCTGAATGGCGATCGTCAGGTGAAAGTCGGTGATGTGGTGCGTGTCAAAGTTGAACACGCCGATGAGTACGATTTATGGGGTACGCGCGTTTAACCGTGCTTCTGCTGGTGCGCACGTTTGCGCGCCAGATAATCGGTGTCCGCTCTCAGCCGATCCCAGCATGATTTGAAGATGGCCGCTGCTGCGGCCTTTTCTTTTTCTGTGGTGCGCGGCAACTCATTGCCATCCGCATCATATTTGCGTCCGCCTTTGTGATTGCTATATCGGCGCGCGCGGGTATAGCCCATCTGAATAAATTTTCGCGCCATATCCATGCCGACAAAGTCGTCCTGTGCACGATACTCCTCAAACAACTGCATGATCTGAACGGAAGATTCCTGAGCCAGTTCCACGGTACGGAAGCGCCAGAACGGCAGAATTTCGCTCTTGTAAGGCTCCACCATTAACACCCCCTGCTCACCGCGCCCAACCTGATAAAGGTCTGGCCGCTGTCGGAAATCGATATTCTTAAAGTCTTGTTCGTAATCAAAGGGTTTCACTGCATTTCTCCTGCACGACATTATCACTTATTGCAATTATTTTTTTGCGGCTCTTAAGCAATATGCTTTTACACCGATAACTTCTCTACTAGCCTACTTTGCTCAGGGAAAATCATGTTAACGAAAATGAAAATTGTGACTGCCATCATATTGATGCTGTTGGTATTCACCGCTATGCAGGCCATCTCCGGCTCGCTGTTTTTATCTTCCCTGATCGCTGGCCAGCATAACTTCACTGCCAGTAGCCAACTATCGCATCAACAGCGTGAGTTCTCCGACAGTTGGCAAACGCTGGTGAAAACGCGCGTCATTATCAACCGCGTCGCGATTCGTATCCTGAAAAATCAGACTGATGATGCTTCACGCGCTGCCATTGACAAGCTGCTGGTTTCCGCGGGCGCATCGCTTGATGAAGCTAAGCAGCACTTTGACCGCTACAAAAGTGTCCCACGGATTGCGGGGCAAAGTGCAGAGTCCGCCAAGCTCATTGAGAGCAAGTTCACGGCTTATTATCAGCTTTTAAACCAATCCGCCGCATTCCTGAAAGCCAACAACTACGCCGCCTATGGTGAGTTGGATGCACAGCAGGCGCAGGATGATTTGGAAGCGGCCTACAAACAATGGCGTGGCGACAACGTGCAGTTGATCAATGCGCGCACTGCGGATAACGATAGCACTTATCAGCATATGCTGGTGATGGTCGCCGTGATGGCAGTGATTGTGGTGCTGTTGTTGCTGGTGGTATGGCTGCTGGTTCGCCGCATCCTGTTAGCGCCGATGAAGCAAGTGCAGCAGCAGATGGAGCGCTTCGCCGAGGGCGATCTTTCCGCCAGTTTGACGATTGAAGGACACAGTGAAATGGCCGCCATTGCCGCGAGCCTCAACCATATGCAGCAAGCACTGTTGGGCACGATTAACAATGTGCGCGACAGTGCCGATGCCATTTTCGGCAGTGCCAGCGCGATCGCCAACGGTAACAACGATCTCTCCTCCCGCACTGAGCAACAGGCCGCCTCGCTGGAAGAGACCGCCGCCAGCATGGAAGAGCTGACCGCCACCGTTAAACAGAATGCCGATAACGCACGTCAGGCGACGCAGCTAGCGAAAACCGCGTCGGAAACGGCTGACCGAGGCGGCAACGTGGTCGATGGCGTCGTAAAAACCATGCGCGACATCGCCGACAGCTCGAAAAAAATCGCCGACATTACCAGCGTGATCGACGGCATTGCTTTCCAGACCAATATTCTGGCGCTGAATGCTGCCGTTGAGGCAGCGCGCGCAGGTGAACAGGGACGTGGCTTTGCGGTGGTCGCGGGTGAAGTACGTAATCTGGCACAGCGCAGTGCGCAGGCAGCGAAAGAGATTAAGCTGCTGATTGAGGGCTCCGTGCAGCGCGTCAATTTAGGCTCACAGCAGGTAAGCAGCGCCGGCGATACCATGCAGGAGATCGTCAGTGCGGTCACGCGCGTGACTGACATCATGGGCGAAATTGCATCAGCTTCAGACGAGCAGAGTCGCGGTATCGACCAGATTGGTGTGGCGGTGAACGAGATGGATCGCGTGACGCAACAGAATGCCACGCTGGTGCAGGAATCGGCTAACGCCTCGGCTTCGCTGGAGCAGCAAGCCAGCAGCTTGTCCTCGGCGGTGGCGCGCTTTAAAACCGGGACACGGGCTGTGATTGCACCGATAACAAAAACCGTGAAAGCCCCTGTCGCAGCCACACCACGCGCTTTGCCCGCTGCCGGTGCACACAGCAACGACAACTGGGAAACCTTCTGAGGTAACTGAAAACCAGGGGCGCCAAAAGCGGCGACCAGCTCGTCTGTTTAGCAATGGATGATAACGCAGTGCTCATTGTTAAAAAGGGCACCATAGTAGAGGCGAGAGCGCCTCTGCTGCTGCAAGGGCTATCCGCAGCGCTGAGGCTTTTACGTTGGGCCAGGAGCCAGCAGCAGAGGTGCGCTGGCCCGCACCTCTGCATTCTCAGCCAAACGAAAAAAGCTGCCACTTTTCACCGTGACAGCCTTTGCGAAAATGACCTCAGCTGACGAACACTGCACCCTAAGGCGTGGAAACGGGATCAGGTCTTTAACTTCGGATCCAACGCATCTCGCAGTCCATCCCCCAACAGATTAAACGCCAACACCGTCAGGAAAATCGCCAGACTGGGGAAGATCGCCACATGCGGCGCAATCACCATATCGGCCCGCGCTTCATTAAGCATCGCGCCCCACTCCGGCGTGGGCGGCTGTGCGCCCAGTCCGAGGAACGACAAACTCGCCGCCGTGATGATCGACGTGCCGATACGCATGGTGAAATAGACCACAATTGACGACACGGTACCGGGCAGAATGTGACGCATAATAATCGTCCAGTCTGATGCGCCGATGCTGCGGGCTGATTCAATAAAAGTTTGGTGTTTCAGCACCAGCGTATTGCCACGCACCAGACGAGCAAAGGCTGGAATACTGAAAATCGCCACCGCCACAATCACATTGCTCATGCCGCTGCCCATGATCGCCACCACCGCAATCGCCAGCAGAATGCCAGGGAAAGCAAACAGCACGTCACAGATACGCATGGTAATGCGATCCCACCAGCCCTCGTAATAACCGGCCAGCAAGCCCAGCAACGTACCTATCAGCGCACCGATCGCCACCGAAAAAAAACCGGCAATCAGTGAAATACGCGTACCAACCAGTACGCGGCTAAATATGTCACGCCCCAGCGAATCCACACCAAACCAGTGCATCATCGATGGCCCATCATTCAGCCGGTCATAGTCAAAATAGTTTTCTGCATCAAACGGGGCAATAAACGGAGCGATAAACGCCACCACAATCAACAGCAGCACAAATAAGCCCGCCACCATCGCCACATGTTGATGACGAAAGCGGCGCCAGAATTCACGCCACGGCGTACGTACCCGGGTTTCCGTCATCATCGGCATGGTTTTCAATGCCGCTGCGCGTCGCCAGTTTTTCAAGTGCGACTCCTTACCTGTAACGGATGGCCGGGTTGATCGCCGCATACAGCATATCGACAATCAAATTGATCAAAATGAACTCCAGCGAGAACAGCAGCACCTCGGCTTGAATGACCGGGTAATCGCGCATCTCAACAGAATCCACCAACAAGCGGCCTAAACCGGGCCAGTTGAACACCACCTCCACCACAATCGAGCCACCCAGCAGGAAACCAAACTGCAGGCCCATCATAGTCACCACCGGGATCATCGCATTGCGCAGACCGTGTTTGACCACCACCAGCGACTCACGTACCCCTTTGGCGCGCGCGGTACGCATGTAATCTTCCTGCATCACCTCGACAAACGAGGCGCGGGTAAAGCGTGCCATCACCGCCGCCACGGCTGCACCCAGGGTTATCGAAGGCAGAATGTAGTGTTTCCAGCTGTCGGCACCGACGGTTGGCAGCCAACCCAGCTCAACAGAGAACACCTGCATCAGCAGCATGCCTAAGGCGAAAGCGGGAAAAGAGATACCAGACACAGCCAGCGTCATACCGATGCGATCGGGCCAGCGGTTGCGCCAGACGGCCGATGTAATGCCGATGGTCATACCGAAAATCACCGCCCATACCATGCTGGTCAGCGTCAGCCATAGCGTTGGGAAGAAGCGTGCAGCAATCTCTTCCGAGACCGAACGTTTCGATACCATCGACTGGCCGAAATCCCCCTGCAAGGCATTGAGAATAAAGTGCCAGAACTGCTGGATCAGCGGTTGGTCGAGGCCCAGCTCCTGGCGCACCAGTGCCACCACTGAGGCATCCGCTTCCGGACCCGCGATCAGGCGCGCCGGATCGCCCGGCAGCAGGTGGACAAATAAGAACACCAGCACCGCAACAATCAGCAGCGTGGGGATTAACCCCAGTAGTCGTTTGAGAAAATAGTTGAGCATGCAAAATCCTGCGCAGCAACGGCCAGCCTCGCAAGGCTGGCCTTGCCAGTTACTTCAGATCCGCCTCATCAAAATTGAATGAGGTATCGGGCATGACATAAAAACCGGTGAGGTTTTTATTGTTCGCGGAGAGCAACTGCTCAACCACCAGCGGAATCCACGGATGGTCGTTCCAGATACGATCCTGAGCGTCTTTGTACAGTTTGGCTTTCTGCTCACGATCGGTGGTTTTCAATGCATCACTCAGATCTTTATCCACCTGCGGATTGCTGTAGAACGCCGTGTTAAAGATAGCTGGCGGCCAGGAAGTGGTGGCAAAAAGCGGCGTCAGTGCCCAATCTGCCTCACCGGTCGAAGCCGACCAGCCCGTGTAGAACATGCGGACACCGCTCTCTTTCTGCCCTTTACTCTCGACTTCTGCGGCACGTTGGCCAGCATCCATCGCGGTGACTTTAACCTTCACGCCGACCTGCGCCAGCTGCTGCTGAGTGAACTGCAACACTTTCTGCGCCGTGCTGTGGTTGTGAGAGGACCACAGTGTGGTCTCGAAACCGTTCGGGAAACCGGCTTCCTTCAACAGTTCACGCGCTTTGGCCGGATCATATTTGATTGCCGGATAGGTCTGCGCAAAATCAATCGCCGGCGGCACGATGCCGGTAGCCGGTGTGGCATAACCCGCAAACGCCACTTTGACCAGCGCCTCACGGTTAATGGCGTATTCCAGCGCTTCACGCACTTTCGGGTTATCAAACGGCTTCTGCGTCACGTTGAGGCTGATGTAACGCTGCATAATCGATGGCGTGGTGACGACGTCGAGTTTGCTGTTGCCCTGCAGCAATTTAGCCTGCTCAAACGGTACCGGGAATGCAAAGGTCGCTTCGCCGGTCTGCAACATCGCCGCACGGGTATTGTTGTCTACCACCGGGCGGAAAGTGATGCTGTCCAGCTTTGGATAGCCTTTCTTCCAGTAGCCATCCCACTTCTTCACTTTGACGAAGTCGGTCTGATTCCAGGTGACGAACTCATACGGACCGGTCCCCACCGGATGGAAGCCAATGTCCTTACCGTATTTCTTCAGGGCGGTGGGCGAAATCATCACAGCCGCTGGGTGTGCCAGATTGTTGATGAAGGCCGAGAACGGCTGCTTCAGCGTAATTTTCACCGTGGTCGGATCCACCGCCTCGGTGCTGGCGACATACTTAAACAGGTTATAACGCTTGAGATGATTATCCGGATTGCTGGCACGGTCGATGTTGGCCTTCACCGCTTCAGCATTGAAATCGGTGCCGTCCTGAAACTTCACGCCCGAGCGCAGTTTGATGGTGTAAGTTAAGCCATCACTGCTCGCCTGATAGCTTTCCGCCAGCACGTTTTGCAGCTTCATGTCCTTATCAAAGCCGAACAGTCCCTGATAGAACGCCTTGGCCACCGACTGCGACAATGTGTCATTGGCGTCGTACGGGTCCATCGTGGTAAAGGTTGACGCCACAGCAATTACCGCGTCCTTCGCTGCCCACGCTGGCATTGCCAACGCTGAACTCAACAACCCGGCAGTGATAACCCCTTTTCGCATAATGTGGTGCATTGTTATCGTTCTCCTGTAATCCCTGTCATGCGCGGCATCCGTGGATGACGCGGTTGCTTGCTGCTCAGGCGCCGCTAATGGCGTGGCGGGCAACAAAATGCCCCGGTGCCACTTCCAGTAACGGTGCCACTTCTGGCTCATCACCCAAGGGGCGAATCGGGCTGGGGATCTCATCCACCATTAATGCCCGCTCACGATGACGGTGCGCCGGATCGGCGACCGGCACCGCGGCCATCAGTTTTTTGGTATAGGGATGGCGCGGCTGCTCAAACACCGCCTGGCGCGGCCCCATTTCCACAATCTGTCCGAGATACATGACGGCCACGCGATGGCTGATGCGTTCTACCACCGCCATATCGTGAGAAATAAATAAGAAGGCGATACCAAACTCGCGCTGCAAGTCGAGCATCAGGTTAATGATTTGCGCCTGAATTGAGACGTCCAGCGCCGAGACTGACTCATCGGCAATCACCACTTTAGGATTCAGCGCCAGCGCACGGGCGATGCAGATACGCTGACGCTGACCGCCTGAAAACTCGTGTGGATAGCGCTGCGCATGCTCCGGCAGCAAGCCAACGCGCTCCAGCAGCCAGGCTACGCGCTTCTCCGCCTGTTGCCGATCCATGGTTTTATGCACCAGCAGCGGTTCCATAATCGAGAAACCCACCGTCAGGCGCGGATCGAGCGAGGCGTAAGGATCCTGAAAAATGAACTGAATATCGCGCCGCAGCGAAGCCAGCGCGTTGCCCTGCAGCGCATCAATGCGCTGACCATTGAAAGTAATCGTGCCGCCCTGGCTGGCAACTAAGCGCAGCAGCGAACGACCGGTAGTGGATTTTCCGCAGCCGGATTCACCGACCAGCGCCAGCGTCTCGCCAGCGTGCAGATCAAAGCTGACCTTCTCCACCGCATGCACACGGCGCTTAACGCGATTCAGTAAACCACCACGAATATCAAAGCGCGTCACCAGGTCGCGCACCTGCAAAATCGGCGGTTCATCGCTACGCACCGTATCCTGTGGTGTCGCCACTTCTTCACGACCATTGGTGTGCAGCAACGGGAATTTGGCCGGCAGCGGCTGGCCGCTCATCGCCCCCAACTTCGGTACTGCCGCCAGCAAGGCGCGGGTGTAAGGCTGTTGCGGCGCATCAAACAGCTGCTGCACCGGCGCACGCTCAACCACATCGCCGCGATACATCACCTGCACGCGGTCGGCCATCTCCGCCACCACGCCCATGTCGTGAGTGATAAAAATCACCCCCATCTGCATCTCTTTTTGCAGCACGCGAATCAGCTGCAGAATTTGCGCCTGGATGGTCACGTCCAGCGCGGTGGTGGGTTCATCGGCAATCAGCAGCGCCGGTTTGCACGACAGCGCCATGGCAATCATCACGCGTTGACGCATGCCGCCAGAGAGTTGATGCGGAAAACGCGATAACACATTATGGGCTTCAGGTATGCGCACCAGATCCAGCATACGCCGTGCTTCGGCCTGCGCTTGCTGGTGGCTTTTGCCCTGATGTAAACGGATGGATTCGGCGATCTGCTCACCCACGGTGAAAACCGGGTTGAGTGAGGTCATCGGCTCCTGGAAAATCATCGCCATATCGGCACCGCGCACTTTGCGCATCTGGCTGGCGGTGGCGTGCATCACATCCAGCACCTCGCCGTTACGTCGACGCAGGCGGATATCGCCACTAACATCGCCGCCCGCCTGCTGAATCAAGCGCATCAGCGCCAGCGACGTGACCGATTTGCCCGAACCGGATTCGCCAACCAGTGCCAGCGTTTCCCCACGATGCAAATCCAGCGACAGGTGACGAACCGCTTCGGTGATTCGCCCTTCATGCTCAAATCGTACGTTGAGGTCACGCACCGCCAAAACCTGCTCGGGTGCAAACTGCTGATGCTGCTGCGTCATGCCTGCTCCTTAGCTATCGCGGTAAATCGCTACCTCGACTTCGCCACCGACATAGGCGAATCCCCGATACATCCCTTCGCTGTTGAAGGGCAGCGCCACATTGCCGTGGCTGTCGACGGCAATCAGCCCGCCGCTGCCTTCCAGCTCCTGCACTTTGTCATGAATCACGTTGGCGGTGGCTTGCTGCAGGCTACGGCCACCGTACTCCATCTGTGCAGAAACGTCATACGCTGCCAGAGTACGAATAAACACTTCACCGGTGCCGGTACAAGAGACCGCCGCCGTTTCATTATTAGCGTAGCAGCCCGCACCGACGAGCGGGGAATCACCCACGCGCCCGACCTGCTTGTTGGTCATGCCGCCGGTTGAGGTCGCAGCGGCCAGATTACCCTGAAGATCGAGCGCCACGGCACCCACGGTGCCGAATTTGCGATCGGGGTCGAGCGGATCGTCGCTGTGACTTTGCGCGGCGCCATCATGGTCGAGCACCATCTGCTGGCTGCTGAGCGCACGCTGTAATTGCTCCCAGCGTTCAGGCGTGGAGAAGAAATCCGGTGCAACCTGTTCCAGCCCCTGTTCAGCGGCAAAGGCTTCTGCCCCCGCACCGATAAACAGCACGTGAGGGCTGTTTTCCATTACTTTACGCGCCGCCAGAATCGGGTTACGAATGTGATTCACGCCCGCCACCGCACCGACATCGAGGGTACGACCATCCATAATGCTGGCATCGAGTTCGTGGGTGCCCTGATGGGTAAACACCGCGCCTTTGCCTGCGTTGAACAGTGGGCACTCCTCCAGCAACCGCACCGCCTCGGTCACCGCATCCAGCGCACTGCCGCCTGCAGCCAAAATCTGCTGGCCTGCGGTAACGATTGCGTTCAGTTGCTGACGATAGTGCTGCTCTTTTTCGGCGCTCATGGCGGCACGCGTGATTGCGCCCGCACCGCCGTGAATTGCGATAACTGCTTTAGCCATAACCGGTACCCTGTCAGGAAATCAGAGCCAAAAACACTGATTTAGAATGGTTTTCATCTTTTTTTGGCAATTTTCGACTATAGAAAGGCACTCCCGGCTTGTAAAGCAGAAAGTGTATCTCCGGTCATAACCTTTTAATGTGGATTATGCTTTTTTAGTCGCATGTGACTCGGCAGGCAAATGCCACCATAATAGGCAGCATCTGAAATTCATCACGCAGAGACAGACATGGAACCTTTCACCGCAGGATTAATCTCCCTCGAAGACGCGCAGCAAAAAATGCTGCAACAGCTTACCCCCATCAGCGATAGCCTCAGCGTCTCGCTGTTTGAAGCAGCAGGACGCATCACGGCAAAACCGGTCACTTCTCCGCTGGATGTGCCACCGTTCGATAATTCCGCAATGGACGGTTATGCCCTACGTCTCAGCGATATCTCGCCAGAACATGTGTTTCCCGTGGCGGGCAAAGCTTTTGCCGGTGCACCGTTCAACGGCGAATGGCCCGCTGGCAGCGTGATTCGTATTATGACCGGTGCGCCGATTCCGGCAGGCTGCGATGCGGTGGTGATGCAGGAGCAAACCGAACAGCGTGCGGGTGGCATCGCCCTCACCGCCGCCGTGACACTCGGGCAAAATATCCGCCGTATTGGTGAAGACATTCAGGCTGGCAAACAGGTGCTGGAGGCGGGGGTTCGCCTCGGTGCCGCCGAGTTGCCGTTGCTGGCTTCACTGGGGATTGCCGAAGTGAGCGTGCTGCGCAAACTGCGCGTGGCGATTTTCTCCACCGGCGATGAATTGCAGGCGGTGGGCCAGCCTTTGGCTGACGGGCAAATCTACGACACAAACCGCTTTACCGTATCGTTGATGCTCAACAAACTGGGCTGCGAAGTGATCGATTTGGGCGTGATTGCGGACGATCCCGAGGCGCTGCGCCAGGCGTTCAGCGAGGCCGATCGTCAGGCAGATGTGGTGATCAGTACCGGCGGTGTGTCCGTCGGCGAGGCGGATTTCACCAAAGCGATGCTGGAAGAGTTAGGCGTGATTACCTTCTGGAAACTGGCGATGAAGCCGGGCAAACCGTTCGCTTTTGGCCGTTTAGCGAACAGTTGGTTCTGCGGCCTGCCTGGCAATCCCGTATCAGCTGCCGTGACCTTCTATCAGCTGGTGCAACCGCTTCTGGCGACCCTCACCGGCCAGACCACGCGCATTATGCCGCTGCGCCAACGCGCTCGCGCTATCCAGCGTTTGAAAAAATCGCCTGGCCGCCTCGATTTTCAGCGCGGCATTCTCAGTCGTGGTGAAGACGGCGTACTGGAAGTCCGCAGCACCGGCGCCCAGGGTTCACACGTGTTTAGCTCTTTCGCCCTGGCCGACTGTTTTATTGTGCTAGACCGCGATCGTGCGGATGTGGAGCCCGGCGAATGGGTTGAGGTTGAAGTTTTCAATAGCCTGCTGGAGGGCTAATGAGCGTCGAACTGAGCCATGAGGAGATGCTGCGTTACAACCGTCAGATTATACTGCGGGATTTTGATTTTGACGGGCAGGAGAAGCTTAAAGCCTCGCGCGTTTTGCTCGTCGGACTCGGCGGACTCGGCTGTGCTGCTGCACCCTATCTTGCTTCGGCTGGCGTGGGCCATCTTACCTTGCTGGATTTCGACACCGTTAGCCTCAGTAACCTGCAGCGCCAGATTCTGCACAGTGATGCCACCCTCGGTCAGCCCAAGGTGGAGTCTGCGCGTCAGCAACTGTCGGCGATGAATCCTTATTGCCAGCTTGAAGCGATTGATGCACAGCTGGATGATGCCCAACTCAGCGCCCTGATCGCGCGCCATGATGCGGTGCTGGACTGTACTGATAACGTCAGTGCGCGTGAACAGATCAATCGTCTGTGTTTCCAGCACAAGGTGCCGCTGATTTCCGGTGCGGCCATTCGTATGGAAGGTCAACTCAGCGTGTTTACCTGGCAGCAGGACGAGCCGTGTTATCGCTGTATTAGCCGCTTGTTTGGCGATCAGACATTAAGCTGCGTGGAAGCCGGCGTGCTGGCGCCGTTGGTCGGTGTCATTGGTGCGATGCAAGCTTTAGAGGCCATAAAAGTGCTGACCGCGCTAGGGCAACCTGCCCGTTCACGCTTGTTGATCTATGACGCGATGAGTGCAGAATTCCGTAGCATGAAGGTGATGCAGGACAGGCATTGCGAGGTATGCGGGAAACCATGATTTCCCGAAAATAATAACGGCGCGATTCTCCGCGCCGTAATTACTGTCATTCAATCATTTATAATTAAACAATACCCTGACTGCGCAGATAATCTTCGTAGTTGCCGGTGAAGTCGATAATGCGATCGCCCTTCATCTCCATCACGCGGGTTGCCAGTGAACTGACAAACTCACGGTCATGTGAAACGAAAATCAGAGTGCCTTCGTAACCTTCAAGTGCCAGGTTAAGCGATTCAATCGATTCCATATCGAGGTGGTTGGTCGGTTCATCCATGATCAAGATGTTAGGCTTCTGCATCATCAGCTTGCCAAACAGCATGCGGCCTTTCTCACCACCGGACAGCACTTTAGCAGGCTTCTTGATTTCATCATGACCAAACAGCAGACGGCCCAGAATACTGCGCACCGCTTGCTCGTCATCACCTTCCTGCTTCCACTGGCTCATCCAGTCGAACACGCTCAGGTCATCGGCGAAATCTTCGGCATGATCCTGCGCGTAATAACCAATGAGCGCATTCTCGGACCATTTCACGGTGCCGTTGTCAGGCGTTAGCTCGCCGACCAATGTTTTCAGCAACGTGGTTTTACCGATACCGTTGGCGCCCAAAATAGCCACTTTCTCACCAACTTCAACCATCAGATTAAGCTTGCTGAACAGCGGACCGTTATCGAATCCTTTCGTCAGTGCCTCAACTTCCAGCGCATTACGGAACAGCTTCTTATCCTGGTCAAAACGGATATAAGGGTTCTGACGGCTGGACGCTTTCACTTCATCCAGTTTAATTTTATCAATCTGCTTGGCACGCGAAGTAGCCTGACGCGATTTAGAGGCGTTGGCACTAAAACGGCTAACGAACGATTGCAGGTCAGCAATTTGCGCTTTCTTCTTCGCGTTATCAGAAATTAAACGTTCACGCGCTTGCGTCGCCGCGGTCATATATTCGTCATAATTTCCTGGATACACGCGCAGCTCGCCGTAATCCAGATCCGCCATGTGCGTACACACCATATTCAGGAAGTGACGGTCATGCGAAATGATAATCATGGTACTGTTACGTTCGTTAAGCACCTGCTCCAGCCAACGAATGGTATCAATATCCAGGTTGTTCGTCGGTTCGTCGAGCAGCAAAATATCCGGGTTTGAGAATAATGCCTGCGCCAACAGCACACGCAGTTTCCAACCTGGTGCGATTTCGCTCATCGGACCGTAATGCTGTTCCACCGGAATACCCACGCCCAGTAATAATTCACCGGCACGAGATTCCGCGCTGTAACCATCCATTTCACCGTATTCGACTTCCAGGTCGGCAACTTTATAGCCTTCCTCTTCGCTCATTTCTGGCAAAGCATAAATACGGTCGCGCTCTTCCTTCACCGCCCATAATTCGGCGTGACCCATAATCACCGTATCCAGCACGCTAAATTGCTCAAAAGCAAATTGGTCCTGGCGTAACTTACCGATACGCTCGTTAGGGTCGAGTGAAACATTACCGTTGGTCGGTACCAGGTCGCCGCCCAGTATTTTCATGAAGGTCGATTTACCGCTGCCGTTCGCACCGATTAAACCGTAACGATTACCGCCGCCAAACTTAACGGAGATATTCTCAAACAGCGGCTTACTGCCGAACTGCATAGTAATATTGCTGGAAACTAACACGGCATTGACCTTTGTTACGCAGTGGAGGAAAAAACAGCGGGCATTATGCCAGAAAGCAGCACCGGGACGCCACCTCTGCGCCTGCGGGCAGCGAGCGAAGGCGTTGAACGCGTTGTTGCAAATAGAGAAATAAAAAAGCCGAAGACAACGTGGTCTTCGGCTCCCGCTTACAAGGATTGTGCAGATTATTTGATCAGGAAGCTGTCCAGGCTTTTACCAGAGTCCAGCGCTTTCTTAATCGCTGCTGGGGTACGGCCCTGGCCGGTCCATGATTTCTCTTCACCGTTCTCATCGGTGTAAGAATATTTAGCCGGACGCGGTGCACGCTTCGCGCGTTTTTTACCGGTTTCCAGCGCACCCAGCAATTCGTTCGGGTCAATACCGTCAGCCAGCAGCATTTCGCGGTATTTAGACAGCTTTTCTTCTTTCTCGCGATTCTGCGCTTCTTCTGCATGAACTTCGTCGCGGCGCTCAGTCACCACCACGGTTAATTTCTCCAGAATCTCTTCCAGATCGGTCAATGGCAGTTCACGAGCCTGCGCACGTAATGTGCGAATGTTGTTCAGAACTTTAAATGCGTCACTCATCACAAGGTCCTTGCTTAAGGGGGTTTAAATAAACTGTAGTGGCAAGATTACCCAATTCAAATAAAAAAATAAATTAATTTATGCGGACGGATAATTCCTAACTGATTAACGTATTCACAATTTGAGCGGTCCCCCCAGCGAGAAGCTTTAATTAACGGTGAATTAACAACAACATTTTAGTACCACCGACTGGAACTGGTACCGATTTCAGAGGTTATTCCCGGCTGATAAACAAGCATTTAGCGGCTAATGCCTTGTCTGGCTGAAGTGTGTTAGCAGATTAATGAAGATTAATGTTATGGACGAAAATCTATTTTCACAGGTGATTATTATATTTTTACAGTTGAGAGCACAATCGCATTTTTATCCCCCTTTACGATAAAAAGCCAGTGCATGCACCGGCTTTTACCCTCATAAAACGTCACCTCAGGTTACGAGCTTTTCTTCACAGCGTGCGTCAACTGCGGTTGCGGTTCTTCATTTGACAGCCAGTCGTGCAAATAATGCTCGATCTGTTCCAGCGAACGATTTCGTGTTTCTGGTACATAGCGAACCACAAAAATGGCTCCCCCTATTCCGACTAGCGCAAAAATAAAGAACGCTCCCGATAAACCCACCGATGCCAACAGGATCGGGAACATCAGCGAGATAAGGAAATTAGCGATCCACATAGCAAACACGGCGCCGCCCATAAATATCCCACGCAGACGTGTAGGGAAAATTTCAGACAATAGCAACCAGGTCACGGGTGAGAGTGCTCCTTGCTGGAAACTCAAAAACATCAGCATTCCCAGCAGCACCATATAACTGCGCAGTACATCAGGTTGACCATTTACCGTCTCCGGCATGAAATAACTGACGGCACCAATAAACACCAGACAGGCGGTACAGCCAAACTGCCCTAACATCGTCATGGTACGGCGCCCAATGCGCCCCAGCAGCCAGATACCAACGAAAGTCATTAATACCGAAATAACGCCATTGGCGATGGTGGCAATTAAGGCTGCGTTATCGCTCATGCCCACGGCTTTTAACATGGTCGGAGCGTAATACATGATGGTATTCACCCCGGTTAACTGCTGTATGACCGCAATCCCCACGCCAATCAAAAATAATTTAAACAGCCAGGGTTGGCGAAGTTCACGCAGGCGTGGGCGCGTTTCATGTTGCTCTTCAGCTAAGGTCTCTTCTATTTCCGTGAGTTCCCACTCAACATCTTGTTTAGCTCGCGTGCGCTCCAGCACCTGACGCGCTTCCGCCAACCGCCCTTTCATCGCATACCAACGCGGTGAGTCGGGCATAAACAGCATGCCAAACCACAGCAGCACGGCAGGCACCGTCGCGACCGCCAGCATCCAGCGCCAGGTAGCATCACCGCCCCACACCGCGTTAAATCCAGCGTTGGAGATGTAAGCCAACATCTGCCCGGAGACGATCATCAGTTCTTGCATGGTCACTAACTGGCCACGTTTGTTGGCGGGCGCCATCTCCGCGATGTACACCGGAACCGTCGCTGACGCTCCCCCCACCGCCACACCCAATACCAGGCGGAAGAAAATCATCCATTCAACGTCAGGTGCTAACGCGGTGCCGATTGCGCCAATGGCGAAAATCACCGCCAGCACCAGAATGATTTTTCTCCGCCCGGCCGCGGCGGCAAAGTGGCCTGACGCCAGGGCACCAAAAGCCGCGCCAAACAGCAGGCTGCTGGTGACCAACCCCGTGGTAAAGGGTGTCAGATGGAGATCGTTACCCATAAATAACAGTGCGCCAGAAATCACACCGGTGTCATAGCCGAACAGCAACCCCCCTAAGGTGGCAATCATTGCTATCACCTTCACAAAGGGTTCAGTGCGCGTGCTGCTGTTCGGCCCTGATGCTTTGTTGGGGGTAAGGTAGTTTTCCCGCGGCATAATCCACTCCTTAACAGTGAGAGAAGATTTAAAAATAGTTTATTTCAACCAACAGGAATAATTATGAAATTTAAATTTTGCGCGACAGATCATAAACACCGCATTTACATGCGGAGCAGATCACAAAAAGCGGCTTTACTGCGTGTAAATCGGTAAAGAGTGATCAGAGGGGAATTTGCATTTAATCCAAAATGAAAATTTTCATTCCAAAATGGGTGGAGTGTAATGCCTGATGCTGGGGCAGCCCGCAGACTGCCCCCTTTTATGATTAAGGCACCGTGGTGGCAGGGCCAAACACGGAATATTCAGGCAAATTAACGTTCTGATAAGGTTCCCAGCCGCCGCCCAGCGCTTTGTACAACGCGACTAAATCCAGTGCACTCTGCATGCGTGCCTGTGTCGATTGTGCTTCTGCCTGCGCTAACTGGCGCTGTGCGTCCAACACATCCAGGAAGGTGGAAATCCCCTGCTTGTAGCTATCACTGGCGAGATCAAATGCTCTCTGCAATGCGCCAGTGGTTTCATCCAGAGCTGTCACCTGCTGCTGATCGGCGCGATAGCTGACCAGGGCATTCTCGACATCCTGCAAGGCGGTCAGCACCGTCTGGCGATATTCCAGCGCCGCATTGGCCTGCTGCGCGCGCGCCAGTTTCACACTGGAGACCAAACGCCCGCCCTGGAAAATCGGAATGGAGAGCGAAGGTCCAATGCTGTAGAAATGGCTGCTCCAGTCATCCAGATAGCTGGCATCGGTGTTGCGAACCCCGAGTTGACCCGTCAGTGACAGGCTGGGGAACAGATCCGCCACCGACACGCCGATGTTGGCGGTCTGCGCATGCAGATTGGCTTCCGCTTGCCGAATATCCGGACGTCGTCGCGCCAGCGTGGATGGGATCCCCACCGCCACCATTTTCGGCAGCGCGGGTAACGCTTTACTGCTCATCAACTCGTTATCCAGTGCGCCCGGCGTTTTGCCCAGCAAAACTGCTAAGCCATTCATGGCCTGCCGCTCCTGCGATTGATAACCTGGCAATTGCGCATTCAACGAGGCCAGCTGTGCACGCGCGTTTTCCACATCGGTGAGCGGTGCCATGCCGTTACGCTGCTGGCTTTGCGTCAGTTCCCAGGTTTGCTGCGCCACATCGATTTGCTGCTGCAGCGTGTTGAGCACCGCTTGCGCGCCGCGCAGTTGCAGATAGGCGCGCGCCACTTCAGCTTCGAGCGACACGAGCGCATCATTGCGCTGTTCAATGGCGGCCTGCTGCTGCGCATCTGCGGCTTCCATCTGACGCCGCACTTTGCCCCACAGATCCAGCTCCCAGCTGGCGTCAAAGCTACCCTGGTACAGCGTGACAGAGTGATCGAGGCCATTCAGCTGGCTGGCAACGTCACTGTCCACCTGATCGTAAACCCCGTTGGACTTAAGTAAGCCTTTTAAACCCAACTGCTGACGGGTCACTTTGGCTGAACCATTGAGTGACGGAAAAAGCCCTCCGCGCGCCTGTGCCAGTTGCTCACGTGCACCGGCAATGCGCAGCACCGATTGCTGCAAGGTTAAGTTACCGGCGATGGCGCGTTCGATCAGGCTATCCAGCTGTGGGTCATTAAAGCTTTTCCACCATAGCGGGTTGGTGGCCGCCGATTGCGGCTTTGAGGCTTCCTGCGACGGTAAATCGCGATAGCTGCCCGGTGTCTGTGCATGGGGAGGCTGATAATCAGGACCCACAGCGCAACCCGCCAGAAGCAGAGAGAGCGCCAGCAAACTCAAGCGCGAAGAGGTGATCATTTTAGTGTGCTCCTGCACTGCCTTCGCTCTTGATCGGCGAAAGCAACCAACAAAATGGAATCAACAGCAAGGCCACAATACTCAGACCCATAAATACGTCGATATACGCAAGGATACGCGCCTGCGCAATCATCTCTTTGTACAGCTGACCGGTCGCCAGCGTCAGTGGATCACCGACGGCGCTGGTAAAGTCGCGAATCGCCTGCGCCCAATGCTGCAAAGTCAGGTTGAACGGCTCGTTAAGCGGCGTCATGTTATGCACCATATTCGCTGAGCGCGTCTGCATACGTTCGGTAATCCCTGCCGTTGCCAGTGAAATCCCGATCGATCCCGCCACATTACGGAACATGGTAAACAATGCCGATGCATCCGCATTGAGCCGTTGCGGCACCGTAATAAAAGCAATGGTAGTCAGCGGCACAAACAGAAAACCCAGTCCTATCGATTGCGCACTGCGCATTAATACCAGGGTGGTAAAATCAACGTTCGGCGTTAAGGTCGTGGAATAAAAGAAGGCGCTGGCGAGACAGGTAAAGCCGAAAGCAATGATGTAGCGTGTTTGCACAATCGGCATCAGCTTCAGCACCAGCGGAATAGTCAGAACGATCAATATCGCACCAGGCGAGAGTACCAGCCCCGACCAGGTCGCGGTATAGCCCAGATCCTGCTGCGCCAGCTGTGGAAGTACCACCGAACTGCCATACAGAATCATCGCCATGCCTGCCATCAGCAAACCGGCCACCCAGAAGTTACGATCTTTCATGACCGTGATATCCACCACTGGTTTACGTGCATACAGCAACCAGTAGACGGCGCCGACAATGCCGATCACCGCCAGCATGCAAAACAGGCGAATAAAGTGCGAGGCAAACCAGTCTTCATCTTCGCCACGGTCGAGGAACACCTGCAAACAGCCGAGTCCAAGGGTGATCAAGCTGATGCCGATGTAATCGATTTTCAGCTTGCCCTTCGCCCATTTACGCTCCCACGGCGGATCTTCCAGCAGCTGATAGATCGCCAGCACCGTTAAAATTCCGACCGGGATGTTAATGAAGAACACCCAGCGCCAGCTGTAGTTATCGGTGATCCAGCCGCCGAGTGTGGGGCCGATCACTGGCGCAACGATAATCGCAATCGACGAGAGACCAAAAGCTTTGCCACGATCTTCCGCTTTAAAGTAATCGAGGAGCACCGATTGCTGCACCGGCTGCAAACCGCCGCCGAAAAAGCCCTGCAACACGCGGAACAGAATGATTTGCCATAGCTCGGTGGCGATACCGCACAGGAACGAGCAGATGGTGAACATGACAATACAGATCAGGAAGAACTGTTTACGCCCAAATAAGCGGCTAAAGAAGGCGGAAATGGGCAACACAATGCCGTTGGCTACCAAATAGGAAGTCAGCACCCAGGTGGATTCGTCGTAACTGGAAGAGAGTGAGCCGGCAATGTGCGGCAGCGCCACGTTAACGATGGTGGTGTCGAGGATCTCCATAAACACCGCCAGCGTCACCGTGATGGCGACCAGCCAGGGATTGCTGGCCGGACGCCAGCTTTCGCTCGCACTCATTCGACGGTGACCTTCGGCTCAACCGACAGGCCCAGCGGCAGCGGATGATTCGGATCCAACCCTTTATCGATAACGATTTTCACCGGCACGCGCTGCACAATCTTCACATAGTTACCGGTGGCATTTTCGGCCGGGAAGGTGGAGAAGCGCGAGCCGGAGCCCATCTGCACGCTATCAACGTGCCCTTCCAGCTTCATATCAGGCCAGGCATCGATACTGATATCCACTTTGTCACCGGGATTCATCCGAGCCAGCTGTGACTCTTTGAAATTGGCATTGATCCAGATATCCGGCGACACCAGTGAAAACAGCGCCGTGCCGGCCTGTACCAGTGTGCCGACCTGCACGTTACGCTTGGTGACAAAGCCATCGTAGGGGGCGCGCACTTGGGTATAAGAGAGATTCAGTTCGGCGGTGTTGAGCTGTGCCTGCGCCTGCTCAACCTGCTGCTGGCGCGCCTCCACATTGGTTTCCTGCTGACGAATCTGCAATTGCACCTGTGAAGCCACTTCGACCTGCGCTTTAGCACTTTGCATTTGTGCTTCAGCGGAGCGCAACTGCGCGGCCGCAGTATCGATGTTACGTTGGGAAGTCGCGCGAGGATCTACGCCGCGCTGACGACGATAATCCGCCTGCGCATTCAAAAGATTGGCCTGAGCTTTTGCTTGATCGGCTAACGCCTGATCGCGCTGCGCAGGATACTGCACGCGAGACAGCGCTAATTGCGCCTGTGCCTGATGCAGTTGCGCCTTCGCCAGACCGAGTTGGGCTTTGGCCTGATCGCGTTGGGCACTGGTATCGCGCGGGTCGATCTCCACCAGCAAATCGCCCTGCTTCACCCGCTGGTTGTCTCTCACCAGCAGCTTCACCACATAACCCGCTGCTTTCGGCGCAATAGTCACCGCATCGCCTTCGGTAAAGGCATCATCCGTGGTTTCAATATTGCGCGTGGTAAACCAGAACCACAGTCCCACCAGCAGCATGATCACGACCACGATGGCAAGAATGATCAGGGGCTTTTTGCCGGGGCGTTTACGTTGCGGTTCGTTGTTTTTTTGACTGGAGTCTGAAGCGTGCTGTGCATCCTGCTGCTCGCGAGCGGGCGGCTGATTGTGGTTATCACTCATAAGTTATCATCGCTGGCTGTGATCCCGATCCACGGGCAAAAACGGTCAACTTAACCTTAGATCGAAAATTGACAAATGCCAGTACAACTTTACACAACCCAACAATCAACGCATTTTCTGCCACTGAGTGCGATAACGCGCTGAATAACCAGCGCGTCAGCTTCACCTGCAGGACAAATTGGCTACCTTAATGTAGCCAGTGCAACAGAAACCAACCGCACAGCATCGACCACGCCAGCATGGGCAGAGAAAACAGGTGAAAGCGCCACCAGACTTTGCTGTCCTGCGCCATACGCAGCGCAATCAGGTTAGCCAGTGAACCCGGCAACAAGCCGAATCCGCCAATGTTGACGGCCCAGGCGAGCACCTCGGTGGGCGGCACTTTTTGCAGCAACAGAATGGTGGCCGGCACATTACTGATGACCTGTGAAAGACCGATCGCCAGCAAATACATTCCCCCTTCGCTTAAATGACCTATCGCGGCGAAATACGGTTGCAGCAGGGGAAGATGCATCAGTAAAAACACATCGATGAACATCGCGACAAATACCAGTAACAAGCTCCAGTCAATACTGATCAATACGCTGCGCGCCATGATCAGGAAGCAGCCTGCCACCAATATCAGTGCCCATCCGGTCATTTTCAGCTCTAAAGCCACAATAAACACCAGATAGAGCAGCACGCTGATGATAAACAACGGTTTTTGCCATTGATGCGCTTCGCTTTGCGCATGCTTCTGAATGGTTCGTTTTGGAAAACTCCACCAGGTGAGCGCCATCAGGCTGATCATTAATACCGCAGCCAGCGGTGCCATTTGCAGAATAAAACCTGGCACGCTGAGTGTGCCGTGACTCCACAACAGAATATTTTGCGGATTGCCTACTGGCGTCAGCAGCGATCCAGCATTCACCGCCAGCGCTTCAAAAATAATCAGACGAGAAATCGGCAGACGCGAGAATTTGCGCAACGTCAGCGTCAGCGGCACCAGAATAAACAGCGCCACATCGTTGGTGAGAAAGGTGGAAAGTAGCGCTGCGGCACAGACCATAAACAGCGCCAGCGTGCGCTCATGTTGAAAGCGCTGTACCAGACGTGCGCCGAGCACATCGAAATAGCCGCTGTTTTCCAGTCCTTTGGTCAGCATCAATAGCCCGGTGAGCGTCATGATGGTGTGCCAGTCAACGGCGGCAGGCAATTGCGGCCAACGATACTCCGCCAGCGGCAATAAAATCACACCCAACAGCAACAACAAATGCAAAATACGATCACGCATTAAGGAACGCAGTACGATGGGCATGATGGCGGAAGGCCTTGTAGGTTAGCGGCTCTCGTAAAACTTCTGGAAGACGGCGAGGGTTTCATCACTGACGTGATGTTCCAGACCTTCAGAATCCCGGCGGGCAGTTTCCGGGCTAATACCTAAAGCCAGCAAGAAGGTTTCCACAATGTGGTGACGCACACGGCTCGCTTCAGCCAGCTTTTCACCTTCAGCCGTCAGAAACACGCCGCGATAGGGAACCTGTTCCACCAGACCCGTGGTGCCTAAACGCTTCAACATCTTTGCCACGGTGGGTTGTGAAACGCCGAGGCGCGCGGCCATATCGACCTGACGGGCTTCACCAAATTCACGAATCAAATCAGAGATTAACTCTACGTAGTCATCAATAAGTTCACGTCGATGCGCTTCGCGCACCTGGCGAAATCCTTCGACATGCTCCTCTATATCTTTAAGCGGCCCCTGGGGCGTATTGGTGGCGCTCTTTGCACGACGACTCATTCAGCTTCCTCTTTATTATCTGCCGCACTTTACCTGCGGTGCGGGCCTGGCTGCGCTCATTGTAAACCAGGCACAAATAAGCACAAATTTTTCCTAAATAGTGTTGGCTAAAGAGTATAGCCAGTGCTATCTTTGTTCGTAATGTAAGCGAATAGCTTATTTAGGAGGCAATGATGAACGCACCCTATCTGCTGCTACTCCTTTTCCTGCTGTTTATCGCAGGTTTATGCTTACTGTTACGTCGTTATTCATTCGGGAGGTGAACATGACCACCATGAAAAACTGCCTCGACTGTGGCAAATGCTTCCAGGTTGAGCAGAGCAAACCGGCTTTTGAGCTGAAATCGCTGCTGTGCCTGTTTAAACGCTCGCCCTTTGCCCTGCGTCTGATGCTGATTGAAAAGCTGACCGGCAAACAGCTGACCGAGCGCCCCTGCCCCAATCTCATCTGGCGCGGCTGATTCATCCATAAATTCCTTCTCAGGATCCGTTTCTCTGACGGATCCTTTGCACGATCTCACATTTTGTTACCTTTTTCGTCCCACTCTTTCTAATGTTATCGAACAAATTCCAAATCCCTGCGCTTACTGTGGCTGAATCGCTTCAGGCATTGACATAACTTTACCTTCAACTTCGCTTAAACGATTAGGCTGCTAACATTTAGCTTGCAACCTGTTGTGACGTCTGATTAATCTCCTCATAACAAAAAATTACATACTTATAACAAAATCAACCCAGGGTGGGTTTTTCGTAAGGAAGATTAGCAATGTCACTTAAAAAGCCTGAAGAGCAAGCATCGGGCAGGAGACGATTTTTACAAAAATCGCTCTCGCTCATTCCCCTCGCCGCCGCAGCCAGTACCGGTGTGGTGTCACTCTCCTCCCCCGCTGCCGACAAGCCGCAAGGTGTGTTATCCGACTATGTTCCCGCTTACTTCAACGATAAAGAGTGGAAATTTCTGCTCGCGGCACTGGATCGCCTGATCCCTGCCGATGCCAACGGTCCTGGCGCCGTCAGTGAAGGTGTACAGGTGTTTATCGATAAGCAGATGGAATTGCCCTACGGCTATGGTCGCCTGTGGTACATGCAAGGCCCGTTCGCCGATTCGATTCCGGAAATGGGTTACCAATCCCATCTGGTGCCACGCGATACCTATCGATTAGGCATCGCCTTAGCTGACCAGCATTGTCAGCAGCAGTACCAAAAAGATTTTTACCAACTGGAGACGGCGCAGCAGGAAGAGGTTCTGCATGCGCTTGAAGCCGACAAACTGCGTAATGATGCTATTCACGGCAAGCAGTTTTTCGAGCAGCTACTGGAAAACGCCAAAGAGGGTTATCTCGCCGATCCGATTCACGGCGGCAACCAAACGCTGGCCTCGTGGAAAATGATTGGTTTTCCCGGTGCACGTGCGGATTTCGTCGATACCGTACAGCAGCCTAATAAACCCTACCCCCTTGGCCCAGTCAGCATTTCCAGTAAAAGGAGCGTGTAATGGCGGCAGTAAAAAAAGCGCCCGTCGATGTGGTCATCGTCGGGTTCGGCTGGACCGGTTCGCTCATGGCGATGGAACTGGCCAGTTCTGGTTTGAATATAGTGGCACTGGAGCGCGGCGAAAATCGCGATACCTACCCCGACTTCTCCTATCCGCGTATTGCCGATGAACTGACTTACGGTATTCGCTTAAAACTGTTCCAAAACGCCTCGAAAGAGACCGTGACGGTTCGCCATACCACGCAGGAAACCGCGCTGCCATATCGTCGCTTCGGTTCCTTCCTGCCCGGTGATGGCGTGGGCGGTGCCGGTACGCACTGGAACGGTCAGCTGTGGCGTCCGCTGGAAGCTGACTTGAAAATGCGCAGCACGGTCATCGAAAAATACGGGGCTGATTTCATCCCGAAAGACATGACGGTGCAGGATTACCCATTCTCTTATGACGAGATGGAACCCTACTTCGATAAGTTTGAGAAAATTTGCGGTGCGGCGGGTCAGGTCGGTAATCTCAACGGTGAAAAAGTCGAAGGGGGTAACCCGTTCGAATCCCCACGTAAAAATGGCTATCCCACTAAGCCGCTCGAGACGTTGTATGCTGGCGAACTGTTCTCCAAAGCAGCGAAACAACTCGGCTATCATCCGTTCGAATGTCCCGCCGCTAACTGTACCGAAGCCTGGACAAACCCTTACAACGTGCAGCTTGGCGTGTGTAACTACTGTGGTTACTGCGAACGCTTCGGTTGCTTCAATTATTCCAAAGGTTCACCGCAAAGCTGTGTTATCCCTGCTCTGAAACCGTTTAGTAACTTTGAGTTACGCACTCAGGCGCACGTGATTCGCGTTAATACCGACAGCAGCGGCAAAAAAGCCACCGGCGTAACCTATATCGATGCGCAAGGTAACGAAGTCGAGCAACCGGCTGACCTGGTGATCCTCAGCGCCTTCCAGCTGCACAATGTGCGCTTACTGCTGCTGTCAAAAATCGGTAAGCCCTATGATCCGCAAACCGGTGACGGCGTAGTGGGCAGGAACTATGCCTACCAGATGACCGGCGGCATCAAGCTGTTTTATGACAACGACAACTGGTTCAATCCGTTTGCGGCAACCGGTGCAACCTCTACCGTTATCGATGATTTCAATGCAGAAAACTTCGATCACAGCAAAGTCGGCTTTGTTGGCGGTGCCACCATTTCGGCAGCCTTCTCCGGCGGACGTCCCATCCAGCAGATGGGCATCCCTAAAGATGCGCCGCGCTGGGGTTCCGGCTGGAAACAGGCCATCAAAGATAATTATCTGCACAACATGAACGTCGGCTCGTCCGGTTCAGTGATGCCGTATAAGCAGTGCTATCTAGACCTTGATCCCACGTACCGTGATATCTACGGCCAACCATTGCTGCGTATGACGTTCGACTGGCAGCAGAACGAGCTGAAGATGACCAACTTCATCAAAGATAAAGCCGAGGAGATCGTCAAGGTGATGAATCCTAAGCACTATGAAGTGGGCTTCAAAACGCTCAACAGCCATTACGATGTCCGCCCTTACCAATCAACGCACACCACAGGTGGTGCTGTGATGGGCGACGATCCGCGTACCAGCGTGGTGAACAAGTTCCTGCAAAGCTGGGATGTACCGAACGTGTTTGTGACGGGTGCATGCTGCTTCCCGCAAAACCTGGCGTACAACCCCACCGGGATTGTCTGTGCCACCGCATTATTCGCGGCGGATGCGATTCGCAACCGCTATCTTGCTAACCCTGGTCCGCTGGTTCAGGCCTGAGAAGGAGCGTTATAGTGAAATTTTCCACACTCTTTTTCGCTCTCAGCGGCGCGCTGATCAGCCACGCCGCATCGGCCGCGACCGATGCCTCGGTTAAGCAAGGCGAGTATCTGGCCAAAGCGGGCGATTGCGCCGCATGCCATACCGCAGCAGGTGGACAACCTTTCGCTGGTGGGCTCAAAATGAGCACGCCGATCGGCGTAATGCCGATCAGTTAAGACAAAAATGATCGGTTGAACGATCCGGCAGTT